>NZ_RYFF01000006.1 GCF_004138165.1 Candidatus Chloroploca sp. Khr17
GGAAAGGTGCTGGCACGCACCCAGGGGCCGGTTACCGTGTTGGAACGGCCCGCTCAAAAAAGTGACACCTGGTGAGGGTATAGCCCTCTGATCAGAGGCATGCCATATTGCGGAAGTATCCGCGATCATGTTATGATGCTTCCAGTGACAAAGGTCTGGTTGTTCTTGCATCAGGCAGTGGAACATAGCGTACCCTGCGCGTAGCCGTCGGCGAAGCGAAGGGTTTTATGTTGTACGCATACTCAGTACACAGGTGCCGGAAAATGAACCAACATGGCCCACAACCTGATGCCCATGAACGTATCATTGAATTGCGCTTGCCTAGTAAACTGGGCTATGAGCGCGTCGCGATGGACATGGCCTCTTCTGTGGCTCGGCGCATGGGTTTTGCGTCCGAACGCATTGACTCACTCAAGACGGCGATTAGCGAGGCGGTCACGAACGCAATTGAGCACGGTAATGAGTATGATGCCGCAGTCAAGGTGGTGGTGCTGTTGACGGCCCGTGATGATGAGTTGATCGTCAGCGTTGCCGACCAGGGCCGCAAACCGCTCGACCAGAAGTGTATGGGCGCAACGCCGTCGATTGAAGACGCCCTCCAACGCGATGATAAGGGTGGGTGGGGCATCTGGTTGATCCGTGAGTTGATGGACGAAGTTGAGTTTACGACGGCACCGAGCGGGGGCAATCAGATCCGCATGGTGATCCATCTCGAATGAGCGCGCAACGCTTAGGTGTGATGATAGTTGAGCTAACTGACCTGCCTGGGAGGAACTGGCATGATGCTTGAAGACGAGTTGACGGTGAGCACCCGTGAACGTGACGGGGTCGCCATCATCGATCTCGTTGGTGATGTAACAACTTTCGCCGAAGAGAAGATCAATAGTGCGTATCGTGAGGTCACGAGGCGCAATGCGCAGCATATCTTGCTCAATTTTCGCCAGAATGACTATATCAATAGCGCCGGGATTGCGATTTTGATTGGCATCGTAACTGAGGTGAATCGCCACCAGCAAAAACTGGCGGTGAGTGGGCTCTCGCCTCACTTCCAGAAGATCTTTCGGATGGTTGGCCTCGCGCAGTATGCCGAGATCTATGCTGATGAAGAGAAGGCGCTTGAGGGCTTTCGCCAGTAGCAAGCACGGTGCTGTTCATGAAAGAGACCTGCAAAGCTGGCCTCTTTCGTGAACAGCATAAGGATCATGCAGCGCTGCCAAGCGCATTGCGTAGCTCGTCAGGCGTGACTACAGCATTGCCATACCGTCGCACAACCAGTGCTGCGGCGGTATTCGCAAGCTGGGCCAGCGCAAGAGGAGCGTAGCCTGCGCTCAAGGCGAGGGTCGCTACGGCAATAAACGTGTCGCCCGCACCGGTTGTGTCGTAAACTTCGCTGACCCGTGCGGCGGGAATGTGGTGGTACGCCAGCCCTGCCCCTTCGATCGCGAGGCCATCGGGTCCACGCGTGACAATGACGAGCTTGGCCCCTAGGCTGATGCGAAGTTGGTGGAGCCCACGCGCAAAGTCGCTTTCGGTGCCCAGGGCATAGCCAAGGGCCGCTTCAGCTTCGCGGTTGTTGCAGCGAAAGAGATCGGCCCCTTCGTAAAAGTGTGAGTTGCCCTGCGCATCAACACAAAACGTGGTGCCATGCGCCGCGCAGAGGCTGCGCACACGCCCGACGATCCTTGGCGTCAACAGACCGAGTTGGTAATCTGAGCAGATCACTGCATCATGGTGCGGGATCGCTTGCTCGAGCAGGGCAAGCACTTGTGCCTCTTCTTCGGCGTGCAAGGGGGTGCGATCAAGTCGATCAAGGCGGGCAATCTGTTGTGGCAAGCGTGGCGCTTCGTCGGCGAGGATGCGGGTTTTGCGGGTCGTTGGCCGTGTCGCGCTCGTCAGCAAACCCGTTCCGTCAATTGCGTGCGCCTCGACCAGTTCGTGCAACTGCGCACCCTCTGGATCGGCCCCGATGATGCCAACGAGCATTGCCTGGCTGCCTAGGGCAACAATGTTGCGCGCCGGATTCGCGGCCCCGCCGAGGATGACCTCGCGCCGCCGCAATTCGAGCACCGGAATCGGTGCCTCCCGCGAGAGCCGCGTGGCCTTGCCATAGAGGTACTCGTCGAGGGTGAGGTCACCAAGCACGAGGATGCGATGTTCGGCCAGTCCTGGCACGAGGGTGGCAAGATCGGTGACGGCATCTTTCGTCATTGAGGGTGTGCTTTCACATCTCACGGACAAGGCTTGCGGCACACAAGGCCAACGCAGCTGGCCTTGTGTGCCGCAAGCCTTGGTCGCTCCCTAAGGCAGGTTTCAGAATCGGGCCTCTCAGCGTGACCGTTTGGAGTGCCGACTTATGGTTTTTCAGGAAATGATCCGCTAGGAAACCGATGCCGTGGGGCTGAAGCCCTCGGCTCTGGGAAGCGAAGCCCGCCTGCGCGGGCGAGACCGGATTCATTTCTGGAAGACCATCAGTCGGCTGAGCGGGAAGCCGACTGAAGTCGGCACTCCAATCACCGCAAACGGTCAAGCTCGTGTGAAACACGCCTAACTTACTGACTCACGGAAACGACGCATTCCTTCGACAATTTCTTCTTCGGATGTTGCATACGAGAGGCGGATATAGCCGGGTGCCCCAAACGACTCACCGCTCACACAGGCAATATGGGCCTGATCAAGCAGGTAGTTGTTCAGATCGTCACTCGTTGCACAGACAACCCCATTTTTCAAAGGTTTGTTGAGCAACCCGGTCACATTCGGGAAGACATAGAAGGCCCCATCGGGGACATTGCATGTCACCCCAGGGATCTCGGCGAGCAAGCCGAGGATCAGGTCGCGGCGCTTGTGGAAGGCAGCAACCATCGTCTGCACCGCCTCGTCAAGTTCGTCACTGGGGGTATACGCTTTGACCGCGGCATCCTGGGTAATCGAGGCCGTGTGGGTGCTCGTGTGGCTCTGGATATCTTTGATTGCCGTGATGATCGGTTGCGGCCCGGCAACATACCCAAAACGCCACCCCGTCATCGCATAGGCCTTGGCGGCACCATTGACGATCAGGGTGCGGTCGGCCATATCGGGGGCCACCCGCAGCCAGCGGGCATAGGGCACATAGCTGATTGCATCATAGATCTCGTCAGCAATAATGATCGCGTCGCTCTCACGCAAAACATCGGCCAGCGCAGCCAGTTCATCAGCACTATAGACAGCGCCGGTCGGATTCGAGGGCGAGTTGAGCATCACCACCCGTGTGCGTGGCGAGAGAGCCGCCCGCAATTGCGCGGGGGTTACTTTGAAGCCCGTTGCTTCGGTCGTCTGAGGGGTGATCGGCGTAGCCCCTGCCAGGCGGGCCTGCTCCACATAACTGACCCAGTACGGGGCCGGAATGATCGCCTCATCACCCTCGTCACACAGCGCCTGGAAGGCGAGATAGAGACCTTCTTTGGCCCCGGCGGTTGTCGTAATCTGGCCAAGCGCATAAGGAATTTCTTGATCAGCCGACACTCGTGCGGCAATGACCTTGCGCACCTCAAGCGTGCCGCCCGCAGGCGTATAGTGGGTGCGATTCTTATTGATCGCCTCAATCGCTGCAACCTTGATTGGCTCAGGCGTATTGAAATCAGGCTCACCGACACTGAACGAAATCACCTTGATGCCTTCGGCGCGCAACTGTTGTACCCGCGCATTCATCGCGGCCGTTGCGGAAGGCTCAAGTTGGGCCAGACGGCGGGCTAACCGATATTCGGTTTTGACACTCATCTTGTCTACTCCTGCTTGGAACACTACGTGCCCAATTTTACCATGCTTCGTGGGGCTTGCCCCACGAAGCGATTCTTTTGGTTCGTGTTGGCGGCGAAGCCGCCAACACGAACCAAAATAGCCCCAACTCTTACCTTGAAGGTGCTATATACTTAGGTTATGCAAACCCTCGAAGGCACGCTTGAGCGCATTACGTATCAGAGTGAGGAGGACGGGTATACCGTCGCTCGTCTGACGCCCACTGGGCGTTCGTATCTCGTGACGATTGTTGGCAAGCTCGCCGGGGTGCGTCCCGGCGAGACGTTGCTGCTTGAGGGTGAGTGGCAGGCGCATCGTGACCATGGCCGCCAGTTTGCCGTGGTTACCTGTCGGACGCTGATGCCAGCCACGATTGATGGAATCAGGCGCTATCTGGGCAGTGGTCTGATCAAGGGCATCGGCCCCGCAACGGCACGCCGCATCACCGAGACGTTTGGGCGCTATACGCTCGAGGTGCTTGATCGTGAGCCGGAACGCCTCGCTGAGGTGCCCGGCCTCGGGCGCAAGAAGGCTGAGTTGATCAAAATGGCCTGGCGTGAGCAGCAACGCATTAAAGAGGTGATGCTCTTTCTGCAAGAGATTGGCTTGCCTACGGGAATGGCTGTCCGTATCTATAAGCAGTACGGCGATGAGGCGATCCAGGTAGTACGCAATGAACCCTATCGCCTCGCCGATGAGGTCTATGGGATCGGGTTTTTGACCGCCGATACGATTGCGGCCTCGCTCGGCGTCGCCCACGATGATCCCCGCCGTATCGCCGCCGGGCTCCGCCATACGCTGAGTACGGCGACTGACGATGGACACACGTTTCTCGCCGCCGACGATCTGATCCGGCGGGCGACGGCGATGCTCGGTGCCGAGCAAATACTGGTTCACGAGGTGCTGACAACCCCGGCGCTCGCCCGCGATCTCGAGGTGGTTGACCCCGCCGAGCCGACAACGCCCGTCTATCTCAAGCCGCTCGCGATGGCTGAGACCGGGGTTGCTGCGGCTCTCTTGCGCCAGCAACGCGCCCCTTCACGGATGGCCGCTTTCTATCGCCAGGCGCACTGGGATCGCGTCTTTGCTCATCTCGCCGAACGCCATGATGTCGTGCTGACCCCGCGGCAGCAAGAGGCAGTGCAGATGGCCCTGACCACCAAGGTGAGCATTCTGACGGGCGGGCCGGGTACGGGCAAGACGACGACGCTGCGTACGGTTGTCCGTCTCGCACAGGCCCGTGGCTATCGCGTGCTGCTTGCTTCGCCAACTGGCCGTGCCGCCCGCCGTCTCAGCGAGACGACAGGTGCCGAGGCAAAGACGATCCATCGGCTGCTTGAGTATGCGCCCGGTGGGGGCGGTTCCTTCCGCCGTTGCGCCGATTGGCCGCTCGAGTGTGACCTGCTCGTGGTTGATGAGGTGAGCATGCTCGATATTTTGCTGACCAACCATCTGCTCAAGGCGCTCCCTGCCCATGCCCACCTGTTGCTTGTTGGCGATGCGGATCAACTGCCGAGCGTTGGACCGGGGCGGGTATTGCGCGACCTGCTCGCGAGCCAGGCGGTTGCAAGCGTTCATCTCGATACGATCTTTCGTCAGGCCGCAGGCAGCGGGATCGCCTTCAATGCCCAGCGCATCAATCACGGCGAAATCCCGCAACTCAAGGGGCTTGACGATTTCTTCTTCTTCGCCGCACCTTCGCCTGAAGCCTGTGCCACACGGGTGGTGGAACTGGTGACCGAGCGC
This sequence comes from Candidatus Chloroploca sp. Khr17, assembly GCF_004138165.1. Classification (GTDB taxonomy): domain Bacteria; phylum Chloroflexota; class Chloroflexia; order Chloroflexales; family Chloroflexaceae; genus Chloroploca. The sequence goes on from NZ_RYFF01000006.1 coordinate 5,518, forward strand.
ATCCCTGCCCGCTTTGGCCTCGATCCGCGCCGCGATATCCAGGTGCTCGCACCAACCCACAAAGGTGCCGCTGGTGTCACCGAACTCAACCGGCGGCTCCAGGCGGCCCTCAACCCACCCGCGCCCGACCGCCCTGAAAAAAGCTTTGGGGCCACGATCTTTCGGCTCGGTGACCGGGTGATCCAGCAGCGCAACAACTACGAACTCGATGTCTACAATGGCGACATCGGCACGATTGCTGCCTTCGACCAGGCTGAACAACTGATCCGCGTGCAGTTTGAAGATGGCCGTGTCGTCGCCTACGATGGCAGCCTGCTCGATGAACTAGCGCTCGCCTATGCGCTCAGCGTCCACAAGAGCCAAGGTGGCGAATATCCGGTGGTTGTGCTGCCGTTCCTAATGCAGCACCGCAGCATGCTCCAACGCAACCTGCTCTACACCGGCGTGACCAGGGCGCGTCAACTTGCCATCATCGTCGGCGACCAGCGTGCCATTATCACCGCCGTCACCGACGAACGCACCCAGGAACGCAACAGCGGCCTGAGCGACAGGCTCATCGCGTTGCCATAAGACCAATATTGTTGCGCAGGGCGCATGGTCGCTAGTAGTGTGTGAAGTAAGTTGTCTGGTGTCCTCAGCCGTCCACGAATTGGGGCCACGAATGAACGAAGAGCGTATGGAGCAGCCCGTATTCGTTTCTTCGTTCTCAGCATTTGTGGTCGGCGGCGCTACCGGGAAATGTAGTTGACAGACTAGTCACCCTGAGTGGCGCAAGGGGGCGGCCATGCCGGAGGGAAGACGCTTCGCTTGGCGCCGCATGACCATCATGCGCTACCATCAACGGTCATTGGCCTTATGCCGACGGGCATGTATCGGCCAACCAGGCCTGGAGATCATCCAGACTCGTGAAATCGAGCAACGTCTCGCTCAAATCCAGAAGGTGTTCGGGGCTCAGAGCGAGCACGTGATGCTGCACCGACTCCGGCAATGGGCCGCACCGCCGCGTCAGTTGGCGCAGCACGACTTCCTGGAGCGTCTGGTGACGTCCTTGCTCGACCCCCTCGGCGAACGCAAGCTCCTCAATACTGGTCACAAACGTGTCCATCTGGGTCTCCTCCTGTTCAATCAGGCGCATTGTAGCACGAACCGTCGCGTGCATGCTGGGGTTGAGGCGCAGCATCTGATCGAGCACACGATAGAGTCGGCGCATATCGGCGGCCCCGTAGCCGTTGCGGAAGAAGGCGCGAAAGCGGGCCAATTTGCGCCGCAGCCGCTCCGCAGGTTGCCCCCGGGTGGCCTGCGCGTCGCGGTGGATCAAAATGACCATCGCGATCGGATTGCGGCTGGCTTCGAGCATCGCCAAGTCAAGGTCGAGCAGTTTGACCGTGGGAAAGTCGAGCCGCACCACGCACCCGGCCTCGGCGTAGCCAAACGAGCGCGGGTGCCACCCCGGTTGGTCGTCGCTCAAGACGGCGAGGCTAATCACGGGGCGGCGTTCGCGGACAAAGATCTGGGCGTTCCTCGGGCAAAACGGATGTTGCTGGTTCTACCGCACGAGGGGGGCGAAAGATACGGGGGCACGCGAAGACGCGAAGACGCGAAGAGGGATTGACGCAAAGGCGCAAAGGCGCATGTAGGGGCACGGCTTGCCCGTGCCCCTCGCCCGTGCCCCTCGCCCGTGCCCCTCGCCCGTGCCCCTCGCCCGTGCCCCGCCCGTTGCACGAACGCCCCTGTCTGATGCTGCGCCCCCGGTGATGCCACCCGTGCCCGATGACACGCGATCGCGGTGCGATGGCCGGCTGTAGGGGCGCAGCAGCCCATGGCCCGCCCGTTACCCAAACGCCCCTGCCATCGCTGCTGCGCCCCCGGTGATGCCACCCGTGCCCGATGACACGCGATCGCGGTGCGATGGCCGGATGTAGGGGCGCAGCAGCCCATGGCCCGCCCGTTGCGCAAACGCCCCTGTCATCGCTGCTGCGCCCACCGGCCCCCGGTGACGCATCCCGCGCCTAATGGCAGGCCGATCGCGGCGAAATGGCCGATCCCGCACCCACGGCAGGGCGGACACGGGTGAATCATCGCGATGGGGCTGATCCCGCACCCACGGCAGGGCGGGCACGGGTGAATCATCGCGATGGGGCCGATCCCGCACCCACGGCAGGGCGCAGCAGCGAACAGAGGTCGTCGTGGTTGACAGGGGCGCATGGGCTGCTGCGCCCCTACATGTGCGTAACACGGGGATGGATCACGGCGATGGGACGGATGCGTACGCGGGGTGGGGATCATGTCCGGGGGCACGGCGGCGGGGCAGGGCAGGGCACGGCGGCGCCGTGCCCCTACATTGCGGTCTTGTATGCCTTGCAATTGCTCTGATTCTGGGTATACTCTTTGATCAGGATTACGCTTATTTTCAACCTTCGGTTTTCTTTATGGCACAACTCTCGCCTCATGCTTTTGTCGCTAAGTGGCGTTCGGTAACGGTTAAGGAGCGTAGTGGTTACCAGGAACATTTCCTTGACCTCTGTCATCTGGTCGGCCATCCCACTCCTCTGGAGGATGATCCGGTCGGGACGCGCTATGCCTTTGAGGCTGGTGCTGGCAAGCAGCAGGGCGGCCAGGGTTGGGCTGATGTCTGGAAGCGGGGCTTCTTTGCCTGGGAGTACAAGGGCAAGCATGCCAATCTGGATCGTGCGTATCAGCAATTGTTGCAGTACCGCGAGAGTTTGCAGAATCCGCCGTTGCTTGTTGTCTCTGATATGGCGACGATCCAGATCCATACGAATTTCACCAATACGGTGAAGCAGTTGACGGTGTTGACGCTGGATGATTTGCTGACGCCCGATGGGTTGCAGCGGCTGCGCGATCTCTTCTGGCATCCGGATGCATTTCGCGCTACGCAAACAACTGAATTGGTGACCCAGGAGGCGGCTCGTGAGTTTGCGCAATTGGCGACATTGCAACGACGCTATGGACACGATCCGCAGCGTACGGCCCATTTCTTGATCCGGCTGCTCTTCTGTCTGTTCGCTGAAGATAGCGGTCTCTTGCCGAACCAGGTCTTTGCCAAGCTGATCAAGGCGACGCGCAGCCGTGCGCCGCTCTTTACCGAGCAATTGGGGCAACTCTTCGCGGCGATGAACTGCGGGGGCTTTTTTGCGATGGAGGACATCCCGCATTTCGATGGTCGCCTCTTTGATAATGCCGAGGTGCTTCCGCTCGATAGCGAGAGTATGGCGATCCTCCAGCGCGTGAGCGAGCTCGACTGGTCAAGCATTGAGCCTTCGATTCTCGGCACGCTCTTTGAGCGTTCGCTTGACCCTGCCAAGCGTAGTCAGTTAGGGGCGCACTATACCAGTCGTGATGACATCCTGCTGATCATCGAGCCGGTGCTGATGGCGCCGCTGCGTCGTCGCTGGGCAGCGGTGGCGCAGCAGGCCCGCGAGCTGGCCGTGCAGCGCGATGCCGCCAGGGGCGCTCAGGCCAAACGCTTGCAGCATGAACTACAGGCGTTGTTGCAAGGCTTTGCTGGCGAAATTGCCGCCACGCGGGTGCTTGACCCGGCCTGTGGCTCGGGCAACTTTCTCTTCGTCGCGCTCAAACAGATGCTCGACCTGGAAAAAGAGGTCATCAGTTTGGCCCAGGATCTCGCCGCTGGTGGCTTTTTTCCTAGTGTCTCACCAGAGCAACTCTATGGCATCGAAATCAACGAATATGCCCACGAACTCGCTCAGGTCACCGTCTGGATCGGCTATATCCAGTGGCTGCGCGATAACGGCTTTGGGCAACCCGCCGAGCCGATCCTGAAACCGCTGGATACGATCCAACGCATGGATGCCATTCTTGCCTATGACGAGACCGGCCAGCCTGTTGAACCAGCCTGGCCCGCTGCCGACGTGATTGTCGGCAATCCGCCTTTTTTGGGGGGCAATAAGGTTCGCAAAGAACTCGGAGATGCGCAGATTGAGGCTATCTTCAAGCTCTACGAGGGACGAGTGCCAGCTTTTGCCGATTTAGTCTGTTACTGGTTTGAGCGAGCACGCGCACTGATTGAGCAGGGCCAGCTTCAACGCGCAGGTTTGCTTGCGACGCAGGGAATTCGCGGTGGAGTTAATCGAAAAGTATTAGAACGAATCAAGGAGAGTGGCAACATTTTTATGGCCTGGAGTGACCGCAAGTGGTATCAGGAGGGTGCGGCTGTCCAAGTTTCCATGGTTGGTTTTGATGATGGCAAAGAGACCGAGCGTGCGCTGGATGGGATGAAGGTCAGTGCTATCAACGCTGATCTCACATCATCGGTCAACCTTACTACGATCAAAAATCTTCGTGAAAATCATGGTATATGCTTCATGGGGCCATCGGCAAAAGCCCCCTTTGATATTGACGCTGATACCGCTGTTCACATGCTCAGCGCACCACTTAATCCAAACGGACGCCCCAATAGTGATGTCATCCGCCCTGTCGCTAGTGCGATCGATCTGGTGCAACGTCATCGAGGCAAATGGACAATTGATTTTGGTCTGCTATCACAAGACGAAGCGGCGCTCTACGAAGCACCTTTTGAGTACGTGCGAACGCACGTCTATCCAGTGCGTATGGATGCAAGCCGTATAAAGTATGCAGGTAATTGGTGGCAGTATGCAAGGCCAAGGGTTGAGATGCGTGAAGCGTTAAAGAAACATACCCGTTACATTGCCACCCCAGGCGTAGCTAAACATCGGCTTTTCGTGTGGGTTCAGCCCGAGGTGCTGTGCAACCAGGGCACGCTTGTTTTTGCGCGTTCTGACGACTACTTTTTTGGCGTTTTACACTCCAGGGTGCATGAATTGTGGGCCAGGCGAACTGGTACCCAGCTCCGCGAAGCAGAAAGCGGCTTTCGCTACACCCCCACCACCACCTTCGAAACCTTCCCCTTGCCGTGGCCGCCAGGCCAAGAGCCCGAGGGCGATGTGCGCGTCGAAGCCATTGCCCGGGCCGCACGGCGGCTGGTCGAACTCCGCAACAACTGGCTCAACCCCGAGGGGGCGAGCGAAGCGGAATTAAAGCAGCGCACGCTGACGAACCTCTATAACCAGCGTCCCACATGGCTTGACAACGCGCACCGCACCCTCGACGAAGCGGTGATGTCCGCCTACGGCTGGCCGGTGGATCTGAGCGACGAAGCGATCCTGGCGCGTCTGCTGGAACTGAACCTGGAACGCGCCGGCGATCGCGGCGACGGATAGGGGCACGGCGTAGGGGCACGGCTCGCCCGTGCCCTTGCTTCCATGGGGCACAGCGGGGATCGGGGATCGGGGATCGGGCGGGGCACGGCGACGCGGCAGGGCGGCGCGGCACGGCGGCGCGGCACGGCGGCGCGGCACGACGACGCGGCACGGCGGCGCGGCACGGCGGCGCGGCACGGCGGCGCGGCACGGCGGCGCGGCACGGCATCGCCGTGCCCGTACGTTGCTGTATCCGCAGGAGACCGGCTTATGCCGACGCGCACGTACGCGCCAACCATGCCTGGAGTTCATCCATGCTGGTGAAATCGAGCAGCGTCTCGCTCAACTCCAGGAGTTGTTCGGGACTCAGGGTGAGGAGTTGATGCTGCACTGACTCCGGCACTGGGCCGCACCGCCGAATCAGTTGGCGCAGCACGACTTCCTGGAGCGTCTGGTGACGCCCTTGCTCGATGCCCTCGGCGAACGCAAGCTCCTCAATACTGGTGACAAAGGTGTCGTCCATCTGGGTCTCCTCCTGTTCAATCAGGCGCATTGTAGCACGAACCGTCGTGTGCATGCTGGGGTCGAGGCGCAGCAGTTGATCGAGCACGCGATAGAGCCGACGCATGTCGGTGGCTGCGTAGCCGTTGCGGAAGAAGGCCCGAAAACGGGCTAATTTGCGCCGGAGCCGTTCCTCGGGTTGCCCGCGGGTCGCCTGCGCGTCGCGGTGGATCAAAATGACCATCGCGATGGGGTTGTCGCTTGCTTCGAGCATCGCCACGTCAAGCTCCAAGAGTTTGACCGTGGGGAAGTCGAGCCGCACCACGCACCCGGCCTCGGCGTAGCCAAAGGAGCGCGGGTGCCACCCCGGTTGGTCGTCGCTCAAGACGGCGAGGCTGATCACGGGGCGGCGTTCGCGGACGAAGATCTGGGCGTGGTAACAGAACATGCGCTCGGCAAAGCTAGGGTCGCGCTGGGACTGGACTTCCAGGTGGATGAAGATCGTGCGTGGGGTGCCATCGTGAGCCTGCACCTGCACAAGTTTGTCGATGCGATGCTTGCCGCGATTGACATCCGGGTCGATCTGGTGCAGTTCGGTATCCCGGAAGATGACCGGTTGCTGCCAGTCCACGGTGCGCCAGACCAGCGGGAAGAGCAGTTCGAGCAACGGAGCGACGTAGTGATCGAGCGCATATTTCCACGCGCCATCAAAATCAGCCGGCGGAAGTTCCATGGGCGTTCCTCGGGCAAAACGGGTTCGTGATGTTGTACCGCACGAAAGGGGCGAAAGATACGGGGGCACGCGAAGGCGCAAAGGCGCGAAGGGGGATTGACGCAAAGGCGCGAAGGCGCAGAGGGGGCGAAAGATACGGGGGCACGCGAAGACGCGAAGACGCGAAGGGGGCTTGACGCAAAGGCGCGAAGGCGCAAAGGTTTTGATCGTGCATGGAGGGGCACGGCGGTGTCGTGTCCCGCCCGTTGCCCAAACGCCCCTGTCTGCTGCTGCGCCCCCGGCCCCCCGGTGAGGCGCACCCGCGCCCGATGACAGGCCGATCGCGACGAAATAGCCGGGCGTAGGGGCACGGCTCGCCCGTGCCCTGCCCGTTGCCCGAACGCCCCTGTCTGCTGCTGCGCCCCCGGCCCCCGTTGCCACCACCCGCGCCTAATGACAGGCCGATCGCGGCGAAATGGCCGATCCCACACCCACGGCAGGACGGACACGGGCGGATCATCGCGCTGGGGTCGATCCCGCACCCACGGCGGGGCGCAGCAGCAAATAGAGGTCGTTGTGGTTGACGCAGGGCGCATGGGCTGCTGCGCCCCTACGGGTGCGTAACGCGGGGGTGGATCACGGCGCTGGGATGGATGCGTTGCCGGGCGTAGGGGCGCAGCAGCCCATGGCCCGCCCGTTGGCCGAACGCCCCTGTAATAGCTGCTGCGCCCCCGGTCGCCCGGTGACGACACCCGCGCCTGTGATGGGGCCGATCCCTCAGCGAGGGGCAGGGCTATGTTGCATAACCCTGCCCCTCACTCACGTGCCCCATCCCGACGTTCGACCGGTTGAGGTCTACTGGCAGGGCGAAGGGCGGTTTGTCTTTGGCTGTATCGCCGTGCCATACAGCCAGGGACTGACCTGTCATTCTCCTGCCGAGGCCACACCGCCACCCGTAAGCACCGGAATCTGCTAGGCCCCGACAACTGGCAGAATGATTGGCGACCCGCAACCCGTTGTTGTTGTTGCGGTTGCGCGGGTTGTTGTTGTTGCGGTACGAAGCCCGGACGTTCCACGGCAGAAGACCCTCCTGCCGCGCCACCTGGTGGTGGGTCGGTCAGCCCCCCTATCTCAAGACCCGGAGGTCGGAGACAGCTCTTCACCACGACGGAGCCAGCCGCCTAAGAGGCGGCCAAGTTCGCTGCTGCGTCGGGCACCTTCTTCATATTGTTTGAATGAGAGCATGTGCAAATCACGGGCGAGCCGTAGCAAGAGCCGCAGCTCGGCCAGGGTGATATCCGCTTCGCGTAACAATGGCGTCGGGTTGTGGCCCTGCTTGGCTGCGGCAATGAGTTGCCGTTGCAAGAGAAAGGCAGCCTCTGGCAGGCGGCGGCCCAGGCCTGTGCGATGTTCGCGTGGCATTGCGGCGGCCAGCGGAAGCAGCCAGCGCAAGAGGTCATAGGTCTGGCTAAAGATCGGCGACTGACTGGAATGGCTTGTCATCGGTGCTGATCCTTGCCAAATGGATGCGTGCGTAACAGGCGCGAACGGAGGCGATACGTGTCAGCGTGTTTGGCGTGGGCAATCCAGCTTCGTAACGAGGCCTGGATGGAAGCAGCCGCGAGATGACCCGCCCGATACCCGCGCTGTTGTCGGCGCAAGCGGCGCACAAAGCGTTGCACACCGCTGCGGCGCAACCGCCGATGATCACGGAACAACCGATAGCCGACAAACTCGACCCCTTCGTCGGCGGCATAGAGGCGCGTTTTGACCGGGTGCAGGGTTAGCCGCAACTGGGCGGTGTGCTCGTGAAGGAGCGCAAGCGCCTGGTGCAAGGTGGGCTTGTCATCGGCAAAGACGAGCATGTCGTCACAGTAGCGGACATGCGGCAGCCGCAATTCACGTTGCAACAGTGTATCGATCGGATTAAGGTAGACATTGGCCCAGAACTGACTGGTCAGGTTGCCAATGGGCAAGCCGCGTGGACGTAGGGCCGCCAGCAGATCATCCCCTGGAAAGAGTCGGAGCGTATATTCATTGGCGAGGATGCCATCGCCGCTTGCCATAATGCGCTGGCACAAGGCGAGGGTGGGCTTGCAGGCAAGATGGCGTTCGAGCAAGCTGGAGAGGATCGCGTGGTCAATCGACGGAAAAAACTGGGCAATATCAGCTTTCAGCAGATACTTGTGGCGGCGTAGCAAGATCTGCGCCTGGTCAGCGGCACGATGGGTGCCCTTTTTGCGGCGACATGCATACGAGGCATTCGAGAAGCGTGCTTCAAAGATTGGCTCGATGACGCGCACCAGCGCGTGATGCACCACGCGATCGCGGAAGGGGGCAGCGCTGATCTTGCGCCGTTTGGGTTCGCGGATGTAAAACGAACGATAACGCCCGGGTTGGTAACGCCCGGCGAGCAACTCGCGCTCGAGTTGCAGCAGATTCGGCTCAAGATGGCGCTCGAAAGCGGCCACATCAGGGCGACGGCGCTTGCCGCGCTGGGCTGCCTCCCACGCGGCAAAGAGGTTTTCAAAGCTCGCGATCTGCGGAAAGAGGTTGTTGAAACGCTTGGGCATCGCCCGCCCCTTGCAAAAAAAATCGCGGATGCGCGCTACGCGCGGGTGGGGAAGGAACCCTTCCCCACACCCCATCCCCTGGGTACACCATCCCCCTGATTGTACCAGACAAGCACGCCTGATACTACAGCAAACAGCAATCAGGATTCAGAACCGGGCAACGGAGAATGACTGGCGACCCGCAACCCGAAGTCGAAGTTGCGGTTGCGCGGGTTGAGGTAGACGCGGTACGAAGCCCGGACGCTGTTTGCGCTACTATAAAATGCCCCGCCGCGTAATCTACGTGGTTCGTCTTGCTCTAGATAGGTCTCGCACCATTCGTCTTCGACCGCATATGGATAGCCGCGACCATAAATGGTTGCGCACCATTCATAGACATTGCCAGCCATGTCGTGAACCCCGTAGGCGCTTGTGTCGGCAGGGAAGCTGCCAACTGGTGATCGTCGGCCAAGCTCTAGCTCTCTGCTATTGCAGCGCCCGGGTTCCCAGGTATTGCCCCAGGGCCAGATGCGTCCGTCGGGGCCGCGGGCGGCTTTTTCCCATTCGGCCTCGGTGGGTAGGCGAAACTCAATGCCGACTCTGGCGGTTAACCAGCGGCAGTAGGCCACGGCTTCGAACCAGTTGACTTCGACGACAGGCAGATTGTCATCACCGGTTGCCGGCCCCTCCCATCGCTTGGTTGTGGTTGTCCGCCGGTTGTTGCGCCATGGCAGCAGGCCACCAAGTCGCTCAAGCATAGTCGTGCTGCCATGCAACCACTGCCAACCTGCGGTCGTCCAGTAGGCCCGGTTGGTATAGCCATCGTCGTTGGCAAAAACACGCCACTGCGCGACGGTGACCGGATAAGTGCCGATCCAGTAGTCAGGCAGATCCAGGCGATGTTGGGGCTTCTCATCACTGTCGGCCATGGTATCCGCATCGCTGCTGCCCATCAGGAAGGGGCCAGCGGGGATGTGGGTCATCTGCGGGCACCAGTGTTCACCACTGAAACGCGGATCGCCACCGGCAAGCGCGTACCCAGCCGCGAGGCGGGGCCGATAGTCTGGATCGTCTGTGGCAAGCGTGCCAAGCAGGGCCCGCAGGGAGGCGTCGGTTACCGCAGGCATGCGTTCTGCCTCCCGCGAAGACCGACGCTGCGCAGGTGGTCTGATGAGCTTGCGTTCGAGCATGAGTTCGATGATCCGGGCGCGTACCGGGCCGTGGATGGCAGTACGCACGAGGTGGCGTAGTTCCGCCTGCGCAGGGATCATCTGGAGTTCTTCAAGGTGGGCTAACGCAGCAGTGGCTTCGGCTTCACTCGCATCTGGTTCGGCAAAAGCGAGGGCGTGCAAGCGTGATCGCGTGGCTTCGCGTAGCTCCTCCAGGCTGCTTTTGTTCGGACGTTCCAGCAGCACCGCACCGGCGAGCAGGGTACGGTCGTGACCCGGCGCGGCGAGCACCTGGCGAAGCACCGGATTGGGATCATGGCTCGCCGCATAGAGCAGCAACACCTCGCGCCAGGCGGGACGATCCCAGCGGTTGAGGATGATCGACTGGCGGGCTTCGGTCGCTTCGGTAGCCGCAGCGCGGGCCGCCAAATACTCCTGAAACGTCAGGTGCGCAAACTCCATCCAGAGATCAGTACGACTCCCCTTCACAAAGCCCTTTTCGAGCAGCACCCCTCCCCGTTGACTAAGGTATCTGCGCCACGTATCAGCGGAACGCACCGCAGCGACCTGACGTTCTTCTTCTTTCCGGTTAGGCTCAAACCCTCCCAGATTGGGCAGCAGCAACGCAAGCTTGGCGTTGACCTCACTGCTGCGCACCATCAGATGCGCCCGCGCATCACTGCTTGTGGCACCCTGTTGAAACATCATCCACGCCAACTCACGCAGCAGATAGAGCCGATCCTGGAGGCTCAGTTCCGCTAGGCCATCCTGGGTCTCATGCACCCGACGTTTGCGCTGCTCCCAGGCACCTGCCATCAAACCAATCGCCGCTTCGTAGAGCGTATGACGCTCTTCGGGCAACTTCAGGCGTTGGCCCTGATAGTCATAATGGAGCGCAACGGTCAGCGAGAGCAAGAGCGGATTGCGACTCAGGCGGCGCAAACCAGGATTGCCGGGCAAGCGCCGAATGAGATCCTGGGCTTCGCTTTCAGGTTGCCAATCGAGGACATCGAGACTGCCACTGCCTCCCAACTTACGGCTTTCACTGGCAGCAATGGCCGCATAACGTGCATGGATAAAGCGGGCGGTCTGTTCATCATCAAGCTCATCGAGCTGGCGTTGAACAAAGCCCTCGCTATCCAATTGACCTTCATAGCCGACAAAGCGTGACGTCACCACCACTCGATTAGGCCGTTGGCGCGGGCCAGCGGGTAACGCCGCAATCAACTGGCTGAGCCAGGTGCGCATATCAATATCTCGTTGCCCATCATCATGATGTGCTCCGCCAGCCGCCCGCACCTCATCGAAGGCATCAACCAAGATAAGGCAACCACCCTGTTTGAGCCGTTCGGCAAAGAAGGGGCCATCGCACCCCGGTAACGGTTTCGCGAATAAATCGGCAAGCTTCTGCGCATAGACCTGCAACAAATCCTTGTCACTGGTTTGCAGATCCAGATCACGCATTGGAATATAGAGTGGGAACGGGCAATCAGGCCAACCGTAGAGGCTACGAACCCGCAGGGTCTGTGACCTGGTTCCCAGGCGTTCCAGGGCACAGATGACCGCAAGATGGCGCATCAAGGTTGTCTTGCCACTACCAGGATGCCCCAGTAGCAACAGCCGTGGATGTGCCCAGATCTCGGCGCCGGGCGTACCAGGATCGGCAATGCACATACTACGCCGTCGCCACCAGGTCAGCAAATCTTCCAGCACATCGTCTTTACCGACAAGCCAATTGTGTAGCCAGCGGGCGGCCATGAACCAGCCCCCCGCGCCAACGATCGCCACCGTGACCCGCCACCAATCGAGCCGCCAACCACCCCCAGGCTCGCGCAGCAACCAGGCGCACAGGGCAAGCAAAACGCCCAGCAACAGCCCCTGGGCAAGCGCCCAGAGGCCCCAATAGACAACGCGCTCGAACACCTGGCGCACCCTACCTGGTGCCTCAGCCGACCGAGGCCCCCGTAGGCGACGCCCATCGCGCAAACCCACCTGGCGCAGTACAGCTTCTTCCGCATCGACTGCAAGCTCTTCATGCGCGACTGAACTGCCTCCTGTCTGCTCTAATCCATTGGGACGATAGGGACTCAGGGACAACGGACTAAACGCCTCAATGAGACGCATATCGCTCCGCTGACCGGCTGCCAGCAAATCGGGCGTCTTGCCATAGACCAGCCGAAGTGCCTCCAAATAGTCCGCCTCTACCCGCCGCCGAGGGAAGAGCAAACGCACCTTTGCCACCAGCCAGTTGCGCACGAGAAAGAGCACGACGGCAAGCAACAGCAAAAGCAACCCGACGGCGATCAAAAAAGGCAGAAAGAATGGCTTGGCAAGTTGCGCATTCAACCAGGGCTGCACCTGAGGCAGCGCCAGCAAGATGCCAATCGTACCAACGATAGTAACAAACAAGGTGATCAGAATGTAGGTCTCTTCTTTGCGTGTCATATGATGCATCGTGAGGATAAACAGCAGCTTTCTGCCCCATACTATACCACGCCGACACAACCAGCAACATACCAGCACCAGGGTGGATGTGGGGCTGTACCGCACGAAAGGGGGAAAGATACGGGGGCACGCGAAGACGCGAAGACGCGAAGGGGGCTTGACGCAAAGGCGCGAAGGCGCAAAGGTTTTGATTGTGCATGGAGGGACACGGCGGTGTCGTGTCCCGCCCGTTGCCCGAATGCCCCTGTCTGCTGCGGCGCCCCCCGGCCCCCCGTTGCCACCACCCGCGCCTAATGGCAGGCCAATCGCGGCGAAATGGCCGGGTGTAGGGGCGCAGCAGCGCATGGCCCGCCCGTTGCCCAAACGCCCCTGTCCGCTGCGGCGCCCCCCGGCCCCCCGGTGCCACCACCCGCGCCTAATGGCAGGCCGATCGCGGCGAAATGGCCGGGTGTAGGGGCGTAGCAGCGCATGGCCCGCCCGTTGCCCAAACGCCCCTGTCATCGCTGCTGCGCCCCCCGGCCCCCCGGTGCCACCACCCGCGCCCGATGGCAGGCCAATCGCGGCGAAATGGCCGGGTGTAGGGGCGCAGCAGCGCATGGCCCGCCCGTTGCCCAAAAGCCCCTGTCATCGCTGCTGCGCCCCCGGCACCCCGGTGCCACCACCCGTGCCTGTGATGTGGTCAATTGTGTCGGGGCCGATCGCTCACCCACGGTAGGGCGCAGCAGCAAACAGAGGTCGTTGTGGTTGACGAGGGGCGCAGCAGCAAACAGGATGCGTGGTGGTTGACGAGGGGCGCATGGGCTGCTGCGCCCCTACGGGTGCGTCATGCGGGGGTGGATCACGACGCTGGGATGGGCTGCATATGCGCTGCAATGGATGCGGCACGGCGGTCGGGGCACGGCGGTCGGGGCACGGCGGTGCCGTGCCCCATACGCATTAACTTACGGCCCACTCCAAGAGATTCGGGTTGAGCAGTAATTGGTAGGCATTCGGTTCTTTCGTGCGGGGCGTCTGCCCTTCCACCTTGGATATCTCCTCCATGAGCAGGCGCACGACCTTGCGCAACGTGCGGGGATGATGCATGGCCTGTGCCAGAAGCTTCGCAAACTCGCGTACTTTCTTGGCCACTTTCGGCAGACTCCGATCCGGTTTCTGCCAACATCCCGTGAGGAGCAGCCAGTGTTGCATGATCATCCCGATAAACTTTGCATAGATCTCGGTCAACACCCGCGCGTCGCGTTGACCGCGCGACTCATCCACCTTGCCATGGCTCTTCCACAATTTAAACAACAACTCAATTTGCCAGCGTAAACGCATCAACACCAATGCTTCGGTCAAGGTCACCATATCGGTCGGCATGTTCGTGACGAAGACCGTCCACCCACACCACGCCTCCTGCTCAGCGCTTGCCGTCCGTCCTTTCTTGCGCATCTCGCGATGCAACCGCCGCAGCCGTTGTGCGGCCGTTTGTTCCGGGACACGCACGACCAGCAAGCGACAGGCGATCCGTTGCGCCACGCCGATCTGTACGGCAATATCCAACGTTGTGTGCGCATCCGAGGCTTCCTGACGCAGCATCGTCAGCAGATCCACCCGCACACCGTCACAAAAGATCGCCGTATTCGGCTTCAAGCGATTGATCCAGAATCGCTTCTCCCGGGTATCCAGCGCCAGTTCATCGAGCTGGAAGTAACTCAGATCACGCAAGGAGAGCGACCCGGGCCCGGGACGACGCCGAAAGGCCACCGCACGATCCGAGGCTCGTCCGTCCTGAACCAGCGGCCCTTCCAGCATTCCCGTGCGCATTTCCAAGCGCACCTGGGCTTTCAGCGCCGCCTGCCCAGCGCCATTCCGTCCGCCACAGCCCCGGAACCGCTGCGCCAACGACGCAGGCAAACTGATCGTCGTACTATCCTGCAGCAACACCTCCGAAAAGCGAGCCAACAACGGAATCGCCACGGGGTCTGCAGCCACCAGGGTGCCCATGGCGTGCTGCAACACCCGTTCCATACAGGTCACCAACGCGTCCGTGAAGCGCTTGCAGAGCGCGGCTTTCGAGATCGTGATCCCCAGCACCTTCGCCATCGCCACCAAGTCGTCCAGCGTCGCATCGGGATTCGCCAACCAACCAAACACGAGCGTTTGCACCAAATGAGCCCCATGCATCACCCGTTCCCGTTGAATGACCCCGCACGCCCGGGCAACGGTTTTCGCGACCTCGTCCAACACCTCACGCATGGCTGTGGCAACATGTGGTATGCTCGTCATAAGAAACGCTCCTTTGGCATGGCTTCGGAGAAAGCATCATGATGCCACATGTGAGCGTTTCTTGCTTGCTTAAGTTAATGCGTATGCGGTGCCGTGCCCCTACGTCGTTGCGCTCAACCGCTCGATCTGCCGGGCGATCCGTAGGTCGCTGAGGGGCGAGGGGGCGGGGATCAGCCATGTTGCAAGATCGTTGATGGAGGCTGTGCGGTGCGCCTGGATCGCCTGGCGTTGCTGGCGTAGCATGGGTAGTTCGCGCATGGCTTCCAGGCGGCCTGCGATCATTGCGGGTTGGCGACGCACCAGGGCGTAGGCTGTCGCAAGCATGTCGTAGCATACGATCGCTGGCAGGCATTCCCGGAGCAGCGCTGTCGGGAGGCAGCGGATTAACACGCGGATGCGGTTGCGCCCAAGCAAGCGTTGTTTGAATGGGCTGCCTTGCCCCGATGTGGCTGAGTAGACGTGGCGCGCCCGTGCATCCGGGGCGAGCACGCACGTCCAGTTGCGTAGTTGCGCCCGCCAGGCGAGATCGACATCCTCGAGGTAGTTGAAGAAGCTGGTCTCGAATGGCCCGATGTCGTCGAGCATTGCTCGCCGTAGCAGCGCGAGACCACCGCTGGCCCCAAAGATGGGCTGTGTCTCGGTGGGTAAGGCGTTGATGGGCAGCCCCGGATGACGGTCGGTGGCGACACCGTCGCGCCGTACGGTGATCCCTGCCGATGCGATCCGTTCGGGGTGGCGGCTGAAGGTGAGGATACCGGCGGCGGCTCCGGCGTGCGGGTGTTCACTGAGGGCGTGCCACAACGCTGCAACGCAGCCTGGCTCGGCCAAGGCATCGTCGTTGATCAGCAGCAGCAACTCGCCCCGCGCTACGGCGAGTCCGGCGTTGGTGCCGCCAGCAAAGCCGAGGTTGGTGGGCAATGTGACTACCTGTACATCGGGTGCGTGCCGTTGCGCCCAGGCCCCCGCCTGATCGCGGGAAGCATTGTCAACGAGAATGATTTCATCATCAGGGCCAAGCTGCGCACGCAAGGCGCTGAGGCACGCCGGCAAATAGCGCAGGCCTTGCCAGGTTGGAATAACTGCGGAAAGGCGTGGACGTTGTTTTGTCATTAGCCGACACTCCTAGATGCAACCTAAGCCGGCCGGACTGCGCTATGTTAAACAGGTATAATACTATAGCAGTCCTAACAGGTTTGTGTCTACGGAGTGCCGGCTTATGGTCTTCCAGAAATTAATCCGGTATAGCCCGCGAAGGCGGGCTTCGCTTCCCCGAGCCGAGGGCTTCAGCCCCACGGCATCAGGCGCATAGCGGATCATTTACTGAAAGTCCATAAGCCGGCACTCCTGTTTACAATCCAAACAGAACTGCTATATAAACAAAGCAGCGATAGGGCATTGTGCGAAAAGATCATACGGAAAGGGCGTGCATGATGCAAGTTGTGATTATCGGGGGCGGCCCCGCAGGGATAGAGGCGGCGCGTACCGCTGCGCCGCATGCAACGGTGAAGGTCGTGACAGCCGGGGCGGTGGGCGAGTGGCGCCCGATGACGATGCGCGTCTGGTTGGCGGCGGCAGCGGCTGGCGAGCGCGATGTGGCAAAGATTGTTGCCCGTGCCAAGCAGGTCGCTACCGAGTGGCAGACCCGATGCGCCGATGAACTGGCGACCCTTGAAGTCGAGATCATCGCCGGACGTGGTCGCCTCGGTAAGCCCGGTGAGGTGCTGGTCGAGGCACCGGATGGTGGCCCGGCGCAGAGTCTCAACGCCGATGCGATCATTCTGGCGTCCGGGGCGCAGGTTGCGTTTCCCGAAGCGGTTGCGCCAGACGGCGAGCGTATGTTGACAAGTGGCGATCTTGGGGTGTTGCAGACGTGTCCTGAACGGGTGATGGTGCTTGGTGATGGGCGCGCCGGTTTTGAATTGTGCCATCTCTTTAGCCTGCTTGGCGCTGACGTCTCCTGGCTTATTCCTGAGGCGTCGCCTCGTACGCAGGTCGCACCTGAGGTTGATGGCTATCTGACGCGGATGCTTGAACGCCAAGGGGTGCGCGTGGTGCCGCATGCGACGGTGCAACGCCTTGCGCATAAGGGCGAGGATGTGACGGCGACCCTTGCTGATGGTACCCGGTATGGCGGCGAGATCGCTCTCCTCGCCTTCGAGCGTCGGCCTGACCCGATGGCGGTCGGGCTCTCGCTCGATCTGCTTGACACCGATATCTATGGGCAGACCAAGCTGCGCGGGGTCTATCTGGTCGGCGATATCTTGGCCCCCCAAGCGGCGAGCATTGCGATGGCGCAGGGGCGCGCAGCGGCGTTGCACGCGGTGCGTCGGTCGAGCGCGCCTGCCGATATTCGCGATATTGTGCTCACTTTTATGTATCAACCCCAGGTGGCGAAGGTTGGGCGGCTCACGACTGAAGGTGCGCACGGGAGTGTGACGATTGCGCTCAATGAGAGTATGGCCGCCCATGCCGATGGCGCAACCGAAGGCTTTTTGACCCTGGCCTGGGATCATGGGGGCTATGTTGCCGGTGCGCTGGCGGTGGCCCCTGCTGCTGCCGAGATCCTCGCTCCAATTGCGATGGCAATGCGTGCCGGGATGCAACTCCGCGATCTGGCGGCGATCTATGGCCCCCATCCGTCGGTCAGCGAACTCGCGGCAATGGCGGCCCGGCGGATTGAGTTGTAGGTGGGGCGTGCTGTTGCGGTACCCGTAAGGATTGGCCGATGACAGCCTGGTGGGTTACATTGGAGGTAGGGTGATGTCGTTTGGTGATGATCGTGGGGAAGCACATGCCGCCCCCCGCTATCCTCAGGAGCTCTATGTTGAACAGGTGGGCCACGGCCCGCCCTTGCTGATTTTGCACGGTTTCACGGGAAGTACCGCTGAATGGGATGAGGTGACGCCTCGGTTGACGCCCCACGCGACGCTGCTCAAGGTTGATCTGCTTGGTCATGGGCGCTCGCCAGCCCCCGCCGAGCTTGATGCATACCGGATGGAGCAGGCTGTGACTGATCTGCTCGCCCTCCTTGACCGCGAGCGGCTTGAGCGGGTCGCCCTGCTTGGCTACTCGATGGGCGGACGCGTCGCGCTGCACCTTGCGGCGGCGGCCCCCGAGCGGATCACCGCGCTGATCCTCGCAAGCGCCTCGCCGGGCCTCGCTGAAGCCCAGGAACGCGCTGCCCGCCGTGCAAGCGATGAGGCGCTCGCTGATCGCATTGAACAGCAAGGCCTGGCCTGGTTTGTTGATGAGTGGGCAAGCATACCCCTCTTTGCGAGCCAGGCCCGCTTGCCGTCCGCGACCAGGGAAGCCTTGCGAGCGCGTCGGATGCGCGGCACCGCCCATGGCTACGCCCAGAGTCTGCGGGGCATGGGCACGGGGCATCAGCGTAGCCTCTGGCAAGCATTGCCACGCCTGACAATGCCCACGTTGCTGATCACGGGGGCGCTCGACCAGAAGTTTGTTGCGATCAATACGCAGATGGCTGAACTCCTGCCGAATGCCGAGCATGTGCGTATCGCTGAGGCCGGTCATACGGTACATCTTGAGCAACCGCAAGCCTTTTGCGAAGTTGTGGTACGATTCTTAGACCAAGGACGCAACAAGAACCATTGAGGTACTTGAGTTTGTTGAATAAGGAGGAGCTATGCCCATTGAATGGGTACGGGTTGCTGAGTATACCGATATTATCTATGAGCACGATGCCGCCGGTGAGGGCATCGCTAAGATTACCATTAACCGCCCCGAAAAGCGCAATGCCTTTCGCCCCGAGACGGTGCAAGAGTTGCTTGACGCGTTTGGTCGGGCGCGTGACGACGAACGGGTTGGCGTCATTCTCTTTACTGGGGCCGGCGAGATGGCCTTTTGCTCGGGCGGCGATCAGACGGTGCGCGGCGACGGTGGTTATGTTGGCAAAGACACCGTGCCGCGGCTCAACGTGCTCGATCTGCAGCGGCTGATCCGCATCATCCCCAAACCCGTGGTTGCCATGGTTGCGGGATACGCGATTGGCGGCGGGCATGTGCTGCACATTGTGTGTGACCTGACGATTGCCGCCGAGAATGCTATTTTTGGACAAACGGGGCCGCGAGTCGGTAGTTTTGATGGTGGCTATGGCTCAAATCTGCTTGCCCGCATGGTGGGCGACAAAAAAGCCCGCGAAATCTGGTACCTCTGCCGCCAGTACAATGCGCAGCAGGCGCTCGAGATGGGCCTAGTCAACACGGTCGTTCCCCTCGAACGCCTGGAAGATGAAGCGGTGCAATGGGCGCGCGAGATGCTCGAAAAGAGCCCCATGGCGCTCCGTTTTCTCAAGGCAGCGATCAATGCGGCTGCCGACGGCCATGCCGGATTGCAACAGCTTGCCGGTGATGCAACGCTACTCTACTACCTGAGCGAAGAGGCAAAAGAAGGCAAGCAGGCCTATCTTGAAAAGCGACGCCCCAACTTCCGACGTTTCCGGCGCTTCCCGTAAGAGACGGGGTGTTTTGGCGCAAAGGCGCGAAGGCGCAAAGGTTCTATGGTGCTGCACTAAAACGCCCCTCCCCCCTCGTGGGGGAGGGGTTGGGGGGTGGGGGCAAGGGTGGCACCAGCCACAAACGCTACAATGGGACGCCCTGGCTCCCAAGAGCAGTATGAGCAGCTACCGGCAGGCCAGGTGACAGTGAGCGCTGAGGAGGTACCGATGGCAGAAGTGAAGGCCGATCTGGTCTACGCGGATGCGCCGCTCGATGATCCCGACGAGGCGTCGTTGCATTACTATGACCACCACCCGACACGGGAGGATCTGATGGGTGAGAGTGTGGCCCATTCGTGGTTGATCGCTTATGTGCAACAGGTGCTCGCGTGGTTGTATGCGGCCGAGCGCTGGTTTGTGGTGAATGATCTGAATATCTATCGCACCCGCTCGCGGTACGAGTATCCGGTCGCCCCTGATGTGGCGGTCTTTAAGGGCGTGGTGCTTGAGGGGCATAACCGGCACCGCTTCCGCAGTTGGCGGCTCTATCTCCCTGATCGTCCGCCGCCCCAGGTGGTCTTTGAGTTCTGTTCAGAGTCGACCTGGCGCGATGATCTGCAGCAGAAACCGCGCCAGTATGCGGCGCTGGGGGTGCGCGAGTACTTTGCCTATGACCCGAATGACCCGCCGTATACGCGCCGCCTGGGGGGGCGCCTGTATGGGTGGCGGATCGATCAGGGCAAGGCAGTGCCGCTAGCGCCTGATGCGACAGGACGGATCTGGAGTGAGGAGTTAGCGAGTTATCTCGTCGCTGATGGGGCATGGCTGCGTTTTTATGACCGTGACGGTGCTCTTCGTTTGACCCAGGCTGAGGCCGAGCGGGCAGCGAAAGAGGCCGAGCGGGCGGCGAAAGAGGCCGAGCGGGCGGCGAAAGAGGCCGAGCGGGCGGCGAAAGAGGCGGCCTGGGCGAAACTGCGTGAACTGGGGATTGACCCTTCCGAGTTATAAAAGAAGACGGTATGACGACTGATCTCTCGTCGGCTCCTCCGGGGCCGCTTAAAGTCTGGTTGATGGCGATCAGGGTGCCAACCCTGCCAGCGGCGGTGGTACCTGTGTTGGTCGGTTCGGCGACCGCGTTTGCGAGTGGCCTTTTTCAGCCGCTGGTCTTTGTTGCGGCGCTGCTGGCGTCGTTGTTGATCCAGATCGGCACCAATCTTGCGAATGACTATTTTGATTACAAGAAGGGGGCCGATACCGCCGAGCGGCTCGGGCCAACGCGGGTCACCCAGAGTGGCCTAGTGCCTGCGGCAACGGTGCGGACGGCGATGCTCGTCTGTTTTGGTTTGGCTGCGCTCTGTGGGGCCTATTTGATTCTGGTAGGCGGTTGGCCGATCCTGCTGATTGGCGTGTTCTCAATTGCCTCGGGCATCCTCTATACGGGTGGGCCATTTCCGCTGGGCTACAATGGCCTGGGCGATCTTTTTACGTTTGTCTTCTTTGGCCTGGTCGCGGTGATGGGCACCGCTTATGTGCATACCGGAACCTGGGGGGCGCTGGCTTTGCTGGCGAGTCTGCCGGTGGCGATGCTGGTCACGGCAATCATTGTGGTCAATAATCTGCGCGATGCGCCAACGGATCGCAAAGCAGGTAAGCGGACGCTGGCGGTCATTTTTGGTGAGCGCTTTGCGCGGATTGAGTATGCAGTCCTGGTGATCGGGGCCTATCTGGTGGTGCCCTTGTTGTGGATCGTGGGTGGAGCCTCGCCTTTTGTGTTGCTCGCCTGGTTGAGTCTGCCGCTGGCCGTGCCAATGCTGCGCCTGATGAGCCGTGGTCACGGACGTGAGTTGAACCTCGCCCTGCGTGGTACCGGTCGTCTGCATATGGTTTTTGGTCTTTTGCTTGCCGTCGGATTATTGTTGTAGCCGCAAAGAATATGCATCTTCCCGATTGGTTGGCGCGCCGTGCCGCGCTGCATCCCGAACGCCCGGCGTTGATCTGCGCAGGGCAAACGTGGTCATTTGCGGCTTTGCATCGTGACGCTGATCTGGTGGCGTTGCACCTGCGTGAGCTTGGTGTGCAACCCGGTGATCGGGTGGCGCTGCTGGCGCGGAATAGTCCTGGCTATGCGGCGATCCTGCACGCGGCTCCGCGCTGTGGCATGGTGCTTGTGCCCTTGAATACGCGCTTGCGTGAGCAGGAACTCGCCTGGCAACTTGCGGATTGTCAGCCTCGCTTGCTTATCGCTGATGAAGCCTACGCCGCGCAAGCGGCCTCACTGCCGGTGCGCTCGGTCGCCCTGGAGAACCTGGGCTTGGCTCGCTCTCCCACTCCTGTTTCTCCTGCTTCTCCAACAAGCTCTTCAGATCAACAGATTGATCTTGCGGCGCCGCATACGCTGATCTACACTTCGGGAACCACCGGACAACCCAAGGGGGCACTGCTGACGGCGGGCAATCATTGGTGGAGCGCGACGGCCTCGCTGCTCAATCTGGGCTTGCACGAGACGGATCGCTGGCTCGCGGTCTTGCCTCTCTTTCATGTGGGCGGCCTCGCGATCTTGCTGCGCGGTGCCATCTACGGGATGCCCGTGGTGCTGCACGAGCGGTTCGAGCCGACAGCGGTATTGCAGGCGCTGGTGGAAGAGCGCGTAACGCTTGTGTCGCTGGTCGCCGTGATGCTGCAACGGCTGCTTGACCACGATGAGGCCGGGGTTCTTCCTGCCTCTGTGCGTTGTGTTTTGCTGGGTGGAGGGCCCGCGCCGCGTCCGCTGCTTGAAGCGTGTGGGGCACGGGGGTTGCCGGTTGCGCAGACGTACGGTATGACCGAAACGGCGTCGCAGGTTGCGACGCTGGCGCCTGCCGATGCCTTGCGCAAACTTGGCTCGGCGGGGCAGCCGTTGTTGCCGATGGAACTGCGCGTCGAAGCGCCGACGGGTGAAGTGGGTGAGATCTGCGTGCGTGGGCCAATGGTGACCCCCGGTTACTACAACCGCCCCGACGCGACCGCCGAAGCGTTGCGCGACGGATGGTTGCATACCGGCGATCTTGGCTATCTCGATGACGAAGGCTATCTCTATGTCGTTGACCGACGCAGCGACCTGATCATCTCGGGGGGCGAAAATATCTATCCTGCTGAAGTCGAGGCAGCCTTGCTGGCGCATCCTGCGGTGGCCGAGGCGGGCGTTGTTGGTCTGCCCGATGCGACCTGGGGAGAGGTACCAGTCGCTTTTGTGGTGGCGCGTGAAGGAAGTGCGCCCGAGGTCGATACATTGCTTGCGCATTGCCGCACGCACCTAGCGAGCTACAAAGTCCCGCGCCAGATCACCATCGTCAACGAACTACCGCGCACCGCCGCAGGGAAACTACGGCGTAACCTGTTGCGTACCTCACGCTGATCGGCTCGTTGAGGCTCTATGGTACAATCGTGGGGGCTTACGGCCCCCACGATTGTTTTTTCGCTGGAACAAAAGCCAGCGTCGCTGGCTTTTGTTCCAGCGAAAGAAGTTGGGTTTGGGGGCTCTGCCCCCAGGAATCGTTCCCTGGCTGAGCAACAAGCTAGCGTAGCTAGCTTGTTGCTCAGCCAGGGTGCGTGGGTTTGAGGGCATAGCCCTCAGCACAACAACGGGTTACAGGGCGCTAGCCCTGAAGTAGAAAAAACTTATGCACGATCATACACCCTTCAACGACAAATTGATCCATTCGCGTCAGTTTGTAACCCTGTATGGTACGACGCCACCGCGTGCCGACAGTTCGCTTGAGCGCGTAGAGACGGCGGCGGCGAAGTTGGCCGGGCGCGTCGCGGGGCTCGACCTGGATGGCCTGGTTGTCTATGATGTCCAGGACGAACACGAGCGCACGAGTGAGCCGCGGCCCTTCCCGTTTCTGCCGACGCGTGATCCGCGTGACCATAGTCGGCGGCTGCGCGAGTTGACGGGCCTGCCAGCGGTGACGTATAAGTGCGTGGTCAATTTTACCGAAGCCGACTGGTTGGCTTGGCTCGATGAGACGGCGAGCAACTATGGCATCGAGCACCTCTCGCTGGTCGGCGCTTCGACGCCAACGCCCGATCCGCGTGCGTTGCCCGTTGACCGGGCGCTCGAATTGACCGCCAGGCATGACGAAGGCTTTGTGCTTGGGGGTGTCATGATCGCCGAGCGCCATAGTCCTGACTTTGACGAGAGTCGGCGGCTGATCGCCAAGGCCGAACGGGGCTGTCGTTATTTTATTTCGCAGGTTGTCTACGATCCCGCCCCGACGATCCGTTTGTTGCGCGATTACCGTGAGGCGTGCAGGCGGGCCGATGCCAACCCACAGCGACTGGTGCTCACCTTCTCGCCGTGCGGTCGCCCGCAGACACTCACCTTCATCAAATGGCTTGGCATCGCGATTCCGCCTGCGACCGAGCGTATGCTCTGCGAAGATCCGGCGCCTTTCCAGAAGTCCATCGCGATCTGTTGTGCTAACCTGCGCACCATTCTCGACCAGGCCTACCGCGAAGACCTGGCCCTGGGTATCAACATCGAAAGCGTCTCGATCCATCACGACGAGATCGAAGCCTCGATCGAACTGGTGCATGCGCTGCGAGCGGTGGCTGCTGAATACGGGCTATGAGGTTATGCCATTTGAGGTTGCAGATTTTGGATTGTAGACTGCCACGCATGGTGTTCCAATGCGATTTGGTAGCACTGGCTTCCAGCCGGTCAGGAAGCGCCACCGGCTGGAAGCCGGTGCTACAGACTTGCGCCGACATGCAGATGCGCGTGGTAACTCGAGCGCACCATCGGCCCGCTTTCGACATGGCGAAAACCGCGCCGTAGCCCCTCGGCCTTGAAGGTGGCAAACTCGTCGGGCGTGACATACCGATCAATCGGCCAGTAGCTGCTATCGGGGGCAAGGTATTGCCCAATGGTCATCACGTTCACATCAACCGACCGCAGCGCATCCATCACCTCCAGCACTTCAGCATTGGTCTCGCCCGCCCCGACCATCATCCCGCTTTTGGTGACCAGATCGGGAGCGAAGGCCCGTGCTCGCCCGAGCAATTCGAGGCTCTGCTGGAAACCTGCGCGAGGGCGGAAGCGGCGGAAGATGCGGGGCACAGTTTCGATATTGTGGTTGAGCACATCGGGCCGCGCCTCAAGCACCAGTTGCAGCGCGTCCCAGTTGCCATCAAAATCGGGGATCAGCACCTCGACCTTGCATTCCGGCACTCGTTCGCGGATCAATTCAATCGTACGGGCGAAGATATGCGCCCCACCATCAGGCGCATCGTCGCGGTTGACCGAAGTGAGCACCGCAAAACGCAGGCGCAGATGGTCCACCGACGCGGCGACGCGCTCGGGTTCAGCTTCATCAATCGGCTGGGGCTTGCCCTTGCCAATCGCGCAATAGCGGCATCCGCGGGTACACGTATCACCGAGCAATAAAAAAGTTGCCGTGCGATTGTTCCAGCACTCGCCCAGATTTGGACAGCGCGCCTCTTCACAGACCGTATTGAGGCCCTTCTCACGCATGAGGCGATGGACATCGCTATAATTCTCGCCGGAAGGCGCACGGGCCTTGAGCCACTCGGGGCGCCGGGGGCGCACCGGCGTTGCCGAGGCTGGCGTCTGCACCGGCGTCAATGGGATCAGTTCGGACATGCCATGTGCTTTCTAGCTTGATCCTGGTCTCTTTCTATTGTACCGCACTTTTCGCGCAACAGAGGTTCAACAGTCTGGCAACAAGGTTTCCTGATGTCGTTCGCCGTCCACGAATGGGGGCCACGAAGCAACGAAGAGCGCATGGAGCAGCCCATATTCGTTTCTTCGTGCGTGTTATTCGTGGTCGGCGGTGCTGCGAGAAAATTTACGTTCCAGACCACTAATGATGGTATAGTATAGGCAATACATAACCTTCGTGAAAGGACTCCGACATGGTTGCACAGAGGCTTCGTCCTCTTGCCCTGCTCGCTGTCTTCGCTCTTCTGCTCACGTTCCTCTTTCCTCTGATTTTTCCCATGGCTGCCCAACCTAACCCCACGAATCTCTTGAGCAACGGTGATTTCGAGCAAGGCACAACTGCTCCGTCTACTACCGATACTCTTTTAAGCAACGGCGATTTCGAGCAAGGCACAACGGCTCCGTGGCAAGGGCTTACCTCAGCACAGTTGACCACGGATTATGCTGCGTCTGGGCAGTCTAGTGTGCGCATTACTGCTCAGGAAGCTTCGCAGGGCTGGATCAATCTGCAAGCTGGCCAGGAATATGTCTTGACGGCCTGGTTTCGCTGGGCTAGATTTGCTGGCAATCAGTGGGGCTATGCGCATCTGACGGTTGAGGATACGGCCTATCGCGAGCTTGGCGCGATCATCAATCCCCAGACGAGCTATGAGCGGGATCGTTGGCATAAGCTGGCGCTTACGTTTACCGCGCCTGCCGGTGGTGTCCGGGTGCGCTTTGGGCTCTATGGCCCGCAGGACGATGTTGAGCTCTATTTTGACGATCTGCAATTGCGTTCCCGCGACGCAAATGTTGCCCCAGCGCTTGATCCGGTCGCAAGCACGCTGTCAGGGACGGCCCCGCTGACGGTTGGGTTTGAAGCGCGTGCCGATGATCTCGATGGTGCGGTACGAACCTATCGCTGGGAGTTTGGGGACGGGACGGAGAGTCGGAGCCCTGAACCGACCCATATCTTTCGTTCCCGCGGTTCTTATCCGGTGAAATTGACCGTCTGGGATAACGATGGGGCGTCGCAGAGTCAGACGCTGACGATCACCGTGACCGATGCAGTCAATCCTGCGATCACGATCAATGCCCCAACGAGTCAGCAAGCCTGGACGACAAGTGCGGCGAGTCTGGCACTCGAAGGGCAGGCGTCCACGCCCTCGGGGACGCTCACGATGATCGCCTGGGATAATCTGCGCACCGGCGCTGCAGGGAGTCTGGCGGTGCCGACAGCGGCGACGATGACCTGGGCGACGCCTTCCATCGCGCTTGCCCCCGGGCGCAATGATCTGCAAGTCAGCGTCGTTGACTCACGTGGCCGCGCGCATAGTGCGCGCCTGGTGGTGCAGCGTCAACTTGAGGCACCGCGCATCTATGATGTGCAGGTGCAAACATCTGCGGTCGCTGTCTACGAGCGCTATGAGGCGCAGTTTCAGGTTGATACCGTTGCTTCCTCGCCGCTCTTCAGTTATACCGACCAGCCGCCACCGGGGGTGCCCCCAGGAAGCGGGGTGACGGTTGAGGGGGTCATTACGACGCCTTCAGGGGCGATGGTGACGCATCCGGCATTCTTCTTCACCAGTGCCATTCGCCAGGGCCAGGGTTCGTCGGCTTCGTATGCACCGGGGACGACGAGTGGCTGGGCGCTGCGGTATGCCCCACTTGAGCCCGGTCGCCACCAGGTCTATCTGCGTGTCCGCGATGCCAGTGGCGAGACGATGGTTGATGTAGGCAGCTTCGAGGCAGGTGCGCCACGGCGTGCTGGCTTTATTGGGGTCAGCAGTGCAGACTCACGCTACTTTCAATTTAGTGATGGCAGTCTCTTCTGGCCCATTGGCCCA
Organism: Candidatus Chloroploca sp. Khr17; assembly: GCF_004138165.1. Lineage (GTDB taxonomy): Bacteria > Chloroflexota > Chloroflexia > Chloroflexales > Chloroflexaceae > Chloroploca. The sequence continues at coordinate 32,367 of NZ_RYFF01000006.1, forward strand.
GCCTGGGCGGTCAATCTCCAGGGGGGCCGGGGCTTCAATTTTGAACGTCCCTGGCTCAGCGGTCTGGGCATCTACAGTACCAACTGGGCACGCTGGAAATCGACCGCCGAGACGCTTGGCAACGAAGGCTTCTCGTCGCGTCTGACGTTCCTTGAGCACTACCCCGGTCACGAGCTCGCCCAGGAATTGACGTACCCTGAGGGCTATCGACTCTGGATTGGCTGTTTTGGCGATGAGGCGTTTTGTCCTCGTTTCAAGCCAAATACCGATTATGAAGTGAAACTACGAGTTAAGGTGCTTGATCTGGCTGGCCCACGCAACGCTGCTTTTCCGTATGGTCTTGTTTTGAAATTCCATGGCTGGCCTCAGGAATCAGGGTTTGAAGAGGCGCATCGTGACTATGCTTCGCTGATTCCGCCGATCAGCGTGGATCGCGACTGGCATACCGTGGTGGCCCGTTATCGCACCGCGAGCGATGAAGGTGCTGGTCAAGCCCGTGGCGACCTGAGCCTCTATCTCGACAATGTCACGGCTGGGCGCGCATATGTTGACGAGCTTTCGGTGCGCGAGATTTTGCCCGGTGAGACACGTGGCCCCGAGTTGATCCGTAACCCGCGGGCGGATCTGCACACCTACGTCGAACAACGGCCAGCCGCATTTCTTGACGACCAACTGGTGCGTGGCGAAGCTGATGGCATCTACTTCCGCTATGTTGTTCACGACAAAAACGACTGGATCCAGAACCACCTGTCACGTGAGGGCATCTTTGTGGCTTCTGGCGATGGCTATTATCAGCCTGAGGGCACCCGAGCTCGCTGGTTGCTCGAGCAGTGGTGGCGCTATCTCGTGGCGCGCTGGGGCTACACGACCGCTGTGCATTCGTGGGAACTGAATAACGAAGGGCCACCTGATGATGGGAGCGGCTCGCACGCGCAGATGACGCAAGACTTCGCCCGCTTTATGCGTGAGCAGAATGCTCATCCGCATATGGCAAGCACCTCGTTCTGGTGTTGCTGGGAACCGACCTTCTGGGGTGATCGGGTGCGCTTCCCTGATGTAGCGTACGCCGATATTCATGAATACCCGACCCTCGATGTGCGCCTGGCCGATGGCTCGCCTGCTGTCTATGATGTGGCAGGGTTCCAGGCCGAGACCAGCATGACCTACGCTGCCGATAATGTTGGGCGCCCGATCATCCGCGGCGAGGTTGGCCTGAGCGGCGAGCCGGTCTTTGCGCTGCTCTCGCAGGCCAATCCGGGCATCTGGTTCCACAACCTGCTCTGGGCGCAACTCAACCCCGGGGCGGTCTTTGACCCTGGTTACTGGTTCAGTGAGCATTTCAACGTGATTGATGCGCAGGCGCATGCCGAGCCGTTTGCGGCCTTTGTTGCAACCCTTGATGTGCAGCGTGGCGGTTATGTGGATGCCGAGGCGCGTCTCAGCAACAGCCAGTTGCGCGCGTATGGGCAGCGCAACGTCGCCCGTGGCAAGGCGCATCTCTGGGTGCAGAATCGCCTGCACACCTGGCGCAATGTGATGGGGGGCACCGGGGCGGTTGCGATCACGCCACAGTCGGGAACAGTCAGCCTGACCTTGCAACCCAATCGGCGCTACGACGTCGCCTGGTGGGACACCTATGCCGGCACTGTTCTGCGGCGCGAGCTTGTCACCAGCGCGGCCAACGGCGAGATTACGTTGACCATCACCAACCTTGCCTCGGATCTGGCCCTGACGATTGAGCCAGAGACGCCTGATCCAGAGCCGAGCGCGACTGCGACGCCAACGCCGAGCGCCACACCCACGCCAGGCCCCAGCGCCACGCCGAGCGCCACACCCACGCCAGGCCCCAGCGCCACGCCGAGCGCCACACCCACGCCTGGCCCGAGCGCCACGCCGAGCGCCACACCCACGCCAGGCCCCAGCGCGACGCCGAGCGCCACACCCACGCCAGGCCCCAGTGCGACGCCGAATCCGAGCGTGACCCCAGGCCCGAGTGTGACGCCGAACCCGACACCTGAACGGGATCGCATCTATCTCCCTCTCGTACGGGCACGCTAGCCAGCGTGCCCGTACGAGCTCGACCGGATGATCCCGTACGCTGCACCTGAACGTAAGGTCGAAGCACGCCCCCAGGCAAGGAGTTACTTGCCTGGGGGGCGTTTTCTGGGTCGGCAGATTGGCATCGAAGAAAACCCTACCCAACCCTTCAAGCATGCTCAGACAGAACCCTAGCGCGTCTCGGGCAGGAGCGTATAGTCGGGGAAATTGCCAAAGAAGCGTTCACCCTCAGCACCACGGGTAACTGACTGAACCAGATATGTGCCGCCGACGAAGCAGCCTTTCCAGGAGGCCCCCATACCGCCGAAGACTTCCTCGCGGTCGCCACGCGAGCGCATTTGGTTGACGCCGACCTTGAAAGAGCGCAACTCGCCGCTGACCATGCGCGCAATCTCGGGGTCATCGGTAGCGATCGAAGAGACGAGGTTGCCATTCGAGATGTTCATCTCGCTGACCAGTTCCTCGATCCGGTCAACGACGACGATCGTATCCACCGGGCCGAAGGGCTCGTTGTGGTGTAGGCGTGCGTTGCGCGGCACGTTGAGCAGCGCAATTGGCGCGAGATAAGCCGAGATATCCTGTCCAGGGAGGAAGCGCTCTGGGTCGAGCTCGCCCTCGAAGAGGCTGATTGCGCCCAGGCCGACCGCTTCGGAGTACATGACGCGCAACTCCTCGACTTTGCGACTGTTGATCAGCGGGCCAAAATCGAGCGTGGGCAGCGCATCCTCTGGGCTCGCCACCAGCAGCGGGTGGCCGATCTTCAGCGCTTTGACCGCCGGTAGATAGGTGTCGAGGAACTTGGGGAAGAGGCGTCGCTGGACGATGAAGCGGATATAGGCCGTGCAGCGCTGCTTGCCGTAGGCGAAGCCCTTCTTGATCTGGGCGGCTAGGGTCGGCCAGTCAGAGAAGTCCCAGATCCCGTAGCAGTTGACGCCTTCCATCTCGAGCATGTAGCGCTTTTCACGGTCGTAGAGGCTGGCGGCGATATCGCGCCCATTCGATTTGCCGCCGACGAAGGCGAGGCAGGCCACATCAGGATTGCGTACGAGGGCGTCGGAGAGTACTCCGCCCGAACCACTCACCAGTGAGACGGGCAGGCCGACGCGTCGGGCCAGGGCAAAGCCGAGTGTAAGTGAGAAGATGCCCCCATCGGTAGGCGTCTTGGCAATCACAGCGTTGCCGGCGAGGGCCTGAACCAGTACGGAGTGCATAAGCACGGAGTAGGGGTAGTTCCACGAGGCGATATTGGAGATTACGCCAAGTGGTGAGCGCCCGGCCAGCATGGGCTCAATTGCACCCAGGTACCACTCGACGCCAGAGATGCAGCGGTCAATATCGTCGCAGGCAAGGGCGTAGGGCTTGCCGATCTCCCACATCAGCAACCGGGCAATCAGTTCACGGTGAGTGCGCAGCTGATCGAGACATGCGGCGACGCGAACCTTGCGCTCATCAAGATCGATCACAGACCAGCGGGCATGTTCGTGGGCGGCAAAGCGTACGGCGCGCTTGGCCAGATCGAGGTCGATCATTGGTATGCGCCCAAGCTCGTTGCCGTCGACCGGGGTAGCGTAGTGCTTGCCGTGGCCAGGGTGCCCCCAGTCGCCCTCGATCAGGTTGAGCGCGTGTCCATCAGCACCGAAGGCTTCGGGCACGGCAGCCCTGAGCTCACCGAAAAGATCCGGCCAGGCGTGGCCAGGCGCAATCATCTTCGCCATAGCGGTTAAACTCCTGTGTTCGTGAAATTTGCAACAAACCTATTTCAGTATAGCATAAGCCCTGTACGCTACGGCTCTCCACGGCAGCGCAGGGCTGAGGCAAAGTCAGCTCTCCGGGGGGCGCCGTCGCCGTCAACGGCTCGGCTACGCAGGGCAAAGCCGGCCTTCGCCGGCTGGATGAGGCCGCGCAGGCGGCCTTCGCGACCCGTCGCCGAGGGCTTCAGCCCGACGGTGCTCCGGTCAGGTAGACGTTGCCTCAGCCCTGCTCACGGCACGGCTGCCCCTGTGATCCAGATCCGATGCAACCGTACCCCCACGGTGCGCTGATCGCTCTGGCGGGGATCTTCGGCGGCAGGTACCCATCCGGGGCTATTGAGGTGCAACAGCAGGGTGCCACTTGGTGCGGGCGGGAGTTGCGTTGGATCAAGTTGGATTGTCACGGTGCCGGGGCGGTCTTCCACTGTATGACAGCCTAGCTCAACGGGCTCGCCAGTTGTCACCGGCCACGGCGCACCTTCGGGCACGGCGCTCAGGCAGACTTCGGCTGGCCCGAGGTGGGCCGGGCGCGAGCCGGAGCTCAGGTCGAGCGCGAGGGTGCCAGGTGAGCCAGCGTCGCTCCACGGTATGCGCAGTGTGGCTTTGCCATTCGTCCAGACAAACGCGGTGCCGTCACGTTCGCGTTCGGGGCGGTAGAAGCCGACGACCTGGGCGCTGAAGGCGTCGGGGGTGAAGGGCGGCGGTTGGACGCCGAGCACGCCTGGTGCGGCTGGAACGAGCCGGTAGATGTTGAAGGGCAGTTGCAATGACGAGACATTGCGTGGTTTCTGGTCGCTCAGTTGCTCGAATTCGGGGAGATCGAGGCTGAACCCGCCTGCCGGTTCGAGCACAAACCCCGGCAAGACAAAGCTCCCTCCCGAGGCGCTGAGCAACAGATAGACCTCGCGGCCCTGGTCGCGTAGGCGCTGCGCCGCTGCGGCCAGATCTTCCGCATACGCGCCGGGCTGGCTGCTCTTGACGGCAAAGGCGTCGATCCCGTAGATAAAGCGCAATGGCGTCGCAACCATATCAGGGATGTCGCGTGACTCGGCGTGGATCGGGGCACCCCCGCGCATCAGTAGGACGTCGCGCCCCGGCGTGAATTGCGCCGCTGCCGCTTCGAGTTGCGCAATTGCCCCACGATACTCCACATGGGCGAAGATCGGGCGATTTGTCCAGATCAGGAAGAAGAGCAGCAAACTCGCCAGCCCTCCGGCAACGGCGACGCTCACCCTGCGCGTTAGCATGTCTCTTCCCAGACTCGCCAGGGCCACCAGCGCATACGCGATGCTCAGGCTAAACGCCGGGTAGGCAATCGGCACAAAACGGCGCAAAATATAGATGTAATGCTGATCAGATGTGCCATACGTCTGTCGGATAAAAAAGAAGGTGCCAATGAAGGCCACGGTGAGCCAGAGCCACGACGCACCATTGAGGTCGCGTCGCCACCAGAGCGCGTAGCCGATGACGCCCAGCAAGACGCCGAGCGGTGAGAGATACCAGCCCATGCGTACCATGTTGGCAAGCGGGATCGTGTATTTGTCCTTGAGCGGCACCGGCTCAGAGGTGAGCGTTGAGCGGTCAACGAGCCGCTGTTCAAGCCAGTTCATTTCAGCAAACTCGGCATACCAGTAGGCGACCGGTGGGCGGATTGGGGCGCCAACATAGCCCTGCAGCCGGAGCCAGTTGATCGTTTGGTTGCTAAAGGGGCCGGCCCACGGCCCACGTTCCGCTGTCAGGCGCTCGCGGGTGACGGCAGTTGCGTCAAAATTGGGCGTCACGATCCACCACTGAGGATGTGGCTCCATCACCACCCCGGCCAGCGTGCGCGCCTCGTTATGGGTCAGACGGCCAGCGCGGATATCTTCGGCAACCAGTTTGGGGTCGCGCATCAGGGGATCGTTCCAGCCACCATTGGTATTGAAGAGCAGATCGGCGGTGATGATCTGCGGGCGGATCAGATATCCATAGGCACCAAGCAGCAAGACGCCAACCATCACGCCTTGCAAGAGCCGTTCCCGGTGCCTGGTCAGCCAGGCCTCAAGGCGATGCAGTAGCGCTGGAGCGAGGCGCAGCGCAACCAAGAGCGCAGCGCCAGCCAGGGCAAGACCGAGCTCGATCCAGATGCGCCCCGGACGGGCGAGCGCACTGCTGGCAAGAAACGTCTCGCGCACCGGCTCACTCAGGAAGGGCAGGCTGAAGAGGGCGATCAAGGCCGAGTCTTTGAAGCGGTCGTGTCCGGTGTCAAAAAAATAGGCCCGGGCGATCAGGCCGATGTGTAACCCGGCGTGCAGCAACATCAGCCCCAGCCCAACCGCCAGTGCCGTCTGCGCCCGCGTCCAGCGTCGGCTCAGCCAGCAGTAGAGCAGATAGAGGACAACCGGCCCCAGCAGAAAGAAGTCAATGCGGGTCAACGCAACCTGGCCGATCGCGAGGCCGGCGAGCAACCCGTAGAAGACCGGGGTTGGTTCATGATTGGTGCGTAGCCCGGTCACAGAATGTGCTCTGGCCGTCTGCATCGTGGCGAAGAAATAGAGCCCAGCCCAGATCAAGAGTTGCGCACTTGTCTCGGCGGTTGAATAGCGCGCAAACCAGACCTGCACTCCGTTCAGGGCAAGCAACGCCATCGCCAGCAACCCAACCCAGAAGCCTGCCAGGTGGCGTCCGAGCATGCCGACACTCCAGACGGCCAGCAGACCAAGCAACCCTGGGGCAAACATGCCCAGGTACGGCCCACCGATGCTGGCGAGCAGCGCAATCCATGCAGGCAAAAGGTGCAACCCCTGCGGCACCACGCGGCCCTCTTCGAGCTCGCCTTCGTAGATAAAGAAGCCAGCCGCCCGCAGGCGCGAGGCAATGAAGCGTTCGCGGGGCTGGCTGATCATATAGTTGGTAATGGCCTGCCGCGCCGGGCCGGCCACGGTCTCGTCGGGACTGGCCGCATCCTGGCCCCACCCGGCGACAACCGCGTCGTCCTGTACCAGTGCGCCGGTGCGCGCAATTGCCAGCCCCGTGGCCGCATAGACCCCGGCGTCGCGCACGCCGACGACCGTCTCGAAGGGGCGCACGACGGTTGCCAGCGTCACCAGCAACACCGCGCCATAGGCAAGCCCCTCGTACAACTGCCGCCTGCGCTCGTCACGCGAGGCACGTTGCTGTCGCAGCGGTTCGCGGCCCCGTCGCATCTGCACACCCCACAGCACCACAAGCACCCCGACGACCAGGCTCACCCCGAGTTGCAGCCAGAGTGAAAAGATGCCGAACGAGGCGAGCACGAGCGCCAGCCAGCCATGCCAGAGCGCCCCGACCAGAAAACGCTCGAAATGGCGCTTCAACGGATCAGCCGGACTCCCCGCAAGAGAACTAACCGCCCACCCTGGTAGGTAGAGCAGGGGTAGCAACAAAAGACCAGCCAAAAAGATCAGATCCAATCACTATCTCCCATGCGTATGGAACTGTGCCCCCACATCTGAAGATGCAAGCTCGGCCATCGTCTCGACAACAGCCCAGAGCAAGCACAGATAGGCCACGAGCACAATCCATGGTGGCAAGCCAAGCAACACGTCGAGTGGGCGTAGTAACTGGAGCAAGCCCACCGAACCGAGGGCGAGCCAACCCGCCCGCGAGGTGCCGTTCAGGAGGACCAACGCGGTCGGCACCGCGAGGAAAATCAGATGATGATACCAGACAAGCCCGGGCGCAATGGTCATCACCAGTACCCCCAGGGCAAGCAACAAGGTTGGTTCAGCACGGCGACGCATCACGATGAAAACGAGCCAAGCCCCGATCAAGGCGATCGCCACGATCCTGCCAACCCAGCCAAACCCTGGGATGACCCGATCAGCAAAGGCCCCCAGCGCATAGTTGTACGGATTAGCATCGGCCCCACCCAGCAACATGGGCGCAATGGTCGCAAAATCAACCCAGAGGTGCGCCGGAAACCAGATGAGCGCAAGCACGCCCAGGGCAACGGCCCCCACCGCAACGCGCACCAGACGCCCGAGTTCACCGCGCACCAAGGGCACCGCCAGCAGCAACGCAGGTGACAGTTTCAACACAATTGCCAGTGCCAGCCCCAGATCGCCGACCCACGCCCACCGCGGATAGCGATAACCGAGCAGAAAGAGCGTGATGCCCAGCAAGACAACCGCATTGACCTGCCCAACGCTCAGCGTCTCCCAGAGTGAACCAGAGACAACCCAGAGCCCAACAAAGCTTGCCCCGATCGCCGCCGCCCGCTCTGGTTGCCCAAAGCTACGCCAGAGCGCCAGCAACGCAGCCAGGGCTGCCACCAGGCTCAAGGCTCGCCAGAGCAGATCGTAGGTTGGGGGAGGCAAGAGGGCAAAGGGCAGAAAGACCGGTAGCGAGGCTGGCGGATAGATATACGAGACACCGATAACAAACGGTTCGTAGGGATTGCCGCCCGCGAGCGCATCGCGGGTTGCCGCCAGGTAGATGCCCAGGTCTGACGTGAACTCTGGATTGACCATCGTGACGTTCCAGATCACAATTGGCAGCATCACCAGCGCGATAAGTGCGCCAGCAACAAGGGGAAAGATCCGTTGTGCAGTCGCGTCCCCGCTGAACGTCGGCCGCTTGACCTTCTCACCAAAGCGATAGCCTGGCTCGCCAGCGTGCCATGAGCGTGCCGGCTGACGGATCGTGCTCGTGCGAGGCTTGCTCTGCCCAAGCAGGCGCTCGTGGGCAAAAAGCATCCGCCCCAGTTGCCCAGTCAGGCTCACGAGCGCAACGGCCAGCACGGTGACGGTTGCGACTGGGGCGAGGGGCGTGATCAGCCACCCACCACTGGCGTGCCACCAGAGCAGTGCGCCTGTGCCGAGTGTTGCCGCCAGCGCAGCAGGACGCGGCTTGACCAACATCCGCCCAGCGAAAAAAAGGCCCAGCGTTGACGCAAGGGCCGCTAGCCAGATCACCAGCACAGGCGACGTGCCTCCATCCAGACGCACCTCCGCGAACACAAGGCCGAGTTCACGCGGATCGCTAGCCGGTGAAAAAGGCGGTGTGCTCAGCCCCAATGCGATCGGTTCGCGGGGATCAGGACCCAGCAAGAGATGGTACGTGCGCAACGCGGGGCCAACCGTAAATGCGGCAACGGGCGTGGTCGCAAGTTGCACGGGCACAAAGCGCTCGGGGAAACCAGACGAAAGCTGCATCCGTAGATGCACCTGCCCCCCAGGGTTGGGGAGGATCAGGTTCAGCGTACTCTTTGTCCAGCGAAAGCGTTCATCGCGATCGGTAAACTGTTCAACGCTATGCAGACCCATCGTCGCGGGCAAAGCCTCGCTAGGGACATGAAGCGCACGTGGCTCGCGATACACCAAGCCACACCAGAGCATTGTCAAGACAAGGGCAACGGATAGCGCAACACCCGTCGTGCGCCAGGAAGTGAATGATTCGGCTTGCATCGCCCCATTATACCAAATCAGACGCTGGGTCTTCCGGCGCTGCCCATGGGCTCAAAACCCAGGTTGTGGTTGGGAAACGCTCCAAGCACAGCTTGGAGCGTTTCCCAACCACAACTATTACGGTTGCACCGGCACAAACGCCACCGCATCAGCCCACATCCCGCGGCGACTATCGCCCGCCAGGTTGCTTGAACTGACCAGGGCCGTGGCCGGGTCAAATTCGTAGATCCCCAGATCGGCCCACCAGTTGCGTTCAACCTCGGCATCAATGACCGCCACGCTCTCGCCGTCACGGTGGCGGATCAGATAACGGGCCTCACGGGTCTCATCAAGCCCATTCAGCGCATACGGGATGTACGCCATGACATGGTACCGCCCCGCCGCAGGCAGTTCTGGTTCCCAGATTACCACCTCGGCCTGGCGGAGACTCGCCGGTTGCCAGGGCCTGCTGCTGCTTCCAGCGAAATTGGTGGCCAGAAAAGAAGAGCCCCCTTCATTGCCGATTTCATGTGGTTGCCAGGCCTCGGTGCTGAAAAACCCTGGACTCGCATTGTGAACAACGATGACGCCAGGGGGCGGTGCTTCACATGGCGAGGGCATATCGGCCCAAAGCCACACACTCGTCTGGCCTGGAGGACTCGTTGCCCAGGGGCTTGCACCACTTCCGCACCAGCCATAGGGGTCAACATCACGCCCGAGGTACTGCACTTGGAAGTGGAGATGCGCCCCAAGCGCGCAACCAGTATCGCCAGCGATCCCAAGTACCTCGCCCTGCGTGACCTCTTGTCCAGCGGTGACGTTGAGGCTGTCTAGATGCCAGTAGAGGGTTCGATAGCCATTGCCGTGATCAAGAATGACCGCCCGCGCCGCGCTTGCGCAGCCATCATCAGAGTTACCAGCAAAGGTGACCAGGCCATCTGCAGCGGCGAGAATCTTGTCAGGCGGGGCCATCGCATAATCCCATCCGGTATGCCCGTCGTAGGCAAAAGCGCTATCGGTCTCTTCACGCCCCCAGAAGGTGTGAACCGAACCATTGGTGCGCAAAAAGGGAGCGTCGTGATCAAAAAATGAGGTTACGCGGAAATTGCGTTCCATCGGACGGCTCAGGAAGGGCTCGGCCAAAGGCGGCCAGTCGGTCGGCGGCTCACGTGGGTCACCAAAGAGCCGCGTATAACTCGCGATGAATTGATCAATGCGCACGCTAAGCATGTCTGGGGTCGTCGTCGGGGCCAGCATCCGGGCCAACACATACCGATTGAACGCGATCTCGCCAGTGACCTCCTGGCGGCTTCCATCGGCAAAGACCAGGGCAGGCGGTGGATTGTCACCCCGCAACGCATACTCGCGTACAGCGGCCCGTACTTCACGAGCAGCACGGCGCATTTGCCCATACACGCCCTGGTTTTCACCACGGAAGCCCATTGCCGCAGCGAATTGCTCAGGCCCAGCCGATGGGTTGCGCACTAATCCGCTCTGCATATCCATCAGCGCAAGCAGCAGCTGTGGATTGATGCTATAGAGCGTCGTGAGGCTATAGAGCACATCAGTGAAAGAGTGCGAGCGACTGCCGATCTGAAAACGCATGTCACGTACCGGGCTGCCGTACGTTTCCAGCAAGGCCTGGATCTCGGCCCCATTGAAATGATGGGCATAGCTGAGCCGCCGCGGATCAAAGAGCGGATCGCGGGGTTCGGGTGTCGCTGTGGGCAACATGGTTGGTTCGGGTTCACTGGTCGCAACCGGTTGTTCAGGCGGGGTGAAAGTTGGGGTTGCCACAACGGTAGCTGTGGGTGGCATCTCAACCACCGGCGTAGGGGCAGGCGGTGGTGGCGCCGCACAGGCAACCACCAGAATCAGCGTCATCAAGAGCACAGGTATGGCGCGAAATGGCAACTTCATAGTGCCATCAGCATAGCTGAAACACGGCTGTTGGTCAAATGTTCAGGGGGGGCTGGCATCCAATCAGCATTTGTAAAAACGACCAGCGAAGCCTGGTCGTTTTTACAAATGAAATTTCTAACGCTGAAACGCGCTGCGGATCTGGTTGACCAGGTTTTCCACAAAGATCCTCATCTCATCGGCAGCCTCTTGCACCGTCGTCCGGCCTGCCGTCAGGCTATCTTCGTTGGGCACAATCAGCCAGAGCACAAGATAGAGGACGCCGCCGATGCCATTGATAAACGCCAGGACAATGAAGGCCAGCCGGACAAACATCGGGTCGATATTGAAAAAAGCTCCCAGACCGCCAGCAACGCCCGCCACCACACGCTCATTGCGGCTCCGCGTAATGCGTCGAATATCCATTGTGTTCACTCCTTCTGTAACGTCTCGGCAGCCCTGTGGCTCCCGTTGCCGTTGTTTCTGTCTGCCTGTACGACGCCAGATGGATCGGGAATGTTGCGGGGGTACGGGCGCTGGCTGAACTTGGCGAAGCCAGCCTCTATATATCCACACCGTCGGCGTCACGGTATGTGCCTGTGCCGTGGGACTAAAGCCAATGCCTATCGGTGCTTTGCGAGCTGCCAGGAGCGATATTCACCATATCCGGCTTCTTTGGCCTGATACATCGCGCTATCGGCATGCTTCAGCAGGGTTTCGGCATCGGTTCCATCATCAGGGAAAAGAGCGATGCCCAGGCTGCTGGTAATGGTGAGCCTGTGGTTATCCAGGTAGAAATCCTTGTGTAAAGCAGCCTGGATCTTCTCGGCAATAGTGGTTGCATTCTGAACGGTGATGATTTCGGTCAAGATCAGGATAAACTCATCACCGCCGAGACGGGCCGCGGTATCACTTCGACGAATAAGCGTCGAAAGACGTTGGCCTAGTGCTTGCAATAACTGGTCGCCAACGCTGTGACCGAGGGTGTCGTTGATCTGTTTGAAGCGATCAATGTCGAGCAGCATCACGGCCAGTTGCTGCTGTTTGCGCTGGGCATTGGCCATCGCAATCGCAAGGCGGTCATTGAAGAGACGGCGGTTGGGGAGACCCGTCAGCGCATCTTGATAGGCCATCTCTTTGATGATTTGCTCGGCCCGCTTGCGTTCGGCAATCTCTTGTTGCAGGCGCTCATTGATCGCGATCAGTCTGGTTGTGCGTTCTTTGACCAGGTTTTCAAGGTGTTCGCGGTGTTGGCGGATTTCGATCTCTGAAGCGAGCCGGGTTGCAGTCGTGCCAAGAAGAACCGTCATCGCTAGGTAGATGTTGAGCAACTCGCGGGGGAACGGCTCGGCGGTGCGATAGCCCACCAGCAGTACCGCTGTGATCTGGTTTTCCTGATTCACGGGTAAAAATGCGAGCGATAAGGGTTCAGGTGTCGCTACGATCCGTGAGGCGAAAAAGCCACTCTCAAAGACTTCCTGGACTGCCTCCTGCACCTCGGCCCCAATGCTCTGCTCGTGCGCAACGATGCGGTTGAGCAGTGCGATCTGGCTCGTCAGGTTGGCCCTAAAATCTTGATCGGCAAAGATCGAGTGATGGTAAGCGATGCTTCCCTCGTCTTGCACTCGACCGAAGGCGACGACATCGGCACCCCAAAAATTGACGAACACTTTGCCAACCTCACTCCAGATATCTTGCTGGACAGTCAAACTGGCGAGGTACTGCACTGTTCTAAGCGCTGTATTGAGATAGCCTTGCTGGTTGGGCCAGTGCCTAGACATCACATGCCTGCTTCACGATGGCTGAAGGAAGAGGTTTTCGAGAAAGAGCTCGTCAAAATCATCACATTGGCCCAGGTTGATCATCGTTGTCCGGGCGCGCAGAGTCGTCAGGTGTTCGCATGCGACTGGTGAACGGAGCAGATCTTCGCACCCGAGCAAGGCCGTGTTGCCATAGAGTTCAACGCGATCTGGATTGATATTCGGCAGCAAGCCGATGGCCTGGGCATTGCGAACATCAAGAAAATGCCCGAAGGCACCGCCAAGACAGATGCGCCCGAGATCCTGGGCGACCAAGCCTGCCTCGCGCAGCAAGACCTGACATCCTGTGCCAATGGCGGCTTTGGCGCGTTGAAAGAGGTCAACATCATTGCGGGTCAGCACAATGTTGCGTTCGCCGTGGGCAATGAACACCCCTTCGTTGGGAACTTGCGGCGCAAACCGGCCAACGCTAGTTAGGAGGTCGGCGCTGATCAGGTTGGCAATGAGATCAACCAGTCCCGAGCCACAGATGCCACGCGGGGCGGTATCAGCAATCACCGAGGGTTCGATCATCCCATCGCGGAACGCGACGCGATAGATCGCCCCTGGTTCGGCTGGCATTCCACAGCGCAGGCCACTCCCCTCAAAAGCTGGCCCCCCTGCGGCCGAGGTGACCCAGAGGGTTGTGCCGTCCCAAAGCGCCATTTCTGAATTGGTGCCAAAATCAATCAAGAGCGCTGGCTCACTCGTATCGGTCAGGTTCATGGTGAGTACGCCAGCCAGCAGATCAGAACCAACAAACCCGGCCAGCGGTGGAATGATGACGATCTCGGCCTCGGGATGAAGGCCCCACGGGTCGATCCAGATCCGCGGATCTTCGGGCAAGCAATCAATCGCTTGCATCCAATAACGCGGGTGAAGCAACTGGGCATAGTTGCGCCCTGACAAAAGGGCGAGCATCGCGGTATTGCCAACCAGGGTGAGCCGGATAATCTGTTCGAGGTTGAGCCCTTCTCTCAGGCCAAGATCAAAGAGCGCCTCGGCAATGCCGTTCACAGCCAGGTCACGCAGATGACGGGCCTGTTCCGTATCTTCAGTCGCTGCGGCCAGACGGGTAATCACATCTGAGCCGACGGCTATTTGGGGATTCAGCCCATAGCGCCCTGCCAGACATTGATGCCCAATGAGCGTATGGAGCGCAAGGCTGATATGGGTTGTCCCGAGATCAATGGCAACACCATAGGGGCTAAGCATCTTCGGGGTCACCTTGCGGCGGGGAAAGGTAGACAGATAGTCAAAACGTCGGTTCGCCAGAGGCAGATTGCGCCAGGCCGAGGCCGGACTCCGGGCGAGGATGGTCACCTGCAGATCCGAGGTGGGCATGATCTGACAGGCGAGCCGGTAGCCCCTGGCGAGTTCAGCATCGTCCAGATGCAGATACTCACTCGGCATTGGCTCACCGGCGTCACCGGCTTCGATCTGAACGCGACAAAGACCGCAGGCACCGATGCCGCGGCACGCCGTGCGCACCCGGATATCGGTCGTGTCGAGGATCTCGCGCAGCGACACGCCAGGTTCAAAGGGAAGATGTCGTTCACCCTCATCCAGTTTGATCGTTACAACCGGCATCTAGAATGCTTCTCTCTTTGCGGCTTTGCGGCTTTGCGTCAAATCATCAGAAAATGGAATGCACAAACTCCTAACGTACAGCCTGCACCAGCGCGGTAATATTCTCTGGGCGTGCTTCGAGTGGAATCTCACAGCCAGAAGAGAGGATAAAGCCTCCCCGTTGGGCAAAGTGTTGCAACAGGTGCGTCGCTTCGTCAGCGATGAAGGCTGGCGACGCATCAACAAAGGCGAGCGGCTTGAGATTGCCGTCCAGACAGGTCTGTGGCAGAGCCTGCATCGCCCGTGCGGGATCGACGCAAAAATCGAAATTCGCAATTGCAACGCCTGCCTCGGGATAGAACGGTAAAATCGTGGTCGCATTCCCAGCGACATGCAGCCAGTTACAGATGGCCCCGGCCTGCGTGAAGGTGCTAACGATCGTTTTGAGGCGGGGAAGGATGAGTTCGCGGAAGAAGCCAACGGGAATAACCTCGGGGCAGGATGCCGGATCAAAAATGATTGGAAGATGAGCCCCGGCTTCAATTTGGGCCAGCCCAAAGCGGATGATCACCCTGGTGGCAAAGTCAAGTAACTGGATAAACTGCTCGGGCGCATCAATCGCGAGGTAGAGCGCCTCCTGGAGGCTCATCAACTGGCTGACCAGGGTCATCGGCCCAACCACGCAGCCAACCACGAGCACCTCGTCACCCACAGCTTGACGCAAGATCTGGATCGCCTTCAGCAATTCTGGCATCCGTCCGTCGCGCTGTGGATCAGGCAGATGCAGCTGCGCAAGGTCGTCGCGCTTGGCAAACACATAGGTTTGGACGGTTGGATAGGCATTCGTTCGATAGGCCAAGACCGAACCGACCGCCTCGGTCTCCACGCTCGTGTCCATCAAGGCAAAGACGGCGTCGTAATCATAGTAGGCAAGGGCACCGCGTTGACATGCGGCGAGCACCGCGCCATCTTGCACATAGGTCTTCAAGTCAACCCCAGCCAGGATCGCCGCATGACCAAAGACCTGGGCGATGACGGGCACCCGATCATGGGGTTGGAAATGAAGGGCAGCGTGAATGCGTTCAAGACTATTCATAACGCGCCTCCTGAGAGGGTTTCGACATAATGGAGGCAATCAAAGGCCGTTTCGCCGATAAAATCAACCTGCAAACTGGCAGCGGTCGCCTGCTTGAGCGCCGCCCCGCCAGCCATCACTTTGATTTGGGTGAGGCCAAGGGCATGCATTTTCGTTCGCACTTGGCGTACCTGTGGGATCACCGTGGTGATCAGCCCGCTGATACCGACAGCGAGCGGCGCTTCCTGGCGTGCCGTCGCGATCAAACGCTCAACGGGGCAATCTTTGCCACAATCCACCACGCGATAGCCTTTCGCGGTCAAGATCATTTTGAGGATATTCTTGCCCAGATCGTGGACATCGCCCTCCAGGCTGGCCAGAATGATCGTCCCTTGCGACGGCAACATCGCGGCATCGCTCGGATAGAGCACTTTCATCACGCTCATCACAGCCCGGCCCGCCAGCATAATCTCGAGCAGATTGAACTGCTCGACGGTACACCGAGCATCCAACTGGGTCATAGCGACTTCAATGCCCGCATTGATGATCGCTTCACGGGCAAGACCTGCCGCCTGAAGCTGGTGGGTCTGTGCGACAGCCGTCGCCTGATCGCCATCAACGAGCGCCTGGACGAGCGGTTGCATCAACGCACTGTACATAGTTGATTGTCTCCTCATTCCTGGTTTGAAAGCATTCCTGTCACTGGTAGCTTCTTGAGGATAGCCTGTTGCATCAATGTTTCGGTAAGCGAAGGAAAAAACCGGCCGCTGGTGGCAAGCAACCGATTGGCGCTACCTGGAATAAGGCTCGTTGCGCGCCGTTGCACCGCTGCAACAATAAGATTCGCCAGATGCGCAGGTGGCATCCGCCGTCGTTCGCGGCGATTATCCGGGCTGTAACGTCGGGCATGAGCAGTGCGCGTGGGGCCAGGATAGACGGTCAATACATTGAGACCCTGTGGAGAGAGGGCAACCCGAAGACTACGGGCATACGCGGAGAGGCCATCTTTGCTGGCGGCATAGACTGCCGCCCCTGGATAGCCCGTATAGACAGAAAGCGAGGCGATCATCACCAGCGTTGCGCCCGGGGCAAGCAGGTTATGCCTGAGCAAGCCTGCCGTCAGATGCATCGGGGCGTGCAGATTGAGCTCAAGCACGGTTTGTTGACGGGTAAGATCGCTTTGGGCAAACCGTCCGACCAGGCTGATTCCGGCACTATGCACAAAGACATCGGCTGCTGGCAAATCAGCTAGTTGCTGCAGCGCCCGGTCGCGATCAGCGGCTTGGATCAGATCTGCTTCGATGACCGTAACGGCTGCCCCCTGCGCACGCATAACGCGGGCTGTTTCATCTGCCCGTGCCCGATCACGGTCGATGAGCGTCACGGTCCATCCCTCAGTGGCATAACGCTCGGCAATTGCTCGTCCAATGCCATCGGCTCCGCCTGTCACGACACAGTGACAGACACCTTGAGGTGGGGCAACAACTGGTGGCTGAGCGGGCGTAGAAGCTTGGCGGATCGTGCGGGTACGGATAACCCGTTCAACAGACTTCCCCAGATAGATCCCGGCAAAACGAATGAGGCGATTACCTGCGCCAAGCGTTGCAACGGCGGTGCCACGTTCGCTGGCGCGCACAAGCTGACGAGCCACCCGTTCGGGCGGCGGGAAGCGTTGCCACCCGATCTGATCGAGTGGCGCACCAACTTTGCGATGCATAGCGGTACGGGTCGCCCCAGGATGGATCACCTGAACCATCACGTGACCAGCTAATTCCACCCGCAAACTCCGGGCAAATCCCTCGAGCGCAGCTTTGGTTGCCCCATAAACGGCATACGCTGGCACAGGTAAGCCAGCCGCAACCGAGCCAATGAAAACGATACGCCCCTGGGCCGCGCTCAAGAGCGGGAGCAGCGCGTGGGTAAGGGCGATAGGCGCATACAAATTCGTCTGCAACAACGCATCAAGTTCAGCTGGGGTTTGTACCATAAGAGGCCCATACGAACCTACACCGGCACAATGAATAAGTTGATCGAGTGTATGCACGTGACGCTGACGGAGCAATGCCGCCACAAGCGTGGCGGCAAAGGGTTGCGTGAGATCAACGCGGCAATAGTCAGAGCGCAATACGGCTGGGATCGCCGAAGCGGGCCGGCGCCCAACCGCGATGACGCGCACACCTCGCGCCAGATAGATCTGGGCGAGCGCCAGGCCGATGCCATCGGTAGCGCCAGTGATCAACACCTGTTGTCGAGCCATGCTGTTGCTCCAATGATGTGTCTTCAGCACATCTCGGTATGCTTAGAGCATAGCATGCGATCTGGCTCTCGACAAGATGCGCGTAGGTACGTTTTTACAGATGCGCGCCTTTAGGCGCTTCAGCGGCTTTCGCCCCTTGACGAACGGACGTGCTACGCCTATAATAGGCATGGGTGTTCGCACCTGAACAAGTGAGCCTTGCCAGTTCGAGCGGGCAATCCTCCGCTCGGTAAAAGGTTCAAGGTCATGTGGCGCAATTGGTTCGGCGGAAGGAGCCAACCTGAGCGCCAGCACAGCCACGTGCATCCAAAGGCCACACCCCACCCATGTGCTCCATGGAGCACGAGACTGGGGCGGCAGTCTCTGAAGCCCAAGCCCTCGGGCTTGGGAGCCGTCACGGTTCCTTAACTGGTTTCATTGATCCGTGCAGGCTTTGAGGCACCGCCTTGGCAACGCCTACAAGCGAGGCTGGTTGCACCTCGGCGCGACCGGCCAGCCCTGCGTGGTCTTGGGGCGCAAAAACCGCCTCCAACACCACTTGGGGTTGCGCCTGCGCCTCCAGAGCACGACTCTGATCTGAGCCACAACCTACCAGCAAAGAAAGTGAGAGTAGCAATGCAAGCAACATTGTACGCAGCATCATCTGACTCCTCGAATTTATATCTGTAATACGTATACTCATAGTGTAGCAAATGGCTTCTGTTTAGATAAGGCCAAAAGGCTGATATTTTCCCTACATCTTGTGGAGGTTTTGTTTGAGCAGGGGGTTGGGGCCACAGGCCTCAACCCCCTGCTCGTGGGCGGGGGAGGGCATGGTGCGGTGCCAGCATAAGCGCGTGCGCACAGAATGTGGTACAATAGGTCGAGTAGCGCGTTACGAGGGGACATGGCACCTATGACCACCCCGAGCGGCGGCGGTATTAAACGGAGTTCCTGGCTGACCTTTCGGCGGCGGCTACTGCTGGTGCGTACGTTGTTACGTGGCCCTGCTAGAAGCACAACGCTGATCGAAGCGATCAACGCTGAACTCGGAAGTCAGGGTTACCCTGAGGCAGCATCAGCAGCCCTCAAGCACGACTTTGATGCCCTCAAAGGCGAGTATGGTTGTGCGATCCGCTATGACCGGGTGACCCATCAGTACCATCTGGTGGATCTCGGTGAACTTGCGCTGCTTGATCTGCCTGATACGTGCATGGAGGCTTTAGCCTTCCTTGAGGCAAGTTTCCCTGAAGCGAGTGGCTTGTCTGAACACGCGAATCTGCGCGATCTGCTTGAGCGAGTGGTGCTTTTATTGCCACCCGCTCGCCAGCAACAGCATCGGCGCCGCCGTAGTGCGTTGCGTTTGAATGTTGGTGGTACGGCTGCGTCGGTTCATCCACAGACCCTGGCCCTGGTCAAGCAGGCGATTGAAGAACGGCGCGAGTTGAGTTTTGCGTATCTCGGTATCTTTGATCTTGCGCTTCCCCGTCGCCACCGCGTGGCACCGTATGGGATTACCTTTCGCCCCGAAGGTCACGGGTATCTTGATGCAACCCTGCTTGACGTTGCCCCCCGCGGTGCTGAGACCCGCCATGCGGCGATTGATTATCGGCTTGACCGGATTGTGACTGGGACAGTGGAGGTTCTGCCCACGATGCTGCCACAGGTACGCATGTTGCCACCTTCATATGACCTGCGCTACCAGTTGCTCCCTCAGGTGGCTCGTCGCCGCGATGTGGCTGTCGCTTTTCCCGAGGCCCAGATTGACTATCGCGACGATGGCAGCGCCGAGGTGACGGCGCGGGTGACAAATCTCTGGCAGACCCGACAGATACTGCTGCGCTATGGCGATGCATGTATCGTGTACGAACCACCCGAACTGGTGGAACTTTTTCGGCAGACGGCACGTGGCCTCGCTCGTATCTATGAGTCATGAGACGTTGCTGATGTACGTTGCCGTCGCTGTGATCTGATCACCTCCCCAGGTCTGTACCTCCCTCGCTCCTGTCGAGCCGAGGGCAGTCGGGCGTGAGGTCTGATCGTGTAGGATCGCTCTATACCTGTAAGGCTTGAGAACGAATGACCGCGATTTTTCATGGCACCTGGCTGGTGGCTGAACGGCTGTTTTTTTTCTGGGGTGAGCAGGCAACCCCTTCGGTACGGCGGAGTCGGCGGGCACGGGTGCAGATGCATCCGTTTCAACTGGTGACTGAGGCGCTGTACGAACAAGTCGCGTCGTTGCCTTCGTGCGCAACACTGCCTCCGGATCGTGATCGCATCATCTGGTTGCCGTCGCTTGGCCGGATGCCGTTGCCGCTCCGTGAATTGCGCAATGCGGGCGTTGAGGCCCCAGAAGGGCAGCCGCGTCTGGCATCCTGGCGCATGCGTGGCTTGCTCTTGACGCCGGTTCAGGCGCTTGAATTGTTGCTCGAACTGGCCCATCGTCACGATCTCGGGGCCGATCTTCAGGCATGGCGTGCGGGTGCGTTGCTGGCGATGGAAGTCGTCGCTGGCCAGCAGATCTTGCCTGCCTTGGTGCGTGAGGGGCCACGTGTGCGGGCCTTCTGGCAGCCACGCCCCATGCCGGCAACAGCCGCCAAGGTTGCCGCGCTTGCCCGCGCTTTGCCACCGCTCTGTCGGGCGTTTGTGGATCGCGTCGAGGCCGCCCCTGCACCGCGTGCCCTCGTTGACTCGTTTCTCGCAACGATGGCTGATGCCGCTATTCGCGATCTCGCCGCCGCCGACGCGGCTACCGCTCAGAAACTGGAAACCTGGCGGCAGGCTCCCGTGACCCCAGGTACGGCCTGGATGATGGCCTTGCTTGGCCCCGATCCCGTGCTGAAACTGGCTGGATCACCCGCCGATGAGTTGCTCAAGGCCTGGCAAGAGTGGGTCGGCCCTGAGCACGTGGCTGGTGATGAGATCTTTCGGATTACCTTCCGCCTCGAGCCGCCTGCCGATCCGGTGGCACCATGGTCGCTCAAGTATCTGCTGCAGGCCGTGGATGATCCGAGTTTGCTTGTGTCAGCTACGCAGATCTGGCGTGAACGCGGTCAGGAGTTCACCTTTCTTGATCGGCGCTTTGCACAACCTCAGGAGCGTTTGCTGCGCGGGCTTGGGTTTGCGGCACGTTTTGTACCCGCGATCGAGCGTAGCCTCCATAGCAAAGCACCCGAAGCGGCGAGCCTGACGATCAATGAGGCCTTTGCGTTCCTAAAGGATGCGGCCCCGTTGCTCGAACAGAGTGGCTTTGGGATGCTCGTGCCTGCCTGGTGGGGCGGCGCGGGCCGCCTGCGTGCGCGTGCCCGAACAACGCCTACCGAGGGCAAACGACGCAAAGCCGAGCGTTCTGAACTGCCCGGGCACCTGAGTTTCGAGAGCATGGTCAGTTTTCGTTGGGAATTGAGTGTGGGTGACCATCCTATCGATCGCGCCGAGTTCGAGCAACTGGTGGCCTTGAAACAGCCCCTGGTGCAGGTGCGTGGCGAGTGGATTGTGCTCGATCCTGAACAGGCACGCCAGGCCTTGACCCTCTTTGAACAGGGTGGGCAGATGACGGTCGCCGAGGCGCTGCGCATGGGGCTCGGTGGCGCGACTGAACCATTGCCGGGTGGGGTGGCCTTTGGGGGCCTAGAAGCTGATGGTGCCCTCGGTGAACTGTTACGCGATCTGTCGAGTTCTCAGCAGTTGGAAGAGTTGCCCCAGCCTGATGACCTGCACGGTGAGTTGCGCCCGTACCAGCGCCGCGGGTTTTCGTGGTTGAGTTTTATGCGTCGCTATAGCCTCGGCGCGTGCCTCGCCGATGATATGGGCCTGGGCAAGACGCTGCAGACGATCGCGCTCTTGCTGCACGAACGGGCAACCCGCCCTGCCGGTGGGCCGACCCTGCTCATTTGTCCAACCTCGGTGGTAGGCAACTGGCAGCGTGAAGTCGCTCGTTTTGCTCCTGCGCTGCGGGTACTTGTCCATCAGGGGGTGGGCCGTCTGCGGGGCAAAGAACTGGCCGCCGCTGTTGCTAACTATGATCTCGTTGTGACAAGTTACCAGTTGTTGACCCGCGATCGTGAGAGTCTGACGCCGATCAAATGGCGTCTGGCGGTGCTTGATGAGGCGCAGAATATCAAAAATAGCGATACCCGTCAGGCGCAGGCCGCACGGGCGTTGCGGGCCGAGACGCGCATTGCCCTGACCGGGACGCCGGTGGAAAATCGGCTCACTGAACTCTGGAGCATCATGGCGTTTCTCAATCCTGGCTATTTGGGGGGTGAGACCGAGTTTCGCCGCACCTTTGCTCGCCCGATTGAACGGACTGGCGACGCGCAGGTTGCTGAACGCCTGCGGCGCCTGACCGGGCCCTTTATTTTGCGTCGCCTCAAGAGTGACCCGACGATTATTAGCGATCTGCCCGATAAGATTGAAATGAAGATCTATGTACCGCTCACGCGTGAGCAGGCAACGCTCTATGAGGCGACGGTACGTGATGCGCTTGAACAGATCGATCTGGCTGACAGTGAGGGCGAACAGGCCCGTCGCCGGGGCTTGGTGCTCGCGATGTTGACCCGGCTCAAACAGATCTGCAATCATCCGGCCCACTTTTTGAAAGATGGATCGGCGTTGGAGGGGCGTTCGGGCAAATTGATGCGCCTCGAAGAGATGCTGGAGGAGGTTCTCGCCGCCGATGATCGGGCGCTGATCTTTACCCAGTTTGCCGAAATGGGCCACCTGTTGACGGCCCATCTTGCTGAACAGTTGCACACCCAGACCCTCTTTCTTCACGGTGGCACCCCCGCCCGTGAACGTGATGCGATGGTGCGTCGGTTTCAAGCCGCTGAAGGGCCGCCCATCTTGCTCCTCTCGCTGAAAGCAGGTGGCACCGGGCTCAATCTGACCCACGCCAACCACGTTTTTCATTTTGATCGCTGGTGGAACCCAGCCGTCGAAGATCAGGCGACTGACCGGGCGTTCCGCATCGGTCAGATCCGGAATGTTCAGGTCCATAAGTTTGTCTGTAGTGGCACACTCGAAGAGAAGATTGATGCCATGATCGAAAGCAAGCGAAACCTTGTCGCGCAGGTGCTTGGCACCGGTGAGAGTTGGCTCACCGAGTTGAATACCGATCAACTGCGTGAACTAGTTGCGCTGCGGCAGGAAGAAGTGAGTGATGCATAGGGAGTTATGTCGTTATGCCTAGACCCCGTCGTCGAGTGCAAGCCCGAACTGATGATGCACCTGAGGATCGAAAAGAACATCAGCAACCGCATCCGCAAAATGAGCAAAAGAAACATCAAAAACAAGCCGTGAAGCAAGCTCGTCAGACACATCCGGCCGATCCGGCCCACCCGACGGTGGAAGGGGAACCTCAGCACCGTTCGCGCCGTCGTCGCCGTCGTCGGCCTCGTTCGCCCGAGGCTCAGAGCGGGAGCAACCAGGATACGGCCGAGCACGTGTCGGCCAGGCAGGTTGAAACCACGGTTGCTTCGCCTCCTGCTGGACAAGCCGAGCAGTCCCGTTCGGAGCGCACAGGTTCACGCCGTCAACGCCGTTCACCCCGTCGACGGAGCAAGCAGGCGCAAGACGAGGGCACCCCATCACGGGCATCCAGCGCGTCACAGCGTGAGAAGACACCCTCAGGAGGCAAGCAAGGCCTCTCTGCCGAACGCTCTGCCCCACCGACCAGGAGCAGCGAGGTGCGCGAACGCACAGCGCGGGTTGGAACGACGCGTTCGGCCCGTCAGGGGCGGCGCACTGACCGTGGTTCAAGCGGAGGCCATAGTGATCTGCGGCCTGCACGGACGACGCGGATCAGGCCTGATCATCGCATTGTGTCACGGGGCGACACGCGCCCTCGCTTGCCCGCCGATGGCATTATTGCGCGAAGCCAGCAAGGTGATTTTGGCGAGTCGTGGTGGGCCAGGCGATGGATTGATGTGCTTGAGAGTTTCGGGTATGGCAATCGTCTGATCCGTGGGCAAGACTACGCCCGTGAGCGTGCCGTCTTGAACATTGATGTGAGCCTGGGGTATGTCACGGCGCGGGTGCAGGGGTCACGGGCAACGCCGTATCGAGTCTCGATCTCGGTCTTGCCGTTGAGCGATGCGCAGTGGGATCGGGTCATTGACTCAATGGCTGATCAAGCGATCTTCACGGCGCGTCTATTGGCGGGTGAAATGCCGCGCGAGATCGAACAGGCTTTTGCCAATGCGCGGGTTTCCCTCTTTCCCCAGAGCGTGCATGATCTGCAGACCAGTTGCTCGTGCCCTGATTATGCAAAGCCGTGCAAGCACATTGCGGCCGTCTATTATTTGCTCGGCGAGCGTTTTGACGAAGACCCTTTTCTCGTCTTCACGCTGCGCGGGCGAAGCAAAGAGCGGATTATCGAGGATCTACGGGCGCGGCGTGCCGATACGGCCACAGAGATGCATCTGCCCGATACCCCGACCGAGCGGGTGCCAGCCCTGGAAGATCTGCTGGAGAGCTTTGATGTGTGCGGCCCCGAATTTGCCGGGGTCGCCCCGCATATTGTTGCGCCAGGTGTCGCCTCGACCATGCTTCGGCGATACGGACCGTCGCCGGCCGAGACGACCAATGATCTCCATATGACCTATCTGCTAATGACCCGTGCGGTGCTCGAACGCCTTTTTGCCGACGAATAGCGACGACAGCCGTCGCTCAATCCTCGAGCTCGTAGAGCAGGTCAAGCAAGGCGTCGGCGGCCTCGTCAATCGCGGCCTCATCGCCACTGGTCGCAACGCGCTCGAGGTCGGCAACGGCTTTGGCGAGATCCGTATGCTCCGGATTGGCTTCCAGCGCGGTGCGGGCCTTTTCGAGCAGACTAAAAGCCTCTTCGCTGAGCACAAAGCTCTCGTCTTCGTCTTCGAAATTCTCAAGGAGTGCGGTAATCTCACGGGACTCAAGCTCTTCGAGGCCAACGCGCGCACCCGCGATCTCAGCCGGGCTTAGGCGTGCGTGGGCGGCACGCACATTGGCGTTGATCTTTTTGCCACTGCCGCGATCGACCGCCGAGACGTGCAAGATTCCATTGATATCAAAGTCGAACTGCACCGTAATGCGTGGCACTTCACCCGGAATTTCGGGGCGCAGATCTTCAAACATAAACTCCCCGAGCAGGGTATTTTTCGAGGCCGTGGCGTGTTCACCCTGATAGATCTTGAGGTTGATCGCCGTCTGGGCGGGATGCATCGCGCTATAGATCTCTGAGCGCGAGGTTGGCACGGTGGTATTGCGGGGAATGATGACACTGTAGATGTCAGTGACAAGCTGGCCCATCATATAGTCGGCAATTTCAATGCCGAGCGAATGTGAGGTGACATCAACAAGGATCGCATCGAGTGGCTCACCCGCGATGATCGCCGCCTGCACAGCCGCGCCAAGCGCCACAGCCTCGTCGGGATTGATCGCAACGGCCGGCTCGATGCCAGTATGACTGCGTACCATCTCCCAAACGAGAGGAATGCGCGTACTGCCACCAACAAAGAGCACCTTATCGAGTTGCTCGGCACGGATCTGGGCATCTTTGAGTGCATCATCAAGCGATTGAATCGTGCCCTCGATCAAAGCGCTGATCACCTCTTCAAACTCGGTGCGCTGGATTTCGGTCTCAAGATGCAACGCCTTGCCATCCACCGTCATCAAGTACTCGATTTGCACCTTGACGAACGGGCGGCTCGAGAGCTCAATCTTCGTCTCTTCGGCAACCCGTAAGAGGCGTGCCATCGCCCGTGCGTCCTGGCGCACATCAACCTCGTGGGCAGCGACAAAACGCTCGATCAGCAGATCGCGGAGGCGTTCATCGAAGTCATCGCCACCAAGTTGGGTATTGCCGTGACTCGAGCGCACCTCGATCACCCCACTATCGAGTTCGATGATCGACACATCGAAGGTGCCCCCACCGAGATCATAGACGGCAACCATCTGGCGCTCATCGTTGCGGTCAAGCCCATAGGCAAGCGCGGCTGCGGTCGGCTCGTTGATAATGCGCTCAACCGTAAACCCAGCAATCTCACCGGCTTCGCGGGTCGCCTGGCGTGCTGCATCCGAGAAATAGGCCGGGACAGTAATCACCGCCCGTTCGACCGGTGTCCCGAGTTGGCTCTCGGCAACACGTTTCATTTCACGGAGGATCAAGGCTGAAATCTGTTGCGGGGTATAACTACGGCTACCGAGTTCGACCTGGATATCCTGACCCATCTGGCGTTTGATCGACCGGATCGTGCGCTCGGGATAGAGCACATACTGATTCCGGGCGGGGGTACCGACAAGGAGTTGCTCATCTGGCCCGAGTCCGACCACTGAGGGCAGAATGCGTTCCTCGTCATTGGCGAGGATCACAGGCGTGCCATCACGAACGAATGCGACAGCCGAAAAGGTTGTCCCAAGATCAACACCAACAATGATGCTCATACGGTTCTCTTACCTCATCAGGTTCAGGAAGAAGATTCATCGGCCACAGCGACTTCGGCATGCCGCAGCACCCGCGTGCCAATCATCAGGCCACGCCGAGTCTCTTGCAGCACCATTCCAGCAGGAGCGGTGCGCGAGTGAATTACCTCAACAACGATATGGTGATGCGGATCAAACGGTCGCCCCTCGGCGAGAATCGGTGTCACGCCTTCGCTTGCCATTGCATCAAGGAGGCGTCGGCGTACAATGACCAGCCCTTGCAGCCACGACTCGAGTGCCTCCTGGAGTGGCACGGACGGAAGACCCAGTTCGGCACACCCAACCGGGTCTTCAAGCAGACGCAATAAAAGCGCCTCGGGACTCTCGGCGCGGTGCGCCTGATGCAGGATGGTATCAGCCGTACGAATCGCCTCATCGAGACCATCGAGCACCGGAAAAAACGAACGCACTACGGTCAACCTGGCTTCGCTCACCGTCGCGGCGAGACGTTCTCGTTCAGCGGCACTTTCCTGCTCACGTTGTTCTGCTACGGTTCGTAGTTCATCAAGCGTTGCGTCAAAGCGCTTCGCCTGAGTCTCGGCGAGCGCATTGGCTTTGAGTTGTTCACGCCCAGCGCGGCTCATCTGTTTTTCGAGGGCCGCGAGCGCCGTTGCCAAGGTGTCAAGACGCGGGGCAAGCGAGGCGACAGACTGATCAGTCAACTCGGCATCACTCATGACAGTTTGATGACCTCATAATCTTCACGCCAATCGGTACGGTGCAGGTCAGTCAAGAGTTCCAGCGCCAGGAGCAGATCGTGCTGGCTAACGTCGAGCACTGGTGCAGGTGGGCGACGGCGGCTGCTCGAAGGCTGCCAGGTTTGCAGCAGTTGCATATCGGTCTCGAGGCGCTGCTCGGGATCGCGCAGTTGCTCGTAGGCGGCCCGAATCCGTTTGAACTGCTCGGGATGGCGTTCCGGCGGATACTCGCGCACCAGGGCAAAGTAGGCCCGTTTAATCTCGGCGGCGCTTGCCTCGGTGCTCAACCCGAGGGTCGTATAGGGAGTGCTATAAGCTTCGCTCATTCTTTTTGCCCTCTGCAAGCCTACCCGCAGATGCGTAGACCCTAATAATCCGGCATATCCAACTCATCAAGCATATCAAGCATCGCTTCAGGATCAAATTGATCGTCTAGCATCATATCAAGCAGCGGCGTTCCAACCATAGATCGCATGCTTTGCGCTTGTTGTTCGAGATCGTAGCGTTTCTGGCGCCGTGCGATTTGTTCGGCCTTGCGCAACGTCGCCTTGGCGGTCTTGAGATCGCCGAGTTGGCCCTGGGCCATCCCAAGACCAATCAAGAGATCAGGATCGTCTGGCGAGAGTTTCAATGCGGCTTCAAAGTACGTGAGGCCTAGCTTGGGAAGCAAACGACTTAACTTGATACCTGCGAGGCGCAAGAAGGTGACATCGGTTGGGTTCAGCGCAACGCCCTTCGCAATCAATTCTTGCCCGAGCAGAATCCAGGGATCGTTTTCGTCGGGAGGCGGCGGCGCCTGAGTGAGTCGACTGAAAGAGGGCGGTGGCAGCGCAGCCCGGATCATCATCTCGCCAAGTTCCCCGTAGTCAGTGGCATCTGGTTTGAACTCGCGCTCAAAGCGCTCGATCAGCGCCCGAGCATCGTCAATCAGCTTCGCATGCGCCCAGGTCTCAATGCTCTGCAGCCAGACAGTGAGATCAGTATTCGTAATCGCCAACGTGCGCTCGATCAAGCGACGCGCCTCATCAAACTCTCTGGTCGGCAAACACATGCGGGCCTGATTGAGCGGAAAGATCGGGTTGTCTGGTTGGAGTTTTTCGCCCTGGACAAACGCTTCCCTTGCTAGGGCATAACTGCCCCACGAGGACCAATCGATGCCATGCGCAAGGAATAAGTTGGCAGCCCCCCGGCGCAGATCGTCGCGCTGTGGATGCTTGATAACGATACTGAGCATGATCGCTTCAGACTCGGCGTACTGCAACCGCGAGTTCAACGTCGTCGCATACCGATAGAGCGCATCGGGATGTTCAGGATCGAGTTCAAGCACCCGTTTGATCTCATTTTCGGCGGCGCGATCTTGCTCATTCGCTATCAGAGCATCGGCCAGTTGGATGCGGAGGTCAAGATCCTGAGGATCGGCTTTGATCATCTGGCGGAAGACCGTCACCGCCTCGTCGGGCCGCCCGGCATTGCGATAGCAGGTAATGATACGTTTGCGCACCCAGGCCTGGCGCGAGGCTTCGGTATCAATCTCATTCGCGCCGCTACTCCGTCCACCCTTGGTACGCAGCAACGCACGCCAGGTATCGGCGGCGCTTTCCCAGTCTTCGATCTTTTCATAGGCCAGGGCCAGGTTGTGCAAGAGTGGGGCTGGCGAGCCGAGCTTTGAGGAAGTGGTGCGACTCAGGATCTGGCGCGCTAGGCTCCACAGCGAGACAGCTTCGGCCCAGTTGCCGGCTGCCGCTGCGCGGTGCGCCCCACGGTCAAGCGTACTGATCCGCACCTCATCGAACGCCGGGTTGCCTCGCAATTCAGCCGAGGCACGACTCGTCGCGATTGCGCCATCCAGATCATTCTGTTCTAACTGAGCGACCAGGGTTGGATAGAGGGCCGCAATCTGGTTGATCGCCAAATGCTCAACGGTAAGCTCAGCCTTGGCAACCTGGATCCAATGTTTCGCGGCCTCTTCGGTCTGCCCGGCTTGAGCTGCAGCAACCCCGCGGTAGTAGCGACGGAGTGCATGCAACCCTCCCGCAGGCAGGCTGCGTTCATCGTGCAGCAATGCAGCGGCGGCTGGATCGCCTGCCGCAATCAGCGTAAGTGCCGCCCACAGCCGCCCAAGTGGGGTGCCATCATCGGCAACTGGTTGCTTGTGCAGCAAGGCCACGACTGGTGCGGCCCATTGCCGGACAGCGTCACTCAACGCGGGGATCGTGTTTAGGTCAGTGGTTGGATCTTGCTGAAGGATCGCCAGCGCCAGCAGGCGTCCAGTACGAACCTGCGCCGGTTTTTTGGCGAGCACAGCACCATACGCTTCAGCTGCGGCCTGGAAATCACCCTGGAGGTGCAACATCCGGCCCAGGTGAAACTGATAGCGGCTATTGTCGGGAGCCAGTTCGTGTGCCTGGCGGAGATCGGCAACGGGATCTGGGCTTTTGTTGGTGATCGCCCGGCGAAAATAGGCCTCGGCCAGGGCGCGGGCCACCGCAGGATCATGCGGCCCAAGCGGTGTCCAGAACTGGATCGCCTGGTCAAACCGCTGACTCTGAAAAGAGCGTAAGCCTTGCGACCGTCGATCACCCCCGGCTGAAGTTGCTCGTTGTTGTTTGACGCGCTTTGCTTTACCCATATAGCGTTATTCTAGCTCAAATGCGTAATATCTAGCCACAGTTTGCTCGCGACGACAACCTTTGCTCAGATCCGCGGGAAACGATACTCGGCCACAGGCACAAATTGTTGCACCTCGGCCTGGTAGAGCAACTGGCTAATCTGGATGGCCTGATCATCAATGGCGATCAGATTGCACGAATTCTGACCTTTTTCGCGCCCATAGCCGCGGTTCGACGTCGTTGTGCCACTCTGACAGATGATCGTGCCATGCTCAAGCTGGGGCATCATAGTGCGGGTATGACCGATATAGCCAGCGTGCAGGTGCCCGGTCAACAACAAATCGACGCGCTGCTCATCAAGCAATTGCATTGCAGAGGTAGCCCCGCGCATCACCCGATTTTTGCGTGCGCCTGGTGGATTCGCCACAGGATGGTGCCACACGACGATCTTATAGACCTCGGGGCCATAGCGAGCCAGGATGCGCCGCAGGTTGGCCCGCTGCGTACGACCCAGCCGTCCGCCATCACTGGTCAACCCGTGAGCCGTATTGGCACCCACCACTACCAGACCTGGCTGCTCAAAGACTGGATTGAGTTCTGTGGTCACGTAGCGGCGATAGCGCCCAAGTGGCTTGAAGAGCCGCAGGTGAAGATGAAAGAGTGGCACATCGTGATTGCCAGGAACCACCAGTTGCGGTTGAGGCAAGGCCTCACGCAGGGCACACGCAGCGCGCCACTGAGCGACAAAATCAGCTCGTTGGACAAAATCCCCCGAGACAACCACAAGATCGGGTTTGATCGTGTGCGCCTGCGTAACAAGCGTATCGGCAACAGTCTGACGGAAGGGCGGGCCGGTATGGAGATCAGAAACGTGCAAAATCCGATACGCCACAGACTACTCCTCGGTGGTAGGTACGACGACGGCGGCCCGCGCTTTTTCTCGAGCCAGCCCGATCAAGGCACGCCCAATTAAAACAGCTTCCACCGCGAGGGCCGCCACAAAGACATAGCGCACCACAAAGGCTACAGTTTCCATACCAATACTCCCGCAGGATAACACGCATCGAAAGGACACAAAGTACCCCAATTGTAACATGGTTTGTTGCACTTACCGCACTTCAGTTGCGCAATTGCACGGTTAAAGGGGAATTCTTTCGCTAACGCAATTCCCAGTACGATCCGGCGGGAGTTTTGGTGATCTCGATCTGGGCAGGGAAGCGGTCTTTTAATTCGTCAATATGGGTAATGACGATAATGCGACGGAAATCGTCCTGGACGCTTGTGATGGCTTCAACCATCCGTTCGCGGCCTTCGGCATCGAGGGTACCAAAGCCTTCGTCGATCACCAGGGTTTCGAGGCGTGCGCCGGCCCGATGCGCCAGCAGTCGCGAGAGGGCGATGCGGATCGCGAAGTTGGCGCGCATAGCCTCGCCCCCGCTAAAGGCGTCGTAGACCCGCGTCCCGAGGGCGTCGGCGAGCTTGATTTCCAGGGTTTCAACCGTGTCGCCCTTTTTGGTGTCCCGCTGCATCTCAAAGCTGAGGTGCATCTGGCCGTTGGTCATCCGGGCGAGCAGGCGGTTGGCTTCGTCTTCAATTTGGGGGATCGCCGTCTCGATCAGCATCGCCTGGATGCCTTTTTTGCCAAAGGCTTCGGCCAATTCGGCAAAGAGGCTCTGCCGTTCGCCGAGGGCCTGCTCGGTTGCGCGTTGGTGAACCAGTTGCGCGGCAGCGGCTTCGGCCTGTTTGAGATAGCCCCGCTTTTCGCCCAGATCGTGCTGGGCTACCGTCAGATCGCGACGGGCGCTAGTCACGCTTGTCTGCAATTCGACAGCACGTGCCGTGACAATGGGCAGTTCACGTAACGCTTCGGCAAGCAGCCTATCCTCACCAGTCAGTTGCTCGATGTGGCTCGCATCACGCGCACGAAGTTCTTCGGTCTGCTGGCGGAGCATCGTATCACGGGCGAGCGATTCTTCGGCGACGGCGAGGCGGCGGGCGTCTTCCTCCCAATGGCGCAAGACGCGGCTCTGTTCGCGGGCGTCGTTATGGGCTTCGGGGCTATAGCCAAGGCCATCGCGCTCGTTCATGATCTGGCGCCCTTCGAGGCGTATCGCGTGAGCAAAATCGCCTTGCTCGATCTGGCGGGCGAGTTCAGCGGCCTCGGCTTCGAGGTCGGGCAGGCTCGCGAGGTCGCGGGCAAGTTCTTCGAGGCTGGTATAGCGTGCGCTGATTTCCCCATGTAGGCGACTACGAACCTGAAGTTGTTGTTCAAGCTCTTGCAACTCTTTAGCTAGCTGCTGACGTTGCGCGGTCATCGCGGCCGCATCGCCGAGCGCGTGTAGCGCTTGTTCGACTTCGTTGCGTTCCTGTTGGATCGCCGAGGCATAGGTGCCAGCCGTCAACTGGGCCTCCAATTCGGCGCACATCTGCTGATGGCTGGCCCGCTCTTCGTGCCAGCGCTCGGCCTGGGCCACCTGCTGGGCTAGGCTCTCGGCGCGGGCTGCGGTTGTGCGCAGCTTATTCAATTGATCTTCAAGGCGGGCCACTTCGTCGCGCAGCTTTTGCATCTGGTGATCGGCGGCGGTTGCGGCCTGGCCTGCTGCCGCGTACTGCTCACGCAACAGCTTGAGTTCATCCTCGTAGTGCGTATGCACCCGCGCAAGCCCCGCCGTGCCCAGGTTGCTCTGACAGACAGGGCAGACCTCGGTGCCGTCCTGTAACATTTCCTGAGTCTTTTTCAGCTTATCGGCGGCAGCTTTGAGGCGCGTCCGTTCGGCGCGCTGCTCACTCGCACGATCAGCGGCGGCTCGTTCATCCTGGCGCAGCTGGCTCAGGGTTGCCTCAAGCGTTGCCACCTGGGCGGCGGACGCCTGGGCGGCGGCCAGATCGTTGCGCCAGCGCGCTTCGTCGCGCAACTGCTTGTCGAGGCGCGCCACCAAGCGGGCCTGCTCATCACGTAGCCCGGTGAGGCGCTCGGTCTCGCGCACAAAGGCACTCTGCAGATCGTTGGCACGCAGTTGCAACTCGCGCAACTGATGGAGCGTGGTATCGGCCGTCTCGCGCTCGGCGAGTCGGGCCTGCTTTGCTGCTTCGAGCGGGGCGAGTGCGTCAAACTCAAGCGTCAGGCGGGCGAGATCAGCTTCGAGTTCACGCTGGCGAGCGGCGCGCTGACGCAAACCATCGCGTCGTTCCGCAGCACGTTCGGCGCGACTTCGCAACACATTGGTGGCCTCACGCAACTCTTGTTGCAACTCTTTCCGCCGATCCTCCAACTGTTGCCACTGCTCGCGGAGCCCATCAAGGCGTTCGACCTCATCACGAGCGGCGGCAAGTTCAGCCAGACCAGCGTGAATCGCTTCGCGCTGGGCAAGCAACGTCTCGGCGCTTTGAATAGCCGCATGCAAGCGGGTCAGCGTCGTCTCGCGCTCGTGCTGCGCAGCGCGTAGCTCTTCGAGGCGACGGAGCACCTCTTTGCGGCGTTCGGCCTGCTGTTCAAGCACACGACGACGCTCGGTTGCCCGTTGATACTCAAGCTCAACCTGTTGCACCCGTTCTTCGATAGCCTGCACGCGGCGTTCAGCATGGTCGACCTCAAGTTGCCAAAAGGGTGCTCGTTCAGCCTCAAGGCTCAACTGTTCAATGCTGCCCCTGAGCGACATCAACTGATCAGCGAGCGCACGCGCACGCTCTTTGGCGCGACCCTCAAGCACCGCATACTCGCCGAGATCGAGAATCTCGGCGAGCACCTGCTTGCGTTCGGCGGGGGTACGAGCGGTAAACTCATCAGCGCGGCCCTGCAACAAAAACGAGGCATTAATAAACGTCTGATACGACATCCGCAGCAAGCCCTCGATGAGCACCTGGGTCTCACGCACAGCCGTCTCAGCGATAGGACGCCAGCCCTGGGGTCCAGCGACCTGCAGGTCAAGCTGCGTTTTGCCCGCAGTCTGTCCGCCACGCTTCCCGGTGCCACCGCGCTGGCGGCGACGGCTCACCCGATAGCGCTGTTCGCCAAGCAGAAATTCGAGTTCGACACTCATCTCGCTACAGCCCTGGGCGATCAAATCATCATCGGGCATCCGCGCCGTGCCCCAGAGTGCCCAGGTCATCGCGTCGAGCAGCGTTGACTTACCGGCCCCATTTTCACCAGTGAGGCAAACGACGTGCAAACCATCGAAATCGAGGGCAGGCGGGCCTGCCGTCGCCCCATTTGCACGATAGCACATGAAATTATTCAGCGTTAATCGAGTTGGAATCACGTTTTTTCTGGCTTCCCCTCTGCTGTGCCCATCGCTTTATCCACCACCCCGCAAGGCCGTTGACGAGATATCGAGCCGGAAGAGATCCTCAGGAATCTGGGTGAAGAGATCCGCCCATTCTTCGGGCAGATGCAGATCATCCAGGGTCGCAAACCGGCCCGCGCTGAGCCGCCCGGCCACCAGGAAGTGGCATCCCGCCTCGCGCACCGTGCGCAACGCCTTGGCCATGCCTTCGTCGCCACCATAGTACCGCGGCGCAAGCAGGCGCACTGCGGTATCGTAACCGAGAATGAAGGTTCGCCCTGGGTAGAGCCGCGCTTTTTCGGTGAAGAGGGGCGAGCGTGATAAGACCAGGGTGGAACGCCCAAGAAATTGCCTTGCCCGCCGTTCGATCTCGCTCAGCGCCAGTGCGCCTTTGTCGGCATTGACGACCGCAAGCTCAAAGCTGACTGGTAAGCCCGTCAGCCGCGTAGCCGCCACCGCCATGCCCTCGTGTCCCGCGTGCAATGGGTTGAAAGCCCCCGAGAGGATTGCCCCCTCGGGTGGCTCATCAAGCCGAACCGTTCCCGACGGCTCCATCGTCACCGTCTGGAGCGATCCAGCCAGGAGATCAGTGATAAGCGCTGTGAGCATAGCTATACATACCAATTACACCTGAAGATGCCGTATCGTCATACTGAGCGCCCGTCAGACCTAGGGCGATTGCATCTTCTGTGCATGCACCCCGCCAGGGCACCCCTTGCGGGTGCCCTGGCGGGGTGTCGCCGTTTGCGCCGCTGGTTGCATGCACATGCTGCCAAATAGAGCATATTCTTTATCCGGTTTCGTATGATGCAATCGCCCTACCGTCAGACCTCACAGGTCATCAAGACCTGTGAGGTCTCTGTTCAGAGGGGTGTCTCGCCTCTTGATCCGCTTGACCTATTTCCTGCTCTCTATCTCCTAAATCCTAGTCTAAGCGTCCGGTTTAGGCCGAAAGATCGGTGAGCCGGGCTTGCAGCGTCGCCAGCGTCACCCGGGCCGTCGCCAACCCCTCACGTTCCCGTTCGACAATCGCAGCCGGTGCGCGGGCAACAAAGCCCTCGTTCGCCAGTTTGGCCTCGCGGCGCGCAACATCCGCTTCGGCGGCAGCCAGTTCCTTCTGGAGACGGGACCGCTCGGCGTCGAGATCAATCATACCAGCCAGCGGGAGGTAACACTCCACCGACCCCAGCACAATCGTTGCCGCCTGACGCGGCTTCACGTCGAGGCGCTCAACAATCGTCAGGTCATCAGCACGCACCCGACCGAGCCGCGCAATCAGTGGCCCTTGGGCCCGCAATACCTCGGTCTGCGCAGCGCCAACAATAATCGCCGTTACCCATTTTGCCGCTTCAACTTTGTACTCGCTGCGAGCGTTGCGGATCGCCACAATCAACTCACGCACCAGCGCCCACTGCTGCTCGGCTGTTTCGTCACGCAACGCGGGCATCGGCATTGGATACGCGGCCAGCATCACCGTACGTGGCACCTCGGTATAGTGGCTTTGGGTTGGCATCGTGCTCGTCACATAGTGCCACAACTCTTCGGTGACAAACGGCATCAGCGGGTGCAACAGCCGCAGCGAACCTTCGAGGATTCCATAAAGCACAATGCTCGTTGTCTGCTTGCTCGCCGCATCGTGATCTAGCTGAACCTTGGCAAGCTCGACATACCAATCGGCAAAATCACTCCAGAGGAAATCCTGAATCTGGCGCCCCGCTTCACCAAGACTGTACGCCTCAAGCAGTCGATCCACCTCGGCCACCAGACGCGCATATGCCGAAAGAATCCAGCGATCAGCGAGCGTCAACTGGGGGCGAAGCGTCGCGATCACCTGCGCAAGATCACCATCAGCCTCGGCAAAAGGCCCACGCAACTGATCCATGTCGAGACGACTCAAGACAAAGCGCGTAATATTCCAGAGCTTGTTGGCAAAATTGCGCGCCGCCTCGATGCGCTGCGGGTTCAGGTTCAGATCCTGCCCCGGCGTGCCACTGGTCGCGAGCGTAAACCGCAACGCATCTGTTCCCTGGGTGTCCATCACCTCCAATGGATTAACGGCGTTGCCAAAGCTCTTCGACATCTTGCGGCCATGCTCATCGCGCACCAGGCCGTGCAGATAGATCGTATGGAATGGCTCCTGACCCGTCAGGTAGCATCCCATCATCATCATCCGCGCCACCCAGAAGAAGATAATGTCATAGCCCGTCTCCATCACGCTGGTCGGGTAAAAGCGCTGTAGATCAGCCGTCGCCGCTGGCCAGCCAAGCGTGCTAAACGGCCAGAGCCCCGAGCTAAACCAGGTGTCGAGCACATCAGGATCTTGGATGCCATCAGCGGGCGGGGCTTCATCAGGCCCAGGCACCACGATGCTGCCATCGGGCAGATACCAGACCGGAATGCGATGCCCCCACCAGAGTTGGCGACTGATGCACCAATCCTCGATATTGTCGAGCCAGTTGAAATAGATCTTCTCAAAGCGGTCGGGGATAATGCGCGTCCGACCTTCGCGCACACTCGCCAGAGCTAGCGCGGCAAGCGGTTTGGTACGCACGAACCACTGCTCGCTGAGCAGCGGCTCGATCACTTCGCCACCACGCTGGCTAATGCCAACACTCATACTATGTGGCTCGGTCTTGACCAGCAAGCCCTCGCGCTCAAGATCGGCCAGCATCGCCTTGCGTGCCGCAAAGCGCTCGAGGCCAGCATAGGGGCCACCCGCTTCGTTGATCGTGGCATCTTTATTCATGATGTTGATCAACGGCAACTGATGGCGCTTGCCCACTTCATAGTCATTCTTATCGTGGGCCGGCGTAATCTTCACCGCCCCCGAGCCAAACTCCTTATCCACATAGTGATCGGCAATGATCGGGATTGTCCTGCCCAACGCCGGCAGCAGCACTTCGCGCCCGATCAGCGCCGCATAGCGCTCATCGTCGGGGGCCACCGCGACCGCCGTATCACCGAGGATCGTCTCGGGGCGCGTCGTCGCGACCGTAATCCACTCGACCGCACCAGAGGCCCAGGTGCCGCTGCCCCAGGCACCCTGCGGTGCCGACCACTCAGGCGACAGCACAGGATAGCGCACATACCAGATCGAGACATTGCGCTGCTCGTACTCAACCTCAAGATCGCTCACCGCCGTCTGCAACGCAGGGGACCAGTTGACCAGATAGGTATCACGGTAGATCAGGCCATCGTCATAGAGCCGCTTGAAGGCCGTATGAACCGCATACGAAAGCCCTTCATCAAGTGTAAAGCGTTCACGCGTCCAGTCACAGGAAGCGCCGAGGCGTCGTAGTTGCTGACTGATCTCGCCCCCATAGCGCGCCTTCCACGCCCAGGTACGCCGCAGAAACTCCTCGCGGCCAACCTCCTGACGCGACGTGCCCTCACTCCGCAACAATTTCTCAACCTGACTCTGCGTCGCAATCCCGGCATGATCGACCCCCGGAATCCAGAGCGTCTGATGCCCTTGCATCCGCCGCCAGCGGATCATCAGATCCTCGATCGTCACAAACATCGCGTGACCAAGGTGCAACTCACCGGTCACATTGGGCGGCGGTATCGCAATGACAAACGGCGGACGGGGAGCATCATCACGGGGCGCAAAAAAACCGCCCTGCTCCCACCAGGCATAGAGTCGTTGCTCGACCTGCTGGTGTTCATACGCTTTGGCCATCTCGGTAGGACGTTGCGGGGCACTCGCCTGGGCTTCCTGGGTCATAAACGCTTCCTCAATCAATGCTGCATCCGAAACAATCAGGCTGGCACTATTATACACAGAGAACAAACCCGCTTTGCTCTGCTCAAAGAACACGGGTACTTTGCCGCAAAGACGCGGAGACGCAAAGGTCTGATGCACCTCTATGCACTCGCCTATTTCCTATTTGCTATTTCCTATTTCCTAAGCTCAGCGTCGCTTGAGCGCGGCCTGCAAGAGGCGCCAGAGCGAACGATGACGCGGCATCACCTCAAAGACCTTGCCCGAAACACCGTCCGTCGTCGAAGAGGCCATCTTGAGGGCAAGCAGCGCCGTCTCTTCGGCGGTCGTGCCAAAGATCGCTTTGATCCGGGGAAACGCCTGCAGGGCCTCGGCAGCCTCGCCAAGCGCTTCCCACTCATTCGTCATATCGGTAGGCACAATGCCGGGGGCCAGCACATTAAAAGAGAGCCCCGACTGCTTGGCATGCTCACGGGCCATGCTTTCGGTCAGGCGCACCACCCCGGCCTTGGAAACACTGTAGGCACCGAGAAAACGCTGCGCTCGCCTGAACCCACCCCCGGTG
The DNA here is from genome assembly GCF_004138165.1 of Candidatus Chloroploca sp. Khr17. Classification (GTDB taxonomy): domain Bacteria; phylum Chloroflexota; class Chloroflexia; order Chloroflexales; family Chloroflexaceae; genus Chloroploca. The sequence goes on from NZ_RYFF01000006.1 coordinate 70,495, forward strand.
ACATTGATCACCTTGCCATAGTTGCGTTCGAGCATATGCGGCAACACCGTCACACACCCATAATAGGTACCCATCAGATTCACCTGAATGACCCGTTCCCAATCGGCTTGCGGCACATCAAGCGTGCGGCCAAATGGCCCCGAGATGGCCGCATTATTCACCCAGATATCAACCTGGCGATACATCGAGAGCGCATGGACAAAGAGTTGCTCGACCTGTTTACGATCGGCGACATCGCACGCCATCCCGGTCGCATCAATTCCTTCGGCCCGTAACTGCTCGACCGTCGCCGCAACCGCTTCGGGGCGTGAAGAAGAGATCACCACCCGGGCACCAGCCGTGCCAAAACATTCAGCCATTGCCCGCCCGATGCCGCGCGTACTGCCGGTAATCACGGCCACCCGACCACGTAGAGAAATCGTTTTTCGCCCCATCATAGACTCCAGGCATAGAGAAATTTACGTACCGGTTTCTTTGCGCGGACGGATAATAAGGGTTTCGCCCTGACGCGACGCCCGGATCGCGGTAATGCCACGCAACCCTTCTGGCATCAGCAAGTGGCGCCGATATGGCCCAGCACGAATAATAAGTTCATCACCACTCAACGTCAGCCCGAGCAGTTCGCGGGGGAGACCGGGGAGATCCAGCGCAACCTGCGGATCAGGCAGCCCGATCAGACGAATGGGGGTCGCTGGAGGGGCACCAGGCAAGGGTGAGTCACCATTATACAGATGACTCCCAAGGGTCATCAGGACCCCAAGATTATCGGGAGTTCCAAAGATCGGCAAGCCATACACCGGGCGGCCCTGCCAGATGGTACCGGCCTCTTCCATGACCGCTTGCTGTTCGGCCACCATTGGTTCCAGTTCAGCCACGCCAGTCGGCATCAGCGGCGCAGCCACCAGCGACTCGACCGCCAACCCAAAGAGTTGCAACGCCGGAATATTGAGCCGTGCCTCGGCCAAGCCTGAACGATCAGGCGGCAAAACATAGCGCACCCGCGAGACCTGAGCATTGACCATCTCGTCGCGCATGCGCTCGAGTTGTACCCGTGCATCCTGAATCCGCCCAAGCCAGTCGGTTGATATAGGCAACAGCGCCGTGGGAATGATCGCCCGCGCCACCGATGCACTCGAACGACCTGGCCCACGATCCAGCCCGATCAACAGGCGTACAAACCAGCGAAAGGTATCCGGTGCCCCCAGCGACCGCAGCAACGTCTCGGGGGGGCCAGCATCCGCACAAACCAGATCATAATTGTTCTTGTACTTCTGGAGACCGGTGACAGCGAGAAAGAGATCACTCCCAGGAATAACCGGGAGTTCATCACCGGTGATCGTCGGATTCCCCCCCGAACGAATAGCCCCCCAGACTTTGCTGAGATCTTCCAACGGATCAATACACCAGAGATCAAGGTTTGGGCCAACTGGGTGTGGTTCCACAGCGGAAGCAACCCCCAACAGCGAGGCAACTGGATGTGCCGGGCCGACGCTGGCAAGCAGCACCCGTGAGCCAGCCTGCGCCGCTGCTGCAGCCGTGACTGCCGCAGCGCGTGCGGTGACTCCGACGGGTCCAGTAAAAATTAGTGTTTGCATGCATTCCCTCTGGGCCAGAAAACAATCGCTACTTGGCAAGTGTAGCATACTTGTCGATCCTTCAGGCTGCTATAATACGTGCAGAGGCGCGGCAGCGCAGCCTGTGATCACCTTCCACATCACGAACATAACTGGCTGCAGCAACCAGCATCTGGTGTGCGGCCTCAGGATATCCGTCTATTGTATCAGGTCATACGAGTCTATTTGACAGGAGGCCTACATTGACTGCTTCATTGGATAGCCAGTCCCTTGGCACTTTTCTTGACACCCTCGCCTCACGCGCCCCAACCCCGGGCGGGGGCAGCGTTGCGGCGCTCAATGGGGCGATGGCCGCTGGCTTGATCAGCATGGTCTGCGCCCTCACCATTGGCAAAGCACAGTACGGCGCGCTTGAAGAGGACCTGCGCGGCATCCACGACCGGGCCGAGACGCTGCGGCGTGAACTGCAACACCTTGCCGATCAGGATATCGAGGTCTTTGAACGCCTCTCGGCGGCCTATCGTTTGCCCCGTACCACCGAGGCCGACGCAGCGGTGCGCCGAGCCGCCATCCAGCAAGTCACCCGTCAGGCCGCCGACATCCCTTTGCGCACAGCCCAGGCTGCAGCAGCGCTCATCCCGCTCGGTACCACCCTGGCTCCACAGGTTGGGCGCCTGATTGTCAGCGATATCGGCGTCGCCATCCTGATTACCAAAGCGACGATCCAGAGCGCGATCCTCAATGTCGAGATTAACCTTGCGGGGCTCGACGACCAGCAGTATGTGCGCGAAACACGGGCAAGCATTGAAGACCTTGTGGCGAACCTCAATGAAAAGACCGAGGAGATTGTCGCAATTGTTCGCGATCGCATCAACGGATAAGGATACGGCATGACACCCATCATTCTAGATGGACGCAGCCTGGCCCAGGAATTGCGCCAGGAGGCAGAACTGGAACTGGCCGCACTCCAAGAGCGCCTCGGACGCCCCGCTGGGATGGCCGTCATTCAGGTCGGCAATGATCCTGCCTCATCACGGTATGTCCGTACGATTAGCAAACTCTGTCATACCCTGGGCGCTTCGTTCCGCCTCGAACAACTCGCCGCCGACGCTGCGCAGGACGATCTCCTCCGGGTTATTGCGGCCCTAAATAGTGCCGATGAAGTGGACGGCATCATGATCCAGATGCCGCTCCCGCTCCATCTTGATACCACTAGCGCAATCCTGGCCCTTGATTATCGCAAAGATGTGGACGGCGTCCATCCGATCAATGCCGGTCTGCTCGCCCAGGGTCGCCCCGGCATTGTGCCCAATACCCCCGCCGGGGGCATGGAGTTGCTACGGCGCAATGGCATTGAACTACGTGGCAAACGCGCTGCCGTGGTTGGACGCAGCCCTGTGGTTGGGCGACCGATGGCCCAGTTGTTGACCACCGCTGATGCCACTGTTACCATCTGCCATTCCCGTACCGCCAATCTTGGGGAGGTCTTGCGTACCTGCGAGATCGTCTGTGTTGCCGTAGGCCGGCCCCGGTTGATCACCGCCGAGATGATCAGCCCCGGTACCGTTGTCGTTGACTTTGGTACGAATGTTGATGCAGAGGGTCAGTTGATTGGCGATGTTGATTTTGCCGGTGTCGCTGAACGCGCACGCGCGATTACACCCGTACCCGGTGGCACCGGCCCTGTGACCAACAGTATGTTGATCAAAAATATCATCACGGCGGCTCGTACACGGCTGGTGCAATAGTGAAGATCCTGGTACTTGGCTCCGATGGGCGCGCCCATGCGCTGGTCTGGAAGCTCTTTCACCATACCAGCGCCGACGTCTTGGTTGCGCCAGGGAATGGTGGTGCCTCGTTGCTCGCGCCTGTGGTCGAGCTTGATGCTACCAATGCCGTCGCGATCGCCCGCTGGGCTTTTAGCGAACAGATCGACCTCATCGTGCCAGCCGATACGACGGCCCTCGCAGCCGGGTTGGTTGATGAGGTTGTCGCGATGCATATCGGGGTGTGTGGTCCGGCACTACGGGCAACCCGTCTCGAAACAAGCCGTTGCTCTGCCCGTGCTTTTCTCGAACGCCACGGGCTGCCGCTCGCCCCTGGGCGCGTCTGTGAGGATCTGGCAACGGCCGAAAAATATCTGGCCGCCCACGCCCTGCCGGTTATGATCAGAGCGGATCAACTCGAAGATGGCGCTGGCATCTACACCGAACGCTACGCGGCGCTCGAAGGCCTGAGGGCAAGTTATGCCAATCGCTCGGTCGCCGGACCAGAGGCCGGGGTCGTGATTGAAAACTATCTGCCTGGGCCAACCTTTAGCTTTACGGTACTCACCGACGGCAGCACCGCCGTGCCCCTCTTGCCCGTCCATACCTATGATCGCCTTGGGCCAGAACCAGCAAGCCCACATGCCCCGGGGATGGGGGCCGCAACCGGCAATTCCACCTATGCCCAGAAACTCGGCCACTTCCTCCATACCCGCATCATGCAACCTTTGGTTGCCGCCCTCACCCTCGACCAGATCCCTTACTGGGGCTTTCTCGGCATCGATGGGATCATTACCCAGAAGGGACCGATCATCACCGGTCTTCGCTGCAGCCTGCGTGATATGGAAGCCCAGACCGTTTTGCCACGCCTCGATGACGATCTCGAACCACTGATCGAGGCAACCATTGCCCGTCGCCTCGACCAAATCGCCCCGCTCCGCTGGAAAGACGAAGCAAGTGTCGCCCTCGCCCTTGTGACCATGGGCTACCCTCATCATTACCCAGCCGGCGCACCTATCGCCGGGTTGAGCGAGCTTGATGAAGGCATCCTCGTCTTTCATGACCAGACCCGCCACCCCGCCGGGCTGCAGCATGCCCCCGCTCAGCCCCACCGCGGCCTCGCAACCTTATTCACTGGCAATAATCCTGGTTTGAGCGGACGGCCAACGATCACCGGGGGGCATGTTCTTACCGTCGTCGCGATGGGGGCCACCCTGGCTGGTGCCCGTGGACGTGCCTTGCTCAACGCCGAACGCATCACCTTTCCGGGACGCACCTACCGTGAAGATATCGGTCTCCATCTTTTTCAGGCTTGACTCTCATGACGCAGCGTGTTATACTCTGTTTATAACGCAGTGCGTTAGAGCCTGCAAACGAAAAATGAGTGTGGTATGATATCACACAACAGGTTGCAGGGCTTGTTTATAGACACACAAGATTGGGAGGAAAATCATGGCCGTAACACCTGATGAGGTCGAGGTTAACGTTCGCGAAATCGAAGAGCAGCCCGAAGCTGAAAAGCAGATGGTGCCAATCTTTGACGTTGTTCGCCGCATGATCCTGGCGGGCTTTGGGGCGTTTGCCCTGACACGTGATGAAGCCGAGCATTTCCTGAACCGCCTGGTGGAGCGGGGTGAGATCGCGCAGAAGGATGCGCAGCATCTAATCGAAGAGACGGTCGGTAAATTCCGTCAGGTCGCGCAAACACCAACCGTGCAGGTCGAAAACAGCGTGCAGAACCTGTCCACCCAGGTAGAGACGGGCCTCGAGCAGATGCTGAACCGGATGAACATCCCTTCCAAGCGCGATATTGACGAACTGAGCGCCAAGATCGCCCAGCTCGCTGCCCGCGTCGAGGAACTCCGCCGTGCAGATCCTACCCCGACAGCCAGCAAGCCTCGTGCAGGCAAGGCTGCCGATGGTAAAGCTGACGAATAGTCCTGTCATTCCCCCTGCGCAGATGAGCGCAGCAGGTCGATCCCGTTCGACTTGCTGCGCTCATCTGTCTCGTCAACGCGGAAGCACACGAATTGACACAGCGTGTTATAATAGATGTACCGCGCTGAAAGAGATCCGAGTGCTATGAATGTGATAAAGAAATACGCGAATCGCAAGCTTTACCATACCAACCGCAAGCAATACATTACGCTTGATGGCATTGCCAAGTTGGTGCAAGAGGGCGAGCCTGTCCGGGTACTTGATAATGAGACGGGCGAAGATATTACTTCGGTCATTCTGGCCCAAGTGGTGCTTCAGTCGCGTGGGCGCAATGGCACGCAGTTGCCCACCCAACTCTTAACCGGGTTGATCCAGGTTGGCGGCGATACGATCTCTAGTTTGCGACGTTCACTCGCAACGTCGCTCGGCGGGGCCGAAGTTCTTGATGGCGAAATTGAACGTCGGATTGATTATCTGGTGGTGACAGGGGCGTTGACCGCTGAAGAAAGTCAGCGCTGGCGACATTTGTTGACCGGAAGTCATTTCAATCAACCTGCCGAAAATTCCATTGATGCCATGCCGAGCCGCAATGACGTGGCTCGCTTACACGAACAGGTTGATGCGCTCTCTCTGATTATTGAGCAGTTAGCAAATCAACGCGAGCACGAGGTCTAAGTCGTTTGGGTCATCGCCTGGTGCGGCCCAGAACCGTACCTACATTCCTAGATGGGGCATCTATGCAACGCAGCAAGACCGCCCTTGTGCTGGCGGGTGGTGGAGTCGCCGGGGCAGCGTACGAAATCGGTGCGATGTGCGCAATTGATCAGCTCCTTGATCAAGTGTCGGTGAATGAGTTCGATATCTATGTTGGTACCAGTGCCGGTGGGCTGATTGCGTCTTGCCTCGCGAATAATATCTCCCCACGCACCCTTCTCTCTGTCCTCAATAGTTCGCTGCTTGGCATTGATCAGCTCGCACCGCAGCATCTCTTTTCACTCGATGTGCCGGGGATGTTCAAGCGCATCCAACGGTTGCCCGGGGCTATCGGTACGATGCTCCGCCGTATGCTGGCTGAAGGTGAGACCTTTACGCTGCTCGATACGGTTGAGTATCTCGCCTCTGGCTTGCCAACCGGGCTCTATGATACGCATATGCTCGAAGAGTATCTGCGTTCCGCTCTTTCCCAACCAGGCCGAAGCAATCGCTTTGCCGATCTCCCCCATCAACTCGCGATTGTGGCGACCGATCTCGATACCGGTGAACGTGCGGTCTTTGGCAAACCACCCCTGCAGGATGTCCCGATTTCGCAGGCGGTTTGTGCTTCCGCTGCCATTCCCCTCTTCTATCGCCCTGTCTTGATCAATAATCACTACTATATTGACGGGGGTATTCGTGGTACTGCGAGCCTTGATGTCGCCATCGAGTCAGGTGCCGAGTTGATCGTTTGTATCAACCCAATGGTGCCGTTTGATAACCACAACCATAAACCCGGTGCCGGGCTCAATGATGAGGGTATTCACCGTGTGGGGAGCCAGGTCTTCCGTACTTTCATCCACGCTGGTCTCCACTACCATATGAAGCAGGTGCGCCGTCGCCATCCTGAAGTGGATATTGTGCTGATCGAGCCGACCCGTGATGACCATGTGATGTTTGGCGATAGCACGATGCGCTATCATACCCGCCTGAAGATTGCGCAACACGGCTATGAAACCGTCGCACGCCACCTCAACGAGCACTACACCTACTACAAGGCCATGATGGGACGCCACGGGGTGCAGATCAGCAATAAACGCATTACCCACGATCTGCGCAATCTTGCCTCAGTGGGCAATGATGTGCGCAATGTCCACGCCGCCCTCGCCGCCGATGGGTCACTCCATAGCGCTCCGGCCGGGCTGGCCCATACCCTCGCTGAACTCGACCGCCTCATTACGCGCCTCGAGCAACAACCTGCTCGGCCTGCCCATCAAGTGAGGTAATGCCGCTACGCGACGACGACCCAAAGAACCGGCTAGCGCAGCTAGCCGGTTCTTTGGGTCGTCGTCGGGCCACGTTCTACTTAGCGTTTGCGCAAGAGGAGCATGCCCCCCGCGATGATCAACAATACTGGGAAGATCAAGGACATGTTGATCCCGAGTTGCTCAAGGAAGATCAAGCTCCCAATGCCCAGCAAAATGATCCCGAGCAAACGCCAGCTACGTTTGCGCCGTGGCCCCCCCTCGAGCACGAGATCGGCACCATAGGGCCGGGCAGGATCGGCACCGACCGGGGCATTAGGATCAAGCATCTGGCCTGTGTATGGGTCAAAACGGTAGACCGGCGCATCAGGTGCAGCCGCAAAATTGGCATCACCCCCGAGCCGCGTCCGCGCTCCCTCTTGACGTTGCCCAACCAGTACCTCACGCGCTAGAGCGCCTTGAACCTGTTGCTGCTCATCAAGGTAGCCATAGGTTGATGAAGCCTGATGCTGCTTCTCTGCGACCGTGGCCGCTGCGCCCCTGGGCATAATCATCCAGAGGACAAGATAGATCGGGAGGCCAAAGCCACTCGTCAGCGTCACGACCACAAAAAGTAACCGGACGATCACCGGGTCAATAGCAAAGTATTCGGCGAGACCACCGCAGACCCCCGCCACCATCGATTCGCTGGTGCTACGGGTAAGGCGCGCTTGCATGGGTTGCTCCTTCTCAGATCACAGGGCGGTCAATCTGCCGCTTCTAACCCTTTGACGCTGCAACCCTCACGCTTGTTGCACCTTTTCACAGTGACCACACACCGCGCAGGTGCGGCTGGTGTTGCGCGGGTCTACCGCAATCACCAACACGCCCGCTTGCTGCGCCTTGTAGGTGACAAAGCTCCGCAACTGCCGAAAAGCCCAACTCGTACGAAGACGACGCTGCGAACGTCGACAACCGTGATCTGTGCGCTTGCGGATATGGCTCAACTCCTCAAGCGCCAGTGCCTTCCGTTCCGTCTTCGCTTTCGCGACCAACTTCTTGCTGATGCAGTGATTGACATCCCGCTGGAAGCGCGTCTCACGACGGGCGTTCTTCCGTAACCGCCAGCGGGCGCGGCGCGTGTTTGCTTTCTGAAGTCGCTGACGATGGCGGAAACGCCGTTCACGAATCCGCTTCACATCCTCGCCGCTATAGGTCTCACCATCACTATCGACGGCAAGGTTGACGATGCCGAAATCGACCCCCAGGAAGCCGGTTGGCTCGTCGGGCGTGGGGTTGAGCTTGGTCTGCGTGATGTGCAGGAAGAACTGCCCATCACGCTGCACCAGTTCCGCTCCGCCGATCTTCCAACTCGTGTCGTAGAGATGGCGGCGCTGAAACTCGCCCAGCACCAGTTGGCCCATGACCCGCCCCGTGAGGGTGTTCAGGCTCACGCGGTCGAGGCTCATCATTCCGAACGCCTGTGCAAGCGTACGCGAAAGCGGGCGAAAGCAGGGCGCTCCTCCCAGGCGTAAACGTCCTGGGTTTCCGCGCCTAAAGGAAAGCATTCTATGAGAATTGAGTACTCTGCATCGGATCGTGCTGCCAGCACGCATTGGAACGTCATACCCGGCCATCTACAATCCAAAAGCTGCCATCTGAAATGGCAAGAGTGACGGTACATGTCACAGGAGTCTTCTATACTGTCTACAAAGCCCCACGCAAAGGAGTTTTCATCAATGTCATCACAGGCTCGCAAATCGTGGCCCACACTCACCACCGGGCACCCCTTCAACTGGCTTGGCAAGCAACTCTTGCTTGTGCCCGAAGCGGTGCTCTTGCTCGTGGTGCTGCTTTTCCACGTCCTGCTTGGCGGTAGCCTGCTCACTGCCTTGATCGGCCTTGCCCTCATGCTCTACCTTGCACTCCGCCTCAGTCTCCTGGGGATAGCACGCCAAGCTGTCATGACAGCCAGTTATGCACGCGCTGAACAGGTGCTCACATGGCTGCTGTGCCTCTATCCATACTCGGCCGATGCGTATGCCTTGCAAGGAGCTACCTTGTTGGCACGGGGCCAGAGCGAAGCCGCGATCATGGCCTTTCAGCGGGCGATTGCGCTCTTTCCTGCACATCCCGAGTTGCACGCAACGCTGAGTGCCGCCCTGCTCGATGTTGGGCTCTTCCACGAAGCACGCCAAGCCGCAACCCAGGCCCTTGAGCTTGATCCACGTTCGGCAAGTGCCTACCTGCAACTCGCCGGCATCGAGGAACAACTGGGCAAACCCGTCGCGTCCATCGAAATGCTCTTGCGCTCAGGGCTGGCCGTGCATCCAGCGCCTCCCGATGAAGCCGCTTTGCGCTGTGCGCTGATCGCTCTCTTGCTCAATCAGCAGCGCAGCCACGAGGCCAGACACATGCTCACTTTGATTGAACCCTTGCTCCCAGCATGCCCTGCCCCGCAACGTGCCGACATCCATTTCTATCTTGGGACGCTGCTCAACGCTATTGACGCGCCCGAGCAGGCGCGCCTCCATTTCGAGCAGAGTACGCAGATCGACCCGCGTGGTCGTCACGCTGCCGATGCCTGGCGTGCCGGCAGACAGTAAGTATAAACACATTAGTACGCTTGTGATCTGCTCAGTAGTAGGTAACAAAAGTTTTCTGCTCTCGGGCGTTGGCTTCGACAAGCTTAGCCAACGGCGGACGATGGGCGTTGCGAGACGTCCCCAGTCGTCCATGCATCGGGGCCACCAAGAAACGCAGAGCGTAGCTCATCTTCGTTTATTCGTGATCAGCATTCGTGGTCGGCGGCGCTACCGGGAAACGTACGTTGACAGACTACTCAAGGAACCAACTCGAACGGGCTGAAATCGAGGGGATTGCGATTGACCCACGCACCATTGACCTTTTCCCAGACCTGATAATCAAGGTGCGGACCCGACGACATCCCAGATGATCCCATCGTGCCAATAAGATCGCCACGGGCAACAACCTGCCCGTTGCTTACCGTAAAAGTAGCCAGATGAGCATACCCCGTACGATACGCATCGTTGACGATCCAGACATGATTGCCAGCGGGATGACTATTTGGCGTGACGGTGATAGCCCCGTCGTGGGTTGCATAAATCGGATGGTTCCAACTACCCTGGGGATCAGCCATGCCATTACCGGTGCTGTCGATCGCCAGATCAATCGCCCCCCAGACATTCGCCGGGGCATGCGTGCCAACGCCATACCCCTGCGTCATCACTGTACTGGTTGCCCGCAGCGGGTTGCCATAAGGACGCTGCGCATCTGGTTGACCACGCCCCTGTTGAGGTTCAGCGACGGCGCGTAGGCTATTGTCGTTGGCCGAGACCAGCGCATTCGTCATGACCGCCGGGGCAAGGCCTTGCCAGCGCGTATACTGCACTGGCTCGTCGTGAGCGCGCAACCACAAGGCCAGGATGCCAAGCGAGACCACAACCAAGAAGATCAACGGGCGGCGCCTGCTCTGAGCATAGGGGGCACCCATAACTACTGTACCCCCTGGGTACGCCAGCGATCAACGAGATTCTGGACGACGTTGACATAGCCGTTGACATCATTTTCAAAGGAAGGTGCATAGACAGGAATGATATCGGCGACCGTTTGATGCCCGCGCCCCTGCAGATACTCAACATCGATCAGACGGTACCAATCGGCAATGCCCTCGTTCCACGAAGGATAATCACGAAATCGACCATAACAGGTTGCATACCCGGCACAGATAATATTGCCAACATTATGCGTCGTTGAGCCATCAGGCTTGAGCCCGGCCCAACCCTGAGCGGTACCAGCACCGCTCTCGTGAATGAAAAAGGCAACTGCAAAAGCCGGATCAATGCCACGCTGCTGCCCCAGATCAAACCATACGTCACCCGTGCCGGTGGCTGGTGAACCGTACGAGGCCAGGATCGCATCAATCTGCTGTGGTGTTAGGCTCGGCGCGGCACGCAAGCTATAATCACCCGGAGGACGGGCATCACTCAGAAACACGGCACTCAGGCTATTGGTAACCTGCGGCTGCCCCTCAGAAAATACTTGTGTGCTCCAATTGCTGATTAAACCACCGTTACCATCAGGACGCATTAGCACCAGCACCAGCAGGCTGAGCAGGGCCACACCCCCAAGGATGAGCCACTGCTTGAAACCACTGATTGATGGAGCGGAAGGCAGTGACGCAAGATGCATCCCTGTGCGAAAATTGGTGCGAGCCGTCTGATGTTCAAAGCGGATCGCCTCTTCGGTAAGCTCATCAAAACGCTGCTCTGAACGCTGCAGTGGTTCGCTTGCCACCGCATACGCTTCATTGTCGCCAGGCAGTTCGTCAAGTGGGGCAGGACGGGCACGTGTGGGTAGCGGCAGATCATCGCCCTTTAGCCAGTCAAGCGAAGAACGACGCATTCGTGGCACCGGCCGCGAAGCAGCTGGCGCTCCCCTGGATGTACTGCGACGTCTGACTGAATCTTCGTCAAACCTGTTCACAGCCCCTGCTCCTGCATCATTTGTTGCTGCTCTTCTAGTGTTGGGAGGCGGAAACCCTCGGCACGATTGAGGTAGATCATCTGCTCATTCCGTACCGTGGCGAGGAGGTCAAGGCGACCATCACGATCAATGTCATATAGGGATAATATCACAGGCGTCAAATCTTCGCGTGCCCCAAAGAGATACGGGCCAGGTAAACTCTGCACATGAGTCGCATCTCCTCCCGGTAAAGCGAGAATAACAACCTGACGGTCGAGATTCAACCCGATGAATCGGGTTGCGCGACCGGCCTCTTCCGCCGGATGCCCAACAAAACCTTCAATATGGGTGGTACGAGGACGACCATAACGCACATCATCAAGACGCTCTTTTGTCCACCCAACGGCCGCATCAATGACGACGTAACTTGCCATCGCGACCAGCAGGAGGGTGACAAGGTAGGCAACAACGTTGATGCTGCCTGGCAAACGTCTGACGGCGGTAGAATTGTTGCGGCCGATCTGTTCGCGTGTTGCTGCCATAGATGCCCCCCGCTTTCCTCATACCACACGTAGTCGTCTGTAACGTACGTTTTCTGCTCTGCTGTCGAAGGGAGTGTCGACTTCAGCCGGCTAAAGCCGGCACTCCAGAAGCGTATCAGCAAACTTGGTTGACAGACAATTTCGTGGTGTTTGAACAAGAACAAAAGTTCTTAGAAGATGATGGACATATGATATCAGAACACAAGTTCGGTGTCAAGCAGATAAATCGAGGATGGCCATGGTTTCAACATGCGGGGTATGGGGAAACATATCGTAGCCCTGCAGTTGTTCCACCCGATAGCGGCGTGTGAGCAACTGCAAATCCTCGATCTGGGTCAGCGGATTACAAGAGACATACACGATCCGTGCCGGGGCCAGGCGCAAGAGTTCAGCACACACCTCGGGCCCCAGGCCCGTACGCGGCGGGTCGGCGACAACAAGGTCGAGCTGCGACGCCGCTGATGATTGCAAAAAGGGTAAAACCTCCTGAGCAAAAGCCTGCACATTCGTGACGCCGTGTGCTTCGGCATTGCGTGCCGCCAGCACCGCACTCTCTTCGACCGCCTCGACACACATCACGGTGGCCGCGTGAGGGGCCAGGTGCAAAGCAAGTGTCCCAACCCCACCATAGAGATCGCCAACCGTGGGCAGAGCTTGCCCAGGGACAGAAGCAGCGATGACGGCGTCACGCACATCATCAAGCAGCCGTTCGAGCAAATGGACATTGTTTTGAAAAAAAGTATTCGGGCCAATCGCCAGTTCCGTCGCTCCGGCACGCATCAAGAGGGTCGCGTTGCCCCAGTTACGTACCGGTGTACCAAACGAAAGATCGGTACGACTCGCATTGAGCAACCAGTGAAAGCCAACCACCCCAGGTTGCGCCAGCGCAACCTGGGCTAGCGCGTGCATTGCTGGTTCGTACTGTGCCCCTTCAGCCGTCACGACGGCGAGCAACAGGGCATCAGTGGGGCTACGCCGAACAACAACGTAACGCAAAAAACCCTCGTGCGTACGCAGATTGTAGTCGGGCAAGCCCAGTTCGGTCGCACTGTTCCAGATCGCTTTGGCCGCAGCAAAAGCGGCAGGAGGAATCAAGTGACATGTCTCAAGTTCCACAATATAGTTAAATTTGCCACGCGCACGCAGGCCAAAGCGTCCTTTGGTGGCAACATAATCCATCCGTGTACGGTACGCATATGGGTCAGGTGACGCCACAACCTCAAGTGGTTGCGCAGGCAAGCAAGGGGCGAGTTGTTCTGTCGATGCAAAGAGCCTGTTCAACGCCTCGGCTTTGGCCGCCACCTGGTCGCTATACCGACGATCCTGGAAGGCACAGCCACCACACATGGTCGTATGAGGACAGCGCGGCTCTTGTTCCTCACCTGCTCGTGCAAGGCTTGTCACCAGTGACCGAAACTCTTTGGAACGCATGCGCGTCATCTCCTATTCGGCATACCCTTCGTCTTCAACGACACGGCGCATACGAGCCAGTAGCTGTGTTCGGCGCACGGCATCAAGCGTCGCCCGCTCAAGCGGTTCATAAGACCAGGTGGTGTCAGCGCACGCCAGCGAGCCGCGTTCTAGATCAAGACGAACAAGATGCGCTTCGGTCAGCCTCGTGCTTGCCTCAGCAAGGGCAAGGATGGGGAGCCCATAGGTGTGCGCCATCGCAACAACCTCAGGGTCAACTGCGGCACAGATCACTGCGGCAAACCCGACAGACTGCAGAGCAATGACCGCCATCTCGTGACCTTGCCCGGCTTTCACCATGCCCGCAACCACCAGCACATCACCCTCAACCACGCGTTCCGTCAGCGCAGGATCGACCGCAGCGAGACACTGCGCGGCAAGCAAGGCCGGATCGCCACTGGCCGCAGTCGCGTGATCAATAATCTGGTGCGGCCACAGATCCCCCTGGACACAACGGACATAGCCGGTGAGAACCATGGCGCCTCAATTGAGCGGCAGTGCGTTCATGCGCTCATCGAGCACACGACGCACGGCATCAAGCTCGGCCGGCAACTCAATGGGCGGATTCGCATACTGACCGACAACATCACGCAGGGTGTGTTCGTGATAATCCACCTTGAAACGGCTAAACTTCAGACCGTGCGCCGTTGAGACGACCACGACCTGATCGGCGGGGTGGATAATGCCCCGATCAATGAGCTTGATTGTTGCCGCAAGCGCAACCCCTGTATGCGGGCACGCATACGCCCCGGTGCGGTCAGCCCGTGCCGCTGCATCAGCCAATTCTTGCTCGCTCGCCTGCTCGACAATGCCATTGAAGCGTTGGAGCATCGTAATCGCTCGGTTAATACTGATCGGGTCGCCGATCTGAATTGCCGAAGCAGCCGTAGGGCGCGCGGTGATCGGCTCATAGCGCCAATCATTGCAGAAGGCCCGATAGAGTGGATTGGCATGCTCGGCCTGGGCGCAGACAATGCGCGGCAATCTGGTGATCAAACCCAACTCATACATCAGCAACAGGCCCTTGCCGAGGGCAAAGGTATTGCCAAGATTGCCCCCAGGAATGACAATCCAGTCCGGCACCTGCCAATCAAACTGCTGCACAATTTCGATCCCAACCGTCTTCTGCCCTTCCACGCGCAACGAGTTGAGTGAGTTAGCCAGATAAATGCCACTATTCGGATCGGCTGTCACCTCGCGCACAAGGCGCATACAGCCATCAAAATCGGTATCCAGCGAAAGCACTGTCGCACCGTGGGCAATCGGTTGCACCAGTTGCGCCACACTGACTTTGCCCTTGGGCAAGAAGACGATCGTCGGAATGCCCGCTGCCGCCC
This sequence comes from Candidatus Chloroploca sp. Khr17, assembly GCF_004138165.1. Classification (GTDB taxonomy): domain Bacteria; phylum Chloroflexota; class Chloroflexia; order Chloroflexales; family Chloroflexaceae; genus Chloroploca. The sequence continues at coordinate 85,544 of NZ_RYFF01000006.1, forward strand.
CATAGGCCGCAAGCGCCGCCGAGGTGTCGCCGGTGGAAGCACAGGCAATCGCACGAATCGGTTTGCCTTCACTCATCATCTGGCGCACCACGCTGACAAGTACGGTCATCCCGAGATCTTTGAAACTGCCGGTATGGCTATTGCCACACATCTTGATCCAGAGATTTTCGACCCCGATCTCGCGCCCGAAACGCTCAGCCCAGAAGAGGTTTGTGCCACCCTCAAACATGCTCACGATATTTTCATCGTCAACAGTTGGGCAAACCCACTCCTTTTTGCCCCACACCCCAGAGCCAAACGGCCACGTCGTCCGCATCCAGCGCCCCTCAAAGAGGCGCCGCCACTCGTCGGCACTCCGCTGGCGCAAGGCATCGAGATCATGGCGCACTTCAAGCAACCCACCCGAACGTGAATAGTAGACAACTTCGGTCAGGGGATAACGCTCATCCGGGTCATCCTGGGCAGCAAACCAGGCACTATACGGGGTCATAATCGTCCACCTGAGGGTATTCGCATACGCGGCAAGCTTCTGTGCAACCATGCCATCCTGTTGCACACCTGGGAATGTATTATACCATTCCTTATCCTTCACCTACGATGAAACAGGGTACAATGATGCAAGGGAAAACATTGCGATCGTCCACCTCAACAACTCGGGAGTTTGATCATGATTGAGGCCTATCAACTAAGCAAGCAGTTTGGCGGCTTCCACGCGGTACGTAGCATTGATCTTGAGGTGCATCCTGGTGAACTGCTTGCCCTGCTCGGACCAAATGGGGCCGGCAAGACCACGACCGTACGTATGCTCGGGGCCATCCTGCGCCCGTCGGGCGGGTACGCCCGGATCTGCGGTCTTGATGTCGTCGAACAGGCGCAAAAGGTGCGTGGCAAAGTCGGCCTTCTCACCGAATATCCGGGGCTCTATGGGCGCATGGCAGCCCTCGAGTATCTCGATTTTTTTGGCGGCTTACTCGGGCTTGATCCAGGTCAACGCAGTGCGCGCGCCAATCGCCTATTGCAACAGTTTGGCCTATGGGAAGCCCGCCACCGGCGTCTCGACGGCTATTCCAAAGGTATGAAGCAGAAGATTGCCCTCGTCCGTGCCTTGATCCACGATCCGCCGGTGCTCTTTCTCGATGAACCAACGACCGCCATGGATCCGCAGAGCGCCCGCACCGTGCGCGATGCCATCGGTGAGTTGCGCCAGGCTGACCGCTCGATCCTGTTGACGACCCACAATCTGGCCGAGGCCGAAACGCTGGCTGACCGCATTGCAATCATTCGCGGCGGGCAGATCATTGCGCTCGGTACCTTTGCCGAGCTGAGCCGCCAGTTGCTCGGCGAGCCGCTCTTTGAACTGGTGCTTGCTGCGCCCTGCACAGGTGCCCAGGCCGAACCGCTGCTTACCGATCTCGTCACGGTTGAAGCCACCAACGAAACACGTCTGCGCTTCCGTGCCGCCGCGCCCAACCAGGTCAATCCGGTCATCTTGAGCCGCCTGACTGCCCGCGGGATGCCCGTCGTGGCGCTTGCTGAAGTGCCCCGTAGCCTTGAGGATGTCTATTTGCGTATCGTCGCCGATGATTCTTCGTTTGGCCGCACCACACCCGTAGCGAACGCAGCGGGCATGCCCAACTTGAATCCAGAGCTTGACTCGGCACAACTATGAAGACCAACCATATGCTCGCTATTACGCGACGTGAAGTGCGCGAAACCCTGGGCGATTGGCGCGTTGTCTTACCGATGCTGCTCTTGACCCTGATTTTGCCCCAGTTGCTCGTCGCAGCCTCGTCGCAGGTGATCCGTTTTGTTGACGATCCCGATCTCGCTGAACGCCTCGTGCCCTTTGGCGCCCTGCTGGTCGGGTTTGTCCCTGCGAGCTTTTCGTTAATTACGGCGCTCGAGTCCTTTGTCGGCGAACGTGAACGCAATACGCTCGAGTCACTGCTCGCGATGCCTCTCTCGGACAATGAACTCTATCTGGGTAAGCTCGGTTCGTCACTCTTGACGCCGCTGCTTTCGAGTTTGGTCGCGATGCTGATTTTTGTTGGCCTCTTGCTTGGCTTCCGCCCCGAGCTCTATTATGGCTCGATGGATCTGTCGCGCCTGGTTTTGCTGTTGCTCCTGATTACCTGTATGGCCGTGGTGATGGTGACCGGTGCCGTCGTGATTTCGTCACACATCACGACCGTGCGTGCGGCCAACTTGATGTCGAGTTTTATCCTCATCCCAATGGTGGGGATTATGCAGATCGCTGCCTTTCTGATCATCAACGGTCGGTGGACTGCGTTGTGGCTGGTTGCGGCCGCCCTGGTTGTGCTCGGTGCACTTTTGATTCGTATCGGTATGCGTACCTTCAGTCGCGAAGAACTCCTCTCGCGTGAGCATCTCCAGGGCCAGGTACGCTGGAGTGTACCCATGCCAGCCTGGTGGGGCAAACGCAGATCAAAGCGCAAGGCGCATCAAGCCAGGTGGACACAATCGGCAGTCTGGCTCATTGCCCGACGTGAACTAAACGAGGTCATCACCGACTGGCGCGTGCTTATTCCGCTCTTCACCTTGATCTTTGGGTTTCCACTGGGGCTGCTGGCCGGGGTGAATCTGGCCCTCGGCTTTGTTGAGGGCGAAGGAAATATTGCTCGCCTGATCCCTTTTGTTGGCCTGCTCGTCGGGTTTGTTCCCGCCAGTTTTGCCCTCATTACGGCCATCGAGTCCTTTGTCGGCGAACGCGAACGCAACAGTCTCGAGTCGCTCCTGGCTATGCCCGTCTCGGATCGCGAACTCTACATGGGCAAGTTGATCGCCGCCCTGATCGTGCCCCTCTTTGGGAGCCTGACCGCTATGTTCACCTTTCTCGCGGCCATTCGCCTCGTCTTTCCCCGGCTCTATCTGGTGGGGATGCAGCCCGAGTCACTGCCCCTGCTGATCCTGATGATCAGTGTGGTGAACCTGCTGATGGTCGCCGGGGCCGTGGTGATCTCGACCAATACGAGCAGCATCCGGGCCGCCACGCTCCTCGCTTCGGCTGTCTTGGTGCCCACCGCCGTCGTCATCCAGCTTCAAGTCCTGCTCTTCATTGCCCAACGCTACGATGTGCTCTGGTATGTGCTCGCCGCTCTCTTTGTGGTTGCGCTCGGCTTTATACGCAGTGGCATGGCCGGTTTTAATCGCGAGGAGATCCTCTCGCGTGAGCATGACGACCTCAATCCAGGGCGCATTGCGGCAACCTGGCGCAGTTTCTTCCGCGAGTACCAGCCTGCTGGGGTGCCCGTAACCGCGTATCAGGGGTTGGCCTTTTCACCACGCCGTTTTTATCGGCACGAGTTTCCGGCCCTCTTGCGCGAGTTGCGCTTGCCCATCCTGGCCGTGCTGCTCGTTTCCATCGGTGGAACGTGGCTGGGGTTTAGCTTTGCGCCCTCAATTCTCAACATTGATCTGCAAAACCAGCTTGGCAATCCTCCGCCTCCTTCATTATCATTGGCTGCATTTGTCTTTGCCAATAACCTGCGCGTCTCGGTACTTTCCAATATCTTTTCGGTGATCAGTTTCGGTATCTTTGCGCTGATGGTGCCTGGGGTCGCCTTTGGTCAGATCGGCTTTTTTGCCGGCCAACTGGCCCGCGAGGGCGGCAACTGGCTGGCACTCGGCAACGATAGCCCGTTGCAATTCCTGCTGGCGTATGTGATCCCCCACGGGATCATCGAATTGCCCACGTTTATCCTGAGCGCGGCTCTGGGCTTGCGGATCGGCGCGGCCTTGCTCTCGCCACCGCCTGGGTTTAGCCCCGCCGAAAATTTGCTCTGGGCTCTCGCGAATTTCGCCAAAGTCTGGATGCTCGTGCTTGTGCCGCTGATCGCGCTGTCGTCGCTGGTCGAGGGATTGATCACGCCCCGGGTGGTGCTGATGCTCTATGGGGGCTGAGTCGGATCTAACTGCTTGCCCTGAAAACAGCCAGCTTCGCTGGCTGTTTTCAGGGCAAGCAGCGGTTTCCCAACCACTCAATACTTATTCCAGCACCATCATTGGAATAACACGCCCGTCAGTATTGTTCTGATACGACGCATAGCCAGCATAGAGGGCAACGGCGCGCTTCCAGAGGTGGTCGCGCTCTTCGCCTTCAGCCTGGCGCGCCCGATAGGTTGTAGTGCGTCCGGCAATGTGTACCTGGCACGCAGGGTTGGCCTTGAGATTGTGGTACCAGGCCGGATGTTTCCTTGAGCCGTAGTTCGAGGCGATCAGCACAATCCGTTCACCGTCACGCAAATAGACCAGCGGCACGGTGCGCAGCTCACCACTCCGCGCCCCCGTGGTCGTCAACATAAGCGTGGGCACGAAAAAATTGAGAAAGAGGATCTGTCCTCCACTGGCTTGATAAAAAAGATGGTCAAGCGGCTGGATCACATTGCGAATAACCTCAACCCCGATGGGTGAGCCGAAGAAGTTGACTGCGCATTCGCGCATGCGTATTAGTGGATAATTTTGCATATTTTTATGAGACAGGTAAGCCATATTCGTGCGCAACATCACGCAGCGTATGCATCAATTCAATCGTCGCCCCGATTTCAGCTTTGTTGATCGAGACGCTCTCGACCACAATGCCCAGCGGGATCTGGTCGCGATAGGGTTGGTCGAGGATGCGCCGCAGCAGATCCCGACACACCGCAATCGAGCGACTCAACGGGGCTGGATCATCTAAAATTGCCGCTGCCGTGGCATCGGGAAGAGCAATGCCGAGCCAACGCATAAAGTTCATGGTCTGAGGACGACCGACCGGGACAAAGTCGAGCAGTATGCGTTGCGGTCGCTCATTGCGTGCGGCACAGTCACGGACATAATCGCCAAGCAGCCGGATCGTCGGCTCGGCATCATAGACCGCCTGCGAGATAAAGTAGCGTATCCCTCGCTGCGCCTTCTGAATAAGGCGGAGACTCTCGCTCCGTCCGGCCCCATGACGCTCGGCAATCGCGACCCCACCAAGCACAAAGCCAGCAGGATGGGCAGCTGCAAGCTCGGTTGCCCGCGACAGCGCAATGCTACTTTGCGCATCTTTGGCACTCGACAAGCCAACGAGCGAGAGATAGTGAACCTTATGCTGCTCAGCCGCCCGGTCAAGCCATGCGGGCCAACTCTGCTCGTTTTCGGTAGCAATGCATTTGTAGGTCACGACCGGCTTGCGCGTCAACTGCCGCAGCAGCGTGGCATACGGTGGTGAGTCAACCGTCGGGAGAAAAGGAAACGGGCGCGGCTCACTCGTCCGCGCTGATTCGTCCTGAACATCATAGACAACCAGGCCGTCGAGCGGCAGATCCGCGACGCGCTCGGCGAGCCGCGCCGCCGCCCCGAGAACCCGGTCAGCCGGGGCATCAGCGCGTGGCGGGGTTGTTCCATAGAGCAGCGCAAAACGCTCCGGATCAGCCATCGTTGTTTCAAGTGACATAAACCCATCCCTACGGCAAGGCGCAACGGGGCCTACGGCCCCAACCACATTTGCTGACCGAGTCAACCGCCCGCATTGCGGGTAGTTGCCTCGGTCAGGTATGAATCTAGTCTAGGCTGAAAATGCTCTCGCTGTCAAGGTGTTTCCGGTTCAAGCAGATGCTCAGCGACAATCATGCGGCGGGTTCGGGTTTCACTCCGCAAGATCAGCGAATTGGTCGTCGCCCGTGCGCCCTCAAAATGTACCCCGTCCAACAAAAGGCCATCAGTAATGCCCGTCGCCACAAAAAAGATCTGATTGCTACGCACCAGATCGTCACACATCATGGTACGACGTAGATCGAGACCTGCCTCAACGACGGCCATACGCTCGTCAACGCTCTGCGGGGCCAGGCGCGCCAGCATCCCCCCGCCAAGGGCCTTGACTGCACATGCGGCCATCACGCCTTCGGCCGCCCCTCCCGCCCCCATCAAGGCATCAACCGGGCCATCAGGCAAACTCGCGAGCACAGCCCCCGAAATATCACCATCATCGGCAAGCATCACCCGCGCCCCAGCCGCCCGGATCTCGGTAATCAGGTCAGCATGACGAGGCCGCTCAAGCACAAAAATCACGAGGTCACGGATCGCTTTGCCTTTAGCCCGGGCAATCAAGCCAATCGTCCAGGCCGCCGGAGCCGTTATGCACTCGGGCACCAGGGCCGGGGCAACGACCCGATTGACGACGATCTTTTCCATATAGATCGCAGCACTGGCGGCCCACATCGTGCCTTGCGGTGCAACAGCAGCGACGGCCACCGCGCCCGGTCGCCCCCGCGCCAGCAGGCGGCGTCCATCAATCGCATCCACCACCACATCAACGGGCACCCCTCGCCCGCTCCCTACCCGCTCACCGCCAGGCAAGGCACTCCGCAGCCGCAGCCGTCCACCTTCACAGATGACAATCCGCCCATCGAGATCAATCGCCGCCAGCGTATCGCTCATCGCCTGACTCGCCGCGAGTTCAGCTTCCTGGCGGTATCCAAGGCCCATCCAACGTGCAGCGGCCATCGCCGCCGCCTCGGTGGCCCGCACGAGATCGAGCCCCGTATTGCGATGGAGTTCCGGCTCGCTCATCAATGCTCCTCTCTCTCTAACCCTACGTCTCAACTGCCATCAACAGATTCTGGCCTTCCCAGGTCAAGAGCCCCCCCCCAAGAATGCGGACATTCGCATACCTTTGCTCGGTCAAAGCCAGAAAAGCCCGTTCACTCCGACGGCCACTGCGACAAACCAGGATAAGCGGGGCTTCGCGCGGCAGATCCGACGGATTGATGAGTAGGTCGCTCAGCGGAATCGAAATTGCCCCCGGGATATGGCCCAACCGGAACTCACGTGGTTCACGGACATCAACCACCAGAGGGGGCACCTTGTCGTGCATCATCTTCCAGAGTTCATGGGCTGCAACTGTTGGGGCCGAGACACTGCCAAGCGGCAACAACGGAATGGGAGGAGCCCCACCCGGCAGGGTACGTTTGGGCAGCGAGTGGCACTCACGAAAGGCGCGCCACTCGCACTCATAGATGCAGACGGCTGGATCAAGAATTCGATAAAAGATCGTCTCAATCGCCAGATCTTCATCAAGAAAGCGCGCCGCCCCAACCTGATCATAAAACCCGGTCAAACGCATCCGTTCCAGCACCGGATCCCGCACCCGCACAAAATAGATCTCGCCCCCGCGATCCCGTACGACCCGCCGCACATTTTCGAGCATACGAATGCCACTGATATCGCAATGCTGCACGCTATGCATGCGCAACAATAAAAACCGTTGCCCCGGTGGCGCATCAAGAATGCGAAGCAGTTCCTCTTCGATATGATTGACGGCCCCAAAATAGAGATCGCCCAGCACATCAACCACCGCCAGTTGTGGACATTGCGGACGCTCGGGAAAAGCCGCCCAGTGACTGAAGGTCAGGTCAGGCAACACCGCGACCACCCGCGGCATACTGGTGCGCAACAGATAGTACCCCAACGACATCAACACCCCGATCAAGATGGCAAACTGCAGCGGGAGTACCAGCGTTGCCAGAAACGTGACCACCATAATCACCGCATCGCCCGGTGCTCCACGCCAGATCCGCTTCATCGAACGCAGATCGATCATGCTCCAGGCCGTCACTGCCAGTGCCCCGGCAAGCACAGCCAGCGGAATTTGGGCAATCACATCGCTCAAGACAAACGCAGCCACCAGCACAAACACGCCACTGAACGCATTGCCAAGCGCCGTCATCCCGCCGGCCTGATAGCTGAGCGCTGAACGGTTAAACGAACCCGAACAGGGATGCCCACCAAAAAAACCAGCGGCAATATTCGCCATGCCCTGCCCAACAAATTCCTGATTGCTATCAAGACGCTGGCGCGAATGGCTCGCCACCGCCCGCGCAATCGCAACAGCCTCGACCAGGCCAATCAGCGCAATGGCAAGAGCGCCATTCGCCAGTTGCCCAATCAGATTGAGATCGAACAGTGGCAGCGATGTAAAGGGCGGCAAACCCTGGGGCAACGTGCCAAGCAAGCGCACTCCCTGCCCTTCAAGTTGCAACACCCAGGCACTGAGGCTGATCGCCGTCACGCCAACAAGCACCGCTGGCACCACGCGTGTGACCCGCGGCCAGAAAATGATCAAGCCAATCGTCGCCACACCAAGCACAAGTGACGGCACATGAACCGCCTCAAGCTGTGATACCGCCCCGATCACCGAACCAAGCGGGCCTTCAGTTGCAGGAATCGACAGGCGCAAGATCGGGCCAATCTGATTTGACATGATCAACAGGCCAGCGCCCGCTGTAAAACCCACCGCCACCGAATCAGAAACAAAGTTAACCAGAATCCCGAGGCGCGCAAGCCCCATCAGCAGCCTGATCAGCCCGGCAAGCACGGCAAGCAACCCGGCCGCCAGTAGAAACTCGGGCGAGCCAGGCAAAAAGAGCGGGGCCAGAATCGACAGGGTCAGAATCGAAGCCGTATTGGTTGGCCCACTATTGAGATGGCTCGACGAACCCCAGAGTGCCCCGACCATTGAGGCAACAAAGGCCGTATAGAGCCCCATCGTTGGGGGAAGCCCGGCAAGCAGCGCAAACGCGAGCGCTTGAGGAAGCAACACGAGGCCAACCGTCAACCCGGCAAGCAGATCAGACCGCAGGGCGACAAGAGGATAGCCACGCAAGAGACGCACCGGCTGGCTCAACAGCACCGGCATCGTCCGCAAATAAGCCAGCATGAGCCTGCCTCAATAACAGCGGTATGTTACACCGCCAAACGCGTCACTGTGGTGGTGCAGGAACCTGCTGGGTTAGACAATGCCAAGCCCCGAGGCCCCATACAAGCTCGGTACAATCAAGTCCCACCACCTCACGCTCAGGGAAACACTGTTGCAGGATGGCCTGGGCCCGTTGATCATTGGTATGGTTAAAGAAGGGCACCAGTACCACCCGGTTCGCGACATAAAAATTGGCATAACTGGCAGGCAAGCGCTGACCTTCGTACACGACCGGTGGAGGCATCGGCAGCGTCAACACGGTCAAATGACGACCGGCCAGGTCAGTCATATGCTGCAAGCGGGCGAGATTCTCTTGCAACACATGGTAATTCTCATCAGACGGATCTTCTTCCACGGCTGCAAGCACGACCCCAGGGGCCACAAAGCGGGCGATATCATCAACGTGCCCATCGGTATCATCGCCTACAATGCCCTCACCGAGCCAAAGAATGCGTTGCACCCCAAGGTATGTACAGAGTTGCGCCTCGATCTCGGCCTGGCTCAGCGTCGGATTGCGGTTTGGATTGAGCAGGCACTGCTCACTCGTCAGAAGCAACCCGGTGCCATCCACCTCAATCGAGCCACCCTCCAGCACCATCGAATTCGCAAAGCAGGGCGTATCAAGATAGGCCGCCATCTGACGGGGAATCTCGTTATCGAGCTCAAACGGCGGGTATTTGCCCCCCCACGCATTATAGTTCCAGTCAATTGCCGCCACCTGCGGCTCTTCATCACGCACCACAAAGATCGCCCCGTGGTCACGGCACCAGGCATCATTGGTCGGAAAACGATGAAAAAAGAGCTCACCCGTTGCCCCAGCAGCAGCAAGCAAAGTGCGCGCTTGGGCTTCCATCGCCGCATCGTTCACATTGATATGCACCGGCTCAGAGCGCAGCAAAACCGCCACTGCCTGCGCGTAGATCGGCAGAATTGCCTCAAGTTTGCCCGGCCAACTTGCCTTATTGTGCGGCCACGACAACCATGTCGCCTGATGGAGGACCCATTCTGGCGGCATCCGGTACCCAAGTTCAACTGGAGTTGCGCGCATAGCTCTCACTCATCAATAAAACGGCGCGTGATGTCGGCATAGGCATCGATCCGGCGGTCACGCAGGAACGGCCAGTGGGTACGCTGCACATCAAGCTTGCCCAGATCAACCGGCACAACCAGTACCGCAGGCGCATCCACTGGCGCAAGCGCCAGGATCGTACCCTGGGGATCACTCACAAAACTCTGCCCCCAGAACTCGATGCCACCCTCGGGATCGCCTTCGTGACCAGTGCGATTCACACTCACCACATAACATCCATTGGCGACCCCGTGCGAGCGCTGAATCAACTCCCAACTCTGGTGCTGAGCCGCGCCATGCGCGGCCTTTTCAGAAGGATGCCAGCCAATCGCCGTCGGGTAAAAGAGGATATCCGCGCCACGCAGGGCCGTCAAGCGGGCACCCTCGGGATACCACTGATCCCAACAGATCAGCACCCCAAGCCGCCCAAAACGCGAGGGAAAGACTTTGAAACCAAGATCACCGGGGGTAAAGTAGAACTTCTCATAGAAGAGCGGATCATCGGGGATGTGCATCTTGCGATACTTGCCAAGATAGCTCCCATCGGCATCTAGCACCGCAGCGGTATTATGGTAAAGACCTTCGGCCCGCTTTTCAAACAGGCTGACAATCAAAACCACCCCGAGCTCACGGGCCAGTTGACCAAAGCGCTCGGTGGAAGGACCCGGTACCGGCTCGGCCAGTTGAAAATGATCATGATCTTCACGCTGGCAAAAATAGAGCGACCGGAAGAGTTCGGGCAAACAGATGATCTGTGCCCCACGGGCGGCAGCCTCACGAATACCCGCCTCGGCGCGACGATCATTCTCGGCGGCCTCAGCCGTCAGTCGCAACTGCACCACCCCGAGGTGAACCTGCTGAGCGGCCATGTCTCTCCTCATCCCTGGGCTATCCTCCCTCAGCATTGTACCATAGACCAGATTATACCCTTACGCCCCCCAAAAGGGCTACTTCGAGATGCCAGAAAAGCTGGCATCTCGAAGTAGCCCTGGTTTTGAGGTCGTCAGCCCTGCCCAGATCCCCCACGAGGGCACGCCCGTTCCAGCCAGATCAGCGCCGCAACCCCCACCGCAGCCATCATCACCGCCACAAAATAGGCCTCGACCATCGTGGCCCGCGTCAGGTACACCCCCACCATGCCCGCCGCACCACCAAGCAGATAACAGGTCAGAACCGCCTCGCGCCGGGTCAACCCGAGCGCATGCAGGCGGTGCGACAGGTGATCTTTGCCCGCAGTTGTGAATGGGTTGACCCCACGCCGCATGCGTGAGACAACCACCAGGCTCGTGTCAAAGAGGGGCACCGCGAGAATGCAGAGCGGCACCATCCATGTAACAACCGGGGTGCTGCTTGGGAAACGGAGCTTGATCGCCAGCGCCGCCAGCATAAAGCCGAGAAAGAGACTGCCTGTATCGCCCATAAAGACAGTTGCCGGGTTGAGGTTGTAGCGTAAAAAGCCGATGCACGCACCAATCAAGGCCGCTGCCATTGCGCCAACCAGCACCTGTCGTGGCTCGTTCATTGCCGCAAGCAAGAGAAAAAAGGTCGCCGCAATCGTCGTAATCCCACCCGATAGGCCATCCATATTATCGAGAAAGTTGATCGCGTTGGTAATAATGACGACCCAGAGCAACGTCACAAGCCAGTCGAGCCAGATCAGCGGAAAGAGTTGCACCTGCGTGCCACCAAGTAACAAGACGATCCCGGCCAGCAGTTGACCCGCCAATTTCGCCCACGCACTGAGGCCCCACCGGTCATCGGCCAACCCAAAGAGCGAGACCAGGGTCGCCCCAACCAGGATCGCGATCAACTCGACAATATACGCCCGATCACCAAACAGAATCAGCGCCGCCACAAAACTGCCATAGATCGCCAACCCACCCAACAGCGGCACCGGGGTGATATGCAGATCACGCACGCGTGGCACCGCAACCACCCCCGCCCGCAACGCTAGACGCCGAACCAGCGGCGTCGCTAGCATCGAAAAAGTCAGCGCGACGATGGCGATCAGGGCCGTCTGAATCATGCTAGGGTGCTCCCTGCAATTGCTCGAAGTAGGCGATCAGTTGTTGCGCCTCAGCAATTGTGGCTTCGTTCCCCGTCCCCGCCTCGAGTCGCCCGATCAACGCTCGCAACTCGGCGACTGCATCGGCATGCCGCGACACTTCGCTTAGCACAATCGCATAGTTGCGAATATAGTTGAGGTTATTTGGTTCGAGTTCAGCCGCTCGAGCATATGCAACTAGCGCTGCCTCGGTGTCACCACCACGCACCGACAACAGACCAGCCACCGTGTGCAGCAAGGCAAGATCGGTGCGCAAGCTTTGCGCTGCGCTGCTCTGCGGGTCAAGTTTCTGGTAACGCTCCTCTTGGGTTGCGATCACGCGCAGATAGGCATCACGCAACTGCAGGATCAACTCGGGTTGCTCGGCTAGCGCATTGGCGACATTCTCAATTGAATTGACCGTCTGGCGGGCCGAGATACCGATGGCTTGACTATACGCATTGGTCGCCGCAACCAGATCTTGATTGCGCGACAGGGTCAGATCGGCAAGCCTGATATACGTGTCAACATAACGCTGGTCAAGCGCCGCCGAACGCTGAAGCAACTCCTCGGCCCGCGCAAAAGCAGCCTGAGCCTCTTCCGTCTGCCCCTCGGCGATCAACTGATCACCCTTGAGAATCAAGACCCCCGCAAACTCGTTGAGCAGCGTGACATCCTGAGGGGCCAACTCTTCGACCTGATCGTACCAACTGAGCGCATTTTCGAGGTGTGCCGGGTCATTCGACCAGCGATACCAGACACTGTTGAGCCGCCCAAGATTGGCAAAATGGTCTTTGTTCAGCGGGCTCCGGTTATGTGCATGCAGCAAGACTGCCTCGGCATAACTCATCAATTCATTCGGGCTGCTCTGCTGCACAAAAGCGGCAATCGCATTGCTCGATTCAAGCCCCAAGAGCACCGTGAGTTGAGGATCGTCTTTGGGAGTGCCGAGTTCAGGGCTTTGCGCACGTACCGTATCAGCAAGCGACATCAGCACCCGCCCAAGGTTCAAGTAGTAGAAATCTTCGCGTGTATTGAGGCGAACCGTTTGCAGATACTCATTGAGGGCCACGATCAAGCCATCAGCCGATGCCTCGGCGCGTTCACTCAGCCCCTGGGCTTGCTGGAAGTGCATATCGGCCCTGATCGGATTGAAATTAAAGCTGAAAATGGCAATGAAGGTGAGTACAGCAATCATGCTATAGGCAAAGATCGGCCCCGCCCCTGGCACCGTATTGCGTGAACGCGCCGCGTTGCTTCCACGTGCAACCTGCTGACCACGCGCCGGCCCCTTGCGCCGTTTCCCAGTCGCCTGTCCACCACGGTGAACCTGCGCAGCACTTGCGCCATCTTCAGGTACGGTAGCCACGGCTGGTTCCGGTGGCGCAAGCGAGAGGTGATAGTGCCCCGCCAGAGCTCCACCCGTCACGGTCATTGCCAGCACCATCCAGAAGTGGGTCAGGGTCGAGACAATGGGAATACCCGTCAAGCCCTCGACAAACGTTGCAGTAATTGTACTCAAACAGGCAATGAAAAAGACCTGCCAGCGCCAACTCGCACTGTTGCGCATCAGTTTCCAGCTCAAGAAGACAAAGCTCACGAGCAGGAAAAGATAACTGACCAGGCCCAGCAACCCTCGGGTCACCAGTTCATCAAGCAGCGCCTGGTGGGATCGGTCTGGTGAAGCCCCACGCGCCTCGATATTGGCCAGCGAAGGTGGATAAAACGGGTTAAAAGCGACAAACATGCTCTCGGGGCCCCAGCCAATCACCGCACGCACTGGATCGCTCATAATCAACGCGACCGCGCCGCCCGCATGCTCATCGCCAATCCAAATCAACCGCCGCACCAGGCCCGTACCTTCACCGACTTCGAGCAAACGCCCCATGCGCCCGATGTAGGGCACTTGGCGCAGTTGCTCAAACACAGGTGCGTTCGACAGGTTGAACGTGATCAGAAAACCACCGACAGCCAGCGTCAACGTGACCCAACTGATCAAAAGACCACGGAAGAGGCGCGCCCGCGCCATCTGCTCGGTCGCCCTGGCATGACGCCAGGCTTGCCACAGCACAAGCGAGAAGAAGACAAAGAGCCCCGCCCCGAGACCAATCCACGGGCCACGACTCTGCGAAAAGACAATTGCCACTAGCAGCATCAGGGCCGCCAGGCTAGCCGCCGCCCCGTCAAGCAACCGACCGGCACGGGTTGGCTCAAGCGGGCGACGTGGCAACGTCATCCCCAGGGCATACGCCCCAATCAGCGCGGCAAGCGACGCAAAAAACCAGAGGCTCCAGTCACTTGCATGAGCCGCCTGATCACTGGTCAATAACGTCTGCGCCCCACTGCCCGCCGAGATGGCAAACTGCATTGCAAAGACCAGCAGAAAGCCCATCGTGAAGAGACCGGGCCAGAGCGGCATACGTCGGTCGCCGCGGTCAAAATTGGTCGTCAGCAGCCACCAGATCGTCGTCGTCGCCACAATCGAACCCGGCCAGACCCACCAGTAGCGTGCATCAATAACCCGGATCACGGCCCCAAATTTAATCGTCGCCAGCAAGAGCATCAAACCGGCCAGCACCAGCAGTGCCCGCACCAGGATCCACAACCACTCACGCCCGAGCAACGGCCCCGCCTGTGGGGCCGTTGGGGCGTCACTGAAGGCAACAAGCGACCGGTAGAGCGCGAAGGGCACGATCATGATCATATAAGCGGCCACAAAGATCGAGTTGCCCATCGTCGAGGCAATGCGGGTCAACACATCGCCGCGCCAGGGCAGTGGATCGAGGCCGAAGTGCTGCAAAAGCCCGTAGCCCGCTACGGCGATCCCCGTCGCAATCATCATGGTGACCATGCGTTCAAGCTGTTCGCGGTGACGCAACGTCACCAGAATCACGATAAACAGCATGATGTACGAGAGATTCGTATACGTTCCCTGAAGGCGCTGGTACGATCCCCAGAAGCTCATCCAGGGCGTCACCGACGTGATCGTCGTCAGCAAAAAGACCCCTGCATACACTGTGGTTGGCACAGCTAGAGGAATGGCCGCAAATCTTCGCCAAAGTGGCGGCACCGGTTTGGCCTCTTCGGGCGGGGGATCGGTTACGGCAGGTTTGCGTTTCTCACCTGACAACCAGCCATCAAGCAGACCAATCAGCACGGCAGCGGCCCCGACCAGTGCCAGCGAACGCAGCACTGCGATCTTGTCGGGTTCGAAATGGCGGGCCGAATAGAGATTAAAATAGAGTGGAATAAAAGTCAGGGCAAGCAACCAACTGGCCTCGGCAATACGTGCCGCCCAGCGGCTGACAGACGTGTTCGCAGTCATGGCGTAGATACCTGTCGCTTCACTTTCCAGGCAATGGCCCGCTCGATGATTTCGCGGGCGTTGGCGCGACTATGCTCGCTGGGGCTACCATCAAGCATGGCCGCGAGTTCATCAATCCGTTGGTGCTCATCAAGACGTTGAACCTGTGTACGCGTGCGTCCAGGCTCAAACTCTTTCCGAATATGGTAATGCGTATCGGCAAACGCAGCGACCTGTGGAAGGTGCGAGATGCAGATGACCTGATGATTCTCGGTGATCGTCCAGAGTTTCTGGCCGACCACCTGGCCAGCACGCCCGCCGACGCCAACATCAATTTCATCAAAAATGAGGGTTGCGACTTCATCGACCCGCGAGAGAATTGATTTCAGCGCAAGCAGCAAGCGGGCACTCTCGCCACCCGAGGCAATCTTCGCCAGGGGCTTGAGTGGTTCGCCAGGATTCGGCGCAATTTGAAATTCAACCTGATCAATGCCAGTGCGATCAACTGCCACCTTGCGCCCCGCCAACGGTATACCCTGCTGATCAGGGGTCTGCTTGATGCTGACAAAGAAGCGCACCTGCGGCATTGCGAGATCGCCCATCGCACCTTCGATACGCTGGGCCAGTTCATCACCAACCTCGCGTCGTCGCTGCGACAAGCGACTGGCAAGACTCCCCAATTCGGCCAGGGTTGCCGCCTCTTGTCGTTCAAGTTCGACAATATGCACCGCGCTATTTTGCAAGCGCTCAATCTCGGTCTCGGCATTGGCCGCCCGTTCGACCAGGCTGGCAAGATCGCCCCCATATTTGCGCTGCAAATCACGCAGCACCGTCAACCGATCTTCGAGGGCATCAAGACGGCCTGGATCGGCATCAAGCCCGAGGCGGTAGGTACGCAGGGCAGCCGCCAAGTCTTCAAGCTGGTAATGCAACTCGCTCGCCGTCGTCGCCATACTCTCTACCGAAGGATCAAGGCGCGCCAGTTCGGCCAGATTACCCGCAACTGTGGCGATCAACTCGATGATTGGACGACCAGGCGTACGTCCACCTTCGCGCCCCGCATACAGGTCGGCATACGCTTCCGTCGCCAACCCGGTCACCCGCGCCATATTTTGCACCACCTGCCGCTCACGCACCAGATCTTCTTCTTCACCCGGTCGCACCCTGGCGGCGGTCACATCCTCGATCAGAAAGCGCAACTCTTCGATTCGCGCCTGACGCTGGGCCTCGTTGCGCCGCAGATCAGCCAACTCATTGCGAAGACCGCGGAGGATCTGCACCTGGCTGGCAACCTGTTCGCGAAGGGAGAGCAATTCGCCAAAACGGTCAAGCATCTCGAGATGCGTTCGCGGATTAAAGAGCGAGAGGCCCTCGTGCTGCCCGTGGATGTCAATCAAGCGCCCACCAAGCTCACGCAGCACCGCCGTATTGACCGCACGCCCATTGATCCGTGCGACACTTCGTCCTGACTCAGCACTGATCTCACGCACAACAATGACTTGCCCGTCATCATCATCAAGCAGATCATGCTCACGTAGCAGCGGGGCCACTTGGGGGCAATCGTCCAGGCTAAAGACACCCTCGATCCGCGCACGCGTGCAACCCGCCCGCACAAATGTAACATCAACCTTTTCGCCCCGTAACATGCCCAGCGCATCAATAATAATTGACTTGCCCGCCCCGGTCTCACCGGTCAACACCGTAAAACCTTCACCAAGGCGAAGGTGTAGACGATCAATAATGGCAAAATCACGGATCTGCAGCTCAAGTAGCATAAAAAATAGCACGCACAAAAGAGCTATGGATCACCACTAAAAAGCATTGTACCACAACGCCCCTGCTAATGCGTTTCTGCCTCTTTCCAGGTAGACACCCGATTGCGTCCGGTATACTTCGCATAATAGAGTGCCTGGTCAGCCCGCCAGATCAATTCACCCAGGGTCGTGAGATCGGGTTCAAGCGTTGCGACCCCAAAGCTCATTGTGATCTGCACTGGCCCACTCAACGTCTCAACGGGCATACGCTCGATGATCTGTCGCAAGCGCTCGGCAACCTGCATCGCCTCACTCAAACCGGTCTCTAGACAGACAATGATAAACTCTTCGCCGCCATAGCGGGCAACAATATCGAGTGGGCGTACCTGCTTAAGCGCTTTTGCTACGTGCTCCAGCACCTGATCGCCAACGGCATGGCTAAAGACATCATTCACCCGCTTGAAATGGTCAATATCCATAAAGATCGCCGAGAGTTTGCCCCCATAACGCTGCACGCGCCTGAACTCGGTCTCGGCCAGTTCACTAAACCGCCGCCGATTGTACAGCCTCGTCAGCGGATCAGTTCCAGCCAGCATATAGACTTCGCGGAAGAGCCGCCCATTCTCGAGGGCTGTGGCAACCTCATTGGCGAGCACCTGCATCATCGCTACCTGACTTGGCGTATATGTCTCTTCCTGCTTGCTTCCAAGCGTTAAAAGCCCGAGCAGATGCTCTTGATAAAGCAGCGGGAGACCCATCCAGCTCTTGAAACCTGTTACCAGGGGAAGCTCAAGCGACGCCATGGCCGCTGCATCAAGTATGAGCGGCATCCGACGTTGCATAATCTCGGCAAATGGGGGCTGTTCAGAACTGAACTCTTTACCAGTTAGTCTGGCTGTCCATTCAACAGGATGGGCAGAAACAAGGCGCAGGGTGTTCTCTTCCAATAAGAAAAGAAGCGACTGGTGGTTTGGCACTATCTTATCAAGCTGCACTAATACTTGATGTAACATCGCATCCATATCAACATTCGAGTTGAGATGGGCCATCATCTGGCGCAGTTCTTCCGTCAAATCACGTTCACTCCGTAATGAGGATTCCGCCTCGCGCAACATCGAATAGGTGCGCGCATTAGCCAGGGCAAGCCCACACTGATTGGCAATCGCCAACCCCAGGTTGAGGTATTGATTGCGATATTCGGGAAAGGTGATATGCCGTACCACCACCAGGCCAAAGGTCTCGTCGTGATAGCGGATCCGCAGATAAAAGCCCTCTTCCTGAGGAATAAGCGCGTGATCACCCTCCATCGAGGCTAGTACCGGCGCAAGTTCACCGTGGCGTGCGGGCTGATCGTGACCATCTTTGGCAAAAACAGCGACAATCTGATGACCCTGGATCTGGGCGTATTCTAGATTGTTACAGCCAAAGAGCATCGCAAACATATGGCGAATTGCGGTAATGGTTGTTTCTTCTGAACGGATCTGCGAGAGATCAACCAGCAGATCAAAGGCCATCGCATATTCGGCAATTTTGCGCTTCGCATCTTGCAAGACGCTTTTCGTCTCGGTTTGTGATGTCTTGAGATACCATTCTAAAATGATCTTCGCCAGGTAGAGCTTGAGATAATCAAGCCCAATCGTCCGCACCCGGTACGGCAGGGCAAGATAGGCGGCAAATTCTTCTAACCTAGACAGCGCCTCGGGATCAGTCTCGGTATCAAGCAACAACAACTCTTCGACCGCCTCGTGAAAGTAGTCACGGGCGAGCATTTGATCAAACCCCCACGCATACAGATGCGCACGCCAAGCCCGCAACCAGCCCGGCGAAAGCAGGTAGGTGCCGTGTTTCGTTTCGGTGTCGATCAACTCTGGCCCGGCAAGCATGACCAGACAGTGGCTCAGATGAATCAACTGCGTCTGAGCGTCTAGCTTCGCCGGGAGTGCATCGGGTGTTGCCGCACATGCGCCAAGCACGATCAGATCAGTTCGTGACGAAGCAACTGGTCGTGCAAAGATCTGGTCGGTATGCTGCAACAATTGCGGTCGCCCGCAGGTCAGTGCATATGCTTCAACGGTTACAAAAGGATACCCAAGTTCACGGACAGCCTGCGCTACATCCTCATAATAGTGTCGACACACGCGCAGACAGAGCTTACCGTTCATTACTTACCCAGTCGAGCGGATACCGACCCCAGCGTTGTACCGCTTCACTGATCGCCAGCAATGTTGTTTCAGGTACCTGGAAAGGTATTTCACCATGATTATCGGCGAGAATAAAGCCGCCCCCGGGCCCCGCCGCCGCAAGCGCCGCCTTGACGGCCACCTCAGCCTCGACTTCCGTCCAACGACGCATCTCAATCCCATTCAGATTGCCAAGCAGACTCACCCGGCCCGCGACCTTCTGCTTCATCAGGGCCAGATCTTCCTCGATACTGACCGCAACCGCCAGTGTCCCTGTCTGCGCAAAATCATCAAGCAGCGGCATGCAGCGCCCCGAGGCCACGTGGGTTGCGACCGGCCCTTTGATCCGTGCAATCACGTCTTTACTCAGGCGATGATCAAAGTCCAGATATTGTTCCCGCGCGACCACCGTGGTTGAGGCAACCGGATCAAAATAGCAGATGGCCGTCGCCCCGGCGTCAAGCTGCGCGTTGGCCCAGGCCACCGAAAATTCTGCATTGATCTGCAAGAGATGTTTGACCACCTCAGGCTGTTCGTACATCCACGTCAGGTACTGCTCGAAGCCCAGTTGCATCACGGGCAAGGAGAACGGGGCAATCACAACCCCAATGATCGGCATCGCCTCCTCACTGCGCGCACGCATCTGCCTGATCGCCTCGAGAACACGCCCAAGCACAGGTGAGCTTTCAACCGCAGGTGCTTTGAGCGTGCGAATCTCTTCCGGCTTGCGGATCATTGGCTCGCCTGCGTTGGCCGGACCATCATCGCTGAAGATTACCTCGCCCCCCCACGCCTCGACCTCTAGGGCCGCATAAAAAAGTGCGTAGAGGCAGTCGCTCTGATACTTGCGTGCCATCCGCAACTGACCTTCAGCCACATACTCGGCGTGCGCGAAATAGTCCCGCAACGACAGGCCCAGTTCACGTGCGCCATGCATCGTGACGAGCAGAAAGAGCGGCACCCGATCAGGTTCCTGATGCCCAAGCGTCGTCAAGACCCGCTCTAGTGAAGTCATAGCTGTCATGCGGATGCCTCCAGGAAACTCGTCACCAGCGCAACACTATCCGACGCCGTGCTGCCCATCGCATCGGCCCCGACCTCTTGCCAGAGCTGTCGGTCAAACCGGAACGGGGCACCACCAACTATGATTTTTGGTCGCCATCCTGCCGCATCGAGTCGCTGACGCACCGCTTTGACCTGCAATGCCGAGGGCAGCATCAACACCGAAATAAGCAAAATGGCAACCCGTTCACGCACAACTCTGGCAACAAGATTATCGGTATCAATCCGACCATAATCGCTGACAACAAAGCCACCCGAGCGCAATGTCGCATAGACCATCCGCTTGCCCAGCATATGGTAGTCTTCGAGCACTGCAATCGCGATAACAGGTTGTCTTTGCTGCTGCACATTCGCCGCTGGCAAAAGCGTATCAACAATCTCTTCACAGATACGCCCACTCATATAGACCTGGGCCAGCGATACGTCACCTTGCTCCCAGCGTTCACCAATCACTTCAAGCGCCGGCACAATGAGTTGCTCAACCATCATGACCGGACTCATCTCGGTCACAAGTTCTTCGAGCAGGCGCCGCACCTCAAGGCGATCAATGGCAAGCAAGGCTTCGAGAAATGCGTTGTGTTGTGCGCCAATGTCTCGTTCAGCCGTCATAAGAACCTCTCTCGTTGTGCTTTGCTGGACAACAAGCCAACTAAGCTGGCTTGTTGTCCAGCAAAGCAACCAGGTCTGGGAACCGCAGGCCCATAGGGATGTCATAGGCATGGTACACGCCGAGCGCCCTCCCGTTGGAAGAGAGACAGTTATCCCCGGGAAAGATCCCTTCACTGGGGCGTCAAGGATAATCTGCCCTGCAGCTGATCGCGTTTGTAACCAGTACTCAAGAGTCAAGGATAATCCGCCCTAAGGCTGATCTTGTTTGTAACCGGGTTTATTATACTCATCACAGGTCAGGCGTCCGGAGCGACAGACGTGTCCCTGACAGATACCTCTAATAACCCCACTGTCGTCCCCTTATACCCCCAACGGCTGCCATATGGCAGCCGTTTCCACATGAAGGAGGCATATGAGACGTTCCCGCTTACCATCCGGGCAGCAGCCCAGACCACGGCATAACTCCCGACGTACCATGCTGGCAATGGGGATGCTTTTGGCCCTCGGAACGCTTCTTTTGATCGTTATGTTGGTCACGAGGTCGCCAACAAACCAACCGACTGCCACCGTCCCGTTAGCAACCGACGGATGCCGCGGGTTGCCCGCCTTTGCCACTACCTTCACTGCCGAAGCCGGCGGTACGCTAGCGCTGGCAACCGATCGCACCGAACAAGGCCTCGTTCTGCTCACCGACGCAACCGTCTACCAGCACCCAACCTGGGACGATGCCGGGTACCTTGGGGCCATGGCCTATGATCAAATGGGCAATGTCTATGTGGCCCCCACTCCGCGGATTTCACTGCAAGATAACCCCCTGGCAGGCGTGACCACCCTCTGGCGCGTTGATAGTGCCACCGGGACAATGCATCCCTTTGTCACCCTCGCAGGCGAGGCTGGCGAGCGCAATCCGTTTGGGGTTCTGGGCCTGACCTATGCCTGTGGGCTTGACCGCCTCTTCGTCGGCACTGTCATTGGCTCAACCCCTGGCGAAGAACGGGGCGGCATCGTTGCACTCGATCGCGCTGGGCAACAGACCAGCCTGGTGACGGGCCTTGATGTGATGGCGGTGCTCGTTGTGGCAACCCCCGATGGCTATGATCTCTATGCGGGCCTGGCACGCAGCCCTGATCTTGTTGCACTTCCGCTCGATGCCAGCGGAAACCCCAGCGGGCCACTGCGCTCCCTCCTCGATCTCACCACCGCCGGAGCCACCGCCGGCGAACGTGCCCGCAAAATGCGTCTCGTTGGCGACGAACTCGTTGTTGATCTGGTGCCCTTCAACTTCTCATTGCAATCGAGCGCCACCGGCAACCCCCAGGCTCGTCAAGCCACCTGGGGGTGGGATGCCGATCAGGGCACCTGGGTCGTTCGTGCCTCGGCACGGTAAATGGTTTGTACCGTACGTTTTCTGGTGTTTTGCAAGCCCGGGTGCGCGGGCCTCCCGCCCGCTGTTGCTCCCGAAGCGATCGTCCCGCCCGCGCACCCAGGGCGATGGCATCTTCCGTGTATACATTCCCCCAAGGGCACCCGCAAGGGGTGCCCGTACACCGGGTCCGAACCCCGGCCGGTAGGGGCACCCCTTGCGGGTGCCCTGATAGCGCGTCTTTTTGTCTCCGGTTTTGTATGATGCAATCGCCCTACCCGCGCACCTTTGCGTAGGTGGGCTTCACCCTTCGCGTCTTCGCGTCTTCGCGTGAGCTTATTTGAAAAGTATTGGGTCTAGCCCGAGAGAAGAGCGATCTTACGGGCGCCGTCGCGGGAGGCGAAAGGTGAGCAGGTTGCGGCGTTCGGGTTCAGGTTGGTGCAAAAAGGCATCTTCACCGGGGCGCAGGCCGGGCCGCGTCTCAAGCCAGCCTTCGCGTTGCTCGCGTACCCGTTGCAGCAACGCCTCGATGTCCTCGGCGTCGCCCTCGTCAACCTGATCGCGGACTTCCAACAGAAAGCTGATCATCTCGTTGATCCAGCGCTTGAGGCCGTCGCGATTGGTCATCAGGATATCGCGGTGCATTTCAGGGTCACCCGAGGCGAGCCGCGAAACGTCGCGAAAGCCCGTCGCCGCCAGGGCCGCCATCTCTTTCCAGGCTGGGCTGCGCCCGGTGATCTCGACCAATCCGACCGAAAGCAACATAGGCAGGTGCGAGATACCAGCCACATAGACATCATGCTCTTCAGGGTCGATATAGTACGGTTTGGCTCCGACCGTCCGCACCATCGCCTCAACCGCTTCAAGCGCCGCCTGAGGGGTGCTCCGCCCGGTGGTTAAACAGTAGATCGCTCCATTGAAGAGCTCAGGATCGGCGGCTTTTGCCCCGGCTTTCTCTTTGCCTGCCATTGGGTGCCCACCCACATAAGCCACCCCCGACGGCAAGGTTGCGGCCCACCGGGACACTTCGGCCTTGGTACTCGCAACATCAGTGACAACCGTGCCTGACGCCAGCAGCGGGCCAAGCTGGGCAAACACCTCGCGGATCGCACGCACCGGGGTTGCCACCACAATAATCTGAGCGTCACGCACCGCCTCGGCCAGCGTCCGCGCCTCGCGATCAATCGCCAGCCGCCCGCGTGCCTCCTTGACCGCCCGCTGATCACGATCCCACCCGACAACTTCCAGGGCCCCCAGCGGCGACTCGCTCGCCTCAGCCGAACGCAACGCCATGCCAAGCGACGTGCCAATCAATCCCATCCCGATAATGCTTATCCGAACCATGCATGCTCCTTAGACTTCGCCGCTTACTTCGGCACCCACCTGCGCGAGAAAGAGCAATTCAGCAATCACGACCACCACCGTCAGCAACAGCAAACTGACCCAGGTGAGCACCCGTAGCCCGGCGAGCATGGCAATCATTGCCACCAGCAGGCCAATTTCATACGACTGACGACGCACTCGCCGACTATCAAGCGCTCGCGCCCGTGTGCGAAAGAGGCGCAGGCTGGTAGCATGAAGAAAAGGACGACTGATCGCCGCCCCAACCAGAAAGAGAGCCCCGATGAAGAGGGCGTAGATGGGCAGATCAGGCAAATCAAGCAGCCAGTCTTGTGGTGCAGGCACAAAGGCAAGAATGTAGAGCAACAAAAACGAACCGACGGTACCCTCAATCGTCAACCCCGTCAGACCCATCGCCCGTTCAACCGGGATAAAGGTCAACAGCGGAGCCGTCAGGGCCAACCCATAAAAGAGCAGCCGCTGCAGTGCAAAGACGGGATCAGTCGGGGCAAGCCCGCCAAAAAGCAGCAGCGCCAGCGCCGCCGCCCAGCAGAGGCCAGCGATCGCTGCGAGTAGCAACGAAATTTGCGGTCGCGCAAGATTCATAGCATCATTCAGCGTTATACCCGCGCCGTACGCTGGCGCAAGAGATGGTCAGCCAGCACGAGTGCCAGCATCGCCTCAGCCACCGGCACCAGGCGCGGCAGCACCGTCGGATCGTGTCGCCCGCGCACCTCGATCGTCGCCGCATTGCCCTCACGATCCACCGTTTGTTGCGCCTGCGCAATGCTCGCCGGCGGTTTGGCGGCCAGGCGCACCACAATCTCTTCGCCCGTCGAAATGCCACCGAGGATTCCTCCGTGGCGGTTGCTGACTGTGCCAATGCGCCCATCCTCGCGGCGCACAAAGGGGTCATTATGCTCAGAGCCACGCAACCCGGCGACCCCAAAACCCTCACCGATCTCGACCCCTTTGATCGCTGGGATCGAAAACATCGCCTTGCCGATCTCAGCCTGCAGTTTATCAAAGACTGGCTCACCCAGACCAGGTGGCACACCACGGGCGCGCACCTCGACAATGCCACCAAGCGAGTCGAGCGACCGACGCGCCTGATCAACCCGCTCAACCATCAACGCAGCCACCCGCGCATCCGGGCACCGCATAATGTTGCGCTCAATCTCGTCCTCGTCAAACACCTCGGCACACAGATCACCCATCTGTAGCGTATAGGCAATGATCGAGATTCCTTCGCGAGCGAGGAGCAAGCGCGCAATTGCCCCACCAGCAACCCGCCCGATGGTTTCACGCGCACTCGAACGCCCACCGCCCCGCCAATCGCGAAAGCCATACTTGGCATCCCAGCTATAATCGGCGTGGCCGGGTCGATAGAGATCTTTGATATTTTCGTAATGCCCCGACTTGGCGTCAGTGTTGAAGACAAGCATCGTAATCGGCGAGCCAGTGGTGCGCCCCTCGAAAACCCCCGACAGGATCTGTACCTGATCAGGTTCCTGCCGTTGTGAACTCACCTTGCTCTGTCCAACACGGCGACGGTCAAGCTCACGCTGGATCGTCTCAGGTTCGAGTGGCAACCCAGACGGGCACCCATCAACCGTGCATCCCACGGCTGGCCCGTGCGACTCGCCCCATGTGGTTAACCGAAAGATCTGCCCAAAGCTATTGCCTGCCATACGAATGTAACGCCTCCGGCTGAAGCTCGCGGGGCTTGCACTCTCAACCTCGGCTTCTTTCCAGCAAAAGAAAGCTGCCTGGGTGGCGCTGCCCCATACGCATGAACGGAGAAACCAACGCGTATGCTGGCTTTTGTCGCCACCACAAGCCTGATTTCGGGGAGCCTTCGGCCCCTAAACTCCCTGCCAACATAACATAGTTTTCAGGGCACGGCAAGTCAGAAGTACTGGCTGAAAAGAGAAGGATCTACCGTACAATAGGATATGGTAGAGTACGACGCCAGGAGATAAACCATGACCAATGGCATAGATGAGGGAGCGGGTTTCAAGCTCGTAGCGATCGGTGGCGGTGGTGGGGTCAGCCAGATATTGCAGGGGATGCTGCCCTATCATGGCAACCTCACCGGGGTGATTGCGGTCACTGACACCGGGCGCAGCACCGGCATCGCGCGTGAACTTGGGGGCATCCCGGCCCCGGGCGATCTGCGCAATACGCTCGCCAAACTCGCCCGCGATCCCGATGACCTGCTCGCACGGTTGATGCAATATCGCTTTGTTGCCCCAACGCTGCCAACCCTTGACGGCATGGCCTTTGGCAATCTCTTGATCGCTGCGCTGGCCCAGATGACTGGCGATTTTGGGCAGGCGATCACGATTATCAGCTCAATGCTTGCTTGTCGTGCGACCATTCTGCCCGTTGCAACCGTTGATGCCCATCTCTGCGCCGAGCTCGCGGATGGCAGCCTGGTCGAGACCGAACTGGCCGTACGCGGCCTCAACAAGCCTCCGCTTGCCCGCCTCTTTCTCAAACCCGCTTCAGCCCCCGCCAATCCTGCGGTGCTCGCAGCGATCAGTGAAGCCGATCTGATTGTGCTTGGCCCGGGCAGTTTCTTTACGTCGGTGCTGGCCTCATTGCTCTTTGACGGTATGATCGATGCCCTGCGCACAAGCAAGGCACGCATCGTTTTTGTCTGCAATACCACCACCCAGCCAGGCCAAACCGACGGCATGAATGTCTATGCCCATATCGATCACCTGGTCGCTCTGCTTGGGCCAGGCACCTTGACAGCCGCCTTGATCAACCGCAGTGAAGATCTTGATCCTGCGATCCTGGCGCCCTACGCCGCCGAAGGCGTGCATCTCCTTGAGCCTGACGACCAGGAACTGGCCCGCATCGCCGCACGCGGCGTCACGCCACTGGTGCGCAACCTCACCGAAACCCCCTCAGGCAAACGCGAGCTCTGGAACAAACAGGACACCATCCGTCACGACCCTGCCTTGATCGGCATGGCGCTCTGGAAACTCATCCTCGATCAACGCCTCTGAAAGCCGCTCCTTTGCTCGACATGCTTTCAGAAAGGGCCGGATCAGCTTTACCCTCGACGCGGAGCGTAAACGGCACAGCACCCTGAAACCTTGCCCTAGCACAAACGGCCAGCAGGCTGGCCGTTTGTGCTAACAAAAAGCAGCGACGCTTGGAGGCCGCCCTCAAGGGCGCTCGAAGCGTTGCCCAAGGGCCGCAGGGGCGGCCACGGCCAACCGCGCAACAAGCATTCCGACAGGGCCGCGCAAGGTCGGTGGGAGGCTCGCAATCCGCCGTAACGCTTGCGGGCTAGAGACCAGGTTGACCAGCGCCAACACCAAGATCATCAGCACAAATGGTGCCACCTGGAAGACCTGTGTTGGGACACCTGCCATCGTACGCTGCGAGCGAAGCGCGACAATCTCGAGCGCCGCAAAGAGATAGCAGCCAAAGGCGACGCGCCACGGACGCCATCCCCCAAAGATCACAATCGCCAGCGCGATCCATCCCATGCCAAAGGTATGCCGGTACGACCATCCCTGACGCAGATCGAGCGAATAGGCCGCCCCGGCGATGCCCACCAGTGCCCCCCCCAGAATGCACATCAGGTAGCGCATCCGCGTCACGGGAACCCCACGCGCAAATGCTGCGGCAGGGCGTTCACCAAGCGCTCGCACCGTCAAACCCACTCGTGTATGAAAAAGCATCCACCAGATGAAGGGCACCAGCAGAAAACTAAGATAGATCAGCAAATTATGCCGAAAAAAGATCACTCCAACGATGGGCAGATCAGCCAGCAACGGAATTGGCAGAAACGGCACTGATGGGCCAGGCACGCGCACGACTGGTGCGCCAAGAAACGAGGAGAGCTCAATCCCAAGCAGAGCAAGCACAAACCCCACCGCTGTCTGTGATTGGCCCAGCGTGAGGCTGAGGATGCACAGGATCAAGGCGATCGCCGCCCCGATCAGCGCCGCTGCGCCAAAGCCCAGTGGAACGTTGTTGGTCACAAGGGCCACCGTGAACCCACCCATCGCCCCCAGCATAATTGTGCCATCAAGCGAGAGATTGATCACACCCGAGCGCTCGCTGAGCAACGCGCCCATCGTGGCAAAGATCAGCGGTGCCGCCGCCGCAAGCACAGCCCCCAGATCAATCGCTAGCTGGTTCATGCCCTTCTCCTGCGCTGCATCAAACCGCGTGATACCAAGGCAGCCAGCACGAGTGTCCCCTGCAAAACACCGGCAATGCTGCTATCAATCCCCAGAGTCAGGGGCAACTGCACACTCCCAACGGTAAACGTAGCAAAAACGACCGCCACTGGCAACACCCAGATCGGGCGGGCCAGCACCAGCAAGACCACCAACAAACCAATGAGGCCAACCCCACTCGAAATATTGGGAATCAGTTGGTGAAAAACACCAAGCACCTGAAGCGTGCCGGCCAGACCGGCGAGCAGGCCACAACCCGCCATAGCTTGCGCCATGCGTTTGACCGCTGGCACACCCAGGCGATCGGCTGCCGCCCCATTTAGCCCGACCGCCCGCACCTCTAGACCCCAGCGCATCCGTGACAGTACCCACCAGACTACGACCAGGGACACAATGGCAATGATTGGCGCAAGCGGAGCCAGGCGCAATGAACCGATTGTAGGCAACCAGAGTTCGCGTGGCAACAGCGCCGTCCCCGAAGAAGAAGCACTACCCTCACGTCGCCACGGCCCAAGAATAAGATAGAGCGCAATCCCACTGGCGAGAAAATTCAAGCCCAGGCCCGCAAAGATCTCGTTCACCCCCGCCCCAAGGCGCAAACTCGCCGCCAGCAGGGCCCAGAGCGTCCCACCGGCAGCGCCAAACGCAAAACTGAGCATCCAGAGCAACGGGGGCGGCAGATCGGGAAAGAGCCGAAGCGGGATCATCGCCGCAATCGCCCCGAGCACGACCTGCCCTTCGATCCCCAGATTATAGAGCCCTGCGGCAAAAGTCAGCGTCAACCCACCGGCACAGAGGATCAACGGGGACGCAAGCATCACCATATCACCAAACCGGATCGGGGTACTGAAAGCACCAAAAAGAAGGATTCGGTATGCATCAAGTGGAGCCACATCAACCGTCAGCAACACCACGGTTGTCAGCACCAGGGCACCGAGAAAAGGCAAAACCAGACGAGCCAGATAATCAGCGAGATCAGCTAGCCGATATGTCGTGCGACTGGTGAGTTGTCCTCCTGCGTCTTGGATCTGCATAACAACTTCAGGCTAACGCCCTTCAAGGTGCGTCAAGACGCACTGCGTTCAAAACCAACGCCACCAATCAACTCGGCCAGACGTGCCCCCGTCAGCGTAGCTCGTGGCAACGGGGCCGACATTTCGCCCGCAAAAAACACCAGGATCTCATCACTATAAGCCAGAAGTTCATCAAGATCCGCCGAAGCAAAAACCACCGAGCAGCCAGTGGCACAGCGTGCCTGCAAGCGTTGCCAGATCCCCTGCGCCGAGGCCACATCAAGCCCACGGGTCGGCTGTTCACATGCCAGCCCGCGACAAGCATCGGGCACCAGCGCAAGCATCGCCCGCTGCTGATTCCCCCCAGACAACGCAATGAGTGGGGTGATCGGGGTTGCCTTAATTTCGTACGCTGCAATCGCCTCGCGGGCCGCCTGCACGGCAACCTGCCGATCAACCGTAAGCCCCGTCGGTTGCAACAGCGCAAAATGATCAGTCAAAGAGAGGGCACCGACAATGCCATCACGCATACGATCCGCCGGCAAGTATTCGATCCCGGCCTCGCGGTAGGCGCGCGTGCGTGTACGCGTCATATCCACACCATTGACCAAGATCCGGCCACTATCGGGGTGCAGACGACCGGCCAGCAGGCGGAGCAAAATCTGTTGTCCACTGCCATCCAGTCCCGCCAGACCAATGACCCGCCCCTGCGGGATCCGCAGATCAACGTTACGTAGCCTGACCATCCCCTCGCGAGCGGTGACCTGCTCAAGCTGCCAGACCAGTGGAGTCGTTAGGCTAGCCTCAGAGGATCGCTCATCCTGGCCTGGCTGAACCACAGGCACACCCGGCGGTTCATCCACCGTCACCCCTGCCAGCAACAACGCCTGTCCACTTGTCTTCACAATCCGTTCACCAAACATCAACTCGAGCAAGCGTTGCTGTGGTTGCGGCATCGGTAACTGTTCACCGACCAGTTGCCCGGTGCGCAGCACACTGACGGTATCGCACAGCGCCGCCACTTCATCAAGCTTGTGGGAAACAAAAAGCACCGTATTGCCATCAGCGGCCAGTTGGCGCAGCGCTTCAAAAAGAGCTTGGGCCTGGGCCGCCGTGATCCCGGTCGTTGGCTCATCAAGAATGAGCGTACGGGCACCACAGGCGAGCAGGCGGACAATTTCGAGCTGCTGCCGTTGCCCAACCGTCATCGCCCCGACCGGCGTATCAGGCGCAAGGGTAAAACCGAGGCGTTGCGCCATCGTGGTCAATGTTGTCCGGGCCATCGCCCGTGAAGGAAAAGCACGCCGCGGGGCTGCACAGAGCAGATTTTCTAGGGCCGTAAAACCAGGCACATCAAGCGGATCTTGATGCACCATACCCACCCCAGCCTGAAGCGCATCGCCCGGCCCACGTAGCCTGACGGGCTGACCGTCAAACGCAAGCTGACCCGCATCGGGCTGCAGAAAACCTGACACGAGTTTCATCAGGGTACTTTTGCCGGCCCCGTTCTCACCCAGCACACCGTGAATCTTGCCCGACGCAAAGCGCAACGACAGCCCATCGTTGGCACGAAGGCTGCCGAAGGTTTTGGTTAAGTTCGTGACGGCAATTTCCATTACGTCCCAAAAACTCGATACGTTGCGGTCGAGCAAGCCGACATTGCCGACTTGCTCGACCGCAACGTAGTTGGCTTCCACAGGCCCTATGCGCTACGGCGCACTCTGACCTTCGATACCCTCAAGTAGCTGCGGTGTATTCCAGATCGCCAGATCTTCAGCAACCTCACCATCAGCCACAAAAACCGTCCCATCCTGGAAATTCAGCGGCCCGGTAAAGAGATTCAGACTGCCATCGGCCAGTTTGCTGATGAAATCATCAAGCAGCACCCCATTCTCAGGCGTCAATCCTGGCCCCTTGATAAACCCAATCATACTGCTGTCGGGATTATTGATATCGTTCCAATCCGGCCCGATCCATTCCCACTGTGACTCAAACCGGCCTTCGATCGCATCACCGAGAATCTCGGTATAGCGTGGCCCCCAGTTAAAATAGGGCACCCCAAGACACACATCCTCACCTTGAGCACAGGCATCTTTGTAGTCATACGGCACCGCCCAGACTGTTCGCCCGGCTGCCGAGGCCTTATTCGCCTCAACCAACCCCTCAGTCGTATCAATGCCCGAGATGATGACATCATTGCCTTCACTGATAAAATCAGTCGCCACACGGGTTGGATCAAGCGTAACCCCAGGAATATTGAACCAGAAGCCAATCCAGGTCACCTTGAAGTCAAGGCTGTCAGCCGGCTGCTCACGGTAATTTTCCCAGCAATACTTCGCGCCCAGATAGGTCGAGTTGACCAGACGGCGCGTCTCGGGGTCAATCAACGGGCCCAGGTAGGCCAGTTTGCCCGCGTCGCTCTGCAGCGCAGCGGCACAACCTGCCATCATTTTGCCATATTCCATGCGCCCCATCAGATTGGTCACATTCGGTGGCGCACTCCCCGTCAAGACTGCATCACCCGAGGCATGCAAGAAATAGACATCCGGATGGGCTTCGGCCGCAAGATTGGTTCCCTCACCAAACTCGGCGCTATTGGTAATCACAAACTTCGCGCCCTGGCTGATCAACTCCTCAATCGCTTGCTCAACCTGGACATTGGGGCGGTCAGCGGGATTGACTTTATCAATGTAGATAAAGCGTGACCCCGGCAAACGCGCCTCGGCATACTTAGCCGCCTCGAAGTGGGCCTGGTTCCAGCCACCATCATTCGTCGGTCCAACCAGAATCATGCCAAAGACAAACTCTTCTTCAGCCGGAGCTTCGGTCGCTGCGGGTGGCTCGGTCGGTTGAGTCGCTTCAGCCGTAGGCTCAGCGGGGGCATCTGTTGGCTCAACCGGTGGCGCACCGGTAGCCTCGGGGGCAGGAGCAGCGGTCGGTTGCGCGGCGGGGGTTGTCCCACACGCGCCCAGCAGCAAGGCGAACAGAACAAGCAGGGCAATGAACCGGACGGGTGGCTGACGCATGGTTGCGCTCCTCTGATACCTGGACAAGCCGGCAATAACAAATGCTGACAACAACGTGGAGTTGCTGTCAGCATTGATGCATTCGCACGAAGACAATGGGCTTACAATGGGCTCGTGCCCTTTGCCGCGTCATCGCTGGCGTTCATATATTAAGTTCAGGTTAACAACTATGGCTGAGTATACTCTATGCCTGGATGCGTGTCAACCTGGGGGTGCTGCCAGCGAAGCTAGCAGCACCCCCATTATTAGTAGTCAGTAACCTAAGTTTTCTGCTCTGTTGCGGAAGGGAGTGCCGGCTTCAGCCGACACTCCAGAATACCAGCAAATGGAGTTGACAGACTACTGCGAATGGGTAGCGTCCCTCAACTCAGTTGGCGATGAAGAGATCGCCAATTAACCCATCAAGTGTCGCCTGAAAAGGCCAGAGCACAACCCCCGCTGCACCTCTAGCACGGCTCGTGGCAAGCCCGATGCGCAGATCTCGCCGCAATTCCTCTTCGTTACGCAGGGCTCCGGGGCCAGTGGGAAAACCGAGTTCAGTGACGACGATCGGTTTTTGCTGAGGCAAATTCCTCAATTCAACGAGCGCACGGCGGAGATCAGTGGGAAAACCGGCTCCATAATACCAGTGCGCAGCATAGCGCCCCGCATCATACGGATCATTGTCGTAGTAGTGAAACGAGTAGAAATCCACCAGATCTGCCGGTGAAGCATAGAGTCCAGCAGGACGGAAATAGCTTTTACCAAAACCCATACCAATCGTTATTGGGCGCCCGGGGTCAAAAGCACGCACATCGGCGCTCATTCGTGCGAGAAAGACCACGCGATGCCAAGCCAGTTCACGACATAACGGAAAATCACCATTATCCCAGTCCCAGCACCGCTGGTCCATCGGACTCCCAATATCAGGCTCATTGAAGAGATCCCAGCCGAGCAGACCGGAACGTCCTGCGAGATGACTGACGACCGGGCGAATATGCAAGGCAGCGGCAGCCTCATACTGACCACCGTGCAGCTGATCTTGCGGAAATTTCGCCAGCAAGACCGGCAAGACATAGATGCCGTGGCGGTTGGCGCTGGCAATCAAGGTATCAAGGTGCGCCAGGGCAGGGGCTTTATCATACGCTTCACTCGTTGTCCGTGCGCCACCAAACACATAGTAATTGAGAAAGATCCGGATTGTATTGACGCCAAGCGCCTGCAGGCGCACCATATCGGCATCAATCAACGCCTGATCCCATGGGCAGCGTCCATCCGCTCCGAAATGCAATTCAGGGCACCCAGGCGGGGCACCGGTATAGTCAATGTAGTTGACGCCACGCACCTCAAAGGGTTGCCCATCGACGAGCAACTGATCACCAGCGATAGTGATCGCGGGCAAACTGGGCGTATCCGGCAGGGTAAGAACACTACGCTGCTGTGCGTTCGCAAGATCTGCGCTTGTGGTAACCAGCACAACCAAGAGCAACACTAGCGCTATCTGTCCGATCGGTCTACGCCAACAAGATGCGATCATCATCAACCACAGCCTCTCCTACCAATTGGAATTGAGCCATCCACATCGGTCGTGCTGCCAGAGTGCAGAGAAATGTCATGCGCGGCAAGCGGTGCATGCGATCACATCTGGAGACGAGCCAACACCGCGTCACGGTTGGTCAAATTGCCCAGATCCCGCCCTTCAACCGCTAGGGCAGCCGCAGCACTGGCAAACTGTGCGGCAGCCAGCGCATCACCGGTCTCAGCCAGACGCACGAGCATCGCCGCAGCGAAGACATCGCCCGCACCAGTTGGATCATCTTCCTGCGCAGGACACGCAGCGATTGGTTGGATCACACCATGCTGGTAGAGTGTCGCCCCCGCAGCCCCGCGCGTCACCACAACGAGCGGGCAATGGCGCGCATAACTCGCGACCAGCGCTTCATCACCAGCCACATCCTCAATACTAACCACCAGCAGATTGATCCGACGCAACAATGCTGGCGGCGGCAACCAGTGGCACGGTTGCACGAGTGCCGGCAGAGGTTCGGTCCAGGTTCGCATCCAGCCCTGAGGTGTCACCACAATCAACGCCTCAGGAAACGCCGTGATCAGCGCAAGATCAAATTCATGGGCAACAGGAGCCAGATGCACAAGCGGGGCGGCATACCAAGCATGGGGCAGATGCTCAAGCAGAAGCGGCGAAGCCAGCGCGTGCAGCCACTGGTTTCGCCGCTGAGCCTCATAGCGATTTTCAAATGTTGTCACCGCAGGTGAAGGCACCAGAACGATCTGAACACCTTCATGATCGGGAAGGCGTGCCGATGGCGTGCTTGCCGTCACCATTGCGGCATTCAAACCCAGACGCGCCGCAGCCCCCGTCGCATAACGCACGGTGCCCCCAGGCGCAAACCGGCCATCAGGCAACTGATCGTACGTGGCATGCCCGAGGGCAAGAAACTGCGGCACCATCGTCTTCAACAGCCTAGCAACAACTTATGAGCGTGCCGGAAAGATCACAATCTTACGATTCTCACCCTCACCCGAACTCTCGGTATAGATCGTCTTATCATCACGGAGCGCAAGGTGGACAATTCGACGCTCGTAGGCCGCCATTGGTTCCAGCATCATCGGGCGACCGGTCTGGCGTACCCGTTCAGCCATCCGGCGGGCCAGACCCTCGAGTGACTCCTGGCGACGCTGGCGATAATTGCCAACATCAACGACAATTTGCGGCCACTTCTGCACTTGACGACTCACGAGCAGATTAAGCATAAACTGAAGAGAACGCAGTGTCTCGCCACGGCGACCAATCAATAGGCCCATTGCCTCTTCATCGGCACCCTCGACGTGCAGCGTGATCGTCTCTTCGACATCACCTTTTTGCCCAGGCACCCGCGAGACAACTGGCGTCACATAGGCATGGATATCCATACGTGCGAGCAACTCATCAAGCACCGTCTGGGCTATCGTCTGCACATCATCGGTCGAAGAGGCTCGAGTGATCGGAAGCGCAGACACTGGTTCGTCATCATCATCATCTACCACCGTGACACGTACCAGGGCCTCATCACCAGCCTCGCCAGGCTCGAGCACCGCGATCATCACCTCGTCACGGTCTTTGCCGAGCTGCGCCAGGGCGAGCTCAACGGCTTCCGTAACGGTGCGTGCGCTGATCTCGATGCTTTTCATAGTCTTCCTTTTACTCCTATTTGCGTCTACGATTGCGACGTGGACTTACTTGTCCTCGCATCTGTGCCTGAGATGCCTTATCGACCGGTTCGCCTGATTTATCCACGATCAGCTCAGCACCACCTTCGGTGCTACTCGCTGATGCAACCGCAGGCTGTAACTCGGTCAACGGACGCATCACATCCCAGAAATCAGCACGTGTGGTTGCTACAGATGCTTCATCCGAAGCACCCGTGTCGGTAGCAACGGCGGCAACTGCCGACGTAGGCAGGCTCGTCGGCTTGCCATCTGGGGGTAAAAACTTGAGATAATTGGCCAGTGAACCCCACCCGCTAATGAAATACTGTTGCACCACCCCAACCATGCTGCTGACAACCCAGTAGAGTACCGCACCCTGAGGGAAGGTGAAGGCGATATAACCAAACACCAGCGGCATAAACATCATCATCTGGGTCATCATCTTCTGCTGGGGATCCTGCACCCGTGGGGTTGCCATCACCGTCTGCAAGAACTGGAAGACGATCGAGAGAATCGGCAGCACAACATAGGCCACGCCGACAAAACCATTGGGCCCAAACGCGACACCGCCGGGCTCAATCACACCAAACAACTTTTGTGAAAAGACTGCGGCAACGGCAGGATCTTGTAACGCCGCTTCAGCCGCAGAACTCAGATACTGGCGTCCCTGTTCACCACCAAACAGGTGATAGACCGCCTGATACACACCAAAAAAGATCGGCAGCTGGAGCATCAACGGCAGACATCCACCAACTGGATTAACCTTATGCTCTTTATAGAGCTTCATCGTCTCTTCTTGCAGCTTTTGCGAATCTTTGCCGTACTTTCGCTGCAATTCTTTCATCAACGGCTGAAGCTGCTGCATTGACCGGCTCGAACGAATCGAGCTCAGGGTGAGGGGCAAAATAAGCAGACGTGCGGCAATGGTAAAGAGAATAATGCCAAGGGCCACATTGCCTGTAGCTGATGAAAACCAGATCAGCGCCTGCTCAAGCAGGCCAACAAACCATGACCACATATGGTCTCCTCAACGTATGCGCACCCTTGACGACCTAAACATCTTCTTCGGAAGGGGCGAAATTGACACTCGACAGTTTAAAGGCTGCGCCAGAGTTTTGCCTGGCGCAGCAATCCTTCAACCAACTCTTGCAACTGTGGGAAAGGTAGCTCACCCACTTCAGGCTTACGTACAACAAAAACGAGATCGTAACCTGTTTCAACGTGGGGCAAAGCCAGACGAACAGCTTCACGCGCTCGTCGTTTGGCTCGATTGCGTATCACTGCACTTCCCAGGTACTTGCCAACGACGAACCCACAACGAAGACGGTGTGGTCTGCCGATCCGCACGTACAAGGTCAGCAGGGGTGACACGAAACGTTGACCCTGGTTTCGTACACGCCGAAACTGTTCAGGATGACGCAAGCGGAGAGCACGTTTCATATCAGATCATGACACCATAGCCACGGCTTCAGGCGTGTTGTGATCGTACGCTGTGCGACGTGCAGACCCATTTAGCGATGCCCACGTCGCACCTGACGACGCTCATCGCTCACCGATAGTTTATAGCGACCCTTGATGCGACGACGGCGCAGGATGGCACGCCCGTCTTTTGTCTCCATCCGTGAAAGAAACCCATGTTTACGCCGGCGCGGAATGCGCTTGGGCTGCCATGTACGTTTTGGCATATCTACGCTCCTCTCTATGACAAACTCAGAGTATTATACGTGCCACGTTCGGGCAGTGTCAAATACGTTTCCCCTAGGTGCGAATACTTATTCCCCACGTTATCAGGTGGGTGTGAGCGACGAAGTCGCTCACACCCACCTGATAACGTGGGGACTGGGGAGGGGACATCCCAGACCGTTGCGCAAGCCCTGGCAAGGGCAGCCTACTCGTCGCGGCCAACCTGCTGCAACGTTCGTTTGATGGCATCACGCTGGCGGCGTTCCTGCCGATCCTGGCGCTCTTCTGGATCGTCGTCAAAGTCCTGTTCTTCGCGCTTATTTGTTTTGCGCTCACGACGTGGCGGAACCGCCCCACCAAACTTACTGAGCAGATCTTCGAGGGTTGCATCACCGACAAACTCTTCTTCAACATCCTCGGTGCTATAGGTTTCGGGTTGAACGGCATTGCGACGCTCGCGTTCACGCTCACGACGTTCGCGGCGCTCACGCTCACGCTCACGCCCGGCCTTGGCCTCGGCTGCGGATGAGGCAAAGCGTGCTGCTGCTGGTGCATTCGCTGAACTGGCCGCCGCACGTGACTGGGCAGGGGCATTGCTCGTCGCCGGAGCGTAGCCCTCTTCGTCACCCTCAACCATCGCTTCGTCATCGGTCTCTTCAAGCCGCATGGTTAGGCTGATCCGCTTGCTCTGCTGGTCAACTTCAAGCACCCGGACACTGACCTTATCGCCAACAGACACGACATCCTCAACTCGATTGACCCGATTCGACGACAGAGCTGAAATATGCACCAGGCCATCGCGTCCAACCCCGATATCAACAAAAGCACCAAACGGGGCAATGCCACTGACAACACCTTCAAGAATCTGATTGGGCTCAAGTTGCTGCATCTTCTGCGAGCGTTGAGCACGGCGCAGGCTCAAGCTGATGCGCGTTCCATCGGGGTCAACTTCCAGGATTTTGAAGGCGAAGCGATCCCCAACTTTGACCGCATCTTCAGGCTTTTCAACCCGACCTTCAGCCAGTTCACTCACGTGAACCAGGCCATCCTTGCCCACACCGATATCCGCAAAAGCACCAAACGGTGCATAGCCCGTAATGACCCCTTCGACCACATCACCGATTTTCAACGAGGCAAGGCGTTCTTTGTCAACCTCGGCACGGCGTGGACGATTTGCATTGCGTGCCGCCCCACGAACGACCTCAGCGCCACGTTCGCGTTCACCGCTCCCGGTTCGCATGGTCAGACTAATCCGGCGCGCTTCGGGATCGACACTTTTGATTCGCACGTTGACGGTATCGCCAATTTGCACCAGATCAGACGGAGTATCAATGCGGGTATCACTCATTTCCGAGATATGCACCAGACCATCGCGCCCAACCCCGATGTCAACAAAAATACCATAGAGCGCAATCGACGTGACACGGCCTTCGAGTTCCATTCCCGCACGCAGATCTTTGAGTTTACGTGGGCGCGAACCATCCTCGGCCACCGGGGTAAAACTAGCTCCTGACTCGGCAGAAGTTTCGCCTGTCACCACGGTTGCAACCGTCGCGGCCTCTTCGGTCACGGCTGCAACTACCGGCTCAGCCTCGGGTGTGGCGACCGCTTCCGCAGCAGCAGAGGCATCTTCAGTTGCCACAACCTGTGCGGTGTCGGTGTCTGCTGAGAGA
Source organism: Candidatus Chloroploca sp. Khr17 (assembly GCF_004138165.1). Classification (GTDB taxonomy): domain Bacteria; phylum Chloroflexota; class Chloroflexia; order Chloroflexales; family Chloroflexaceae; genus Chloroploca. The sequence goes on from NZ_RYFF01000006.1 coordinate 123,793, forward strand.
GCAGACTCAGTCAGTTCAGACGCAGGCTGACCCTCAGACACAACCGCTTCTGCTTGCTCTGATGGGGCTACTGTGGCCTCAACTGCTGGAGTTTCCACTGCGGTGAGTGGCGTCGTCAACCCCTCATTCTCGGTGGTCTCATCGTTACGTACCTGATCGGTCATCTCCTGCGTTCCTCCTGACGTGTGGCGTCCACTGCTCTGCTTATCCATCTATATTTGCATCTGGCGACGGACAGCCTGCACCAGGCCATCATCGCTCAGGTCTTCAAGCCGATAATATGATCCTTTGAGGTGTTCAGCGAGGCGACGTGAAAGCCCCCGTTCAAAGGTTGGATGCTCGGTATCGATCACGATCGCCCGAATATCGCGGGCCGCAATCAGATCAGCAATCTGATAGGCCTCTTGTTGAGGAGGCAGTTGACTAATTGCAACATTGGCCTGGCCGTCAGTCAAGAGTACCATCAACGGCAAGATTTCGCTATCCTGACGACGTGCCCGTTCGAGTAACTCAAAGGCGGTCAACATACCCCGCGCAAGTGGCGTTTTGCCACCCGTCGGCATAGTCTGGAGGCGTTTCTGGGCAAGTTCGACACTATTGGTGAGGGGCAAGAGCACCCGAGCATAGTCGCGCTGAAAACTCACCAGACCAACGCGGTCGCGGCGCTGATAGGCATCGCGCAAGAGTGACAGCACTGCTGCTTTCGTCGCCTGCATGCGTTCTTCCGCAGCCATACTCCAACTTGCATCAACGACAAAGCAGACCGCATTACGGGTACGTCGGACGCGCACCTTCTGGCGGAGATCGCGGCGGGTGAGCAGCACCCGTGGGCGGTGACGCCCGTGGGCTGAAACCAACGTGCGGCGCTCGCGCTGATAAATCGCGGCTTCGCGCAAAGTTGCATCAAGCGCCAGATCAGTTACACGGTGTTGCTGACGACTCGTAATGTAACGCCCCTGCTTGCGGGTTGTCCGGGTACGGGTACGCTTACCCGGCGAACGTCGCTGCTTCCGATCAGAAGTCGCCTCGAGTCGACGCGTTCGAAACATCTCATCGGCGTCGAACTGCTTCCCCCCCGTCTGTTTGTCACTCGTCTGTCCACTCACGTCAGCAGTCCCCGCACTGCCAGTTGGTGTCACTGAGCCATCCGTATTGCCCTGATCATCGCCACTCTCACCATCATCACCTGGTTCACCTAAATCAGCTTTTTTTTTTACTTCATCCTGGGCCGCAGCTTCAGCAGCCTTGCCATTGCGCTCAAGAATCGAGGCAACACGCTGTTCATCAAGCTTGATCTCGGCAAAGGGTTGACGACGCATCCGATGGGGCAATGCCAGTTCGGCGGCAGTACGAATATCTTCCACCGTCAGTTGCGTACGACCGCTCCACGCAGCGTGCGTGCGAGCAGTCTCAAGGATCGTTAGATCAGCGCGATGGCCGTCGACACCGAGTTCGATACAGAGGCTCGCGACGGCAGCCATATCAGAGCGATCCATGCGCACTGCGGGTAATAACTCACGTGCAGCGACAATGCGCGCAGCTAACTCAGTTTCAGCGGCACGCCACTCTTCACTGAAAAGGTGCGGATTCGTCTCATAAGCGAGACGGCGCTCGATCACAGCCACCCGGGAAGCAACGTCGGTCAGGCCGACAACCTCAACCGCAAGGCCAAAGCGATCAAGCAACTGCGGGCGCAACTCACCCTCTTCGGGGTTCATCGTGCCAACGAGGATGAAGCGTGACGGATGCGAAATACTCACCCCTTCACGTTCAACCGTATTAATGCCCATCGCAGCGGCATCAAGCAGTAGATCAACAAGATGGTCATCAAGCAGATTGACCTCGTCAACATAGAGCAGGCCACGATTGACTTGGGCAAGCAGACCAGGCTCAAAACGGCGTTGCCCTTCGGTAATCGCATGCTCAAGATCGAGGGAACCAACGACCCGATCTTCTGACGCTGAAACAGGCAACTCAACCAGACGAATAGGTCGGGTACGAGTTGGGGGTGGCTCCCCTTCGCCGAGGGCCTGACAGGTATGGCAGAGACCGGCGACGCGATCCGGTTGGCAGGAATAGGGACACCCTTCCACGACCGTAATTGACGGCATCAGATGAGCCAGGCCGCGCACAGCGGTCGACTTGGCCGTCCCCTTCTCACCACGAATAAGAACCCCGCCCACACGTGGATTGATCGCGTTGAGGATCAGGGCGCGTTTGAGCCGTTCCTGGCCAACGATGGCAGTGAAAGGATAAACTGGACGTAAAACCGAGGTTGTCACAACAATAAAAATCTTCCAGCCCTCAGAAGAGCCAGAAGTCCTAAGCTGCAGCGCCGGTAGAGAGTTTGAAGCGAAAACGACCCAATGACGACCACCCGCCCGATGTGTACGCGTGCTGCCAGACTTCCCCACAAGGATCTGCACTGACTTCAACCACAGCAGTACGCATTCTCTCACAACCCTGCGTAAAAGTCAAATCGCATGGCCCGCGTAACTAACAGGCAACCCTGGGAGCGAGGGCGAGACGCCCTCGAACAACCCGAGGGCGTCTCGCCCTCGCTTCCAGGAGAAGGGTGAGCATGCACGACCAATGCTTCGTTGTGCTGTTGCAACAAGCGACTATGCTATAATGAGGGCGAACTCTAAGACAGCGCACATTAGAGTTGCGCACGAGGGATCTTTCTTTGGCGCTAATTTCTGTTTCCGCACATGGGTTGCGGCGATTTTTGGAGTAGAACGTGGGCTTTAACCCGATCAATTCGCTGTTTGGAGCATTTAGTCGTGATCTTGGGGTTGATCTTGGCACAGCCAATACCCTGGTGCATGTACGTGGCAAAGGCATCGTCATCAGCGAACCTTCGGTGGTTGCGATTGATGCCAAGTCCAAACAGGTATATGCCGTCGGGGCCGAGGCCAAGGCGATGGTAGGCAAGACACCAGCCAATATTATTGCCGTACGTCCACTCAAAGACGGGGTGATTGCTGATTTTGATGTCGTCGAAAAGATGCTGGCCTATTTTATCAAAAAGGCCCATGCTTATTCGGCGATGCGGCTGATGGATCCCCGTCCGCGGGTGGTTGTTGGCGTTCCTTCGGGCGTGACTGAAGTGGAACGGCGCGCAGCCCGTGATGCGACCCTGAATGCGAAGGCTCGCGAGGCCTATGTTGTTGAAGAGCCAATGGCGGCTGCGATCGGGGCGGGCTTGCCTGTTGATGAGCCGATTGGCAGCATGATTGTTGATGTGGGTGGTGGAACAACCGAGGTGGCCGTTATTTCGCTGGGTGGCATTGTCGTCAACCACTCGATCCGCACCGCAGGTGACGAGATCGATGATGCGATTGTCCAGTTTGCCCGTCGTGAGTACAACCTGTTGATCGGCGAGCGGATGGCCGAACGGGCCAAGATCGCGGCAGGCTCGGCGTATCCGCTTGATGAAGAAATCAAAGTGGTGCTGCGTGGGCGTGACTTGCTGACTGGCTTGCCCAAAGCAGTCGAGGTTAGTTCGGTGGAAATCCGTGAGGGCATTGCTGGCCCGGTCAATGCGATTATTCAAGAGGTGCGCCTCGCGCTCGAAGAGACACCCCCAGAACTTGTCGCCGATGTCATGGAGCATGGCATCACCCTGGCTGGTGGGGGCTCGTTGCTGCATGGCCTTGACCGGCGCATTGCTGCCGAAACCCGCATGCCAGTACATATCGCCGAAGATCCGCTCTCGTGTGTCGCACGCGGTGCGGGCAAAATGGTCGAGAATTTTGAGAACAAAGTCTATCAAGATATTTTGACTCGTTCGCAAAATTCGCGCCGCGCCAAGTTTTAAAAATCAGGTTCGTCCTGGCCAGCCGCTAGTCACGTACTACCTTGACAAAAGGGAGCATCTTGCCTATCCCAGGCCGCCCGTTGTCGCTGACCTGTGGTAGAGTGCAGTTATGCATGATTTATTGAACGATAAACCAATCAAACTGCGCCGCGGCCAGATCAGGCTTCCACTCGGGCTACGGTCGCTGCTGGTAGGGTTGCTCCTCTGTGGCCTGGCCGTGCTGTTGATCACCCTTGATGGTCAGGGGAACCTCGCGCCGGCTCGCGCCTTCGTGCAGCAGGGGCTTGCTCCCGTGGCACAGGTGTTGACCGGCATTCGTGGGCAACTTGATGCGTTCGCCACGGCTCCTTTTGGTGACGCTGCTGTCCGGGCACGTCTGCAAGAACTTGAACGGGAAAATAGTCGGCTTGCCGATCAATTGCTGCGCCTTGAGCAAGCCCAGGTCGAGAACGTTTTCTTACGCCAGCAACTCCAGATACAACGTGAACATCCCTGGACTTTGCTGGGGGCTGAAGTCACGGTACGCTCGCCTGATGCCGGACGACGGGTGATTGTGATTGCCCGCGGGACACATGATGGCCTCGCGCCAGGGATGGCGGTGATCAGCCAGTTGCCTGGTGGGCCAACGGCACTGATCGGGATTGTTGAGGCTGCCGGCCCAAGGACGGCCGAGGTGCTCTTGATCACTGATATTAGTAGCCAGATCAGTGCGCGTGTGATGAGCGAAGGGCGTTCAGCACTGGGGATGATGCAGGGACAATGGCAGAATGGCTCACGCCTACGGCTCAACCAGGTTGACCGGGGCTTGCCACTCAAGCAAGGGGCATCGGTGATGACAGCAGGCATGACCGCTGCCCTCAATTTGCCCCTTGATCTCGCCTCAGTGCCCTCTAACATTCCTGTTGGCGTGATCGAAGAGGTACGCACAGCCGAGAATTATCAGTATGCTGACCTACGACCTCTTGTTGATCCAGACCAGGTACGGTACGTGTGGGTGATTCTCAACCAAGACGATTAGAAGAACGTGTTGTTCATGAATTGGGCCGCCTTGTGGGTATGCTTGCCCTGGCGCTCATTCAGGTAACACTCCTGAGTACACCCCTTGGGTTCTCGGTTTCGCTCGTTTTGATTGTGGTGATTTCAGGTGCGCTGCTGAGCATTGGCGCGGCGTTTCCTGATGTTGGCGTCCAGCGCGTTTTGCGCTGGGCACTCTATGGAGGATTGACGCTCGATATCCTGGCGGCGACCTATCTGGGGACTCACGCCCTGGCCCTGCTTACAGCAACCCTGGTCGTCGTCGTGTTGGCGCGACGGATACGCATTGAAGGCATCATGATTCCGTTGCTGGCCGTGCTGATCGCGAGCGTGATCTATGAACTCGTGCTGGCGTTGTTGATCAATCGAGGCATGATAGAATGGCAGACATACGCCCTGATTATCATCCTGCCGAGTATTCTTATCACCCTGATCCCAACCCTGCCGATCTTTTTCCTGGTACGCTGGTTGCTCCGCAATCAGTTGTGATCATCTGAGCAATGATATGCCACGCTTGATTTTGTTACGTCTCCTTGTCATCATTGTTGTGACCATTCTGGTGGGGCGACTCTATCAACTTCAACTGGTTGATCAGGAGAGTCAGCGTTTTGGGAGCAACCCCGATGTCATCTCCCGGCGGACGTTGACCGTTCTGCCCCGTCGCGGTGAAATATATGCTGCGGATGGCGTTACCCTGGTTGCCGAGAGTCTGCCTATCTATAATCTGTCGGTTGTGCCCGGACGCTTGCCCAACGCGACGACTGAGCCTGAGCGTCGTGCTGATGTGCTCACACGGCTAAGCCTGGTAGCAGGTTTGCCGGCAATGCTACGGCTCGATCCATCGGTGAGTATTACGACCCATCCTGCCCTCTATGCCACGCTGCAACAACTCGATCCTGTGCTGGAATGGAATGCCGCCGAGCCATCAACGCTCATCGTTGCGCCAGAAGGCCTCCTAGAGATCCTCGATCTCGTGCGGGCCTACGCCCCCCTGTTGGAAATCGCGAACCCGATTGAAGCAATGATTGTCCAACAGAATGTCCGTGGCTATCAATATGTCCTCGTTAAGGAGGATATTAGCCCCGATCTTGCCATGGCTATTCGCGAAAATGCCAACTATTTGCCAGGTGCCGAGGTGACAGAGGGCTATCGCCGCTCGTATCCGCAAAGTGAAGTGATGCAGAGCTTGTCGCATACACTGGGATATGTTGGACGTATCACTGAATGCGAACTCATGCTCGAAAATCCGTCTACTTCGTGGTTGACCAGCCTGGTTGATGTCGTCAGCCGGGCAGGACGGTGTGGGCTGATCTCCAAACAGATTGATCCAACGAGCATCGGTCAGTTGCCCTATCAACTTGATGATCGCATTGGCAAAGAGGGGCTCGAAGGGGCGTATGAGCATGATTTACGCGGGCGCATTGGGATCGACACGCTCCTTGTTGATGCGTTGCAACGTCCGGTTGGCCCCATCCAGCAGGTACGTCCGGTGGTCAATGGCAATAATCTGGTGATGACGCTTGACCTGGCATTCCAATCCGAAGTTGAACAGATTATGCGCGGCTGGATCGCTGAGGGCGAACGCCGACGGGTGACGGCCCCTGAACCGTATAAACAGACCTATGATCCGATTATTGCTGGCAGTGCCGTCGTCATTGACCCGCGTGATGGGCGCATTCTGGCGATGGTTTCATTGCCAACGTACGATAATAATGTCTGGGTCACTCCAGATCGTCAGGCCGAATTGCAAGCCCTCTTGACGCGCAGCGATCCAGAAGAACTGGCCGAATTGTTGCGCCTCGCCCCACTGACGAATCGGGCGATTGCCGGTCAGTATCCACCGGGTTCAACGCTCAAGCAATTTGTCGGTGCCATCGCTCTCCAAGAAGGCGTCATTACCCCCGAGACCAGATTGCGTGACCCGGGTCTGCTGCAATTGATTGAGCGGAGTGGTGTGCTCTTTGAGTTGCCCAACTCGGTACGTAATCGCGACAATGGCGAATTGACGGTCATTGATGCACTGCGCCTCTCGTCGAATGTCTTTTTTGCCTCGATTGCCGGCGGGAATGATCAGGCGTCAAATCTGCGCGCAAGCGATCTGCGGGTGAATGGCCTGCAAATTGATCGTCTGGTCGAGGGCCTCGAGTGGTTTCAACTCGGACGGCGTACCGGGGTTGATCTGGTTGGTGAGGCGAGTGGGCTTGTGCCAACCCGCACCTGGAAAGTTCAGGCCAAACGAGAAGTCTGGACGACTGGTGACACCTATAATACGGCTATTGGCCAGGGGGATATGCAGGTGACGCCGTTGCAACTCGCGGTTGCGGCAGGGGCCGTTGCCACTGATGGTACGATTTACCGACCGCATATCGTGTCACGGATCGTGGATAGCAATGGCAATCTCGTGCGTGAAATCACCCCTGAGGTGCTCCAGCGCGTTCCCATCGAACCAGATTATCTGAGGGTGATGCGTGAAGGCATGCTCGAGTCGATCATCAATGGCCTAGGTGTTGCTGCCCGTCCTGAATGTTCTGGATTAGTGATTGCTGGCAAAACGGGCACCGCTGAATTTGGGCCATTGATTCAGCGTACCGATGGGCGGCTCATCCGTCAGAGCCATGCTTGGTTTGTCGGTTTTGCCCCGTATGACAACCCGGAAGTGGTGGTCGCGGTGCTCATCGAGGGCGTAGGCGACCTGAATGACGGATCTTCGACAATGGCTGTACCTGCAACAACTCAGATTATGCAAGCCTATTTTGGCGCGAGTCGGCCAGAAGATGCCCCGATGAGTTGCCCAGTTTTGCCCGCTGAACCGACTGAGCCTGCCCTTGACACGGTTGGGCATACCCCTTAGGGACAGTCTGCGTTATAATACCAATAGCCAGACAGCATACTGCATCCTGGGAAGGAGCGACTTGAGATGGCAGGCAGGACGACAACGGCGATGGATCCAGGCCAGATTTTGACTGATGCCGGGGCCGACACCTTTCGCGGTGAACTGCTGAGTGCCCATGCTGTACGCTGTCAGAACTTCTGGTTGGCGACGGCAACCGTCTATCATGACGGTGCAGCAGAGATTGCCATTTGGTGCAGCCTGAATCCCGCGCATGGGCGGTGGGATGCCGAAATCTACTACTTTTCGTTTGAGCAGGCTATACGTGCGTTGCGCGAATACGAAGAGACGGGGAATATCCCTGAGGGTGAGTAGCAGGATTGCGTCCGTGTGCGAAGGAACGCTGCTAGCCAAAGCTAGCAGCGTTCCTTCGCACACGGACACTATGGGGAAGGGCTTGGGTCGTTCAGGCGTCACCATAGACGGGGACATGCGCCCCGCTGATGATGCGTGCGTCGGGGCCAACCAGGAAGAGGACGACGCGGGCAATTGCCTCGGGGGGCACCCATGCATCGTAATTCGCAGCGGGCATCGCACTCCGGTTTCCGGGTGTATCGATGACACTCGGCAAGATGGTATTGGCCGTAATGCGGTGTGGTCGCAATTCGGCAGCAAGTGCTTCAGTAAGCTGCAAAATAGCCCGCTTTGAAGCAGCATACGCAGCAAGCTTGGCCCCGGATTGCGTCGCCGTACGCGTACCCACATTGACAATCGCACCGCCACCTCGGGCAAGCATATGGGGCACAGCCGCAGCACACGAAAGCACGGCTGTTTTTAAATTCAGATCAAGCTGTGTTTGCCAGATCGCCCAGCCGCTCTCATGGACTGGTTTACCCCCGGCGAAACCTCCAGCCACATTGACGAGCATATCAAGCCCACCACCATCCCGCGCCACCTGGTCATAGTACGCCATCACTGCCTGCTCATCAGTGAGATCGACCTGTGCGCCGATGAGGGCAGCGTGGGGCGGAAGCGCGAGACGATCACGTAAACGGTCAAGATCCTGCTCGCGATGGAAGGGAACCGCAACCGTGGCCCCGGCAGCGAGCAAGATCTGCACAATGGCACTGCCAAGCGCACCTGTTCCACCTGTGACGACCGCTCTTTTTTGTTCCAGATTCATGATCACTGCACCACCACCACTGGCGGAACGAGACTCCAGAGGCGTTCGAGGCGATAGTAGTCGCGCTGAAGTTGATTAAAGACATGCACGACCACATCGCCATAGTCAAGCACAATCCATCCGGTGTCAGGCGTACCCTCCTTCCGAGGATTCAGGCCATATTCCTGCTGAATTTTTTCATCAACGTGTTCAACAATCGCCTTGATCTGACGATCATTGTCGGCAGAACAGATCACAAAATAATCAGCGATGGTACTCTGCGGTCGGATATCGAGCAAGACGATTTCGTGCGCCTGCTTATCCTCGGCTAGTTCAACCACGCGTCGGGCAATCATTCCAGTCTCGATGGCCTTTGCTCCTCTCTTTGCATTGCTTCCTAACGGAATCATAACATACTTTATTGTGCTTGCCAGCTACGCTGTGTCAGGGCTGCTGCCCTACCAAACCCTGCGGATGCTGGCGAACACGGCCAACTTCGCTGGCCGTGTTCGCCAGCATCCGCGAGTTCCTGCGGCCCCCAGAGAGAAACTACCCTTGCGATCCCTCGGCAACCAGCGACTCGTACAGAGCAACGGTCTTTTCGGCAATCGCGTCCCAGCTAAAATGCTCTTCAACGCGACGCCGTCCGGCGAGACCAAAACGCTCGCGCAGGGTCGCATCACCTGCGATGCGATTGATGGCCGCCGCCAGATCAGCCGAGAAGGCCGCCGGATCGGCGGGTTCGAAGCTATCGGGCTTGAGACCAGGATCAACGAGCACACCAGTCTCTTCGGGGACGACAACCTCTTTGATGCCACCAACCGCTGAGGCGACAACTGCGGTCTCACAGGCCATAGCCTCAAGGTTGATAATGCCAAAAGGTTCGTACACCGAAGGACAGCAGAAGACAGCGGCATGCGAATAGAGCTGAATGACATCGGGGCGGGCCAGCATCTCGCGGATCCAGATCACACCGGGGCGACCGGCGCTTACCGTAGCTACGCCCTCTTCCATCTCTTTGCCAATCTCAGGTGTATCGGGGGCACCGGCACAGAGCACAACTTGCAACTCGGGATCAATGTGAGGAATGGCGTTGACCAGGTGAATAATGCCCTTTTGACGGGTGATGCGCCCGACGAAGAGCACAAATGGACGGTCAGGGTCGATCCCATAACGCTCCAACGCATCAGTTGCGTCCGTGCGGCGATACTCTGCCAGATCGATGCCATTGTAGATCACATGAACCTTTTCAGGGGCAATGTTAAAGAAGCGCAGCACATCGGCACGAGTCTCTTTGGAGACGGCAATAATCGCACTGGCTTGCTCGATGGCCGTGCGTTCCATCCAGGAACTGAGGTGATAGCCGTTGCCGAGTTGCTCAACCTTCCACGGGCGTAACGGCTCGAGCGAGTGGATGGTCAACACATAGGGAATGCCCCAGAGTTTGCCGGCGAGCAAGCCACCCATATCGGTATACCAGGTATGGCAATGCACCACATCGGCAGTGAGATTATCTTTGGCCATGACGAGTGAACGAACGAAGGCATCCACGGCACCAGAAAAGCGGGGGTCGGTATTGCGTTTTGTCTCTTCCCACTGGGGATAGCCACGCACCGTGAGGGCGGGGTCATCAACGACCTGATCGCCAAAACAGCGCACCTCTACCGACACAAGTTTAGCGAGGGCACGGCTCAGATACTCAACATGAACGCCAGCACCACCATACACATTGGGCGGATACTCATTGGTAAAAAGGGCAACTTTGCGCAGCATAACTACTCCATGTCACCATTCAGCATGGCCGTAAAAATCGGCGAGGTGTTGTCGAGCGAGAAATTGCTCGATCAGCGGGCGAACTTCGCCAAGACGAAACGAGGGGCCGTGGCCGGGATAGCAGTGCGCCGTATCAGGCCAGGGCAACACAACGGTACGAAGGGTCGCAAGCGACGTCTGAAAATCTCTGGCTGACCAGGTACGTCCCGGGCCACCGGCAAAGAGGGTATCACCAACCAGGATCGCTTCGCCACCAACAACAGCGAGGCTCACCTGATCGGCGCAGTGGCCGGGGGTGGCATAGATGCGCACCTGGCCTTCACCAATATTCAGCGTCGCATCGTGATGCAGGTGCGCATCGAGTTCGAGGTGCAGATCGTTGGCATGCGGGCCAGGGTGGGCATAAAGAGGAACGTGCAGGAGGGCACGCATCTCTTCTAGTGCGCCGATATGATCACGATGGGTATGGGTCAAAATCAGCGCGACGGGTTGCGTACCCTCCAACATCGCAAGCAAGCGTTCGGGATCAGCCCCGGGATCAACCAGGACACTCGCGCTAGTCTGCGGGCAGACCAGAGCATATGCATTCATCGGCCAGGGGCCAACTTCACAGGTACGAACAAACAATGGCACCATTGGCAGCACCTCACGTTGGTTCATGGTATGTGGGGATAGTATAACATGGCCCTCAGCGGCTGAGGGCCATGGGTGCGTGGGTGGGGCCTGCGGCACCCAGGAATCTCGCTTGTGGTGGCGAAAATGCTCAGCTTCGCTGAGCATTTTCGCCACCACAAGCAAAGGTTTTAGAGCGACAGCCCTAAAGTTCATGACTTGACAAGAGAAAAGGCTCCGGGTATACTATACCCCAGGGGGGTACCCCGGACGATAATGTATGAAAGCTATATTGCGGGTCGGGATGGCCCGTCTTTGGGAGGAATTCAATGGCAAAGCCAATTGTGGTCACGGATGCTAATTTTGCGCAGCAGGTCTTGCAGGCTGAGACGCCGGTTGTCGTCGATTTCTGGGCACCCTGGTGTGGGCCGTGTCGCGTGATCGGGCCAATCCTCGATAAACTGGCCGGTGAGTACGAGGGGCGCCTGACGATTGCCAAGGTCAATACCGATGAAGAGGTTAAGAATGCCAGCAAGTTGGGTATTCAAGGCATTCCGACCCTTGTCATCTTCAAGGGTGGCCGTGAGATCGGGCGTATGGTTGGTTCACAGCCCGAGGCTCGCTATCGCGAGGCCTTCGATAAAATTCTCGCCTAATTGATGTCAATAGTCAAGCTTGCATGCCAAACTGTGCATGTAGACCCAAATAAGCGAGATATTTGGTTTCTATTTCAGATCGAGAGAGACTATTATGGCCGATCAGGATCACGTACATACCCTTAGTGACCCTCGGCGTGATGATGTTCTGTTGCGCCTGCGCAAGATTGAGGGCCAGGTGCGTGGTGTCCAACGCATGGTCGAGGCTGGCCGTGACTGCCGCGAGATTGTCACCCAGGTGGCGGCAGTCAAGTCGGCGCTCTCGAGCGTGAGCAGTGTGGTGCTTCAGTGTTATGCCCAGGGCTGTCTTGGCGATAGCGAGGTACCGCAAGAGCAAACGATTGCCGAGTTGATCGCACTCTTTCAGGGCGCAAAGTAATGGGTTAGGGCTGCGGCCCTACCAACGATGGTGCTTGTCGCACGCGATGCCAGTAAAGCTGGCATCGCGTGCGACAAGCACCATGTGTTTTTGGGGGCGAGCAGCTTACTCTTCGGTTGGCCAGCCGCGTTGACGGGCCAGGTCACGCAGCCCACGGCTGAGGCTCTCGAGTTGCTTCAAGAGCAGCCGGAGCTTGAAGGGTGCGCCATCGTCGTGCTCGACCCACTTGTTGAGATCGCCCTCAACATAAGCCCGTGAAAGGCGATCAGTCTCGTCGACCATCTGGTCAAGCGAGCGAATGCGAAAGACGCGCGCTTTATTTTTGGGCTGATTCTCGACGGTCTCTTCTTCGACCCGTAGATACTGGTCATCGTCGTCAGCTTTGTCATCATCCCAGAGATCGTCGTCACGTTCGACCTCCTCCACAGCAACCCCACTCGTTTTGGCGAGCGGGCCTCCCGCACTTCCATGCTCCGCAGGTGAAGATGTCGTGCGCAATTGCTCGCCAGCCTCGAGCGCCTGCAACGCCGTTTCAAGCGTCAGGTTAGGATTGGCGGCAAAATAGGCGGTCAGACGGCTCAACTCAGATGCCGACATGCCCTCATCGGCGGCAAAGCGGGCCAATTCAAGCTGGGTTTTCGGACTCGGTACCCGGCGGAGATGCTGGGCTTGCGTGACATTCAACTCACCACGGCGTACCATCAACTGGACTTCTTCGGGCAATTCGAGCAAACCGAGATAGCGGCGAACCGTGCGACCCGTCATACCAACGAGCTTGCCCACGGAATCATCTAATTCGCCTTCGGGTTGTTTGCCATGCTGCTCGATCAGATGGGCACGCAAACGCGCATAGGCGCGTGCCTGTTCAAGATCATTCAGATCCTGGCGCTGCACATTTTCGATCAACTGGCGCAGCAAGAGATCAGGATCATCGGCATCCAGTACGATGCATGGAACCCGTTCTAGCCCGAGTTGCACTGCTGCCGCACGGCGACGGCCACCATAGACAACCCGATACCGCCCGGTGCTAATTGCGACCACACCAAGCGGTTGCAGCAGACCACACTCGGCAATCGTCGCGGCGAGACCAGCAAGATCACCCGGATCTTCGCGGACGCCCTCAGGATCGAGTTCAAGTTGTTGCGGATCAAGATAGAGGAGTTGCATACCCTCCTGGCCTTCTCACTGCAAAGAGTTTCCATAAGACGCACAAGTGTACCACAGATCGTGCCAGGGAGCAATCTGGGCATGGTGCTTGTAGGGCTACGTCAAAGTGGTAGGGACACCGATTTGACGTAGCCCTATGGTGCTTGTTGGCGGCAAAGCCGCCAACAAGCACCATCCAACCTACCAACGCACACGACGCTGATGGATCGAGCCGTCGTGTCCACGATAGCTGCGCGTGATGCGAATGCCAAAGATCCGGAGGAACCGCTGCCCGTTGGTGACACTCCAATCAGCAATGGTGTGCGCCGCGCTGCCCGTGCAAAAGCCAAATAAGACGACGATACTGACCTCGGGGTTGGCACTCAGCCAGGCACGCATATACTGATACAATTGCATGTGATAATCGGGCACAACGAGGCCCAATTGCGCCATCACCCAGACCCAGAAGAAGAGGAGCAGAGTTACCACTAGATAGAAATAGGCCAGACGGAGGAGCGGTGAAAAAATGAGACTATGGCTAAAGAAATGGCGATGGGGGATGATACGCATATATGGACGCCAGATCCAGTAAAAGACCCCCCAACGATTATCAATGCTCGAATCAAGATCAAGATCTGGTGAAAAGAGAATGCCCGAAACGAGATGTGACCCGACAAGCCAGAGGGTCAGCGTAACTGCCTCGGCATGCCCCCGTTGCATCGTTTCGCTCAGATAGCCATACGCGAGTGGAACCATGACGGCCCCACTGGCGACAGTGATCAGATCGTGGGTACGGGCATCAGGCATTAGCCAAACTCCTCACATGTATGCTACAATATATACCAAGCATAGCTCAAGCGTGCGTTTTATGCAAGTATTACCTGAACTGACCATAATCCTGGCCGCAGGCGAAGGGCCACACGTGGCCTTTGCGCGTGAACGGGCGCGTGTTGATGAGGTGGCCGAGACCCTCGTGGCCTTTGCGAATAGCACTGGTGGGACGCTGGTGGTTGGCGTGAGCGGGCGCACCCGGGCCAAGGTCGAAGGCCTCGCTGATCCTCTCGCCGCCCGCGAGTTGTTGCTCGACGCGGCCCTCGCCTGTACGCCGCCCTTGATTTTGCCGTTGCCCCGCGAGACTCAGTACGACGACAAGCGCCTGTTGATCGTCACGGTGCCTGCGGGCCTTTCGCAGGTGTATGCGCTCCACGGCAAGTATGTGCGTCGCGAGGGTGTCACTAATCAGCCTCTCGCCCCAGATGCCCTGCGGCGTCTGTTGCTCGAGCGCGGCGAGGTTAGTTGGGAACGCTCGGTGCCCGAAGGGGCCACGCTTGATGAGCTTGATCCGGCCAGCATCGAGGCCTATGCCCGACGGGTGGGGCTTGATGCCACCGAGGACGCGCTCGGCTTGCTCTACCGGCGTGGATCTGTCGTGCCGATGCAGCCCCTGTCTGAGGCGCATCCGACGTGGCAGCCGACCAATGCCGGGTTCCTGCTCTTTGCCCGACGTGTCGAGGCTCGGTATCCCCAGGCTGAAATGACGCTTGTCCATTATCGTGGCTACGATATGGCTGATGTTTTTGAGCGTGAAGATCTTCGTGCGCCCCTTGTGGAGATGATTCGACGCGCTGAACGGTGGCTGAGCGAACATATCCGCAAAGGAAGCCGGATGGTCGGCTTTGAGCGTCAGGATTGGACGCAATTCCCGCCGGGTGCGGTGCGTGAGGCCCTAGTCAATGCTGTCGCCCATCGTGATTACAGTGTGCGTGGTGAGGGCATCCGGGTCGCACTCTTTAGCGACCGCCTCGAGGTCTATTCACCAGGGCGACTGCCCGGCCATGTGACGCTGCACAATCTGGTCGAAGAACGCTACTCACGCAACGAGAGTCTGGTGCAGGTGCTGGCTGATTATGGCTTGATCGAGCGCCTCGGCTATGGCATTGATCGGATGTTGCGCCAGATGGCCGAGGCCAACCTGCCGCCGCCGGTCTTCCGCGAAACGGCGGCTGGCTTTCTCGTCACCCTCCAAGGGCAACCGCTTGAGGCCTACGGGCCAGACGGCTTTGATACCCGCGAATGGGTGCGCCTCGGACTCAACGAGCGCCAGATTGCCGCGTTGATGCATCTGGCCGCCGAGCATCGCATCACCAACCGCGATCTGCAAGAGCAGTATGCCGAGGTCAGCCCCGAGACGATCCGCCGCGACCTGGCTGACCTGGTTGACCGAGGGTTGCTGTTGAAGGTCGGCGATAAACGGGCGACCTACTATATTCTGAAATAAGCCGATGATTATTGTCTTGCAGCGCCCACAGGATGTGCGCAATATCGGGGCCGTTGTGCGTGCGATGCTCAATTTTGGCTTTGCCGAGCTCCGTCTGGTTGAACCAGCACCCTTCGTCGAGGCGGACCTGCTCGGCATTGCCCATCGCAGCGAGGCGATCGTTGCGCGCATCCGGTATGAGGCCGATCTCGCCGTGGCCCTCGCCGAAGCACGGTTTGTCGTTGGCACAAGCGAACGCAGTCACCCTGGGAGGGTGGTGCGGCATGATCTGCGCCCTTTTGCGCGTGAACTCGTGGTACGCAACGCAACTGCCGGGCCAGTCGCCCTTCTCTTTGGCCCCGAAGATCGTGGGCTCGACAACGAGGCACTTGATCGCTGCGATTGCGTGCTCAGTCTGCCGACCGAACCAGGCTACCCCTCGCTCAATCTGGCGCAGGCTGTTATGCTCATTCTCTACGAATTGCATATGGCCGGAGATGCAGCTGTTGCAACGCCTGAAATCGTGCGTGAACCAGCCACACTTGCTGAGCGCGAACGCTTTGCCGCCGTCTTGAGTGAAGTGGTCGCAATGGTGGGCTTTATCAAATCGGGCGACGGCGCAACCACACTGCGTCGTCTGCGCAACCTCATCTTCCGCGCCCAACCAGAGCGTCGTGAGCTTGCCCTGCTGACGGCGCTCTTCCGCGAGGTGAGCATGGCCTTACGGCGTAAGTAATGTGCTATATACTTAGGCAAATGTCTCAGGCAATCAAAGGAGAAGCTATCATGACAGGGCGTGTCGCAATTGTGACCGGAGGGGGAAGCGGGATCGGCGGGGCTGTCGTTGCGCGGCTTGCTGCCGATGGCTATAAGGTGGCGGTGGTTGATCTGCCTGGTGAGGCCGGGCAAGCTGCGGCTGATGCAGCGGGTGGCATCTTTATCGGGGCCGATCTGAGCCAGCGTGACCAGTGCCACCGGGTCGTTGAGACGACGCTCGCCCAGTTTGGCCAGGTTGATGTGCTGGTCAATAATGCTGGATATCAGCATATCGATGCGCTGGAACAGTTTCCTGAGGATCGCTGGGAGCATATGCTCGCAGTGATGCTGACGGCACCGTTTCTGTTGATGCGTTATGCCTGGCCTTCAATGAAAGAGCGCGGGTGGGGCCGGGTGATCAATATCGGCTCGATCCATAGTCTGCGTGCTTCGCCGTTTAAGATCGGCTACATCTCGGCTAAGCACGGCTTGCTCGGGATGACCCGTACCGCCGCTCTCGAAGGCGGGCCGCACGGCATTACCGTCAATCTCATTGCCCCGGCCTACGTACGCACCCCGCTTGTGGAAAAACAGATCGCTGATCAGGCGCGCACCCGAGGTATTCCCGAAGACGAAGTGATCGAAAAGGTGATGCTTGAGCCAGCCGCGATCAAGCGCTTGATTGAACCAGCCGAGGTCGCCGATCTAGTCGCCTTCCTCTGCACGGAAACGGCAGGGACGATGAGTGGCTCGGTGTTCGAGATGAGTCTGGGTTGGACTGCGCGTTGAAAGGAACTTTTGTATGAGTCTTGTGGAACGTAGTGCGCTTCCTGTCGCGTATACGTGGGATGCCCAGAGTGTGTTTGGTGATGATACAGCGTGGCAAGCGGCACTTGATGAAGTGGTTGGTCACATTGAGGTGTTGCAGGCCTTTCAGGGGCGCTTTGCGGAAGGGCCTGCGGTGCTGGCCGATTACCTTGAACTGGCCGAGCGCGTCCTGCGTCTGAGTGGCAAAGTGACAGTTTATGCGCGCATGTTTTATGCCGTCAATACCCTTGACCAGGCGGCCAAAGCACGAGTCGATCGTACGGCAGCAACCCTGGTACGCCTGGGGGCAGCGACCGCATTTACTGAACCCGAGTTGCTCGCGCTTGGTGCCGCCACCCTGCAGCAGTGGGTCGAACAAGAGCCGCGCCTGGCGATCTTTGCGCATCACTTCGACCGGCTGAGCCGTCGTGAACCCTATGTGCGCTCGGCTGAGGTCGAAGCGTTGTTGCGCCAGGCCAGTGAGCCATTTGATGCCGCCGCAACCGTCCACGGCATCCTGACCAATGCCGATCTGAGGTTTGAACCTGCGCGCGACCAGACAGGCGAGACCTACGAGATTGCCCAGGGCACGATCAATGCGCTGGTGACCCATATCGATCCGGCGGTGCGCAAGAGTGCATGGCAGAACTATGCCGATGCGCATCTGGCGCTGAAGAATACGATGGCCGCCTGTCTCGCCACCGAGGTGCGCCGCAATGTCTTCCTTGCCCGCGCCCGAGGCTACCGTTCGGCACTTGATGCGGCGCTCACGCCCAACCACATTCCGCTTGAGGTCTTTCACCAATTGATTGCGACTTTCAAACGACATCTGCCGACCTGGCACCGCTACTGGCGTCTGCGTCGACGTGTGCTTGGTGGACAACCGCTGCATGTCTATGATACCAAAGCACCCCTGACCCAACAGCCACTCAAGGTACCCTACGATCAAGCTGTGACCTGGATCTGTGAAGGCATGGCCCCGCTTGGTGAGCAGTATGTGAGCACCATGCGCCGGGGTCTCGTCGAGCAGCGCTGGGTTGATGTCTATCCAAACCGGGGCAAACGGGCGGGAGCCTTCTCGATGGGCTCGCCAGGGACACATCCCTTCATTATGATGTCGTACAACGACGATATTTTTGGGCTCAGTACGCTGGCCCACGAGCTCGGGCACTCGATGCACTCGTACTATACCCGTAACACCCAGCCCTACGTCTATAGCAACTACGGGCTCTTTCTCGCCGAAGTCGCCTCGAACTTCAATCAAGCCCTGGTGCGCAAACACCTGCTTGAACATCTGAGCAGTCGCGACGAGCAGATTACACTGCTCGAAGAGGCGATGGCGAATTTCCATCGCTACTTCTTCATCATGCCGACCCTGGCCCGCTTCGAACTGGCGATCCACGAGCGCATCGAGGCGGGGCAAGCGCTCACCGCCGATGACCTGATCAATCTGATGGCCGATCTTTTTGCCGAAGGCTATGGCGACGAGGTCGTCGTGGATCGTGAACGCGTCGGGTCAACCTGGATGCAGTTCTCGACGCACTTGTACGCCAATTTTTATGTCTACCAGTATGCGACGGGCATTTCCGGTGCCCACGCCCTTGCCGAGGGAGTCCTGGCGCAGCACGAGGGGGCGGTCGAGCGCTACCTCGCTTTCCTCAAAGCGGGCAGTTCACGCTATCCGCTCGATACACTATGTCACGCCGGGGTAGATATGCGCAGTGCGGAACCCGTTGAGCAGACGTTTGCGGTGATGGAGGGGTATATCGAGCGCCTCGAAGGGTTGCTTGGATAAGTACGCAGCAGCCACACGGTGCCGCCTCACGAGGCGGCACCGTGTGGCTGCTGCGTACTTACGCGTCATTTGCACGTCGCACAAAGCGTTTAATGCGGCGTTCGCATTCGGCACGGGGGAGCATAATTTTGCGCCCACAGGTTGCGCAACGCATGCCAATATCGGCACCAAGCCGCACGATCCGCCACGTATCACCACCACACGGATGCGCTTTGCGCGTTTGCACGAGATCGTCCAGCTGAAGGTCAAGCGGTGGTTTCGGCACGACTATTTCACGGTTTGCCAGAGCCTGATCAACTCGTCCAGACTCAAGGCGTGCATCTGGTATCCTTGCGCAGCGACGGTCGCTTCGAGTTGGCTGAAGCGACGACGAAATTTCTGGTTAGCATCGCGTAAGGCGAGTTCAGCGTCAATCTGGAGCCACGCCGCCAAGCGTGTAAGCACAAAGAGTGTATCACCAAATTCTTCGGCGATGTGACCAGGCTCGCCACTGGCAGCGGCAGCCCTCAGTTCGTCCAATTCTTCATTGATCTTGGCCCAGACCTGGTCAATGTCCGTCCAGTTGAAACCGGTGCGCGCAGCACGTTTGCCGATCTTCTGGGCTGTGGCCAGCGCCGGCAGTTCGGGCGGAACGCCATCAAGCGCCCCAGAACGGGTGCGCCCTTTAGCGGCCAATTCGGTTGCCTTGATCTGTTCCCAGTTCTGCAGCACCTGATGCTCGCCGTCAACCACCAAGCCGCCAAAAACATGCGGGTGGCGCCCGATCAACTTGCCTGTGACCTGGGCAAAAACGTCCTCGAACGTGAAATGTCCAGCCTGCCGAGCCATCTCGGAATGCGCAAAGATCGAAATCAGCAGATCGCCGAGTTCCTCCTTCAGCGCTTCCATATCACCCGTATCGAGGGCTTCCAGGACTTCACATGTCTCCTCGATCAAGGCACTACGCAAATCTGCATGGCTCTGCCGGACATCCCAGGGGCAGCCTTCAGGCCCAAGCAAACGGGTCATCACCCAGCGCAAGCCGTCGGCACTGCGTTGATCCTCATTGACCGGCAAGCGGTCAACCGCCAGCAAGGAGGTATCACCGGGTTGCGTGACCAGTTCAGGCCAGGTCGAGAGCGTGCCTTCAACGAGGTCGCGCAGGGTTCCCTGGGGATCAAGCGTTGCCAAACGGATCAGATGGTGAGCAGGATAGCGGAGCGTCAACAGATCGCGCAGAGGTGCAGACGGATCATCGTGGTGCCACCAGATCAGGGCCGGGGCTACCGGTTGGAGAGGAAAGGGCACCAGAGGCACAGGATAAGATCCTGCCTGCATCGTCTCGGCCCACGCACGAACCCCTGGCACGGGCCCGATCTGGGGCAAGCCAGGCGGACAAGAGGCCGCCAGCAGAGCGTGCGCCTCCCAGAACTGGACGCCAGACACCCCTTCCAGGGCAAAGATACGCAATGCGGCGTCAAGCAATTGACCTGGTGTCGTCTTCATAACAGAGCATTACTCAGGGAAGGGTAAAGGCACCATATTCGGATCGAAATTTTCGGCAATCTGAAGATCGCCACTTGCCTGTGCGTCAAGGAGCAGGGTCTCATACCAGGGCGCAAAACTCTGCTCATAGAAGACCTGGGCATTCTGGCTCGAGCGCAGCATCTCGAAGGAATCGAAAGGACGCTGCTCATCGCGTTCGAGAACCTCAAAGACATAGACACCGCTGGTTGTGCTAACTTTACCCGGAGTCTGGAGAGGAGTGCTAAAGACAACGCTATCGATTTCGGGTGGGAAATTGCCAGTGGGGAGCCAAGTGATGGCCGCATCATTCAGGGGAGCCCCAATATCAAGGCCGCGTTCACCGGCGAGGGCATAGAAATCGCCGCCAGCGGCAAGTAGAGCGAGCACCTCATCGGCCTGCGCCTCATCGGGCACCAGCATCAAGCGCGTGCGCGCCATTGGGGCGACAGTATTGCGGGCGACCACCTCGAAACTGAGTTGGCTTTGCGCACTTTGCAAGCGTGCATCGGTGGTAATCAGGAAAGGGCTATCTTCAGCAGGCTGGACAATTGCCAGCACCTCGGCATCAATGGCCGCTGCATCAACGCCGATGCCATGCTGACGAGCATAGCGGCCGAGCAAAGCATCCTGGAGCATCTGGTCAAAAATCTGCGTCCGGATCTCAGCTTCGACGGCAAGCTGCTCGATCTCGGCGGGCGTCTGGCCCTGGGCAAGCAAACCTTCAATTGCAGGCCCAATATCGCGTGTAAGGCGCTGCGAAAAATCGGCAATGGTGAACTGTTGCACCCCAACCCTCATAATCACCGGGCTCTCAGGCGCACCGAGGTTCGCCTGGCCCTGCGCGGTACTCTGACATGCCACCAGGACAGGCAAGAGCAGCAAGAGTACCAGCACACCAGCATAACGCATATTCATGACAGCCTACCGACTTTCAGGCACATCCTCTCCAAGCGAGAGGATAGCCATAAAGGCTTCTTGCGGGATCTCGACATTGCCAACCATCTTCATGCGACGTTTGCCCTCTTTCTGCTTTTCAAGCAGTTTACGTTTGCGGCTCACATCGCCACCGTAGCACTTTGCCAGCACATCTTTCCGCATGGCACGCACCGTCTCACGGGCAATCACCTTGCTACCAATCGCAGCCTGGATCGGCACCTCAAACATCTGGCGCGGGATCAACTGGCGCAACCGTTCAACCAGATCGCGCCCGCGCTGATAGGCAAACTCGCGATGGACAATCAACGAAAGCGCATCAACAGAGGCTTGATTGACCAGCACATCAAGTTTGACCAGATCGGCCTCAAGATAACCAGCAAGGGTATAGTCAAGGGATGCATAGCCCTGCGTCCGGCTCTTGAGTTGATCATAAAAGTCAATCACAATTTCAGCCAGGGGCATGCGATACTTGAGCACCACCCGCGTTGGATCGAGGTACTCCATGGTATCAAAGATACCGCGCCGCGTCGTCACCAGCTCCATCACGGTACCAATATAGCGCGACGGTGCAATGACACTAATCTGGACAATCGGCTCTTCAATCGCCGCAATCTTGCTAAGATCGGGCATTTCCGAGGGATTGGCGACGGTCAAGATTTCGCCATCAGTACACAACACCTGATACTCAACGCTCGGTGCCGTAATGAGCAGATCGAGATTATACTCACGTTCCAGGCGCTCACGCACAATCTCCATATGAAGAAGACCGAGGAAGCCGCAGCGAAAACCGAATCCAAGCGCTGCTGAACTCTCAGGTTGATACGAAAGAGCGGCATCATTCAATTTCAGTTTCTCGAGCGCATCACGGAGATCAGGATAGGCATTGCTCTCAATAGGATAGAGGCCAGCAAAGACCATCGGCTTGGCGGGACGATAGCCGACCAGCGGCATCGCGGCGGGATTATCAGCGAGCGTAATCGTATCACCAACCTGACACTCTTCAATCGTCTTGAGACCGGTGGCGATATACCCAACCTCACCGGGATTGAGGGCGGGCAAGGGTTGCATCATCGGTCGAAAACACCCGATCTCCAGGGTCTCAGCTTTGGCGCCGGTACCCATCAACTGCACCCGTGAGCCTGACAGGAAGATCCCATCAACCACACGCACAGCAGCAATGACCCCCTTATAGGGATCGTAGTGTGAATCAAAGATCAGCGCACGAGCGGGCTGTGACATCTGCCCGTGGGGTGGCGGAACGCGGGTAACAATCGCCTCGAGGATCTCGGGTACGCCGAGACCCTCTTTGGCCGACGCCATGATCGACTCTTCGGCGGGAATGCCGATCACCTTTTCAATCTCTGCGGCGACCTCATCGGGATGGGCACCGGGCAGATCAATTTTATTAATGACGGGAATAATGGTCAGATCATGCTCGAGGGCCAGATAGACATTCGCCAGCGTTTGAGCTTCGATGCCCTGCGCGGCATCAACAACTAGCAGGGCTCCCTCACACGCGGCAAGTGAGCGTCCGACTTCATAGTTGAAATCGACATGACCGGGGGTATCAATCAGATTGAGCATATAGGTCTCACCGTCGGCAGCATGATACTGCATACGGACAGCCTTAAGCTTGATCGTAATGCCCCGTTCGCGCTCGAGATCCATCGAGTCAAGGTGCTGTTCACGGCGATCGCGATCGGCAATCGTGCTTGTTGTTTGCAACAGACGATCCGAGAGCGTCGTCTTACCGTGGTCAACGTGGGCGATAATACAGAAGTTGCGAATTTTTGCCTGATCAATCATAGAGTCTATGTTCAAGGCTATAGCCCTGAAATCCATTGCTTCGCTGAGAAACCAGCCAACTAAGCTGGCTGGTTTCTCGGCGAAGGAGAAATGCTGAGAGCAGTATACCATTATTGTGCGATGCTCGCTGTGTGCGGTATACTATTGCATTATGTGTGCAACGAAGCACCCTTGAGCAAAGAAAAGCTAGAGGCAAACGAGCTATGGATCTGGTACGTGCGCATGTATTTATTGCGGGGCGCGTGCAAGGCGTCAGTTTTCGTGCCTATGCCCGTGATCGAGCTCGTGCAGCCGGGGTTGAGGGATGGGTTCGCAACCTCCCCGATGGCCGCGTCGAGGCAGTCTTTGAGGGGACACGCTCAGCCGTTCAGCGCCTGGTGACCTGGTGCTACAGTGGACCAATCCAGGCCCAGGTTGAAAAAGTTGACGTTACCTGGGAAGAACCAACCCGCAAAGAGGGTAACTTTAGTATCGCCTGGTAATCCGAGGAAGACAGATGCGTCGTACCCGCTGGAAGTTATTCACCAGTCTGTTGATCAGTCTGGTACTACTGGTTCTCGCCTACCTGAATCGCCAATGGCTTCTCGAAGCCTTTGAACTCCTTGGTGATGCTCGTCTGGAATGGTTACTCTTGGCGATGGGATTGATTCCCATTGGTTACCTGATGAGCGCCCAGGTCTTCAATCTTGCCCTGCGTTCACTAGGCTATCGTATGAATCTGCTGCGGCTCTGGGCGATTGCCCTCGTCGCCATCATTATCAGTCAGTCAGTGCCTGCCGGCGGGGTTGGCAGCTATGCCTTTTTGATCAGCACCTTCAACCGTCGCGGCATCAGCCAGGGTCAGGCGGCCCTGATCGCCTCACTCGAAACGATCAGTTATGTGACCGCAATGCTGATGATGTTTGCCTTCAGCCTCATTGTCCTGGCCCTCCAACATCAGGCTACTGGCGAGGCAAGTTATATCGCAGGGAGCGTCGCCATCGCACTCGTCGGCGGGGCTTTTTATGTTCTGACGCGACCGGGGGCGCAACTACGTGCGTGGCTCGCACGTTTTCAACGCATGGTGAGTCACCTGTTGCGGCACCCCTGGAAGAGTACGTGGCTCGAAGGTCTGCTCGCCGAACTGATTGTTGGCCGCAGGCTGCTTGCCAGTCGTCGACGTGATGTGATCGTGCTGGTGCTGATCCAGTTGACAGCGCTCATCACCCATAGCCTCGCGATGCTCTGCGTACTCTGGGCTTTTGAGGTGGAAGCTAGTCTCGTTACGGTCATCGTCGCCTTCGGCATTGCCCTGATCACCTCGACCTTCAATGTGCTCCCAGGGGGCGGCGGCACCGTCGAGGCGGCGCTAGTCGCAACCCTGCTGCAACTTGGGGTCGGGCCTGCTGCGGTACCCGCCGCGATCATCTTCCGGCTCTTCAACTACTGGCTGCTGACCCCAGTGGCCGCAGGATGCTACTACTGGTTGACCCACGAACCAGTCGTTCCGCTGCAGGCCACCCATTCGAGCATGGGCGATACGCCATAAAGACGAAAACGACCAGCGAAGCTGGTCGTTTTCGTCAACATCAGGGTTAGGCGGTTGCTGGCTTTTCGTGGTCGCGGCGACCGCGCCCAAACCAGTTCTTCCATTCACGGTATTCCCAGACCACCAGGATCTGAGCGGCATTGAAGATCGAAGAGTAGGTGCCGACAACCAACCCGATCAAGAGGATCAAGACAAAATTCTGGATCGTCTCACCCCCAAAGAAGAGCAGCGCAGTCAACGTAAACAACGTCGTCATCTGGGTATTGATCGAGCGCGGCAGCGTCTGCACAATGCTATGATTGACCAGATCACTAAAGTGCTGATCGGGTTGACGGGCCAGCAAATTCTCGCGAACGCGGTCAAAGACGACAATCGTATCATGCACCGAGAAACTCAGGATAGTGAGAAGGGCGGTCAAAAAGAGGGCGTCCACCTCGAAGCGGGGATTAAAGGTGCTGAAGATCGCAGCTACCCCAATAATAATAACCACATCATGTACCATCGAGATAATGGCACACATCCCATACCGAAACGGATGGGGAGCCTGGCGAAAAGCCCAGGTCAGATAGAGCAAGATGATCAACGATGCACCGATCACGGCAATCACGGCACTGCGGGTTGACTCTTGGCTAACTGTCGGCCCCACGCTTTCGAGGCGTTCAATCACCGCAGTGCCGATCTGATCATTCAGGGCGGCCTCGACTGCCTGACGATCCTGTAGCGGCGTCTGCTCATTTAGGGGGCGCGTACGCACCAGGGCGGTCACAATCGGGGACCCATCCAGGTCAACCTGACTCATCTGCACCTGAGCATTCTCGAACCCTGCGGCAGCGAACGCAGCCCCGACCTCTGAAGAACCTAGTTCACCGGGGGCACGTTCAGCAAAACGCACCTCCCAGAGAGCACCGCCACTAAAGTCAATACTTGGGCGCAACCCAAGCCGGGGTTGCCCGGTGGTAAGAAGAG
This sequence comes from Candidatus Chloroploca sp. Khr17, assembly GCF_004138165.1. Taxonomy (GTDB): domain Bacteria; phylum Chloroflexota; class Chloroflexia; order Chloroflexales; family Chloroflexaceae; genus Chloroploca. The sequence continues at coordinate 149,563 of NZ_RYFF01000006.1, forward strand.
GATGCAGCAACAGAAAATAGAGCCCGGGCAAAATCATGACCAGCGAAAGCACGAACCACCAGTAGCGGCGCTTGACAAGCTGTTCCAACATACGACGTACTACTCCACAGAAGGATATCAGATCGCCTCAGCGGCAGATTTCGCCACAGCTGGTTTGGTGCGATCAATGCCAAAGATCCATGCCCGGTCATCCCGAAAGATCGGCGTCGAGAGGCGCAGGAGCGTACGTGTCACCACTACAGCCGTAAAGAGACTGAGCAGAATACCGAGGCCCAGCGTCAGGGCAAACCCCTGAATAATGCTCACGCCAAAGCTATTGCCAAAGATAAAGAGCACGATGCTCGTGATCAACGTCGACACACTCGAATCACGGATCGCCGACCAGGACTCCTCAAAGCCAAGCTCAAGGGCACTATGAATATCGCGCCCACGCCGATACTCTTCGCGCAGGCGCGAAAAGATCAGCACATTGGCATCAACCGCCAGACCAATCGAGAGCACAAAACCAGCGATGCCAGGCAGTGTAAGGGTAATGGGAATGAGGCGATAGAGGGCAAAGCTAATCAAGACATAGAGCGCCAGCGCCAGGGTTGCCAGTAGGCCAGGAAACCGGTAGAAGGCAAGCATATAGATAGCGACCAGACTCAACCCGATCGCACCCGCCATAATGCTTGACTCAACCGACTCTTGACCAAGGGTTGCCGTCACACTGCGGCTTGTTTCGACAACGAGCGGCACGGGCAACGCGCCATACTTCAACTGATTGAGAATATTGTCGCGATCAGTGACATCATTGACCTCAATGACGCCTGAGCCATCGCGGAGGGCCGCGTTGATCTGGGGGCAACTAATGACCACATTGTCGAGCACAATGCACATCGGTTGGCCAACATTCTGGGCGGTAAACGCAGCCAAACGTTGAGCCGACTCACCAGTAAAGGCAAACGACACCGCAGGCCGACTCCCAGTGACGCCACCCTGCGAAAAGGCTGGCTGGACGGAACTAGTATCAAGGTCAGCACCATCGGTAATGCTCTCAAAAATTGGCCCGAGATCGTCAAGAGTTTGGATCTCTTCAACTCCCTCTGGCAACACTGGATTGGGGCTGCCCGTCGTGCGGATCAATGCACCTGAGGGCAGATACTGGCCCTGTGAGTCAATGAACTCAAGGCGCCCGGTACCACGCAACGTCTCAACGGCCTGCTCAGGATCATCAACGCCAGGCAACTCAACGATCAGGCGATCATTGCCCGCGACCTGCACGAGCGTCTCACCGACACCGAGGGCATTGACCCGGCGCTCGATCACCCCACGGGCAATCTCCATCTGTTCGCGATCAACGTCAGGATCAGTCGCTCGCAGCAAGACTTGAATACCGCCTTGCAAATCGAGGCCCAGGCGAAAACTCACATCGCGCCCAAGTGCCATCTGGTTAGGGGCCAGATTGATCCAGAGGGCCAGGGCCGCAATGATCACAATCCCTAAGATTGAAATGATTTCTCTGCTACGCACGGCGTTCAACTACTCCTCGCGCTCAGGTTTCGTAACCACGGCATTATAGACCTCTGCTGATATGATGTCAATTGCAAAGCGATGCGGTTGCCCTTAGGGCAACCGCATCGCTTTGCAAAAGGCCGCTTGTGCGGAGCAACGCTTATTGACCGGCCGTGCGCAGCGCTGCCTCAATGGCCCCAGGGAGGCCATTCATATCGACCAGTTGCCCATTCACATCAAACGAGGGCGTGCCTGTCACGCCCCGGGCAACCGCGCTCTCGACGGCCGCGAGAATGGCTGCATTGTGCGTCCCTGCGCTCATGCAGCTATCAAAAGCCGCCCGATCCACGCCAAGCTGACCTGCATACCCCGAAAAGACATTGTTGACATTGTTAAGTTGTGCCCACTGACCTTGATTGGTCATCAAGAGATGGTTCATTTCCCAGAACTGGCCCTGCTCACCGGCACAGCGGGCGGCTTCCCCCGCTGCAATCGCCTGTGCATTGTTGTTCAGAGGAAATTCATGAAAGATCATCTGGATTTTGCCGGTCTCAACATAGTCACGTGTAATAATTGGCGACATGTTCCGGTCAAAAAATGCACAGGCAGGACAACGATAGTCGGCATATTCCACAACCGTGACCGCTGCCTCGGGATCCCCCTTAAACCAAAAGCCTTCGGGTGTTTGCCCAGTTTGCGCATTGATTGTTGGCACTTCGCCGCCACCGAACCCACCCCGGACTGCAAAGGTGATTAAAAAGGCCGCCCCCAGAACAACCAAAGCACCGATCGCCCAATAGAAGGGGATCAGTGGATTACGCTTTCGTTCGGCGACTCGACGGCCGCGCCGACTCTGTGGCTGACTCATGAAACTTACTCCTCGTCCTGCGCTTCAGGATATTCATGGCATTATAGCGAGGGCAGAGTCGTGCGTCAAACCTGAGTTTTTGGTATACTTGATAAGCTTGCCCGCAGAATCAGAATTGTGGTCACAAACGTTGGATACGACCTTTCACGCGAAACCTGACAGTGAGTTGCTTTACAATCTAGCCTTGCAGCTTGGCTCAATCCAGGAACTCAGTGAAGCAGCGCAGGTAACACTGGAAACCTTTGCCCGCTGTACGCAGGCAAAGAGTGGCCTGCTGCTTATGCCTGGCGTCGTGCCGCTCAGTATCGGGATGTCGGCCCCAACTGCCGAGGAGGTTGTTGCGATCTATGCGTTGCCAGCCGTGCAGGCCGCAATGCACCTCGTTGGCATTACCGTGCTGCCGGGGGGGGCTGGTGCCTCTGACTGGTAGTATCCATATTGCTGGGATTTTACCGACAAGTCACGGCCCACCCGCGCTTCTCCTGCTCGGCTGTGAGCCACCCTTAAACCACTCGTCCCGTCGTACCCTCGCGGTAGCAATCCCTCTCATCCGCCAGACTTTTGATCGCCTTCGCCAGCAGCAACGCGCTCGACAACTTCCACCCATAACCGAGACACGTCTTACCCAAGACCTCACCCGTCTTCACGCCACCCTCAAAGAGAGCCACGCACGTCTCTTGCACGCAGCGAGCCTCCTGTACAACGAAGCCATGCCCGAGCCTGACGTAACCCTTGCGCTGGCACAAAGCCTGGAGCAACTGCAACAGGCCCTCGATCTTTGCACAAAGATGCAGGTGCACGAAGCGTGATACCTTCGTGCGCCTGCATCAAGAACTTCTAGCCCGCTGACCAACTCAGACCGCACTGCCAGGGGCAGAAATGCGCTGTGTACCGCGACGCATTGCCCGCATCAATAGCGACAGCCCGGCGAGGATGCCAACAATGCCGTATTCGAGGATGGGTACGCGCACAATGTCAGGCAAGCGATGCATTTCGCGCCGTAAACCATACCAGGCAAGGGCCGACACTCCATACGCCGAGCCGATGCCAATGCGAGTCTCTTTGCTCAGGCCAAGACCGTGCATCTGCGCCAATACAAACATACCAAGAAAACCAAAGGTGAACATGCCCTCAAAACCGCTGCCTTTTTGCAAGGTTGTGATTACTGAATGCGGCAAGACCAGCATCTCGAGCGCCAAAGTCCAGCGCGGGTCACGGTGCGCATTGGTATAGATCAAGGAGGATTGCACAAAGAGAAGCATCATATGGTAGAGCCCACCAAGATGCGCGGGCAGTGGCTCCATCGGATGGTACCAGAAGGTATAGACGGTCGCCCAGCTAAAGATATAGCCGTGGTAACGGCGCACAAAGCGAACCAGGTCATGGGGCAGACCCGGACGTTTCAGCCCCATGATCAAACCGCGGCGGGGCGTCTCCATCGCTAGAATCAGCATCAGCATAAAGGCTGCCGAGCCAAGTGACGTTCCTTCGGGCACATCGACCGCAAGGCCATCGTAATACCGGCGTGTCTGGGCATAGTGCAACCCAACCCCGGCAGCATTGACGGCAAGGGCCGTCCAGTTTAGTGGTCGCATCCCATCATCATAGGATGGGCGCGCCCGTTGGGCGGCATAAATGCATCCCCAGACGGCCAGTTGATGCAACAGATAGCCACTCCAGGCAGTGATCCGGGCAGCGGTATACGGTCCTTCCGAGATCCAGCGGTAATGACCAGGTTTGCCATTGTAGGGGGCATAGCTAATCGGCGCACGTCCCCCAAGGGCAACGGCACCCACAACGGCACCACAAACGGCTGCCGCCGGAACGAGCAGATCGCGTGCATCGGGGGCGGCAGGAGGGCCATCGCGCTGCTCTACCCAGGTCACAAAGCGTTGCAGTACCAACCCGGTCACCGCTGCGCCTGCCGCAGCCAGCAAGCCAGTGCCAACCGCACGCAACGGCTGCTCACGCGGCGAGGCAAGGGCAGCACAGGCGGCCCCAGCGGCACTCACGAGCGCAAGACCAACCCCGGGCTTGCGCCCACGCAACACATCAAGCCAGTAGACGGACGCCATCGGATTGAAGAGCGCAGTTCCAGCGAGCGCATAGTTTCGTGATGCATCCATGGACGTTACCTTTTGAGAGAGAGACTCCCTCCTAGTGATAAGAGGGCTAACGCCCTGCAAACCCAAGTTTCTTTACAAGTGTTCACATTTGGGGTACCAGGCAAGCCTGGGAGCGAGGGCGGGACGCCCTCGAAGGCATTCCGAGGGCGTCCCGCCCTCGCTCCCAGGAGAAGTGTGAACCCTTACGTTTCTTCTGGCGAAAGATGCCAGCTTTGCTGGCATCTTTCGCCAGAAGAAACCTTTTCTTGGGGGCCACAGGCCCCCAACCACTCCTATCCTACTTCCATCCACCCACAACGTCAAAGATCGCCCGGTCGTGCATGGGATTAGGGATCGTCGATTCGGGTTGACCAAGGAGATATTCGGCCATCTCATTGAAAGGACGGATGCAATCCTCTTTGCCTTCACCCTCCATATCAAAGAGGGTCTTGCCTGCCAGGCGCGAGCGACGGATCAAGTCGTGATAGGGTACCCGCCCGATAATCTTGGTACCAACGGTCTCAACAAACTGCTCAAGGAGGCCCGTTCCCCCAAAATCAGGATCGACCCGATTCGCAATCAAGCCAGCCATCCTCACTTTATGGCGTTGACTCTTCTGCTGGATGGCGAGGCAGAGGCGGTTCGCAGCAAAGATGCTATCAAAATCATTGCAGGCAATGATAATGCCATAATCGGCATAGTTGAGCGGTGCCGAAAAGCCACCACAGACCACATCCCCAAGCACATCAAAGAGAATCACATCATACTTATGATAGAGGCCAAACTCTTTGAGCAACTTGACCGTCTCGCCAACCACATAGCCACCACAGCCACTGCCGGCAGGCGGGCCACCCGCTTCGAGCGTATCAACCCCGGCAAAACCCGTCAGAATAACATCCTCGCGGGCGACATCCTCAATATGGAAATCAACCTCTTCGAGCACATCAATCACGGTCGGCTGGAGCAAGCCAGTCAAAGGGAAGGTACTATCGTGTTTCGGGTCACAGCCAATCTGCAACACCTTCGCCCCTTTGAGGGCCATTGCCGCCGAGAGATTGGCACTGGTCGTTGATTTGCCAATCCCGCCTTTGCCATAGACAGCAAGAATCAGGGACATGAAGCTCTCTCCTTCAACTCAAGCCTCGCTTCTGGTCGCTGCCTCGGCGGGGACACGGGCAAGGGGGCGACCGAACTCACGGGCATAGACATCGGCGGTATAGGCGAGGGCACGATAGACGTACCCGGGCACAATCCGCTGTTCGTGGCGGGGGAACTGGTCACGGACATAGACGAGATTGCGCAGCAGTTTCTGTTCGATCACACTGCGGGCAAACTCAACCCCTTTGGGACCTTTGGAGCGCTGGAGCCAGGCGACAAACTTGCGCACAGGCAGCGGGGGCCGTTTACGGGGCTTGCGCAGCATCCCCACATAGGCCTGAATGCCCGCCCGACGGTCGCCACCCTCGGTACGTTGACCGAGTTCCAGCGAGGGGCGAATCAACTCAAAGAGCTCTTCGCCGCGCTCGTTACGGACAAACATCCATTGCCACCGTTCATCAGGGGGCAAGGGAGCCCCGAGGTAGCCCACCGTGAGATCGGCCAGGCCATTTTGATAATCGAAACAACTGAGGCAGGCTGCGGGGAAGACCCCGCGCTCGCCGCCGAGGGCACTGACATCAAGATCAACAAAATTAATCGTCTCGGTATGCCCATCTTCGTGGCGCATCCAGACGCGAAAATCCTGCATAAACTCGTGATGCACAATCGTCTCGGGCGACTTCGAGGCAACCTTCAAGAAGCGCTGGAGATCGGGGTAGGAGGTATTATCGGTACAGGGCAACCCGATCACATACAACTGCTCGAGGCCGAGTTCCGGCTCAAGGGCGCGCAGCGCATGCACCTGGCAACCGGTGCCAATGAAGGCAAGGCGCTTGAGGCCAACGGCCCGAACCTCGTCGAGCACCTCGAGATTCGGCGAGAGACAGGGCTTATTGCCGGCGCTCGCCCGCACCTCTTCAGGCGTACGCGCCAAGAAAGGAAACGGAGCCCAGCGGGTACCGGGGGCGGCTTTCGTCGTAATGACGCCCTCGACCAGACCACGCTCGAGCAGCAGGGCGGCCAGCGACGTAATAATGCCACTCCACTGTGCTTCGAGATTGGGGGTACGCATCCGGGCGATATGGATAGCCCGATGCACCCCAAAGAGCAACTCATCGCCATCGCGACGGTTGCGCCCGTGGAACTGACGTTCAAACTCTTCGTGTTTGTTGTTGACAAAAACACACGAAGCGGCCATCATCGGGCGCAACTCACCGCCACAGACCCCACAATCACTACACAGCTTCGGGCGACCTTTGAACCGCTCGGCCTGCGAAAGCAGAGTAATCTCGTGGAGCGGTCGGGCTGTCATGGTCATACTTCACCTGATCTAGGCACCGAGATGCTCTTTGGCAGCCAGCAGCACCTCGGCGGTAATCTTCGCGATTCCATGTTCACGGGCATACTTCTCGATATTGCCCCGTGCGCGGCCACGGACAAAGAAAGGGATCTTCTTGAGCATCGCTTCGCCATCAGCCGTCCAGACTGGATTCACGACAGGCATTGGAGTGGCCTGACCAGATGCCGCAGCGCCTGCCGACGAAGCAACCCCGTTGGACGGTTGTGCTTCCGGCGCATGGCCGTTGGACGGTTGTGCTTCCGACGCATGGCCGTTGGTTGGCTTGACCACATCAGCGACCGCAGCAACTGGTGACACAACAGCATTGCCATTGCTCGCAAGCACCGGTTCAACCGACGGAGCAACTGGAGACTCAACCAGTTCCAGCCCGGCATCACCAAACATATCAATGAGATGCTTTTCCATCCCGAGCGTACAGGTCGTCGCGACCTCATCGGCAATCACATCGGCTCCATCAAAACCGAGGAATGGACGATAGGCAAGCAAGTGATTTTCGATGTGCGTTGGCGACGAAATAACCATCACATTCAGATCGTAACGTCGACCAGTATGCCGTTCCATCTGCGTCCCACAGACAAGTTCCGGGCGCAACTGACCGATCCGGTCAGCCACCTGTTGAAACTCATCGGTGGCGAGGAAATCCGCATCGCTGACATAGCCCTGGAGTTGCGACCGCACCCAGGCGGCCTCCTTGACGAGATAGGTACCGGCACCGGCAATTGGCATCGCCAGTTCATCGGCGAGGAACTTGGTGATCCCGACGGTATGGGTTGCATCGCCAAAGACAAACGCCTTCTTGCCCGAAAAGCTCTCCATATCAGCTGTGCGGGCAAACCAGGGCACATTCGAAGGAGCCGACATACCATCAAGCGAAAACTCGGTGAGCGGGGGAAGTTTGAGCGGCGATGGCGGCGCGGCAAGGCGTGCGCCAACTGCATTGAGTTGCTCGATCACCGCATCGAGCCAGCGCAGCGTTGGCTGCACCCCGATCGGCGCTTCACAGAGCGCAGCCGTACCAAACTGCGCCTCGAGATACTCGGCGGCAAGCCGACCGAGTTCGCGGTAGGGCGCAATGGTAAGCCAGGCCGCTGGCAAGCGACGAAGATCATCAACACTCGCCCCCCATGGAGCCACCACATTGACGGCCACCCCGAGCGTTTTGAGGATGCGACGGAGGCTGATCAGATCGTGGCGAGCGTGAAAGCCGAGCGACGAAGGCCCAAGGATATTCACACTCGGCATCGGGGTCAGGGGTTGAGGGGTCGCATACTTCTTCACCAACTCGGTCAAGAGCCCCTCGGCGGCGGCGGTCTCTTGCATGCGATACGGATTCGCATCATAGACCATCACCTCGCAAGAGAGACCCGACTGATGCGCCGCAATCTCCAGATTTTCCTGCAGCAGAATAGTCGAGCATGAAGCAACCACCACAATCAACTCGGGATGACGGGTCGCCTCGACCTGTCGCAGCGTCTCGGGAAGGCGAAGCGTGCCACGGGCGAGATCGGTGCCACTGACCACACTCGTCGTCATCGCCGGAAACCCGGGCGTCCGTTCGAGCATCGTAAAGATCGTATTCACATACCCATCACCTTGAGGGGCATGAAAGACGGCGTGGGTCTTGCGCATCGAGTTCATCACTCGAGCGACCCCGTGATGGGCCGTACCTTCGTACATCCAATAAGCCAGTCGCATGCGCTCACTCCATCAGCATAGGCTCACCCGCGGGTAAGCGGAATGATCTCAGGGGCACCCGGCATCACACCTGCCATCCAGACCGGATCACTGCCAAGGGGGTCAAGGCGCGCGTGGCGGCGGAGGGCTCGAGTAAAAAGGCTAACGAGAGTACTGACGCCGGCCCAGCCGTGAATAGGCGAAAAGATAAACTCGGTGCCCCATTTCGCGACCACCCCGTGACCAATGAGAGGATTCGCGGTAATAATATTCGAGATCACGAGGTCGGGCTGTTCTTCGGCGATACTGCGCAACTGGCGCTCGAAGTTGGCCTGTTCAACGAGGCGCACCCCATCGAGCAGCGCCAGTTCGCGGGCGTGGAAGCGGCGGTTGATATAGGGGGTTGAACACTCAAGCACCTCGGCACCGGCGGCGCGGATAAAACGCGCCAGGGGCAGCTCGAGCAGCGTATCGGCGGACAGAAAGACCTTCTTGCCCTTGAGCAGATCGGTATGCGCTTTGATGCGCGCCCAGGAGGCCGCTTCACGCTCACTGAGATCAACCTTGAGATCAAAATGAGCCGCGAGGTCTTCCCAGAAGGCCCGGCAGCCATCGGGGCCAAAGGGAAAGAGCGACGACATCACCGTCGCGCCACGCTCGTTGGTCAACTGATTTGCCACTTTAGCGAGGAAGGGTTGCAGGGGTGCAATGATTGTCCCAGGGCCAATCGGCGGCAGTTCGTGGAAATGATTAGCGGGAAGAAAACCAGCAACAGGAATACCCAGGCGCGAGGCCTCAAAGAGAAAATCATCGGCAATCGCATCATTGACCGAACCGAGGAAGACAACCCGTTTATCATCGGGCGGAGCCTCGGGGCAGAACGGAATCAACGCTTGCAACACCGAATCTTCGCTTTGGGAGAAGGTAAAATCGAGGCCAGAAGCAGGCACAAAGAGCACCGGCACCTCGGGAGTACTGACCGACTGCGCGAGGCCCTCAAACTCAACCTTCATCACTTCGGGGGTACAGGAGGAGAGCAAGAAGATCACGGAGGGGTGGTGTTCACGGGTAATCTCGGCGATCTGGTCAGCAATGGCCGGCTGTGCCGAAGAGAGATCGGCTTCTTCAAGCAATGAAATGGCGAAGCGTGGGCGGGCAAAAATCATCACACCCATTGTATTTTGGAGCAAATGGGCGCAGGTATGGGTGCCAAGAATGAGAAAGAAGCTATCCTTGATCTTCTGATACAACCAACCAACACTGACCAGGCCACAAAACGAATGATAGATCCCATCTTCGCGTGTGAACTGTGCCTTTGGGGGCATAGGGGGCTCCTTGCCGCTACATGGAGGCCCAAGAGGGCAATGTAGTTTACAGTGCGTACTACGATCAACGGGTGCCATTATACCACTCGAGGAAAGTTCCTGGTATATAAACAAGTTCCGTGCATAGGGTGTGCGCTCGTTTTAAGCGGACAATAGGCCATTGGAGCGCAGCAAACACCAGCATTGTTAACATGCCTTAACCAAGCCCTTCACGGGCCTCGTCGAAACTGCGATAGATCTCCTGCGACATCTGCATACCTTCGAGGCTTGCTCCGAGCTGGCGGCGGAAGAAGGCGTGGGTGGAGTAGCGGGTCGACGAGAGGAAATAGCGTTCGGTATTGTGTCGCACCATCGCATAAAACGCATCGGCGGCATGGGGATTCAGATTAAAGTTATCATAATTGACGATCACATTGGTCTGGCGGCCAATACTAGTAAAAAAACCATCGAGATAGGCAGCAAGTTCGTGAACATCCTCTGGCGAGATCAGGTTCAGCCCCTCGAAATTGACAAAGGTGAGATTCGTCTCAGGATCATAGCGCGTACGTTCTTCGAGGCTCAACACCGAGCGTTGACCGAGGCCCATCGGGTGTTCGGCAAAAATGCGCTCGTCCATCACGCGCAAGTCGGGGCTGATCTGCGGGCGGAACGCGAGCATCGCCAGCACATCGCGTTCGAGATCGAGCCCGGGGGCAATTTCGATCACCTCAAGACCTGTGGGCGTCAGACGAAAGACGGCACGCTCGGTCAGATAATGCACCTGCTGACCCCGCGAGACCGCATAAGCTCCGCTAAACGTCACCTGCTCGACCTGTTCGACAAACTTGCGCGTCGTCCCTTCCTGGACAATGCAGAGCTTGCCGTTTTCCACGCTGACCACCGCATTGCCCATCATGGTTCCAACAAAATAGAGATTGCGGGCCGTCTGACTAATATTAATAAAGCCGCCTGCACCAGCAAATTTGGGTCCAAAGCGACTCACATTCACATTGCCATGGACATCAACCTGAGCCATGCCGAGGAAGGCCTGATCAAGGCCACCGCCATCATAGAAATCAAACTGATAGGGCTGATCAATAATCGCCTGCGCGTTCGCCGTTGCGCCAAAGCTCAGCCCACCGGCGGGAATCCCGCCAATGCCGCCGGGTTCGACGGTCAGCGTAATCAAATCGAGGATGCCCTCTTCATTGGCAACCGACGCAATGCCTTCGGGCATGCCAATGCCAAGGTTCACGATCGCATTAATGCGCAGAAACTGCGCAGCGCGGCGTGCGATCACCTTGCGTGCCGTCAACGCCATCGGCACAAGCCGCCCGCGCCCAACGCGCACTTCGCCGGTATAGGCTGGATTATATGGTTCCCCAAAGGTTTGCGGATGCAACTCAGGCGGGGCCACCACGACACAATCCACAAGAATGCCAGGGATCTTGACCTCTTTCGGACTGCGCAGATGTTCCGTGGTGACGCGCTCGACCTGCGCAATGACGATCCCGCCGCTATTCTTGACGGCCTGCGCAAGCGAGAGGCTTTCGAGCGTCAGGGCTTCACGCTCCATCGAGATATTGCCCTCTTCATCGGCGGTGGTTCCGCGAATCAGGCCGACATTGATCGGAAACGCCTTGTAAAAGAGGTACTCCTGGCCCGCGAGGGTGACAACCTCCACAATCTGCTCGGTGGTCATCTGATTAAGGCGCCCGCCCTCCAGGCGGGGATCAACAAAGGTGCGAAGGCCCACGTGGGTAATGACGCCTGGTTTGCGTCCGGCGATCGCCCGAAAGAGGTGCGAGATGGCCCCCTGGGGCAAGCAATAAGCCTGAATGCGCCCTTCAAGGGCCATGCGCCCGAGCGCAGGGGCGAGGCCCCAGTGCCCACCGACGGCACGCCTGACCATGCCATCGTGGGCAAAATGGTTGAGCCCACGCAGACGGCCATCGCCCTGACCAGCCGCAAAGACGAGACTAAGATCACGCGGATGGCCCGTCATCTGAAAGCGCTCTTCGAGGGCAACCGCCAGCGCCTCGGGGAACCCGATGCCAACGAAGCCGCTGGTTGCGATGGTATCGCCATCCAGAATAACGCGCACTGCTTCGTCAGCCGAAATAATTTTATTGCGTTTGATCATTGCTGCTGCTCTTCTAAAACTGGCCATTTTCGCCAGCATAAGCGAGATTCCCAGGGGCCACCGCCCCCCAGAACCAAGACCACCCAAATTATACTCAGATCATGGCGCTTGTCGCCTGCGAAATAAGCATTTCGACTGAGGTGTGGTGGTCGCAAGAGCGGCATACTAGCCTGATGTTACACTTTGTATGCTAACATAACTGCTTTGACGCAACACACTATGGGGTACGGGTATGGATTATAGCTTGTTTGCGCGTGGAGCTTTATTCGGCCTGGCAATTGCGGCCCCGGTAGGGCCAATCGGTGTCTTGTGCATCAAACGCACCCTGCGTGATGGGCAACTGACCGGCTTTGTTTCGGGGTTGGGGGCAGCGACGGCTGACCTGATCTACGGGACGATTGCCGTACTTGGCCTGAGCATGCTCACGAGTCTGCTGATCGGGCTAAGCTTCTGGACACGTCTCATCGGTGGGCTTTTCCTCATCTACCTGGGGATACGCACCATGCGCGAACAACCGTCAGACAAAGCAGCCGCAGCCACAGCCCGTGGTCTGCTTGGTGCATATGGTTCAACCCTCTTGCTGACGATCACGAATCCCGCGACGATCATTGCCTTTGCGGCGATCTTTGCGGGGCTCGGCATTGGAAGCAGCGCAGGGACGCCAGGGGAAGCCTTCTTGCTCATTGCTGGCGTCGGCGCAGGCTCAGCGCTCTGGTGGTTGATGTTGAGCAGTGTGGCCGGCTTGCTCCACGGACGCCTGACACCCAGGGTGCTCCGGATTGTCAACCTGGTTTCAGGCGTGATCATTACGGGCTTTGGCCTGGCGGCACTAGTTTCGTTGGTCGATGTGTAAAAGGGCGGTGTGGCTAGCCGCCACACCGCCCTTTTACACATCCGGTCGGGTTGCTATAACTCAACCTTGCCGAGTTCAGCCTCGAAGCGTTGCACCACGGTACGGAGAACCTTGATGCGGGCAAAGCGTTTATCCTCAGCCTCAACGACCGTCCAGGGGGCGGCTGGCGTAGAAGTACGCAAGAGCATCTCATCAACGGCTTCTTCATAGAGCGGCCATTTTTCGCGATTGCGCCAATCCTCATCGGTAAGTTTCCACGCCTTATAGGGCACCGTCTTACGGGCCTCAAAACGACGGAGTTGTTCTTCGGGGCTAATGTGGAGCCAGAATTTGCAGACAATCGTGCCAAAATCGATCAACTGGCGTTCGAACTCATTAATTTCGGCATAGGCGCGCGGCCACTCATCGGGGCGGGCAAAACCTTCGATGCGTTCAACCAGGACCCGCCCATACCAAGAACGATCAAAGATCCCAAGTTGACCACGAGGGGGAAGCCGACGCCAGAAGCGATAAAGATAGTGATGGATTTTATCTTCGCCTTCGGGGGCAGCGATGGTATGCACCACATAGCTACGGGGGTCAATCTCGGCGGTGAGGCGCTGGATGGTACCACCCTTGCCGGCAGCATCCCAGCCCTCAAAAACGAGCACCGCCGGACGTTGCTGCTGATAGAGTTGCAAGCCAAGGCGATAGAGTTGGGCCTGGAGTTGCTTGAGTTGCTTGCTATAACTCTTTTCATCGAGGGTCAGCGTGAGATCAACCCGGCGCAGAATATGGGCCACTTCGGTACGCATCGGTTCAAAAGGAATAGCACTGGGCACAACAGGAGGTTCGGGGAGGGGAGAGCTCATACCATTGGGTAGAGAGCGGCGCTGGCGACGGAAAGCTGCACTCGCGTCATCAAGGCCGGCATCACGTATCTCGTCAGCAACGGGGGTGGCTTTGCGACCGAGGCGTGCCTCAATACCGGCAATCACGGCCTGCATCACCGCAACGCGGGCGTAGTATTTATTGGTTGCCGGGATAATGTGCCAGGGGGCATAACTTGTACTGGTACGTGCGATCATATCCTCAACCGCATCGGTATAGGCATGATAATGGCGATGCTGGCGGCGATCTTCACTGGTGACCTGATGGGCCGTCAACGGATCTTTGAGGATGCTCTTGAAGCGATGAGCTTGTTCACTTTCTGAGATATGTAACCAGAGTTTGAGGATCACCGTGCCATCATTGGCGAGGTGGCGCTCAAAGGCAACCGCATTCTCACAACGCATGCGCCAGCGTTGGAGATCGGCATCTGAGGCAGTACGTTTGGCAAGCATTTCACGGTACCACGAGCGATCAAAGATTGCCATCCGTCCATAGCTTGGGACTTTTTGCCAGAAACGGTAGAGCCAGGGGTATTGCATTTCTGAGGTACGTGGAGGCGTAATCGAATAGACCCGCAGCCCACGCGGATCGAGGCGACGGACAATCACCCCAATCGTACGAGCTTTGGCCGTTCCTGCCCATCCCTCGAAAACAACAATGACAGGCACACGTGCTTCGAGAATGGCCTGCTGCAAGGCATACAGACGCGACTGGAGTTGCGAAATCTGGGCACGATATTCAGCCTTATCGAGTGCCACCGAAAGGTCAATCTGGTCTAACATGGGGCTATTGTACCATGACTTATCCACCTGATGCAGGTAAGACGAAGGCAGGCAACCATGCTTCCCACCGCAATCGCCAAACGTTTAGAGGAGCACTTTACCGGGCAAGCGCTCACAGCAATCAGGCCAACCTTTGGTGGTTTTTCGAACATAAGTTTCGCCTTGCGTATTGGCAGCACACCATGTGTCTTGAAAGCTGCCGAGCAACCTGGCAAGCGCAATGACCTGCGCCACGAAGCGACCATCCTTGGCTTACTGGCAGGCAAACGGCTCGGTGCGCCGACATGTCTCGCCCTGCTTGACGATGACGTATGGACTATCCTGGTCATGCGGCGTCGGCCCGGCATGCCAGGGCTGCAGTTTGCTCCCCGACCAGTAGCAGATCTGATACCAATCTATCAAGCCCTTGGACACACCCTGGCCCGCCTGCATCAACAAACGCCGGAGGAGAGCCAGATCCCACCGCCAGAGAGGCTCGCGATCCACATGCAGATAGGCAACCTGGCACCCCGGTTGGCTGAATTACCGCTGCCCGACATGCTCGCCCGCAACCTACTCGCGGCCATTGCGCATCCTGTCTGGCAGCCAAGCGCACCACGGCTGATCCACGGTGATGCCGGGCTCCACAACATTCTGTGGGGGGCGCGTGGGCTGAGTCTGCTCGACTGGGAATGGGCGGGGTGGGGCGAGCCACGGCTTGATCTTGCGTGGGTCGACTGGACAATGCGGTTTCGCCGACTAGCGCCAGTTCTCTGGGAGGTCTTTCTCGAGCGGTACAGCATGACCAGGCGAGCGTCACCAGACCTCGAACCAGCCACGCACAACGCCCTGATGATGGGGCAGATTGCCGCACTGCTTGTCCGCTCGGCGGGGCGAGCAGCAGCCTGGGAAGAGTGGGTGCGGCGAGCCTTGTGGACAGTAGCGCAGGCAGAGGTGGCACCCTGAGATCTGTTCTTCTAAACCTTGCTTCGCTCGCCAAAAAGCCAGCTATGCTGGCTTTTTGGCGAGCGGCAGACCTTACTTAAACCAGGGCGCATCGGGATAACGCTCGTGGAGTTGCTTGTCAAGGCCGAGCCATTGGCCTGAGGGGGTCGCCATTAACACGAGAGAAGCGGCAAAAAAGGGCGGCATGGTCACATTATAGAAAGAGCCAGCCGAGATATTGGTCAGCAAAAAGAGCGCCAGGGCGGCACTTGTGCGCACTGACAAACCAAATAGCATCCCAATCGCCACAACCACCTGACCAAGGGTCAACACCCAGGCGACAGGGCGATACCACGGAATGGCAAACATGCGCAGATACGCTGCCGAGAAAGAGTCGGGGTCAATTTCCGCAAGACGCTGGAGAAAATGCTCACGCATCACCGGGCTAGAGAGCCAACCTCGCGTAATCTTGTGGTAAGCTCCATAGAGGAAGAATGCTCCGAAGCTATAACGCAGCACCAGCACCGAGCCACGAGCAGCCCGTTTGAGACGACTATCCACACGTAACCTCCATCTTCGTTCAATGACAGCCCACCGACCAAGGCTGACTGACAATCATCGGACATATGATACAAGATTTTCTCAATGTTATAATGCAAAGCCACTGAGATCTTGCAAACCAAACAAACGGGTATGTCAAGGTAGTTGTGGTAGCTCCTTGCGGCTACGCCGCAAGCAGCCACCCGGTTCTTCACCATGGTTCAATCACCACAGGCATCAACTCGCAACGACATTTTAATTGTCGACGATACACCGGCCAATCTCCGCTTACTGGTTCAGGTACTCCAGGGGGCTGGATATCGCGTGCGTGCCGTCACGAATGGGGAACGTGCCCTGGCTGCGGTCAAGCATAGTCCACCAGGGCTTATTTTACTCGATATTCGCTTACCTGATATTGATGGGGTTGAGGTTTGTTCGATCTTAAAAACAGATCCTATCAATCATCAAATCCCGATTATCTTTATCAGTGCCCTTGATGACACAAACGCCAAAGTCAATGCCTTCCGTGCTGGCGGGGTAGACTACGTCACCAAGCCGATTCATCCCGAGGAAGTGCTTGCACGTGTTGCAACCCATCTTGCCCTGCGACAACTGAACATCCAGTTGCAACAGGCGAACAAGAATTTGGCGATCAGGCTGAATGAATTAGAAACAACCAACAGGCTCCTCGAGCAAGAGATTGTTGCGCGGCGTGCAGCTGAAGAGCAGAATGCGCACCTGTTGGCACACGAGCGGGAACGCGTGTTTCGGCTCGATCAGTTGCTGAGTGAAATGATGATTATTAGCGGCCCCCTCGATCTCAACAGCGTCTATCAAGCGATTGTCAACGGTGTCACGCGAGTGCTCCGTTGCGAATCAGCTGCGCTGGCACGTACCCAACGTGACAACACCTATCTCGAAATTGTTGCCGTCGCTCATTTATCGCCAGACGTGCTCGGCATCCAGATCCCCTGGCATGATCCGTTGCTTGGCCGTGTGGCTGCCGAGAAGATCATGCTGCAGTGGGCGACCAGCCCACGCGAACTGCAGACCACCGGCGAGACCCTGGCGGCCCCACTCATTGTCGGTGATCACCTTGAAGGCGTCATCGTGGTTGTCGAGGCTACGTCAAAAATCTCGTTTGATCACGAGGATTTTCAATTACTGAGGCTCTTTACCCAGCAAGCAACGATTGCGATCCAGAATACGCGCCTCTTTGAGGAGGTGCAACACCTGGCTCGCATTGACCCTCTGACCGGGCTTTTCAATCGACGTTATTTCTATGAAGTCGCCCAACGTGACCTTGAACGCATGCGTCGTAGCCGTGGCTCATTAGGGCTCATGTTGCTTGATATTGATCACTTCAAACAGATCAACGACCAGTATGGGCACCACGCAGGCGATCAAGCGCTCCAACTGGTGGCAAGTTTGTTACGTGAGCGGGTACGCACTGTCGATGTCAGTGCCCGTTTTGGCGGCGAAGAGATGGTCATTTTGTTGCCTGATGCTAGCCTTGAGCAGACGCTGCTGGTGGCCGAACGCATCCGAACAAGCATTGCCAATCTGACCATTAAGAGTGACCATGGCTCGTTTCAACTGACCGTCAGTATTGGCATAACCGTTGTCTCGGGCAACCAGCTTGATCGCGAGCTTGATGACCTGATCATCTGTGCCGATCAAGCCTGTTATGCCGCCAAGCATGCCGGACGCAATCAAATCAAGGTCTGGGACGAGTCAGTGATCACGGTTCAGCCGGAATAACCTCTACCGTCACCTCATCAATTTTCCAGGTCGCGGCTAACCAGGTTGCCGATGGCATGGCGCTCCGTACCGGTTTATAGTATCTGTAGTTCCGCGGAGGGGCTGAGGCCGATGGTCTCAACCCCTCCACGGAAAGGAACGCTTTTTTAGCGTGATAGGCTTAACAAGAAAGCATACAAACATATGGAAACAAATGAAGCTTCGGCCCTGGCAATGATTTCGACCCAAATGGCGGATGCAGTCGAACGGATTGGGATGAGTCTGGTGCAAGTACGCGGGCGCACACGTGGCCCGGCTACCGGTATTGTGGTCACAGACGATACGGTGCTGACGGCCGACCATGTGCTCGAACGTGACGATGATCTGACCATTGAAACGCCTGATGGGCGTATCCTGCCAGCACAACTGGCTGGGCGTGACCACGCCAGTGATCTTGCCCTGCTGCGCATTGATAGTCTCGGGACAACTCCGGCGGCGTTTGTCGAGAGTCCGGCCCGTGTAGGGCAGTTGATTCTCGCCGTGGGGCGGCCCGGCAGCAGCCCAATGGCCTCGTTTGGCATTATCAGTGCCACCGGCGGCCCTTTACGCGGGCGGCGTGGGGCGATGCTTGAGCAATATGTCCAGACTGATGCGATTCCCTATCCTGGTTTTTCCGGGGGAGCCTTGATTGATGCCGAAGGCAAGGTTGCCGCAGTCTTGACCACCGGGTTGATCAACGGGGTTGCCCTTGGTGTCCCGGCCGCACTCTCCTGGCGGATTGCCGCAACTCTTGGGGCAACAGGCTATATCAAACGCGGCTTTCTTGGCATTAGCAGCCAACCCGTCGAGTTGCCCGAAGGCCAGCGCGGAGGACAGAGTCAGGCCCACGGGTTGCTGATTGTGCGCGTCGAACCAGGCAGCCCGGCGGCCCAGGGTGGCCTGTTGCTCGGTGATGTCTTGATTACGTTTGATGGACATTCGCTCACCGACACCGATGAATTGCAGGCCTTGCTGGTCGGTGAGCGAGTTGGCAAGCAAGTGCCGGTACAGGTACTGCGAGGCGGGTCGCTCTTTACGGCCCTCGTCACGGTGGGCCAGCGAAGTTAAGCAACAGGGTGAGCGCCCGTCAGACCTCACAGGTCTTCAAGACCTGTGAGGTCTCTTGACCGACGACGAAGCTCAGCACTCATTGCAAAGGATAAAAAAGATGACCCTTGTTGAACAAAGCTCAGCTGCAATGCTGATTGGCATAGAAGCCGCCACGCTCGCCGCACAGGCCCGCGCCAGTGTGGTGCAGGTACAAGGACGTCGGCGTGGGGCTGGTTCGGGTGTGGTCTGGCGTGATAGCAAGACGGTGATGACCAATTTTCATGTCATTGCCGGCGTTGGTGAGCGGGTTGAGCTGGTGGCGGCGGATGATCGCCGCTATCGGGCCAGTCTGATCGCGGGCAATCCACGGCTTGATCTCGCGCTGCTTGCCGTTGAAGAGAGTCTCTTGGTACCAGTACCCGTCGGCGACTCAAGCCACCTGCGGGTTGGGGAGCTCGTCTTTGCGGTCGGCAATCCGTGGGGCATGCGCGGCATCGTCACCGCAGGGATTGTCAGTGCCGTTGGTGAGATTCCGGCTGAACGAGACGAGCAAGCTGCCAGTTACATTCGGTCTGATGTTCGTCTGGCCCCAGGCAATTCAGGTGGGCCATTGCTCAACGCACGCGGCGAGGTCATTGGCATCAATGCGATGATCTTTGGGGGCGATCTTGCGGTCGCCATCCCCAGCCATGTCGCCCAGGCCTGGGGCGCGAGCCTGCCAAACCGTCCGGTCTTTCTCGGCCTGGCGGTGCAACCGGCCGTTGGTGGCGAAAATAATCAAACCCAGGGCTTGCTGGTGGCAGCCGTAGCGAACAACGGCCCAGCCGCCGCGGGTGGCTTGCAGGTTGGCGATCTGCTCCAGCGCTTTGATGACCAACCCCTGCCCACTACCGAAGCCCTGCTTGCGGCATTGCGGGTGCGAACACCCGGTGAGACTGTGCGCATCGAAGGCTTGCGCGGCGGGCAACCACTCACCACCGCGATCCGTCTAGCGGCGCAAGCCCCCCGGGCTACCCCATGATTAGCGTCTTTATCATTGCCCCAACGCCTGCGCTGCGGGCAGGGCTACGGGCGATGGCAGCCAGCGACACCATTGAAATCATTGGCGAAGCGGCGGGGGCAGTGCTTGCCCCCGCCGCCGATGTCATCCTGGTCGCTGGTGAAAACGTGGCCGCCATCGGGCGCGCCCTGGCAGGCAACGAGGGCGTGGCCCTCGTTGCGCTCAGCGATGATCAGCGGCTGCCCGGCCTTCTGCGCAGCCTTGCCCTCAGTGGGTGGGCCGTTGCCCTGCCCGAGGCTGGGGCTGAAGAGGTGCAGGCGGCCATCTATGCCGCCGCGCACGGCTATGTCGCCCTGCCCCAGCGCTTCGCCGAGCAATTACCCGGTACGAGGTTGACCGACGAACCCCCTACTGAACCCTTGACGCCCCGCGAAACCGAGGTCTTGAGCCTGCTCAGCCAGGGGCTACCCAACAAGCAGATCGCGCTGAGGTTACAGATTAGCGAGCATACGGTCAAATTTCATATTGGCTCGATCTTCACCAAGCTCGGGGCCACCTCGCGTACCGAGGCCGTGAGTATCGGGGCGCGGCAGGGGCTGTTGACGCTCTGAGTCAGGCCCAGACCCCTCAGCAGCCCAAGCCTGGGGCTTGGGGGCCGTCACATCGCGTTGGCAAGTTCGCGGGCAATGGCGTTGTGCCGCTCGATCTGGACGGGCAGATCGAGACCGAGGAGGTGGCCCTCAGCGACGCGAACACGCCCGTTGATGATGCTGAGGTCAACCGGCGGCGGAGTGCAAAAGACGAGGGCGGCGACCGGATCATGCACTGCCCCCCCGGCGAACGCCAGTTGATCGAGCCGGTAGCCAATCACATCGGCACACAACCCCGGGGCCAGTTGCCCAATGTCGTCACGCCCGAGCACCTCGGCCCCGCCCCGCGTCGCCAGCCACAGCGCCTCACGCGCACTCATCGCCGCCGGATCGCCCTGCACACGCTGCAAGAGCAAGGCCTGGCGAGCCTCACCGAGCATATGCGAGCCATCATTCGAGGCCGAACCGTCGACGCCCAACCCGACGCGCGCCCCCGCACGCCGCAGCGCCCCAATAGGCGCAATGCCCGAGGCAAGCCGCATATTTGAACACGGACAATGGGCGACCCCAGTGCGCGTGCGCCCCAGACGCTCGATCTCCGCCGCCGACGGATGGACCATGTGCGCATGCCAGACATCTTTCCCCACCCAGCCGAGATCTTCACAGAGCTCGACCGGACGACGCCCAAACTGAGCCAGACAATACCGCTCTTCGTCAAGCGTCTCGGCAAGATGCGTATGCACGTGTACCCCATAGCTCCGCGCCAGCGCCAGACTCTCGCGCATCAGCGCGGGAGAAACACTGAAGGGCGAACAGGGCGCCAGCACAATGCGAAGCATCGCCCCCGGGGCGGGATCGTGGTACTGCTCGATGAGGCGCTGCGAATCAGCGAGAATATGAGCCTCATCTTCAACCACCTGGTCAGGCGGCAACCCGCCTTTGCTCTGACCGACCGACATGCTCCCGCGTGCCGCATGAAAACGCACCCCCATCGCGGCAGCCACTTCGATCTGATCATCAAGACGCGCCCCGTTGGGCCACAGATAGGTATGATCACTCGTCGTCGTGCAACCCGTCAGCAACAACTCGGCCAGGGCCGTCTTTGTCGCCACCTGCACCGCCTCGACGGTCATCCTGGCCCAGAGCGGATAGAGCGTCGTGAGCCAGCCAAAGAGATCCCGATCTTGTGCCATACAGCGCGTCAGCGTCTGACAAAAGTGATGGTGGGTATTGACCAGGCCGGGCATCAGCAGCATGCCACGCGCATCAATGATCTGATCGGCTTCCTGCGGCAGCAAAGCGGTCGGGCCGACATGGGTAATCACCCCATCAACCGCATACAACGCCCCATCGGCAAGCTCAGTCCCGGCGGCATCCATTGTCACCAGCCGATCAGCATGTTTGATCAAAAGCGAAGTGCTTGACATGACCTCTCCACATTGTTATAATTTAATGGTGACTAACGCGGCGTGGAGCAGTGGCAGCTCGTCGGGCTCATAACCCGAAGGTCGCAGGTTCGAATCCTGCCGCCGCTACCAATCGTAGACAAAAAAGCGGGACTGTGTAAACACAGCCCCGCTTTTTTGTCTCTTTCAGCCCGCCCCACCCTAAAAAATCGCCAGGTAGCGCTGGATCTCCCACGCTGAAACATGTTGGCGATAGCTCTCCCACTCTTGCTGTTTGGCATCAATAAAACGCTCAAACGCATTCGGTCCAAGCGCCTGCATAATGACTTCATCTTCGCGCAGGGCATCCAACGCCGCGCCGAGCGACGACGGCAGCGTCGCCAGGCCACGAGCCCGTGGATCAACGTGAAAGAGATCCTCTTCGGAGGCTTCACGCAACGAGAGCTTGCGTTTAATGCCGTCGAGCCCCGCGACCAGCATGACGGCGTACGCCAGGTAGGGGTTACAGGCAGGATCAGGACAACGCAATTCGACCCGTGTGCTCTGGTGGCGCCCGGTGGTAATGCGCGGCACCCGCACCAACGCGGATCGATTGGTACGCCCCCATGAGATATAGATCGGTGCCTCGAAGCCCGGTACCAGGCGTTTATACGAATTGACCAGAGGGGCCAGGATCGCGCACATACCACGGGCGTGGGCCAGCAAGCCGGCAATAAAGTGGTGCGCTATCGGCGAAAGGCCGTAGGGATCATTCGGATCATTAAAGACATTCTGCCCCGTCACCAGATCAACGAGACTCTGATGCACGTGCATGCCATTGCCATTGACACCGGCCAACGGCTTGGGCATAAAAGTTGCATAAAGCCCATTGAGTTGGGCAATGGCTTTGAGCGCGACCCGTGCCGTAATCGTATGGTCAGCCGCCCGCAGCGCCCCGTCATACCGCAGGTCGATCTCGTGCTGCCCTGCCGCCACCTCGTGATGGGCTGCCTCGGCGGTAATGCCAAGTTGGCTCAACGCACGCACCATCTGACGCCGAATCAACGTCGCCTGATCGGTCGAAAGATCAAAATAACTCGCCTGATCATGCACCATCGGTGTCGGCTGACCATCGGCATTGCTCTTAAAGAGGAAAAACTCGAGTTCAGGGGCAACATTGAAGCCATAGCCCATCGCAGCAGCCTGGTTCAATGCATTCGTCAGCACATGCCGCGGATCGCCGGCAAACGGTTTGCCATCAGGCGTGTAAATATTGCAGATCAGCCGTGCAGTTGTCAGGCCCTCGTGTTTATCCCACGGAATCAACGCGTACGTCGCAGGGTCAGGCACGAGGTACATATCGCTCTCGACCATGCGGGCAAACCCTTCGAGTGACGAACCATCAAACCAGACCCCATGACCAAGGGCATCTTCAAGCTCACTGACCGGAATAGTGACCGTCTTCACCATCCCCAGCACATCAGTAAACTGAAGATTCACAAAGGCAACACGCTCTTCTTCGGCACGCTCAAGCAAGGTTTGACGGAGATCATCACTCATAGGATGGGGTCCTCCCCGGATGTCCTGGAAGACGGACGATGCATGCTCATCGCCAGATGCATAGTGACCAGGATGTTAGCAACACTCTTGATTGCATTGTATCACATGCGCTGCGAGCCTATTGCCCTGAACCCTCAATCAGAGTACAATAGCGCAATATACCGTGATACAGGGAGTTGACGATGTTGACGTATGATGATCTTGTGGCCGGGTTGGAGGATGCCTGGCTGGCAGTTGGTCTGCACGAGCATCTCTTTCTTGAAAGCATTACTCCATCAACCCATGATCGCACCTGCAAGATCGAGCTCTTTCCCGATCACGATGATCCTCTCACCAGTACCAATATGCCCCCCTATCTTGAGCTTAGCTTCGCTTGGTCGCCCGTGCATCAGTTGATCGCCGAGGGGCGGGATCTCGACATTGAACCACTCGATCTTACGTGGACCTACATTGCCACCCTGGGCGATCGCCAGGATCATACCGATGCAGAACTGGTGCGCATGTTTCAACGTGCCGTGATCCACGCCTTCCAGCGCTACTACCCCACCGAAGCCACCGAGATGGAACCAGTTGCGGTGGAAGTGCGCCGGATTTATCTTCCCGGTAGTCAACCACTGCATCTCGATTATATTCAGATTGTCAGCAGCACGATGACCGATATTTTTGAGCAGTGGGCTGAACGCGATCTCATCGGGTTGCGCATGTTGCTCCGCCTGGAGTTTCAACTCGCTGCGGCAATTATCAGCAATCTTGGTGATGCCTTTTCCCCTCGTGGACGCGGTGGCTACAAGAGTGTGGATGCCGCCTGACCTACGCCAACCAGGCGATGCTGCTCGACATCAGAAGCACCACGACCAATACTACCAGCAGGCGCACATAGAACCGCTGCCACCACGGTGCCATGCGCAACTGCACACCCAGCAGTAGCGCCGTGGCGACGCCAACCAGCGGCGGCAAGAGCCAGCCCGCCTGCGTAGCCGTTAGCCACGGTTCGGAGAGAGTTGACGCAAACCCCAGTAGGGCTAGCATCCCGATCAACATCAAACCGAGCGCGCGCAGCCGTGCGGCTAGCGACGCAAGCGGCCAGTCTTGCGGCCCATCGCCAGCGCTGCGGGTTCCTTCAACATAACGAGGGATCGCCAGGATCTGCGGGAGACTCGCCAGCCAGAGAAGGGTACTGGCAAACAGCAAAGCGCGTGCGACCGGAGCTTCGGGCACGGTCAGGAGATTGCTCAACCCGAGACTTGCGTTCGCCTCGGCCATGCCTCCTCCGGCGAGCAGCAACGGCCCGTACATCCGTAGCAACAGCGCACGATCAACCTGTCCGAGCCCTGCGACACCACGCCGCAGATACGGCCACTCAAGCAAACCCAGGGCCACCACAAGATCGAGGCCATAAGGAAAGCTACGTGCCGGGGCGAGTGGCATCAAGGCAAGCACGATCATGGGCGGGAGAAGACCGGGGAGGTACGCCAGCGTCATTAGCCCTGCGCACGCGGGCCGCTGGCGTGCAACCCATGCAAGCCACCGGCAGAGCATCCAGCTTGCCCCGAGCGCAAACAGCCCCCCTGGATACAACAAGAGACGCGGCCAGGCCTGACCGAGCGCCGCGAGCAACTCGATCATTGATCTGGCGCTTTCAGCGTATCTGCGGAACGCTTCATCCCTATGACCCGCAGGATCAGCCAGGCAGCCGCTGCAAGCACCATGCCCAGGGCAAGCAGCACAAAGATCGGCAGGCTCGCCACATACTCCTTTTCCGCATTGTAGACCACAAGCAAGCCTGTCCAGGGCGAAGCCACCAGTTCACCATACGGCGAGAGCCCCGCTTGCAACTGGGCAACAAGTGGGCCAGCGAGCGTCCCGACAAAGAGCGGGGCACCAGCGGCGCCAACCAGCGCCAGCACCTGTCCAGCCCTACCGACAGGAGCACTGCCCAGCGGAGGCACTGCCCAACGGGCGAGCGCCAGGGCCAACAAGAACCCAGACAGACCCAGCAGGATCGCTAGCACCGTAACCCGTCCAGCGACCGCAGCGGCCACGGCCATCCAGACGAGCACCAGCAGCGGCCAGTTGGGCAAGGGGAACGACGGGCACCTAGCGAGCAGCACCAGTGGCCCGATCAACAACGCATACCAAGCCACCACAACCCCGGCCCCAGCCCCAAGACCAGCCCCGACCAGCACGAATCCCGCCATCACAAGCTGCACCCACCCGGGAAGCACCGCACGAGGAGCAACCGTCGCGTGCCAACTTGCCCAGAGCGCCAACGCTGTACCGGCGACAAGGGCCACAAACAGCCATTGAAGGGTCCACGGCCCCAGGCTAAAGGTACGAAACAGTGCATAGCAGGCCATAACAAACAGAAGTTGTCGCTGCGCCCTTAACGCAAGCCCGGTGCCAACCAGCAGCAACGCCAGGCTCCCCCCAACCAACCCCGCCCCGGCACCGGGGGCCGCATAGAACCACTCGCCACTCGTCACAGCAATCAGCCCGAGGCCACCGGCGATAGCCAAGGCCGAGGCAAAAACCAGGCGGCGTTGAGCCAGCGCGCTCCCAACGATTACCAGGGCCGCAATGAGGGCCAGGTGCCCGCTCAACGCAGCCACCCCATAGCACCAGGCTACAACTGTGATGCGCCAATGATCGGCCTGAGACACAACAACTGCGGCTAGCCCATAGCCAGCCAGAAGTAACAGCGTCAACGCACTCAGCAGATCAGCGCGCAGCCAGCCATGCGCAACCTGCGGCGCGAGCGGGCGGTCATGCGCAAGCCATGCCAGCATCAAGCCGACCAGAAGCAACCCGATCAGACCGGCAACAGGCACGATCGACGTAAAACGGGGGCGTGTCACGGGCTGCATCATCGACGAGGGCCAGAAACAAGCTCTTGCTGACGATAACGACAGTGATCGCAATACGCGACCCGATAGCCTGCGACGGTCGCACGCTGCAGCGGCCCACCGCAGATCGGACAGGTTGACGAGAGAATATTGCCACCACCGGCAACGACCGGGGCAGGGGTGGGGGTCGAAGTGGCAGAATGGAGAGGGACTGGTGTTGGCGCACGAACATCAGGTGCCATAACGGGGGCCTGCGCCCCATTCGGCGAAGGAGCAGCAAGTGGCGCAGCAGGAGGCTTGAAATTCCAGGTCGTACTCAACGTTTCAACCAGAACCGCATAATCAAGTGCGCCACGCGAACGAGGATCAAACTCATAGATCGTCTTGCCCTGAGCGGACGACTCTGAAAGGCGCACATTGACCCGGATCGGTGGGGTCACCTGGGCACCATACTGAGCCTGCAATTGCTCGAGTAGCGCGACAGACTGGCGGGTACGCGGGTCATACATCGTTGGCACAATCGCCCGTAGGCTCCTCGTGCTACCCTTCAACTGAATGATCTGCTTCACCAGCATCTCAAGGCCCTTGATCGAAAAAGGCTCAACCGTCGTTGGCACCACGACATCGCTGGCCGCATTGAGCGCATTGAGATTCAGCACGGTCAGCGAGCCGCCGCAGTCAATCAAAATAAAATCGTACTTCGACCGTACCGGGCGCAGCGCCTGTTCGAGCACCCGTGCCCAATCAGGCCGTCGTGCAAGCTCGGGTTGGGCGGTCAAAAGCGACTCATTGGCGGCCAACAGATCGAGGTTGGGACGCGCGTTGACCAGACAATCTTCGGGGCGCTTGCCATCAACGAGCACATCATAGAGCGTCCGGCGCGGTTTGAGGCCAAGCGCCATCGCCAGATTGCCCTGGGCATCAACATCAACAAGCAACACCTGAGCACCCTTCAGCGCCAGGCCGGCACTCAAATTGACTACCGTGGTCGTCTTGCCGATGCCACCCTTGAGATTGGTAATCGCAACAATGCGGCCCATAGAAGTATCCAACTCAGAGAAGACTGCAAGCATGCTTCGTGCAACTATCGCTACATCGTGTTCAGTGTAGTGCAAGCGCCAATCCATGTCAACCAGTGGGGCAAGGTGGCCTTGGCTGCCCAGGAGTCGCACCGTTGACGGCGACAGCAGAAGATGCAATCGCCCTAATGCCCCCGTGCCCAGAGGGGTGACACGCCATGCTATAATAGAGCCAGCAAGTTTGTGATGGGCCGCCGCTGGGGCAACCCAGAGGAACTTCCCGACTCCTTGCCCGCCTTTGGGCGGCAGGCTGCCCCGCGAAACCGCAAGCGGGGGCACCTGTGGGGCGACCTGCAGGTGACGCAAGACGGCAACAGCAAGTAATCCCGCCGATGGCCCTGTGGGGCACAGGTAAGGGCTGAAACGGTTGGGGTAAGAGCCCAACGGCGTCGGCAGCAATGTCGGCGGCCAGGCGACTGCGCCGGCTGATGGGGAGCAAGGTGCGTGGGGCGGGCTCATCGGTGGGAGTGTTGGCGTGCCCTGGCACACCAGTACGTATGTACCACCCCGCACGCTCGCATCGCAGCCCTGTGGGGTAGACCGGGTAACACCCGGCGCGCTACCAGGGGCCTCTGCCCTGTGCAGAGAGAGAGATGGCGGCATCAAACAGAATCGGGGGTACAGTCACAAACCTGAAGCTCAAGGCGGGGCGACGCATGCGTTGCCCCGCTTTTCGATCATCATTATGGTAACAACTGATAAAATTTAACACAATGCTAACACGCTGTTAGCATTGCTAGAACGTCGCCGTGCTACGATAAGGCAAAGGTGTGTGTTTATGGCTCGTAGCGCCGTTTCCCGAGACCCTTTTGCGGTGGGTTGTGGCGAGCAAGCTCGCCACAACCCAATAACCCATCAGCCCGGCCCTGAGAAAATAAAGGAGAAATGAATCATGTCATTTAATACGAATCGTTTTACGGAAAAATCTGCCGAGGCGATCATTGCGGCTCAGAATGCCGCCGAACGTTCGGGCAATAGTGAGGTTCAGCCCGAGCATCTGCTTTATGCCTTGCTTGATCAGAGTGATGGCGTGGTACCCCAGGTGCTTGCAAAACTCGGTCTGCCGATTGGAGCCTTGAAACAGCAGGCCAATGCCGAAATTCAACGCCTCCCTCGCGTCAGCGGTAGCAATGTACAACCCCAGTATAGCTCACGGTTGCGCAATGTGATCCTGCGCGCCCACGATGAACTCGCCGGGTTTGGCGATGAGTATGTCAGCACCGAGCATCTCTTGCTCGCGCTGCTCGATCATGCGGGCGGCGGGGCTGAGCGTTTGCTCAAGCAGGCCGGCCTGCGCCGTGATGCCCTGCTCGCGACGCTGCGCGAGGTGCGTGGGGCACAACGCGTCACGTCGCCCAACCCCGAGGGTACCTATGCCGCCCTTGAACAGTATGGCCGCGATTTGACCGAGCAGGCTCAGCGCAATAAGCTCGACCCGGTGATCGGGCGTGATGAGGAGATCCGGCGGGTCATCCAGATCCTGAGCCGCCGTACCAAGAATAATCCGGTCTTGATTGGCGAACCCGGTGTGGGCAAGACGGCCATCGTCGAGGGCCTGGCCCAGCGCATTGTGCGCGGCGATGTGCCCGAGGCCCTCCGTGATCGCCGCGTGGTCTCGCTGGATCTCGGTGCGCTCATCGCCGGTGCCAAGTATCGCGGCGAATTCGAAGAGCGCCTCAAGGCGGTGCTCAAAGAGATCCAGGAGCGTGAGGATATCATCCTCTTTATTGATGAGTTGCATACGATGGTCGGGGCCGGTGCCGCCGAGGGCGCGATGGATGCGGGCAATATGCTCAAGCCGATGCTCGCCCGCGGTGAGTTGCATATGGTTGGCGCAACGACCCTGGATGAGTATCGCAAACATATCGAGAAGGATGCCGCTCTCGAACGCCGGTTTCAGCCTGTGGTCGTCGAGCAACCCGATGTCGAGGATACGATTAGCATTCTCCGTGGCCTCAAAGAACGCTACGAGACCCATCATGGCGTGCGCATTACCGACGCCGCGCTCGTGGCCGCTGCGGTGCTCTCGGATCGTTATATTTCGGATCGCTTCTTGCCTGACAAAGCGATTGACCTGGTGGACGAAGCGGCTGCCCGTTTGCGGATGGAGATTACGTCTGATCCGCAGGAACTTGACGATCTCAAGCGGCGCATGATGCAGCTCGAGATTGAACGCGAAGCGCTCAAGCGTGAGACCGATCGCGCCAGCAAAGAGCGGCTCGAGCGGCTTGAACAAGATCTGGCGAATCTGCGTGAGCAGCGCAATGGCGTCGAGGCGCAGTTGCAACGTGAGCGTCAAGAGCTTGACCGCGTCCAGGCGCTTAAAGAGCAGATCGAAGCAACCCGGGCCTCGATCGAGCAGGCCCAACGCCAGTATGACTACAACCGGGCGGCTGAGTTGCAGTATGGCACCCTGGCAACGCTCGAACGCCAGCTAGCCGAGCTCGAAGCAAAGCTCGATGAGAGCGGTTCAAGCATGTTGCGCCAGGAGGTTCGCGAGCAGGATGTCGCCGAGATTATTGCCCGCTGGACGGGGGTGCCTGTCAGCAGGATGCTCGAAGGTGAGGTCGAGAAACTGATCAATATGGAAGCGCGCCTGCACCAGCGGGTTGTTGGGCAACACGAAGCGGTCTCGGCCGTTGCCAACGCGGTACGCCGTGCCCGCGCCGGGCTGCAAGATCCCAATCGTCCGCTTGGCTCGTTCCTCTTCCTTGGCCCAACGGGTGTGGGCAAGACCGAACTGGCCCGTGCGCTCGCCGAGTTTCTCTTTGATGACGAGCAATCAATGGTGCGTATTGACATGTCAGAGTACATGGAAAAACACACCGTTGCTCGCCTGATTGGTGCGCCTCCTGGCTATGTCGGGTACGATGAAGGCGGCCAGTTGACCGAAGCCGTGCGGCGCAAGCCCTATTCCGTCATTCTCTTTGATGAAGTGGAAAAAGCCCATCCCGATGTCTTCAACATCCTGTTGCAGGTGCTTGACGATGGCCGCCTGACCGATGGGCATGGACGTGTGGTAAGCTTTAAGAATACGGTGGTGATCATGACCAGCAATATTGCCTCGGCCATGATCCAGGAACTGACCCAGTCGAGTGCATCAGAGACAACAATCCGTGAAGCGGTGCTCGACGAATTGCAGAGTGAACTGCGGCCCGAGTTTCTCAACCGCATTGACGATGTGATTGTCTTTCAGCCGCTCAGCCGTGAGCACATCGGCCAGATCGTGGAAATCCAGCTCGCACGGCTCCGCAAGATGCTGGAAGATCGGAAACTCAAACTGGAACTGACCGAAGCAGCCCAGGCGAAACTGGCTGCCGAGGGATACGATCCGGTCTATGGGGCGCGGCCACTCAAGCGGGTTATTCAACAGCGCTTGCAGAACCCGCTGGCCCTTGAGTTGCTAAAGGGAGAGTACCGCGAAGGCGATACTATTCGCGTTGACAGTGTTGATCATGCTATGACCTTTCAAAAAGGGTGAGGAGAGAGCGAATGATTCGTGAGCGGTACACACATCAAATTGCCGGCCTG
Source organism: Candidatus Chloroploca sp. Khr17 (assembly GCF_004138165.1). Lineage (GTDB taxonomy): Bacteria > Chloroflexota > Chloroflexia > Chloroflexales > Chloroflexaceae > Chloroploca. Next base: position 180,395 of record NZ_RYFF01000006.1, read on the forward strand.
CGTGAAGACTTGCTGCGGATGGGCAGCATGGTCGAGCAGGCCTTGCTTCGCGCCATTTATGCCCTAGAGACCTGGGATGTTGCCATTGCGGCGCAGATTATTCACGATGATGCCAGCATTGATGATGCCTGGCGCAACCTCGAAGAGCGGACGATCCATCTGCTGGCAACCCAGCAACCCGTGGTCGCCAGTGATTTGCGCCTCTGTACCGTCGTGACGGCAATCGCAGGTGAACTCGAGCGCATTGGCGATTATGCCAATAGCATTGCCAAGCGGATCCGCCAGGCGACCCGTCGCCCCGCCTTGATGACACCGCCTCCGCAAACCCAGGAGATGGCACGCTTGGCGTTGCAGATGGTCAATACAAGTTTGCAGGCTTTTTTGCTGCAAGACACCGATCTTGCGCATGGCCTGACAGCCAGTGACGAACGCGTTGATGACTTAGAAGATCTCTTGCGCGCCGAGGTCATCGCAATGGCCAAAGCTGATCCCGTGCTTTTTGAAGCCGCCGTCGATATGCTTGACATTATTCATGCCCTGGAACGCTCGGCTGATCGAGCCACCAACATCGGCGAGCGGGTGATCTACCTGGCGACCAACAGTGTTGAAACCCTGAATTAAGCTGTTTAGGCAGTGGTTGTGAAAAAGCCAGCATTGCTGGCTTTTTCACAACCACTGCATGGTGTGAGGTGTTCTGGTGGGCAAAAAAGGCCAGCATTGCTGGCCTTTTTTGCCCGACTATGGTATGCTACGAGTCACAAACGATCTTCGGGGCAGGGTGAAATTCCCGATCGGTGGTAGAGCCCACGAGCGTGTTGCGAGGCACGCATGATCCGGTGAAACTCCGGGGCCGACGGTTACAGTCCGGATGTAAAGAAGATCCAGACAGGCGGTGTGCTTGCGCTGCTGTGTGTTGATGACGACACGATCAGTCCTTGGCTGATGCTATGTCGTTGATCATGGCTGCTACGTATCAACGTAGTGGCCTCTCTACAGATAAGCAAAGCATCGCGCAACAGTATGGCTGAGTCGGTGACTCGGCGCTGTGTCTGGTCGATGTTTCCCCCCGAAGTGCATGGCACTCGGGGTTTTTTGTGTGTGATCAAGTCGGTTGCGCTCAATGGGCAATCGGGTGGGGCCTCGCTCAATGCTCTCACCGGTCTCCCTTGGAACGCCGACGCTGATGTTGAGGAGCTTGATGATGCAACAAACATTGCCGATGCAGCGGAAGGTTCCCGCAACCCGTTCCTGGCCGCGCTGGCGTCCTGACCTGCATTGGGTCGGCTTGCCCGTGACGGTTATGATTGGGTTGGTTTTCTGGCACCTCCTGGTGACGCTTGGCGGGTATCGCCCGTTCATTCTGCCAGGGCCGGCCCTGGTGGCCGAGCGGTTTGTGGTTACCGCTCAGAGCGGCCTACTCTGGCAGCATACCTCGGCAACGCTGGTCGAGGCTCTCGGTGGGTTCAGCATTGCGCTTGTCCTTGCCTTAACGCTCGGCTATGTCCTAGCGCATCTGCCCTGGCTCGACCGTGCCCTCTCGCCGGTGCTGGCGGCAAGTCAGGCGATCCCGATCATCGCGGTTGCCCCGCTTGTGATCCTCTGGTTTGGCCCGGGCCTCACCAGTAAGTTGCTGATTGCGGCGCTGATCACGTTCTTGCCCATTCTGATTGCCACGGTTGTTGCGATTCGCTCGGTACCCCGTGAACTGCGCGAGATGGCGCTGATCAGTGGCGCCAGCCGCTGGCAGATTTTGCGCTATGTGGAAGCGCCGCTGAGTGTGCCGGTGCTCTTTGGGGGAATTCGTACTGGTCTCGCCCTGGCAACAACCGGGGCCGTTGTGGGTGAGTTTGTCGCTGGACGCGAAGGGCTTGGGGCGTTGATCAATATTGCCCGCGGCCTCTTTGATACCCCGCTGATCTTTGTGGCCCTGCTGACCCTTGCTTCAATTACGCTCAGTTTCTATCTTGTGGCGACCCTCATCGAGCGCTGGTTGATGCGCTGGGATCACGAGTAGTTCGTCTGGTTCTGGTTTCGTTTAGGGAGAGATCGAGTTTTTACTATGAAGTACGCAACCATTCTCGTCTTGCTCTTGTCGTTCCTGCTCGTTGCCTGTGGTGGTCAAGCTGCGGCACCTGTGATGCCAACAATCCAACCGACGACCCCGCCGGCGAGCGAAGCGCCCGCACCGACTACGGAAGGATTGCGCCGCGTGACGCTGGCGATGTCCTACATCCCCAATATTCAGTTCGCACCCTACTATGTCGCTGCCGCCAAAGGCTATTTTGCCGAAGAAGGCCTGGAAGTCGTTTTCGACTATAACTTTGAAAATGATGTGGTGCAGCGCGTCGCTACTTGGCCCCAGGGTGAGGTGGCCTTCGCGACCGCCTCGGGCACCTCGACGCTGCTCGCGCGGCAGCAAGGGCTTCCCGTCAAGACGGCGCTGACCCTCTACCAGGCCTTTCCGATCGTCTTTTTTGCCAAAGCCTCAACCGGACTGCAAGGCCCCGATGATCTGCTTGGCAAGACGGTTGGCATTCCGGGTAATTTCGGTGAGAGCCTCTATGGGTTGCTGGCCGTGCGCTATGCCAATGATTTTGATGCGTCGGCCTTTGAAGTGCAAGAGATCGGCTTTACCCAGGCGCAGGCTGTGCTCGAAGATAAGGTGCAGGTGGCGATGGGCTATGCCATGAATGAGCCGGTGATCCTGCGCCAACTCGGTGAAGAAGTTGATGTGCTGCGCGTCGCCGATGTCTATGATCTGGCCGCCAATGGCATTATTGTGAGCGAGCGCTTGCTACAAGAAGAGCCGGCCCTCGTGCAGAGCTTTGTCACTGCCGCGATGCGCGGTTTGCAGGCGACCCTTGCCAACCCTGACGAGGCTTTTGAGCTGAGTCTCGATTATGTACCCGAGGCGATGCTTGGGGATGTTGAACTGCAGCGCCAAGTGTTGCTTGAGAGTCTCCCGTATTGGTCGAGCGACCTGACCACGGCCAATGGGCTTGGCTATACTGATCGTGAACTCTGGGTGGCGACCGAGCAGTTTATGCGTGAGGCGCAGTTGCTGGCTGGCCCGGTTGAGGTTGATGAGGCCTTTACAAACGAGTTTATCAAGCCCCTCGCTGATGCGAGCGGTTATTAAGCGCTTGTCATCTGCAAGGGCTATGTGGTAAGCTACAGCAAGGTGCCTTGATGACCCGCATGAGAAGGAGTTGAAGCTATGAATCCTCGCCAGCTACAGCAGATGGCTCAGCAGATGCAGCGTGAGATGCAGAAGATCCAGGAAGAGCTTGGTGTTACCATGGTTGAGGGAAGTGCCGGCGGTGGCGCGATTACGGTGCAGATGAATGGGCACCGTGAGCTCCAAGGCATTACGATCTCGCCTGAAGTCATTGATCCCGACGATGTCGAAATGCTGCAGGATCTGCTCATGGCCGCCTTCAGCGATGCCTCCAAAAAGGCTCAGGAGATGGCCGAAAAGCGGATGGGGCCATTGATGGGCGGTATGAAGGGGATGCCTGGTCTCTTTTAAGGCAAAAAAAGCCAGCTACACTGGCTTTTTTTGCCTCGAAACTGGGGTTGAAAGCGCCGATCCCCAGAGTACGTCCCTTCTGGCAAAGCTCTCAGCTTTGCCAGAAGGGGACGCTGTGCAGAGCATCAGCCCCCAGGAGCTCACTCATGACGTCGCGTAGCGAGAATCTAGTCGTAGAACCGGTGGCCCGGCTGATTGATGAGTTGGCTCGGTTGCCTGGCATCGGGCCCAAAACGGCGTCGCGGTTGACGTTTTTTTTGCTGCGCGCCGAAGCAGAGCAGACCCGCACCCTCGCTGAAGCGATCCTGGCGATGCGCGCCCAGGTGACCCTCTGTCGGCGCTGTTACAATATCACGGTTGGTGAGTTGTGTGCCGTCTGTACCAGCACGACCCGCGATCAGTCCAAGCTCTGTGTGGTCGAGGAACCCCTTGATGTGCTGGCGATTGAGCGTACCGGGGCCTATCGTGGCCTCTACCATGTCTTGCACGGCCATATTGCCCCGCTTGAAGGCATCTATCGCGAGGATCTGAAGATCGATCAGTTGATCGCCCGTGTGCGGAGCGAGCCGATTGATGAGGTCATTCTGGCGATGAATCCGAATACCGAAGGTGAAGCAACCGCGTTTCTCTTGCTGAAAGACCTTGCCTCCCTGGGCGTCCGTATCACCCGCCCTGCGCGTGGCTTGCCCACGGGTGGTGATCTTGAATGGGCCGATCCCGATACGCTCGGCTCGGCATTTGAAGGCCGCCGCGAATTATAAAGGAGCCTGCATCATGAGCCTGCTTGATCTTCTCTATGAGGCTCTGGAAACGGTCGAGGGTGCGCGTTTTGCTGGTGTTGTCGGTACCGATGGCCTCGGCGTTGAGATGGTCTATGCCGATGATGATGATGAGTTTGACCTTGAACTCGCCGAGCTTGAACTGGCAACTCTTGCCGCCAATGCCGGGGCTGCTTCCAAGCGAATTGGCAGTGGGCGGGTCTATGATCTGACGGTCGAAACCGATGAGTTGACCTATCTGGCGTCGCTGGTGACCCCTGGGTATTTTGCTGTGCTCGGCCTCTATGCCGATGCGAGCCTCGATGGTGCGCGGGCCACGCTTGCCGAGCTCGTTGAGCGCATTCAAGTTGAGGTCTGAAGGCTAGGCGCATCCTGGGAGCGCGGGCGGCTCGCCCGCATGTGGTGGGCGTCGGCACACGGCTGCTTCGCTTCATCTGCGCTTTGCCGACAGCCTGGGAAGGGTAGGTTTGATGAAGGTAGGTGCTGTTTTTCCCCAGATCGAGAGTGGGACTGATCCGGTCGCGCTGCGGGATTATGCCCAGGCCGTCGAGGCCATGGGCTATACCCATCTTGTCATCTACGACCACGTCCTCGGGGCGAGTACCACGACCCGCCCCGGTTGGACCGGGCCATACTCGAACGAGTCGCTCTTTCACGAGCCTTTTGTGCTCTTTGGGTATCTGGCTGGTCTAACCAGAACCATGGAACTGGTGACGGCAGTCATCATTCTGCCGCAACGCCAGACGGCCCTGGTTGCCAAGCAGGCTGCCGAAGTTGATCTGCTCAGTGGTGGGCGCCTGCGGCTTGGGGTCGGGGTGGGTTGGAATGCGGTGGAGTATGAAGGGCTGAACGAGGATTTTAGTAATCGCGGGGTGCGCAGCGAAGAGCAAATCGCCTTGCTGCGCGCCCTCTGGGCCGATCCGGTCATTGATTTTCACGGGCGCTGGCATACGATCAATCAGGCCGGGCTCAATCCGCTGCCCCCTCGGCGCAGCATCCCGATCTGGATTGGCGGCTATAGCGAAGTGACGCTCAAGCGCGTGGCCCAGCTTGGCGACGGCTGGTTCCCCTGGCGCCCACTGGACGACGCCCTCCGCGGCCAACTTGAACGCCTACACGGCTATGCTCAGGCTGCGGGGCGCGATCCAGCCTCCATCGGCCTCGAACCCCAACTCTCCCTCGCCCGCCTCCCTGAAGCGACATGGGAAACCTTCGTTCGTGACTGGCAAGACCTCGGGGCAACCCACCTCTGCATCAACACCATGGGCCTCGGCCACACGAGCCTCGACGCCCACATCGCCAGCCTTCGGATGATCAAAGAACGCCTCGGCTTCTAGAGGCAAGCACCCGCCAAAAAACCTTGTGTGAAACGCCGCGCCCCGATTCGCGCAGGCGGGGCAACGAAAGTCCCTTGAGGTTGCACCAGACCGCCACCCTGCTATCATGGGCACGCCAGTGCCGAAAAAAGACCGTGAAAGTCCCTTGTGCCCATGAGGCCGTCTGGCAGATCGGTCATGTGCAGTGGTTCGCGTGTTCGTCGAGGCTGTGTAAGATCGTTTCCCGGCATCCTGCCAGGGCGCACACGACCGCCACCCTGCTATCATGGGCACGCCAGTGCCGAAAAAGACCGTGAAAGTCCTGTGCCCATGAGGCCG
>NZ_RYFF01000041.1 GCF_004138165.1 Candidatus Chloroploca sp. Khr17
ACCCGCGACTTTGCCCAGGTGCCTGGACTTGTCATTGAGGACTGGTCGACTGAGTAGGCCATCGACCGCTGCACGAATTGCACCGGTCGTCGCCCCATCGAGTAGCCCACCGCGGGGAAAGCAGAAATTGGCAAGCTGAAAGCTGAAAACGGTACTGTGTTGAAGGTCAACTCGATTTGCCGCCCGTTCTGCCTCACGAGAGAATCTCATTGACATTCAACAAGGCAGGCGCTACTATCGGGAACACACCTTCGCGCGCTCACCGTCCCGCAGTGAAACCAGGAGTCCTTACAATGACCAGAACGCACGCACCGCTCCGGCGCCTGCTCGCCATAATTCTGCTGCTCTGTTTGCTGCCCGCCCCGTCGCCGGCGCGGGCTGCCGTCGGCTTCGATGTGATCACGCTGCCTCCGAACCCGGAGCTCCAGTGGCTGGCGGGCGGCCTGATCGACAACAACGGCACGGTCTACTTCCTCGCCCAGATCGCCGGCACCATCGGCGTCTACCGGCTGATCGCCAACAGCGTCGAGCCCTTCCTACTCGACGGTGCCCAGGTGCCCGCCCAACTGCCCTCGGGGATCGGCACGAGCGTCACGATTGATCGCGCCATGCCCTGGTTCGTCGACGCGAGCGGGCGCGTTTATTTCTGGATCAGCGAGGCCGGGCAGAGCGAGATCACCCGCGCCCTACGCCTGGAGGTCGGCGGCGGCTTCACGCTGCTGGAGCTCAAGCCGCCCGGGACGAGGTTCCATGCTGAGACGCCAACCAGTAACGGGCGCTGGCTCGCCAGCGAGCGCGCCGAAGTCGAGGGGGACTCGGGTTTTATCGTCTACCGCAGCGATGGCGTGAGCAGCCAGGAAGTGCTACGGCGGCCGCGCACGCGTACTTCGTGCAGTAACGGCAGCCTCGCCGCAGCCGGCAGCGACGAGTCCAGTGTGCGCGTAAACGCCAACGGCAAGGGGGTGATCCACGAGATCCTGAGCACACTGGTCTACCCCAACTCCGACTGCAGCGGGCCGCGCCCGCGCTTAGAGCAGATCGGCTTTCGCATCAGCAGTCTGAACGGCACCACCCAGGTCGAACAGCAATTTTCGACCACCGAAGTCAGCGCCCTTGAGGTGCGCAGCCTCCAGCTGAACGACGCCGGCAACCTGCTGTACGCGCTGCTCACCTTTGCACCGAACGACACCTGGCGCTACAGGCTTGTGCGCGACGGCAACACCGTGCTTGAGCTCAGCGGCAGCAGCGGCAGCTCGCTGTCGAACTCGATCCTCAACACCTTCAGCAGCGCGCAGCTTCAGCCCGACGGCAGCGTGGTCTACAAGTTGGCCCCCGGCGACGACCCGGCGCATCCCGCCGGCGGCCTGTTCCGCGACTCCACCCTGATCCTCGCGGGCAACGACCCGCTCTTCCCCGCCCCGATCAGCTTCAGCTTCCTGTTTCGGGCGAGCAGCGGGGGCGCACTGGCAGCCAATTATTTCGATCCGACGCTCAGCCGGGCCCGGCTCGTGCTGCTCTCGCCCACCCTTGGTCGCTGGATCAACGGCGACGGCGGCGCCTGGAGCGACCCGACCAACTGGGCGGGCGAAGAGGTGCCGGGCCAGGGCGACAAGGCGCTGTTCAACCTGGCGAATGCCTACACCGTGAGCACCGGCACCCAGCAAGTGGGCAGTGTGGAGCTGCAGGACGGCGAGGTGACCTGGACGGCAGGCGAGTTGGCGATCATCGGCGCGCTGCGGGTGGGCAGCCGGGATGGGCAGGGCACGACAGACCTGTCGCTGCGCGACCGTGTGCTGGCCGGCGAGGTGACGGTAGGCGCGTTGCCGACGAGCGCTACCGACCTGGCGACCATTGCGGGCATGCAGATCCTGGCGGACGCACGGCTTACGGTCAGCGGACCGCTGGTGATCGGGCAGGCCGGGCGGGCCGGCCTCGGGCTCTTCGGCGGCACGCTGAGCACTGGCGAGACCAAGCTTGGCGTCGGCGGCGTGGGTACGTTCAACACCCTCGTTGGCGGCCAGTGGCAATCGGGCGGCCTGCTGGTGGGCGAGAGCTATCCCGGCTACATCAGCCTCGTCGGCGGCAGCGCGTTGCAGAGCAGCAGCGCACGCATCGGCGGCGCGCCCTTCTCGCCGAACTTCGACCCCGCCTTCGACCCCAGCGGCGGTGAGGGCGGCTTCTCGCAGGTGTCGGTCAGTGGGGTCGGCTTCGATGAGGCGATCAACCCCACCAACCCGACAAGCTGGAGCATCCAGGCCGGGCTGGAGCTCGGCAGCGGTCACCCCGGCAGCCTGCGCATCAGCGACGGCGGCAGCGTGCAGGTGAGCGAGTCGCTGGCGGTAGACAATCTGGCACCGGGGCTCCCCGTGGCGTTGCCGCCCGGCTCATCAACGTGGAGCCGCGTGCTGGTCGGTGGGGTTGACGAGAGCCTGCAGCAGCCGGCCACGCTGCTGATCGGGCAGGACCTGCTGCTCGGCAACACCGCCGGGGCCGTCTCCAGCCTGCGCATCGTTGACGGCGGCATCGTTGATATCGGCCGTTCGCTCTCAGTCGGCCACCAGCCCGGATCGCTGCCCATCGTGTTCGTGGAGGGCGCGGGCGCGACCCTCACCGCCGGGCAGGGAGCCGGCGCGAGTTGCAGCATCGGCTTCAGCGGGGCCGGCGATTTCAGGCTGAGCGACGGCGGGACTTTCCGCTGCGTCGGCCCGCTCTTCATCGGCCTGGGCGACGACGAGGCGTCGCTGTCGGTTGCCGGTGCAGAGAGCCAGGCGCGAGCGCAGCGCATCGAAGTGGGGGCCCCGGCCAGCGCCGAGCCTACCGGCGCCGGGGCAATCGAGCTGGACGGCGGGCGCGTCGTTGCCGACCAGAACCTCACCATCTGGGAGAACGGCACCCTCGGCGGCAGTGGCACGATCGTCGGTACCCTGGTGAACCACGGCACGATCAACGTCGGGCTGGAACCCCTGCCGCCGAGCGGCAATCTCCAGACGCTGGCCGCGCTCGGTGCCCAACCGGGCACCCTGGCCATCGAGGGTGCGGCGACCTTTCTACCCGCCAGCAAGCTACAGCTAGATCTCATCGGGGCGGACCAGTACGACCAACTGACCGTCAGCGGGGCGGCGCAACTCGACGGCGAACTGGTGCTGGCCTTCAGCGAGGGCTTTGCGCCCCGCGCCGGCGACAGCTTCACGTTCGTCAGCGCCGGCAGCAGCGCGGGCGCGTTCGCGACCGTCACGGTGACCGGTCTGGCACCGGGCTGGCAGTTCAGCCTGAGCAGTAGCAGCGGCGTCACCACGCTGCGCTCGGAGAGCGACGGCGTGGCCACCACCACCCCGACGCTACGGCGCGTCTACTTACCCCTGGCCCGCCGCTAAAGGGCCAGGCGAGAAACGAGGACCTGATGCAGGGACGGATAGCCTACCCGCGGATCTGCGTGATCGGTGCGGGAGCGGCGGGGATCGCGGCGGCCAAGGAGCTAAAATTGTGACCGCCTCCCTCATTCTCGCGCTATGCCGCTATGATGGCTGTGCTTCCCGCACCCTCCGCACCTCTTCCTGCGCCCAGCCCCGCGCCTCTTTGCGGGTCAGGCCACTGCTTCCCGCAGGTGACTCGAGCGTGCTCCCAAAGCGCGACGGACCCGCACCAGTGTACGTGCCGTTCCGCTGGAGCGATAGCTCTGCCTGCGCTGCCGCATCCATTTCCAGATCCCGCAGCGCCAGCACCTGATCGTCGGGCAGCAAGACAACCGGTACCTCAGCCGCGGCACGGTCAAGCCACTCGACCAGGACATCCTCAACGCGCCGCTGGGTTCGCGCCGCGACCGCGCGTGCACTTTCGACCAGCGGCTCAGGAAGCGCGAGGGTCACCAACTCGCTCATCGGTATCACCCTTCATCCACACCCCCCGACGATGCGTTTCCCGTCTGCAACCTGCGTTCGACTGGAATGAGCACCTCGTTGCGACGCAGAAACCACAATGTGAGGGGCGGGTCATAGCGCGCAAATAGCGCCGGGCCTGTGGCAACATATCCGTTCTGTTCGATCAAGGCTTCCAGGTGTTTGCGCTTGGACTCATACACAACTTTGAGCCAGGTGCCCGAATATTGCAGCGCTGCCATCAACTGCCCCGGGTGCTGCACAAGCCGGATCCGGGAATCATTTGGTTCGGGCAAGTCTTCCAATGCATATTCCGCCGGCATGATGAAGGAAAAGACCCAGGTGTTCTCCGCACCGATCTGTGTCACCGGTGCGGTCATCGCAATCTTTGTGCGCTCCGGCTCCTGGAATACCGGCGCCGTCATGGCGATCGTTTGCCGCTCGCTGGTCTGGGTAACCGGCGCCGTCATCGCCAGCGAGTCCCTCCGCCGGTTGTTGCCGAAAATGTAGCCCGCCAGTCGGCTGAAGGCGAGATTGCCGACCCACTCGAAATTGCCGGTCACCGTCGAGGCTATGCCGTCGAGAAGGTAATACCAGGTCGAAGCGCCAGTGCGGATTATAGGGCTAAGGCGATATTCACCCTGGATCAAAGGCACTATACGCACAACCTGGTAGGTGACGGGATCACTATCCAAGTTCAGAGTCCGCCTAACGCCATAAAACTCATTGGCAATCTCTTCAGGCGTAATCCCCGTATATTCAGCGCTCGTTGGAGCCATCGTCAGTTGCAAGGTCAGACCGTCATCCAGCGCGGTGCCTTCAACATAGTTGTCGCCCAGCAAATAGTCCGTGTCCAGGAGTTCCCAGTTAGGGAGTTATCGGTCATATCAGCGGTGGCCGCTACCGGTCTGGCGGCGATGAATGCGTTCACGCGGCGGGCGATTTCCTCACCCTGGTTGTCTTGTAGGAAGTGGCTGGCTTCTTCCAGGCGCACGTGATCCCAGCCTTCGCTACCCAGAATATGATCAAGTAATGTCTGCTGGATCAGAGGCGGCCTTAATCTATTCCAGCAAGGCCGCTATTTCCTAAGAATCAATATGCCCCATACCAGGAAGCTGAGCTCCACAATTGTCGAGACAATGGTGATGGTATCCAGCGTCCCGCTGACGAAGGCGGGGATCCGGCTAAGGATGAGCAGCCAGAAGACGACGAGCACAGCGCGAATGAAGATGGTTTTGTCCATCATGATTCACCTACCCAAAGAGTTCTGAGATAATGATTTGATCTGAATTGACCGGCAGTTTTGCCATCGTACCGTCATTGGCCATCCGTACCTCACCACTGTAGATGGCGCGTGCGTCTCTCAGGAAAGGATTGATCAACAATTTTGGTACTGGGGGCAGAACGTGTGTGATGAGCAGCACCGGAACCCCTGCTTCTCTTGCAACGAGTGCGGCTTCTTCCGGCTTGATATGCGATTCCTGAATATCCTCAGTAACGCTAGAGAGGTTGTTGTCCATATCTTTTCCGGCTTCAGATATCGCTTGTGACATCTTGTGATTCAAGGAATCACTGACCATCAAATCAGCGCCCATCGCGTGATGAATGAGGCTATCGGAGTAAATCGTATCGCCTGTAATCATGACGCTGCGACCTTTGTAATTCACGCGGAAGCCAACCGCTGGAACTACGGGGGGGTGGTCTACATTGAAGGCAATCACCTGCACATCACCTGCTTCATAGACTACGGCACTAGACATGAGATCAGCGCCGAGATCGAACGTGTGCGCCACTCCTCCAAACCCAGAAGGGGGTACGACTTCTTCATCATGATGTGCAATTCGATAGCTGCGATCGAGTTGATAGGCAGCAGTGAATCCTGCCACAACCTCTTCGACTCCTGGAGGGCCGTAGATGGGCAGTGGCTCAGTCGCACCACCGCTTGCCCAGTGCTGTAGCATCAACTCACCGAGATCGCTAATGTGGTCTGAATGGTAGTGGGTCAGGAAGAGCGCGCTCATTGAACTGAGATTCAAGCCAGTTAGCGAGAGTTGGCGCGTACTGCCGGGGCCTGCATCAAAGACAAGCATTTGATCCCCTGCGATGACGACTGCTTGAGGGCCGACTCGCAAGGGGTCAGGCAGCGGAGCGCCCGTACCAGTTGTGATGACGTATAAGGCATCATCTTCGAAATGCTTCGCGTCTCTTCCGCTAGCAAATGCGTTTTGCAATAGCCTTTCAACAGCGACATCCGGCAGGTTGTTCATGAAATGCGTTCCGCCAGCAACAAGCAGACCGGAAACACCCATCCCGGCACCAATTAGAAAACCCCTACGAGATACCCCCTTAGTGCGGGTTTCCTTACCGGAATCCTCTTGGGGATCCGGCGCTTCATCTTTTCGTTTCACATCGGCCATTTGTATCTCCTCCAGGTTCAATGTCTGGCATATCGATGATCGTTACAGAATGGGATCAGTCGCGCTCGTCCAGCATGCGCAGCAGCGTCTGTGCAGTCTCGCCGGATGAATTCTGGTTTTGTCCGGTGACGATGTTGCCGTCAACCGCTAGATACGTCGCGAAGAAATCGCGGAATGCGGTGGCGCTCACAAAGTTTGCGCCTAGTCGGCGCAACTCGGTTTCCGGGTGTTGTGGCGTGATTCCAATACCGAGTTCTTCGACCTGCTTGTCGGTGACGGCGGTCATTGTGCGGCCTTCAACCAGCGGGCTGCCGTCGACGTCGGTCGCCATCAGGAAACCGAGCGCCCCATGGCACACCGAACCGAGCAGAACGTCTTCCGCGTGGGCTTCCGAGATCTTCGTGCCAAGCACTTCGCTGAAGCCCAGGTCGTAGGCTGCACCCCAGCCACCGGCCAGCCAGATGATCTCGTAGTCGCGGAAATCAATATCGTCGATCTTCAGCGAGTTGGCAGTTTTGCTTTGCGCAGCCGGATCGTTCAAATAGCGGCGATCGGCATGGGTGGCCAGCGGCCAGCGCAGGCTGACTGGTTCGAACGGGATGCCGCCCCCTTGGATACTGGCAATATCAACCGTCATACCGGCATCCAGAAAATCGTAGTAGGCGATGGTCAATTCTGAGCCAAACACCCCGGTTGCCACTCCGTCTTCCGGGTCACCTAATGTATCGTGATTGGTGGCGATGATCAGCGCTTTCTTTCCTGTTAGGTTGAACTCACCTCTCTCGTACGCCGGATGAAGGCCGATGGTTGCCAAAATCTGTGGCAATAGCGCCAGGACAAGCAAGATGGCTCCTGCTACGCCCAGCCCTCCCCAAAGGTAACCCTTTTTCATCGTGGTCTTTTCTCCCTTATAATGACGGAATCGCCTGTATGACGGAATCGACTACTTGCTCGGCGAAAGGGACTTCCTGATTCAGGCGGAAGCAGGCCGGTCAATTCCTTTGGCTATTCTGTCAACAGTGTAGAAGAAGTGCTGGCCGGCTACATCTGGCGCAGGACAGAAAAAAAGGTGAAAACGACGGCTGTCGCATCCCCCAAAAGATATACGCCGAACGTGGGGGACGTTATCTGTACATAGAAGGTTGTTGGAGAAACTGCTGTTGTGCTACGCTTGGAGCATGATGAACACAAACATCTCCTCTCGCCGGAAACTAAATTCGTTGCCATCTTTGTGGGCGTGGCTAAATGTCAACCCTCCGGTCAATCTCATTCAGTTAGTTTTGGGGGGCAGTATCCTGATCTTGATCTCGGGTATTTATGTCCGACCAAGATCGGTCATATCCTGGCGGTTAGGGTTCATACTCTTATGTATGGGCGTGATCTGGGTAACGGCGCGCTGGATAGGGTATCGGTACGTTAAAGCACCCGGGACCAAGATCGCGTTGCTCTGGATTGGTCTGACCCTGCTGCTCGCGGAAGCGATCACCATCGTTTCTGCCGGAATGTTTCCCCGCGTCTTGTACACGCTCATACCGATTATCGCTGTCTTTTATCTGCCGAGGCGCTGGTCACTGGCGATCACTATCGGGTCTCTTTTTTGGGTGATGCTCAGCGTGCTGCTCTTTCCTATTCCAGAAATCCGTCTGCAGTCTCTAATCATAACGTTACTCTTGGTGACCTATCTGGGCGGTTATGGTCTCGCCTATGCCCTATTGCAAGAACGGCGTGCTCGGGAAGAGACGCAACATCTGCTGCACGAGCTGGCTGAAGCGAACGACCAGTTGACGCGGTATGCTGCGGAGGTAGCCCAGTTAGCCACAATGCGCGAACGAAACCGCATCGCCCGCGAGATTCACGACAGCTTGGGGCACTACCTGACGGTCATTGGTGTGCAGTTGGAGAAAGCGATAGCCTTCGATGCTGTCAACCCAGAAGAAGCGGGGCTAGCCGTCAAAGCGGCCAAAGGGCTGACCGATGACGCGCTGACCGAGGTGCGCAGTTCCGTCGGGGCGCTGCGCGAAACAGATGAAACGTTTACCCTCCAGTCGGCGCTGAATGTTTTGGTGCAGAACATGCAGCGAAGTGGGTTGTCAGTGAATGTGCGGTGGCGCGGTGATGAAGAAGGTTTCTCCGAACAGCAATTGTTGACCCTGTTTCGCGCCGCACAAGAAGGGTTAACGAACGTACAGAAACATGCCGGGGCGCAACAGGTGCTGATTGAGGTGTCGTTGGACGCAGAAACGGCTACTCTGCGGCTGGCCGACGACGGCATCGGCTTTGACTGGCAAGCAATGCAGACCGGCGGCTATGGACTTCAAGGTCTCCGCGAACGTGTCGAACTGGTGCAGGGAGAGATGACGCTGGATCGTTCACCGGCCGGTGGTGTACAGATGGTCGTGGTATTACCAAAAGAAGGAATCTCATGAGCGAACCGGTGATTCGCGTCCTTATTGCCGATGATCAACTCTTGATGCGAGACGGGCTGGCCTCCCTGCTCAACATCCAACGGGGCATCGACGTGGTGGCCACGGCTGAAAACGGCCAGGAGGCAATTGTGCTTGTGGCTGACCTGCTGCCTGACGTCGTGCTGATGGACGTGCGCATGCCGGTGATGGACGGCATCGAGGCAACGGCTGAGATTCACCGCCGATTTCCAGAGATCAAGGTGCTGATGCTGACCACGTTCGACGATGAAGCGTATGTGACCGGAGCGTTGCGCGCAGGGGCGTTTGGCTACGTCTTGAAAAACACGCCCGCGCTTGATCTGGCGCAGGCGATTCAGATGACACACCGGGGCATGGTGCAACTGGCGCCTTCAGCCATGAGCAAATTAGTCAATTCCAAAGAGAACTACTCATTCTCAGCGGCGATGAAAAATGACGACAAAAATCCCCTAAACAAATTGACTGAGCGTGAGGTAGAGGTGTTGCGTTTGGTGGTAAATGGTGCGAGCAATAAGGAGATCGCCGATACGCTGGTGATCACCGAGGGAACGGTCAAGTCACATATCTCCAATATTTTGAACCGGCTGGAAGCGCGTGACCGCACACAAGCGGCCGTTATTGCCGTTAAACATGGGCTGAAATAGTTGCCTGTTGTCACAAAGGAGAGTCTGTCATTGCCATCCATCGACGTTGGTCTACTTGATGCGGCTATCCGTATGCTACATGCGCTTTCTGATCCCGTTGAAGCCGCCCATCTAACCTGAGGCAATACCGGCCTGCTCCATCGTGATGACTATCTTGCCGCGGGCGTGGCCGCTTGCGAGGTAGCGCATCGCCTCGGGAAGCTCGCCAAGCGGGTAGCAGCGGTCGATGACCGGCACAACCACGCCGCTGTCGAGCAACTGACCCACGAACAGCAGATCGTCCCGACTAGGGCGCGCAACCAAGCTGCGCACCGTGATGCTGTGGGCGAGCGACACCACCGACCCGAACAGCGTCGCCCGCAGGATCGTCCCCACGTCGCCGCCGACCACCACGAGGCGGCCCCGGGGGCTGAGGGCGCGCCGGTACTGCGCGAGCGGGTGTCGGCCGTTCACGACCAGGATCAGGTCGTAGCGTCGGCCATCCTGCGTAAAGTCTTCCTGCGTATAGTCGATGACGTGCTCGGCCCCGAGGGTGCGCGCCTGCTCCACGTGGCGGGCACTGCACACCGCCGTCACGTGGGTGCCCATGGCCTTCGCCAGCTGCACGGCGAACGTGCCGACGCCACCCGACGCACCGTGGATAAGCACGTGCGTTCCCGCCGCGATCGGCCCGGCCACCCGCAGCCCCTGCAGCGCGGTGACCGCCGCCATCGGCACGGCCGCCGCCTGCGCGAAGCTGAGGCTCGCCGGCTTCGGCGCGAGCGCCTCCTCGCGGACACAGACGTACTCGGCGAACCCGCCTAAGCCATAGGCGGCGAGGTCGCCATATACCGCGTCGCCCGGCTGAAATTGGGTCACTCCGCCACCGACCGTGATCACTTGCCCGGCGATGTCGGCGCCGAGGGTCGGGTGTTTCGGTCGGCGCAGCCCCGATGAGAGGCGTGCGAGCCACGGCTTACCGCGCAGGAGGTAGAGGTCGGCCTGATTGAGTGACGCGGCGTGGATCTGCACCAGTACCTCGCCGGCTTTAGGTACGGGCCTGGTGAACGTCGTCAACTGGAGCACGTCGGGTTCGCCATAGGTCTGATAGGTCATTGCTTGCACTGGTGATCGCTCCTCATTGTGGCCTGCGGTTCATCGGGGCAGGCATGCCCGGTAGTGTCTGTGTATGCACCCCACCAGGGCACCCGCAAGGGGTGCCCGTACACGTATAATGCAATTGCCCTGGGTCAGACCGGCGGTGCGGATCGAAGCCATGGGCCTACCGTCCCATCTGGATCTGCGACCGGTTTGGTTCGACAAGGTCTGGCATCGACGGTGAGGCCACGCGGGGCCAGATCCAGGCGGCGCGCAGGATGAAGGCCAGGAGCAGCACCTCCAGTCCGATGGAGAGGCCGTAGAAGTAGGCGTAGGTCCAGGACTCGCCGACCGCGTTGTACATCGAGAAGGGGATGTAGAGCGTTGCTACGACGAGGTTGATGGTGCGGTTGAGACGGGCGGGCAGTGTCGTGGAGAGCAGGATCATGAGGGTCGGGATGGCTAAGGCCGTGAGCGCAATGGCGACAAAGGTTGGGCCGATGTCGAACTCATGGACGACGCCGGCCAGGATGTCGTCGACAACGCCGGGCTTGTACAGGCCGAGGTAGTCAACGTAGAGGTAGAGGAACATGAAGCTGGTCCATGCTGCTGCGAGCTTCGCCTGAACCGGAACCTGCCGGTCCTCTAGCGTGGTGAGTTCTGCTGTCTGGGTTCTCATTTTAGTCCTTATCTTGAATAATGTAGAAAGTGTTAGGGCGGGCCGGTTTCAGCTACGCGCCGGGTAGGTCGCCTGAATCTGCCGCTAACCCGTCCAATTCTCTCGGCTCGCTTGAGCTCAGTGCGAGCAGCGTCAGGCCGAGATCGCGCACTTTGCGCAGCAGCCCGTGCAAGGCTGCTTGATCGGCCACCAAGCCGGTGATGAGCGTTGCGCCGGTGGCGTCCTGGGTGATCGTCATCCCGTCGAACCAGGCGCACCAGTCCGCGCTTAGCTGGCCCTTCACCTTGATCTGGTAGACAGCCGGTCGACCGGATCCGGCTCCCGGATTTGGTTTGTTCGACAATGCGTTCCTTTCGTGGCCGGTGACTCGAGCACGACGTGCGCGAGCGGGTCGCGGTCTGCGAAGTGTGCGTGACCCATTCCAACCTCCTTTCGTTCGCTTCAACGAGCGCCACCATAGATCGACGTCAGCCCTGTCCACGGATGAGCCGTATGCCGATGACAACGAGCCAGACGAGCCACAAAAAATAGCCCAGAACCCCGACGAATATCAGTGGCGACCCATCCGCGATGGCGAGGTTTGCAAGCCCGGCCAAGATGGGCAAGCTGCCGCCCACCATGCCGAACAGCCGCTGCCACGGTCGGGTTAAACCGCTGGCGTGGGTGGCCAACGCCGCGCCGATGAAGGTCGCCCCGAGCGCGGGCAGCGCGAGCGCGAAGAGCGCGGCATGGAGCTGCCACATCAACGCGAAGGCAGGGTTCGGCTCGGCCAGGTTGCTTGCGGCGAGCACAACCACAATCTGCGTGGCAATGAAGAGGGCGAATAACGTCGAGCAAGCCGCTCCGGCTGCCACCGCGAGCCGCGACCAGTCCGCCCCGGCGCCGCCCCGGCGCTGAACGAGCCCGTGCAGCGCCGTGACGAACACCAGGAGCAGTACCATGTTCACAGTCTCCAGACCTGAAATGATGGCAAAGGCGCCCCGGTTCGCGGCATGGTAGGCGAGGACCACACCAAGCGGATCGCTGTAGGCAGGCGCTCCAGTGCCCCCAAACACCGCGTTCTGAACGAACCCCGACACGGCTAAGGCGACCGCGGTGCCGCCAACGATTCGCGTCGTAGATACCGGGTTCCCCGCGGCCACTGCTGGTGTCGCTGCCTCGCTCATGCGAGTTCCTCCGAGCGCTGACCTGGTGTCTGTGCTCACCTGCGCCACGTTCCGTACATCGTTCATATGTATCTCCTTCTCGTCGCGGGCGGGCCGGTTTCAGCTACGCGCCGGGTAGGTCGCCTGAATCTGCCGCTAACCCGTCCAATTCTCCCGGCTCGCTTGAGCTCAGTGCGAGCAGCGTCAGGCCGAGATCGCGCACTTTGCGCAGCAGCCCGTGCAAGGCTGCTTGATCGGCCACCAAGCCGGTAATGAGCGTTGCGCCGGTGGCGTCCTGGGTGATCGTCATCCCGTCGAACCAGGCGCACCAGTCCGCGCTCAGCTGGCCCTTCACCTTGATCTGGTAAACAGCCGGCTCGCCACGGGTTGCCCTGGGAGGTTGGTGCTGCTCCATACTCACACTCCTGCGTGGTAGGTTCCCGTATGGTGCGGGGCCAGCGTCCGATGATGCTCAACGCTCCATCGCAGCCCACGTGCTCGAACATCTCTACGATAGCACCCGACGGCACGCATGGCGTACCACCGCGGTGGTATTTGAGGGGGTAGGTATGCACAACGCGCTAGAACGTCGGGAGAGAATCCCCCTGGCGGGGGTTCTCGGGGTGCCGCCCCGGTGAGATTTGGCTTTGTGTTGCGATTTGGCTTCGCCAAATCGCAACACAAAGCAAATGCTCTACGATCGCTCCAGGAAGCCGAGTTCCCGGCCTCTGGCAACGGCCTGAGTGCGGCTTGCAACCCCAAGCTTGCTGTAGATGTTGCGCGTGTGCACCTTGACCGTCTGGGGCGAGAGGTGCAGCCGTGCGGCAAGCTCCTGGTTGCTGAGCCCCTCGGCGATCAGGCGCAACACCTCGCGCTCACGTGCGGTGAGCGGCTCGATCAAAGGATGAGGGATGGAGGATGAAGGATGAACCGCTGCTTGCTTGCCAAAGGCGTTGAGCAGGCTGTGAAGGTACGGCTGCATCCCTCCGCCCGTGTCCCGCTCCCGTTCCAGCAGCCGTGCCAGTGGTGTGCCCTCGTCTGCAAACAGCCGGACGTACCCCTCTGGCTCGGCCAGCACCAGCGCACGTTGCAGCGGGATGCGTGCTTGCTCACTATCGTCCAGGGCCTCGTGGGCGAGGCTCTGGAGCAGCAGCGCCTCGATCTGGCTGCCGATCCTGCCGCCAGCCTCCGCTGCCGCATGCAGTCGCGTGAGCAGATCGAGCACGTCGTGCTGATCGCTGGCGACGTGCTCGCGGCGAGAGCGGGCAATAACGCTGCGCGTCAGCTTCGCTAACAGCACGCGCGCGAGGGTCAGATGCTCGAACTCACGCCGATAGCTCAGGGCGTCCGTGGCGGTGACGCCGCACGCCGCGACCCATGCCGTTGCGGCGAGCAGATTGCCCTGCCGCAGGTACACCCGCGCCTTGAGCGCCGCGACGGGGCGCAAGTCAGGGACGGGGTTGGGACGATAGCGCCGCTCGGCCGCATCCAGCAGATCAAGCGCGGCCTCCCAGTTGCCGGACGACGCTTCGATCCGGGCCTGGGCCAGATGCCAGCGAAAGGGCCAGTCGATCAAGGCGGCTTGCTCGCCCTGCGCCTTGCTGGTGCGCAGGTGCAACGTGGCGGCCTGGGCATCGCCCTGCTCGTGGGCAATCACGGCCAGACCCAGGTGCAGGTGTGGGGCCGCCATCCTGAGGGCTTCGTGATCGGCCGGTACCAGGGTGAGGAACTGCCGGTAGAGGCGGGCCGCCTCGCGCAGTTCGCCCTGGGCAAGCCGAATCTCCGCCAGATAAAAGCCACTGGCCAGGGCGAACGCAAGGTTGCCGGCCTCGCGCGTTTGCGCGACCCATGCGGCGAAGGCGCGGTAGGCTACCTCAAGGGCGCCGGTAGCCCACTGGCTCACCCCCGCCAGCACGGTCGCCTGGGCGTGCAGCAGCGGCTCCGTCTCAGCGCTAAGCTCCCGCGTGGTGGCGGCATACTGCTGGGCCGCGACGAAATCGCCCCGGCTCTGGGCCAGGTAGGCGCGGGCGGCGGCGATCCGCGCCGGCAAGCTGGGCAGCAGCTCGCTGGCGACCACCACCATCGAGGCCATCTCGTCGTGCGACGCAGACTCCGTGCTGTGTGCAGCGGGCAACCAGCGCTCGGCGTGGCGCAACCAGGCCTCGCTCGCCTCGGTCTGGCCGATATCCATCAGCGCCCAGGCGTACTGGGTACACAGCACCGGCCTGACGCGCAGCACCTCCTCCGGCAACTGGCCCACCCAGCGGCCCCAAGCGTCCGCCTGAAAGCTGCTGTCCATCTGCGCCCACGTGCGCTCGGCCAGCGCAGCAAGCCGGGCGGGGTCAGCCGCCGCAGCGGCGTGGTGCAGCGCCTCAAGCAGCAGACCCTGGGCCTCATACCAGCCACTCGCCCGCAGGTGGAGCGTGGCGATCGCACCCGCGTCCATGGCCGCCTCCTGCGGGAGGCGCTGCTGCAGCAGTTCGCCAAACAGATGGTGGTAGCGATACCAGCAACGCTGGTCGTCCAGTGGAATGAGGAACAGATTGGCGCGTTCGATGGCTTCAAGCGTCGCCTGCCCGGTGCCGACGGGCATGGCGAGAACCGCGTCACACAGCGGGCCACAGAGCCGGTCAAGCACTGACGTGCGGAGCAGGAACTGCTGGAGCAGCGTGGGCTGCTGTTGGAGCACTTCTTCGAGCAGATAGTCGAGCACAAAGCGCTGACTGCCGGAGAAAGAATGCACGAAGCTGGCTGCGTCCTGATGGCCGCGCAGGGAAAGCGCCGCCAGGTGGAGGCCGGCGGCCCAGCCTTCGGTGCGGCTCGTGAGCACAGCGACCACCTCTGCCGACAGACTCAGACCTTCCGTCTGGCTGAGCAGCACGTCCGCCTCGGTGTGGCTGAAGCGCAGTTCGGAGACGCGCAACTCAGTCAGCTGATCACGGGCGCGCAGGCGGGCCAGGGGCAGCGGCGGATCCTCGCGGGTGGCGATCACCAGGTGGAGCTGGGGAGGCTGGTGCGCCAGCAGCAGGCCGAGGGCCGCATCAACCGGCGCTGCATTGACCAGATGGTAGTCGTCGAGGACGAGCACGACCGGCTGCGCAAGCGTAGCGAGTGCGTTGATCAGATCCGTTACCGCTGCGGCAGGCGTTGGCGCCTGTGGCGCAAGCAGCGCAGCCAGCAGCCCCGCCCCAAACTCTGGCACGACGGTCTGGAGCGCGGCGACAAGGTAGGCCAGGAAGCGTGTGGGCTCGTGATCGCTCGCATCGAGGGTCAGCCAGGCGACCGGGCGTGCGCAACCGTCCAGCCACTGGCTGAGCAGCGTTGTCTTGCCAAAGCCGGCCGGGGCGGCAAGCAGGGTCAGATTGCGGTGCAGCCCGGCATTGAGCCGTGCGATCAGGTGGGGCCGCACCATCCCCCTTGGCCGGGGCGGCGGTCGGTACAACTTTGTGGCGAGCAGCGTAGTGGGCATTGCTCTATTATAGTGCCAGGCCGCGCTGTTTGGTAGCAGAGAACAGACCCCGCGAGATAGGGTGATTGCATCATACGAAACCGGATACAACAAGACGCGCTATCAGGGCACCCGCAAGGGGTGCCCCTACCGGCCGGGGGCCGGATCCGGTGTACGGGCACCCCTTGCGGGTGCCCTGGCCTGGTGCATCCACGGAAGCTGCAATCGCCCTAAGGGTGGTGGTAACGGGTCGACAAACTGGTGCAGGTCGTGCGGCGCGATGGCACGCCTGCCTGGGTGCTTGTCCATCTGGAAATTCAGAGCCAGCGTGATCCCGCCTTTCCAGAGCGGATGCTCTTCTATCACGTGCGCCTGATGGATCGTGAGCGGTTGCCTGTGGTGAGCCTCGCCGTGCTGGGGGACGACCAGCCCGCCTGGCGTCCTGACCAGCTTAACCGGCACCTGTGGGGGTGTGACCTGACCTTTCGCTTTCCAACCGTCAAACTGCTGGATTACGACCCGGCAGTGCAGGCGACCCTGACCAATCCGTTTGCCACCGTGACCTTGATGCATCGTGATGCCCAAGAGACGCGGGGCGATCCGGAGGAGCGGTTGCGCCGGAAGGTGGTACGCTATCGGGCGCTCTTGCGCCAAGGCTACCAGGCCGCTGACATTCGCCTGCTCCTGCGGCTGATGGAGCATCTCTTGCGCTTGCAGCCCGAACTGGCCCGCCAGGCCCGTGATGCGATGCGCCAGGTAGAACAGGAGGAACTGGGGATGGAGACCTTTGTCACGAGTTTTGAGGAAATTGGACGCGAAGAAGGGCAGCGGGAATTGGTGTTGCGCCTGCTCACCCGCAAGGTGGGGCCACTCAGTGCCACCGTGCAGGCGCAGGTGACCGCCCTAAGTGGCGAGGCCCTGCTCGACTTGAGCGATGCCTTGCTCGATTTCACCCAGGCCGCCGACCTGACGACCTGGCTTGATCAGCACGGGGCTGCGGCGACGGATGATGCGCCTGATGGTGCATGACCTCTGACCCCCCGCTGCCAACGGCAGAGGCTCAACGCCAACCGGCGCAGGTCTGGTGGGACGCGGCGGCGTTGGGTGGTGGTGCCGGGGGTGGGGGAAGCAGCTTAGGCTGGGGTGTTTCCCTCAAGCGTTCTCATACTCTGGTACACGAGATCGCGCAGTTCGTCGTCGGCGAGTTGTTCCGCGAAGGGTGGCAGATTCAGCATATCCAGGAGCCGGCGATCTTGCCCATGGCGTGCCATTTCATCACGTTGCTCTTGCGTGATCGACGGTGAGAGCCGACCCGTAGCTACCCGTTCATAATTGCGCAGCAGCGTGGGATCACGGCCAATCTTTTCGTACAGATCGGGGAAACTGCTCTGGATCACCGTGAGCTTGGCGATCAGGCCAGCGGGGGTGGTGCGGCCCTGGGCGCGATCCAGGATGAGGTGCAGCCGGAAGATAGGGTGTCAGCATCGTTCGCCACCACGTGGTGTGCCCTTGGAGTGCCGCTGACCACGAATGCTGATAACGAATAAACGAATATGGGCTGCTCCATACGCTATTCGTTCATTCGTGGCCCCCATTCGTGGTAGCGTTCGACAATATGTTCCAGACCAATGCGATGACCTTTCAGCCGGATCACATCTTCAGCGTGGAAATCAAGGTAGTTTTCGAGATGCATCGCACGTACTCCTGCACGATATGATTTGCGGGCATTTTATCACGCACGGCATGCGCATGTCCAGGTTCTGCATCGAGACACCTAGGGCGATTGCAGCTTCCTGCCGTGGCCGTGAACGGCTCGGCTCATAGGGAGCGAAGGCCACCTTCGTGGGCTGGAGCGGATTCATTTCTGAAAGACCATAACACCAGCGGCGTCAACGCCTCGGCTGCCGTATGCGAAGCCGGCCTACGCCGGCTGGATCAAAGCTTCGCGCCTTTGCGCCTTTGCGTCAAAAAACGGGTCTCATTTGAAACATTCCAGCCTTCTCGCTTGCATCGATGAACCTGAACGGGTACCGTTGAAAGAACTACGTTGGCATGCCGAGCAAAGCTATGCATCAGGGAGGTGCATCATGGTATCACCATCTGGCTATGGCATCCACTGGCCGGAGGTGGATGAAGATCTGGCGCTTACGCCGTTGCTTCAGGATGCAGAGCGCATGATCGCCGAGCCGGTGAACGAAGAAGGGTAGCCCCCACCTGGCTCTGCCATCCTATGGTAGGGCGATTGCATCTTCCGTGCATGCACCCCACCAGGGCACCCGCAAGGGGTGCCCCTACACCGATCCCGGCCCCCGGCCCTGTAGGGGCACTCCTTGCGGGTGCCCTTGCGGGTGCCCTTGCGGGTGCCCTTGCGGGTGCCTCGTTGTTGCCGGGTGCCGCTGGTTGCATGCACATGCTGCCACATAGGTTGTTGCCGGGTGCCGCCGTTTGCGCCGCTGGTTGCATGCACATGCTGCCACATAGAGCGTATTTTTTATCCGGTGTCGTATGATGCAATCGCCCTACATCCTATGGTCCGCCCAAACACAGAAAACAGCAATCAGGAATCAGAACCGGGCAGCGGAGAATGACTGGCGACCCGCAACCCGAAGAAGAAGTTGTAGCGGTCGCGCGGGTAGAAGCCGTAGCGGAACGAAGCCCGGACGGATTTCTGGTAGTCCGAATAATCTCCGCCACGCAACCGTCGTGCCTCATCTCGCTCCACATAGGCCTCGGCCCACTCATCTTCTTGCTGGTAGGGGTAGTTCTTGCCGTACTGCGTCGCGCACCACTCCCAGACGTTGCCGGCCATATCAAGAGCCCCATATGGACTGGCTCCGGATGGGTACTGATTGATAGGTGTCGTTCGACCAGTAAAGACTCGGCCAACCGAAGAAAAGAAACCCTTCGCACTGTTACAACGCCCTTCCTCCCACGTATTGCCCCACGGCCAGATGCGCCCATCCGTCCCCCGTGCCGCCTTCTCCCATTCCGCTTCGCTGGGCAAGCGGAACGAGTGGGCAGTCTGGGCACTAAGCCAGCGGCAGTAGGCGACCGCCTCGAACCAACTCACCCCAACCACCGGGTAGTCGTCGCCGTTCCATTTCGCGTTGTCCCAGTATTCTGGCTTACCAATCCCCTTTTCCTCGCGCCATTCCCATCCCACCTTCGTCCAGTAGGCGGGGTTGGTATAGCCATCGCCCTCGACAAAGGGCCGGAATTGCGCGTTAGTCACCGGGGTTTTGCCGATCCAGTAGTCGGGCAGGGTCAGCGTGTGCTGGGGTTTCTCGTTGTCGTTCGCCATTGTGTCGGCGTCGCTGCTGCCCATCAGGAAGGGGCCAGCGGGCACGTTGACCAGCGCGGGCACCCAGGGCGGCAAGGTGGCCCCGGCGCTCTGGCCCTGAGGCCTGGGCGCGGGGGCGGGCTTTTTCGCGCCAGGATCAGGTGGTTGAGTTGGTTGCTCGTGTGGTTGCGGGATAGGCGGCGTTGGGGCGGGCGATGGTGGCGCTGCCACGGCGGGCGGGGCGCGATCCGCCGGGGTGTCCGGGCTTGATGGGCCAGGATGGGCCGTTGATGTTTCCCCGGCGCGGCGCAGGTCCTCGATTTCCCGGCGCAGGTCAGCCGCGTATTGGAAATGATGCTCTTCTAATTCCCCGGCGCGGCGCAGGTCCTCGATTTCCCGGCGCAGGTCTTCGATCTCGATTGTGATGTGGGGCGGTGTGTCAATGCCGTACCGCGCCGCCGTGAGCTCAAGCGCGTGCAGACGGCGACGTTTCTCGGCGAGGATGACCTGGGCCTCCGTTGGAGGATCATCGGGCGCAACGGTCGTCGGGCGCTCCTGCTCGGGCGTCGGCGCGGCCACGCCAAGCAATCTTTGGAACACCGCCGCGAGCAACGAGTTGCGCGGCGCCCAGTGCGCGCCGTCACGTTTCGCGAGGCCAATCAGTTCCAGGCGCACCATGTCGTCGTCGAGGCGGTCGAAGGGTGGGCGATCGCGCAGCAGGCGGCGGGCGGCCTCCTCCAACTGGTGCGTGCGCAGGTCGTCGCGGATGCGGCGGAGCAACGGCGGCGCGTCGGCGACAATCTCCCTCGCGGCATGCGCCACGTCAGCAAGGCTCAGCGCGGTGCCCGCCGCGTGGGCGCTTGCCAGCAACTCGCCCATGCGCTGGGTTAGGTAGGGGTGACCGGCCACCTGCGCGTAGACCGCCCGGCCAAGCGTCTCGCTCAGGGCAGCTTCGACGCCTGCCGCCTGGAGGCCGTCGGCTATCAGCGTGACCGCCTCAGGCGCGGGCAGGTCGGGCAGGTAGATCTCTTCGCACACACTGTGCAGCGACGAGACCTCGCTCACGACCATGGTGTAGAGTTCGACGCCGCCGCTGAAGATGACCTGCAACTTCTGCAATGGCAGCGAGATCAGCCGGTCGTGGAAGAAAGAACGCAGCGCGTTGCCCAGCGCCTCACGCGAGGCTGGCGGCAGCGCACCAAGCTCGTCGAGCATCAGCACGAGCCGCCCGACCTCGGTCCGCGCCAGCGCCTCAGTGAGCCGCGCCTTGAGACGGGGCGCACTGACGATCTGCCCGAGGTCACGACCAAGCGGCACGACCGTGTCGATCTGCTCGGCCAGATAGGCAAAGACCCGCTCGGGCTGTGCGCCCTGGATCGCCTGAAAGTCAATCCGGCACAATTTCGTCGGGTGCTCGACCACACCCAGCACCTGGAAGAGCAAACTCGTCTTGCCGTTCTGCCGCCCACCGTAGACTACCCCGTAGCGCGTCACCTCCTCGCGGCAGAGGCGCAGCAGGCGCGCCAACTCGGCGGCACGCCCCCGGAACACGGGGCTGCCCGGGCCAAGGGCGGTGGTTGAGAAAAAAGCCATATGCGCCGCGCTGCTCCATAAACCGTCCACGTCGGATATGACTCCATTGTAACAGACGAATGCGTGCGTACGTACGGATCAGCGAGGGAAAGAGGAAAGCTGAAAAGGCATGGCAACGCACCGCGTTCACGGCTCATTTCCTCTTTCAGCTTTCCTCTTTCATCTTTCCTCTTTCAGCTTTCCCTTGCTGCCCACCAAGGAGGTGCTTGTGCCTGCCTGCGCACCTCGACTTGGCCGAGAGCCTCGACGATCGCTGGGTGGTTGCCTCTGCCGCCCAACGCTTCTGGCATGACCTGCTATGAGGCATGCGGATTCATGCCGATGGCCCTGCGCTGACGAGCGCACCGACGTACGGCCGCAGCACGTGCCGCCCCACCCATCTCGACCTCACACCCCTCGCACGTGCGTCGGCCCACGGCCGCACCATCGCGACCGCCACACACAGCGACCACCCACCGCCGTACGGACGAAGCACGTGGCCCCTCACCCATCCCGACCCCACACCCGCCATCACGTGCGTCGGCCCACGGCTGCATCAACGCCTCAACGCCGCACTGGTGCGCGTCGCAGCACTGCATAGCTCCCCGTGGATCATCTCTGCCGTGCGTCAGGTAACATCGGGTAGAATAGTGGTGCCACGCGGGTCTCGTGGGGTTGCGCGCCTCTGGCAGCGTGGGTTCGACCACTTTATCGCGCTGAGTTTATCGCGCTGAGGAGATGACCAATGCCTGATATGACGACTGTGATCCTGATCAACCGCGCCGGGATGGGCGAGACTGACCCGGCCCTGCAGCAGAAGTTGCTGGCGACGTACCTGCGTCTCCTCAACGAGAACAACAGCCTTCCCGCCGCGATCTGCGTCTACACCGAGGGGGTTAAGCTCGTTGTCCACGGCTCGCCCGTGCTCGCTGAACTCCAGGCTTTGGAAGCCCGGGGCGTTCACGTCATCAGCTGTCTCACCTGTCTCGATTATTATGGCCTGACCGAGCAACTGGCCGTCGGGGTCATCGGTGGCATGCCCGACATCATCGCGGCTCAGTGGGGTGCCCAGAAGGTAATCACGTTGTAGGGGTGCGTTGGGGGGTGGGTGATCTTCTTTGAAAAGTATTGGGTCTAAACCCTGGATCATCGCATGGTAGACGATCAAACATGTCATTGCGGGCGGTTCTGGCGCTTCCTCATTCTCCCTATCGTTTTGCTGCTCACCGCCTTCCAGCCCGTCGCCGCACGTGCAACCGGCGTCACCTTTGCCCCCGGTGCGCACCTTCGCTTTGAGCATCTCACGATTGACGACGGCCTCTCGCAAAACGCCGGGTTGGCCCTACTACAAGACCGCCAGGGCTATCTATGGATTGGTACGCAAGACGGCCTGAATCGCTATAACGGCTACACCCTCACCCACTTTAAACATGATCCCGATGACCCGGCTAGCCTCAGCCACAACAGCATCATTGCGCTTTACGAGGATCGCGACGGCGTGCTGTGGATTGGCACCTGGGGCGGTGGCCTGAACCGCTTTGACCCGGCTACCCAGCAATTCACCCGCTACACGCCCGACCCCGCCAACTCTGCGAGCCTCGGCCACCCCATTGTCACCGACATTCTCCAGGATGCGCAGGGTGTTTACTGGGTCGCCACCCTCGGCGGATTGGAACGCTTCGACCCGGTCAGCGGGACATTCACCCACTTCCGCCACAACCCTGATGACCCCGCCAGCCTGTCCAGCGACGCCCTTTCGGTCATCTTGCCAACTGCCGATGGCAAACTGTGGATCGGTACGGGCGCGTTCAACATCCCCGGCGCAGGGCTGAACCTGTTCGACCCGGCTACCGGCACAGCCCAACGCCTGGAGCAAACCGGCGACTGCCTGGCCTCCCCCAACATCGCCGACCTCCTGCCTGCCCCTGATGGTGGCGCGCTGTGGATTGCCTACGGCGGCTACGGCGTTGCGGGCGGCGGCCTCGACCGTTATGACCCCCAAACTGGCACGTGCGCTCACTTCGATAACAGCCAAACCTTTGCTACCCAGATTGCCGATAACAACTTCACCGACCTGGCCTTCGACCGCGATGGGGCGCTCTGGGCGACCAGTTGGTCGGGCGGTCTCTGGAGCATGACTCCCGATGGAGAGTTTAGCGGCATTCATCACAACCCTGCCGACCCCGAAAGCCTTTCGAGCGACAACACCTTCACCGTTTGGCCCGACCGCTCCGGCGTCATCTGGGTTGGCACGCTCAGCGCCGGCATCAACAAACTCAATCTCGATACGTTGCAATTCCGCACCTACCGCCACGATGCCGCTAACCCCAAGAGCCTGCCCAGCAACCACATCACTGCCTTTACCGAAACCAGCGACGGCAGTATCTGGTTGGGCACCATCGAAAACGGCCTCGTGCGCTTCGACCCGACTAGCGGCGAATTTACCCCCTACCGTTCCGACCCGGCCAACCCAAACAGCATCTCCGGCGATATTGTGCTCACCCTCTATGCCGATCCGGATGATACGCTCTGGGTCGGCACCTTCGGCAGCGGCCTGAACCACTTCGACCCTCAAACTGGCCTGTTCACCCGTTACCAGAACGACCCCGCCGACCCCAACAGCCTGCTCGAAAACCAGGTTACCAACCTCATCCGCGACCGGGCCGGGCGGCTGTGGGTGAGCAATTTCGCCGGTCTTTCACGCCTCGACCCTGGCGCGACGGGCTTTGTCAACTATGCCATGCCCGCACCGCCGGTCTCTTTTGGCCTCGTGGGGGATGAACTGTGGGCGGGAACATGGGGCGGCGGCCTCTACCGCCTCGATCTTTCCGACCCTCTCAGCCTAGATCCCAGCACAGCGACCTTCGCCACGCTGAAAAACGACCCCGCCAACTCCAACTCCCTCAGCAACGATGGCGTCTGGACGATGCTCCAAACCCCTGATGGCATGGTCTGGCTGGGAACCCAGGCCGGGCTCAACCGCTACGACCCCCAAACTGGTCAGTTCACAAGCTACACCGAGAAAAACGGCTTGCCCAACGCCTCGATAATGGGGCTTTTGCAGGATGCACAGGGCTTGCTCTGGTTGACCACCAATCATGGCGTGGTCAGGTTTGACGCCCAGGCCGAGACATTCCTGGTCTATGAAAAAAGCGACGGTTTGCAAGGCAACGAGTTCAACTCGAATGCCTATTTCCAGTCCCGCAACGGCGACTTTTACGTTGGCGGCGTCAACGGCTTCAGCGTATTCGACCCGCTCAACCTGCGCCAGAACGAACTCCCGCCCCCGGTCGTCATCACCGACGTTTCGATTTTCAACATCCCCCAGGCGTTTGACCCCGCGCAAACGGTTCGCCTGAACTACGACCAGAACTTCATCTCATTTGAATTTGCCGCCCTCGATTTTCAGTCACCCTCCAAAAACCAATATGCTTACAAGTTGGAAGGCTTCGATAAAACGTGGGTGCAGGCTGGCACGCGCAACTACGCCAGTTACACCAACCTGCCCGGCGGCGATTACACCTTTCGCGTCCGCGCCGCTAACAAGGACGGCATCTGGAATGAAACCGGAACCTCTGTGCGGCTGACGGTCGCGCCACCTTTTTGGCAGACCTGGCCGTTCCAGGTAGGCTTGTTCCTGGGCGTGGTTGCGCTTGTGGTCGGCGGCTTGCAGTGGCGGGTACGGGCGGTGCGCGAACAAAACGCCCAATTGCAAAAGATGCTCGAACAGCGCATTGCCGAACGAACCGAGGAACTGAATCTTGCCAACGAACGCCTGCGTGCGAAAGCTGCGCAGGATGCCGTGACTGCCGAGCGCACCCGCTTGGCGCGTGACCTGCACGATGCCGTTACCCAAACCCTCTTCTCTATCACCATAATCGCCGACGTGCTGCCCGATATTTGGGCAATGAATCCGAACGAGGGCAAGCGTCGCCTCGAGGAGGTGCGCCAACTCACGCGTGGTGCGCTGGCTGAAATGCGCACTCTGCTGGTCGAACTGCGCCCCAACGCTCTGGTGGAAGTGCCGCTGCCCATACTTTTACGCCAACTGACTGAAGCGATGATTGGTCGCTCACGCATAAACATTCAACTCAGCGTCGAAGGGGAACGCAAGTTACCGCCCGATGTGCAGGTTGGCCTGTATCGGCTCGTCCAGGAAGCCTTAAACAATGTCGTAAAGCACGCCAAAGCGAGCGAGGCCGTGGTCACCCTGCGGCTGGGCGAAACCGTCCGCCTGACCGTGGCCGACAATGGCGTTGGCTTCGATCCATTGGCTGTCACTGCCGACCATCTCGGCCTGAAAATCATGCGCGAACGCGCCGAAGCAATTGGCCTGACGTTGCGTATTTACAGCGAACCCGGCGAGGGGACGCAGATTTCAATTGTTTGGCCCCCCCCATGATCTGCTTGTTGTGCATCACGCATTTCTTTTGCTTGGAAGCGGCGCAGGAATGTAAGCCAAAAGACGAGCAAGGCATGTTTCAAACGAGCTTGACCGTTCGCAGCGAAGGTAGCACCGGCTTCTAGCCGGTCAGGAAGCCCCACCGGCTGGAAGCCGGTGCGACCAAACGGTCAAGCAGCACCGGCTTCTAGCCGGTCAGGAAGCCCCACCGGCTGGAAGCCGGTGCGACCAAACGGTCAAGCTGGAAGGCCCGATTCTGAAACATGCCTAAGCCGAAGGAGACTGTATGAGTGGCAAAATTCGCATCATGCTCGTTGATGACCATGCCGTTGTCCGCTCTGGCCTGGGCGCGTTTATGAGCGTCAACCCTGACCTGGAACTGGTCGGCGAGGCCGAAAACGGTGAACAGGCCGTCGCCCTGGTTGCAATGCTCAAGCCGGATGTTATCCTGATGGACTTGATGATGCCGGTCATGGATGGCGTGGCCGCGACTGCCGCGATCAAAAAGCAACATCCGGGTATCCAAATCATCGCCCTGACCAGCTTCCACGAGGACGAGTTGGTCCAGAACGTGCTCAAAGCCGGAGCGATCGGCTACCTGATGAAAAACGTTAGCGCATGGGAATTGGCCGCTGCGATCAAAGCTGCCAAAGCGGGCAAAATGATCCTCTCGCCCGAAGCAGCTCAGGCCCTTGTCCATGCCAGTCAGCAGGCCCAGGAAACGGAAGTGCTCACCGAGCGCGAGCGCGAAGTGCTGAAATTGTTGGTCGAGGGCCTGAACAACGCCGAAATTGCCGAGCGGCTGGTGGTCAGCCTTTCCACGGTCAAGTACCACATCAGCAACATCCTGATGAAACTGGGCGTGGATAACCGCGTCGCGGCCGTGACGATGGCGATCCAAAAAAAACTTGTTTAATCCTCTTCCTGGTCACTTGACCAAGCCAAAACTCCCCCCTCGGCGGGGGAGTTTTTTTTCGTCGCCTGCTAGACTACGGGCATAGAGATTTCAAGATCGGTGAAGATGCCGGAGTACCTGATGAACCCTAAAACGTCAACGAACGCTTTCATCTTCATAATCTGGATCGTAACCCTGCTGATCTCTCAACTGCCCGATATTTTTTTCAGGGAACTGACTGGCAGCATACCCTGCTGGTTGTTCTGGTCTAAAGTTGGCCTGATTGGCGGGTTGCTGCTGATCAGCCTGTTCTGGAAACCGCTACGGGCCTTATGGCTCTACTTTGCCGTCCTGCTCAGTGTGTACCTGGTTGAATGGGGCGTAGACCGGGCGTACCACGCCCTGCATTACACCACCTGGTTCGCCAATGCCAGCCCGTTTCTCCAAACGATGCTTGCGGTGCAACTTCCGCGCACCACGATGGGCATCGCTATCGCGCTGATTGCGCTGGCGTTGATGGGTAGTTTTGGGCGCTTCTTCTTTGTCAAAGGCAAGCTGGATGCCCCGGCCCAACCCATTCCCCTGGTGTTGACCCGCCCGCCCGCATGGAACATCTTAGGCCCGGCCATTACGGGGGCTATGTGCTTGGGATTGCTGGTCTTTGGCTTTGTTTTTGGCCAGCCCCCTGCGCTACAAGCCATCCAAGACGTGCTGCCACTGCTGCCATTCGTGCTGATCTTTGCCGCCAGCAATGCCTTTGGTGAGGAGATGATCTACCGCGCTCCTTGGCTAGGTGCGTTGGAAGGTCCGCTTGGTCCTGCCCAGGCCCTCCTGATGACCGCCGTCTACTTCGGCATCGGCCACTTCTATGGGGTGCCGTACGGTGTGCTCGGTGTGGTGATGGCCGTCATCCCCGGATGGCTTATGGGCAAAGCGATGCTCGAAACGCGCGGCTTTTTTTGGCCCTGGTTCATCCATATTTGGATGGATGTGGTGGTCTTTTGCTTTATCGCTTTCGGCTCGGTCACGCCGGGCGGGTGAGC
Organism: Candidatus Chloroploca sp. Khr17; assembly: GCF_004138165.1. Taxonomy (GTDB): domain Bacteria; phylum Chloroflexota; class Chloroflexia; order Chloroflexales; family Chloroflexaceae; genus Chloroploca. Next base: position 26,922 of record NZ_RYFF01000041.1, read on the forward strand.
CGATGGCCTGGCCTCATCTATGTCCAAGGCAGGGCGGTGGCCCGGAAGGTCTTGTGGTTTTATGATGGACGCAGTTCAGCTTTATGCACATTCAAGGATGCTTCTCATGAATACGCTCGCTCATCTCATCGTGCTGGATGCCTACCACGTCGTCCAAGCCACGCCGGTAACTAAATTGATGGTCTTCCTGCTTGGCGGTCAACCGCGACATTGCTGCCACTGGCACCATCGCTATCCCGATGGGGGAGTTCATGCGCCTGCGCCTGCTGCAAGGCCGTATGCGCAAGGCCAGAGTGTTTGGGCACGCATAGCTCTTGCAGATCGGCGAGCGAGACCGCCGCCACGATACTGGTTAGGTGCTAGCACGCCGAGACACCTGGCAGAGTGATCGACAGAAATCAGAGGTGACCGATGTATCTCCGTATCCTCCGTAACGATATTCGCAGAAGCAAGGCGATCACGCTGACCACGATGCTGTTTGTCGCCGCGGCGACCATGCTGGTTGCGCTGGCAGCTGTCCTGGTCGTCAACCTGTCGGGCGCGATCGATACCCTGATGACGCAGTCCAAAACGCCGCATTTCACCCAAATGCACGCCGGCGAACTGGACACGGCGCGGTTGGCGGCGTTCGCCCAACAGAATCAAGCTGTCGCCGACTTCCAGACGCTGGAATTTCTCAACGTGGACGGTGCGCAGTTTGTCTTTGAAAGCGGCTCGCTGGCAACCAGCGTCCAGGATAACGGGCTGGCGATGCAGAGCGAAACGTTCGACTTCCTGCTCAACCTCGACGGAGAGGTCATCACCGTCGCTGATGGCGAAATCTATGTCCCCATCACCTATATCCAGGGCGGCATCGCCAGGGTTGGCGAGACGGTGACGGTGGCCGGGAAAAGGTTCACCATCGCCGGTGCGCTGCGCGATTCGCAAATGCAGCCGCTGCTCTCCTCGTCCAAGCGCTTCCTGGTGAGCCACAATGATTTCACGGCGCTCAAGCAGTTCGGCAGCGTGGAATACCTGATCGAGTTTCGGCTGCATAACATGGACAGGCTGGGCGCGTTCGAGGCTGCCTACACCGCCGCCGGGCTTGAGGCCAACGGGCCGACCCTCACCTATGCACTGTTCAGGCTGTTCAACGGTCTTGCCGATGGGCTGATGATTGCGGTCATCCTGCTGGTCAGCGTGTTGGTGATTGCCATCGCCTTCCTGTGCATCCGTTTCAGCCTGCTGGCAAAAATCGAAGATGACTACCGCGAAATCGGCGTGATGAAAGCGATCGGTCTGCGCGTTGCCGACATCAAGAGAATCTACCTGACCCAATACGTTGCCATCGCGGCAGTGGGCAGTCTCTTGGGCTACGGGCTATCCTTGCTCTTCCGGGACGCGCTGCTCGCCAACATCCGGCTGTACATGGGTGAAAGCGCCAACGCCACCTTTGCGCCGCTCTTGGGCATTTTCAGCGTGACCCTGGTTTTCGTGGCAATCAGCGCCTACGTGAACGGCGTGCTGGGACGCTTTCGCCACATCTCCCCGGCAGAAGCCGTCCGTTTCGGAGTTTCGCAGGAAAAAGCGGGCGGGGGCAGGCACTTCCGCCTCAGCGCAAACCGATGGCTCGGCACAAACATGTTCCTCGGCATCAAGGATGTGCTCGCCCGCAAAAGCCTGTACGTCACCATGCTGACGGTGCTGGTGCTGGCGGCATTTATCATCATCGTCCCGCAGAATCTGCACAACACCATCGCCTCCGACACGTTCATAACCTACATGGGGGTCGGGAACAGCGACCTGCGCATTGACATCCAGCAGACCGACCACATCGCCGAAAAAGCGGCGGAAATTGCTGCGGTGATGGCGAACGACCAAGCCATTGCCAGGTTTGTTGTGCTGACTACCCAAACCTTCCGCGTACAACTGAACGACAGCTCGGATGAGCGTCTCAAGGTCGAACTGGGCGACCACTCGGTCTTTCCCTTAACCTATGCCGAGGGGCGCGCCCCTGCCGCTGCGAACGAGATCGCGCTTTCGGTGCTGAATGCCAGCGAAATGGGCAAAACGGTGGGGGATGTCATCACGCTGGTCATCGACGGGCGCACGAGCACACTCACGGTCTGCGGCACGTATTCGGATCTGACCAATGGCGGCAAGACTGCCAAAGCAGTTTTCTCTGACCCTTCGGCGGACACGATGTGGAGCGTCATCACCGCCGAACTGGCAGACCCAACCCTGCTGGATGAGAAAATTGCCGCATACGCGGACAGGTTCGCTTTTGCCAAAGTCTCGGACATTGATGAATATATCCGGCAGACCTACGGCGGAACCATCAACGCCATGGGCGCAGCCTCCTATGCCGCCATCGGCGTTGCGCTGGCGCTGACCGTGCTGATTACCCTGCTGTTCATACGCATGTTGGTCGCCAAGGACAGATACGCGATTGCGGTGATGAAAGCCTTCGGGTTTACCAACGCGGACATTCGGGCGCAGTATGTGGCGCGCTCGGTTTTCGTCCTGCTCCTCGGCATGTTGCTCGGGACACTGCTGGCAAACACTCTCGGCGAGAGATTGGTAGGGGCGGTGATGGCCTCGTTTGGGGCGGCTTCCTTCACCTTCATCGTCAACCCGGCTTTTGCCTACCTGCTCAGTCCCCTGCTGATGGCGAGCGCGGTGCTGGCTTCCACATTTTTCGGCACGCTGGACGCAGGCCACATCAAAATTTCAGAAAATATCAAGGACTAATCCATGCAACCCCTGATTCGTGGCGAAAACATCACCAAATCCTTCGGCGTGGGCACGGAAAAACGCAACGTGCTCGACGGCATCTCGGTGGACATCCAACAGGGCGAATTTGTCGCCGTGATGGGCCCTTCCGGTTCGGGAAAATCGACCCTGTTGTATGCCCTGAGCGGCATGGACAGCGTGGACAGCGGAAGAGTCATCTTCGACGGCGCGAATGTGTCAGCGCTCAAAGAGAACGAACTCGCCGATCTGCGCCGCACGAACATGGGCTTTGTTTTCCAGCAGCCGACCCTGCTCAGAAATCTGAACATCCTCGACAACATCCTCCTGCCATCCATGCGCGATGGCCGCAAACATGGCGCACGGCTCACCGAAAAAGCAACCATGCTGATGGAAAAAACGGGCATTGCCGGGCTGGAAAAGCGCGACATCACCCAGGCCTCGGGCGGGCAACTCCAGCGGGTCGGCATCTGCCGTGCCTTGATGGGCGATCCAAAAATCATCTTCGGCGACGAGCCGACCGGCGCGTTGAACTCGACCTCGGCCAACGAAATCATGCGCCTGCTGGCCGAGATTCATCGCACTGGTGTGACCATCCTGCTGGTCACGCACGATGTCGGGGTGGCTACCAAAACGGAGCGGGTACTCTTCATTCTGGATGGCAGGATCGCAGGCGAATACCTACCCGGCGTGTACGATGAAACGCGGGATGACGGCAAGGCCCGCGAGGAAGCGCTCACGGCCTGGTTGGCCGAGATGAACCATGTTTAATAGTTTCTATTCCCCTATTTCACCCGAATACCAGACCACCAACAATCATGCCCTTTTGTTGAACAGCGCTATCAACCGCTTCAACCAGGCGCGCCAGTCGGCCACTTTTGAGCAAATCAAGTGCTTTATCCTGCGGCGTTTTTCCGGCTTGCGCGACCTGGCTGCCCTGCCACACCAACAAGTGCGCACCCGGCGCTATGGTGGCTTGCGCTCCGTCAGCCTGGAAAAGATTTGTGGAACACTGGGACGCGCCAACGATTTTGACCATCTCTTCCAGCCCCGCCGAGACAGCACCCGCGACCGTTGGGTCAGCGTGGCGATTGCGCGCAGCCAGTACATCCCGCTCGAACCGGTGAAGCTCATCCAGGTTAGTGAATGTTACTTCGTTGAAGACGGTCACCATCGCATATCGGTTGCCCGCGCCCTGGGTGAAACATTCATCGAGGCCGAAGTCACCGTATGGGACATCTGCTGTGCACTGCCCTGGGAAAAAACACCTTCGGCAACAGCCATCCCGCAAATTGCATAAGTCTGCAACATCTGGAAAGAGAATTTCCTGGCTACCTGACCAGTCTCAAACTCCCCCCTGGGCGGGGGAGTTTTTGTTTGTCGTCCGCTACACTATGAGCACGAAGCTTTCAAGACTGATTGGGAGTCACAGATGAACATGAAAGCCTGGTTTGTCCGTCATCCAATGCTCACCTATATCATCCTGACCGTGATCTGGTCTTTCGGCATCTGGTCATTGTTATTCCTGTACATCCAACCCGGTGGACTGATGCAAGCCCCGCCCAGCGCTTTCATCTTCGTCATTCTGGGCGGGTTTGGGCCTTCACTCAGCGGCCTGTTCACCACTTGGCTGGTGTATGGACAAGCGGGGCTGCACGCTCTGTGGGCCAGGGCACGTATCGGGAAGGTGGGAGGCTGGTGGTTTGCCTTGCTGGTGATCCCTGCAGTGACGGCGCTCACGCCACTCGTACGCTGGCTGGCAGGCTACCCGGTGGATCTCGGCGCCATGGCAAACCTGCTCGGCCCCGGCATTGCCCTCGGGCTCACCGCCGGGTTGATGGAAGAATGCGGCTGGCGCGGCTTTCTCCTGCCACACCTGCTCAAACGCCACTCCCCATTCGTCGCCACCCTGTTGCTGGGCCTGGTCTGGGGTGGCTTGTGGCACGGCTACGCGGATTACTTCGCGCTTGGCGGCAGGGGCCTCGACTCGCTGATTTTGATTAGCCTGCTCGGCCCGATCTTGTTGACCGCCTGGTCCTTCATCATCACCTGGGTCTATGAACGAACTCAGGGCAGTTTGCTGATCGCCTACTTTATGCATGCCAGTCTTTCCTCCAGTGCGTTGATTTTCGGGCAAACCTATACCACCACCGCCGAAGAGATGACCTGGACGGCGATCAGCACCGGGCTGGCCGTGCTTGCGGCGGCTTTCATCTGGCTGTTTATCCGGCGTTCCGGCCCACAAGCATCTGGTTGACTTTCTTTGAAGGCAAGCTTTAGCTCGAGTACCTGTATGATGCATACCCAACACGACTCCTACGCCGCCGACTATGACGCCCAGGTGCGCGCCTACGATTGTTACATCACCGACCTGGTGTTTGGGCTCTGTTATGAATTCATCCACCCCGGTCAATACCTGCTCGATATCGGAACAGGCAGTGGACTTTCGGCGCAGCCCTTTGCCAAGGCCGGGTTGCACGTCGCGGGCATGGATTTTTCCCCCGCCATGCTTGAAATTTGCCGGGCCAAGGGCTTTTTCGCCGCTTTGCAGCAGCACGACCTGACGACCACGCCCTGGCCTTATCCTGCGGCGCATGTTGATCACTTGATTGCTTGTGGCGTATTCCACTTCATAGCTGAGTTAGAATTCATCCTCGCCGAGGCCGTGCGCCTGCTCAAACCAGGTGGCCTGTGTGCCTTTACCACCCGCTTGCCAACCGCCGACCTGCAAGGAAAACCATATACCCGTCATCTGGCGGGCGATCTCGAGATTTTCTCGCATGCGCAACACGACATCGAAGACGTGCTCAAACACTCAGCACTGACGCGTCTGAAACGGCAAAAATGCTTCATTGGTGAGGATATTTTTCTGATCTGGGTCACGCAGAAATCATCACAAATTCATTGACATGCACGCATGTTCCTGGTGAACACAAACACGGTATCACCACCAGCCGCAACGCAAGGCGAAAAACTGATGTACAAAAAGTTCTTCATCTTTCTTGGCCGCCTGCTGGCACTTTTGCTGGCGCTCGTTTTGTGCCTGCCCATCTTGCTGCTGCCCCAGGCCACCGCCGTCCCGGCCTGGGTCTGGGTTCCGCTCGCCGCAGGTAACCTGGGCTTGTTGTTCGCTTTTTTCTGGATCAAACCCGCCGGAAAAGCAACGTTCGTGGCGCTGGCAGGACTGCTCGTCACGGCGGTTCTGGCCGTGGTCGTCTCGCAGGCCTTTGCGATGACCCCGCCCATCCTCGGTGCCGACGGTCAACCCCTGCCCGGCAGCATCGCCACGCTCGAAACCGTCACGCTCAATGGCAGCCAGCAGTGGCTTTCGATCCGTGGCAAAGACACGACCAAACCGGTGCTGCTGTTCCTGGCGGGCGGGCCTGGCGGCAGCCAATTGGCCGCCGCACGCTTCGCCCTGGGCGGGTTGGAAGACCACTTTGTTGTCGTCAACTGGGAGCAGCCTGGCGCGGGCAAGTCCTTCGATGCCGTTGACCGCGCCACCATCACCCCAGAGCGTTACATCGAGGACGCGCACGCCCTGGTGGCGATCTTGAAGGAACGCTTCGGACAGGAGAAGGTCTATGTGCTGGGCGAATCGTGGGGCAGCGCACTGGGGATCTGGCTCGTCCAGCGTTACCCCGAGGATTTCCACGCCTTCATCGGCACTGGGCAAATGGTGGCGTTCCTCGAAAATGACCTGATGTGTTACGAATTCGCCTTGAACTGGGCGCGTGAACGCGGCGATACCGCCAAAGTGCAGACATTGATCCAACAAGGCCCCCCGCCCTACTACGGCGCTGGCATGGCGTGGAAAGAAGCCGCCTTTCTGGGCGATACCTTCACCTATATGAACCAGAATCCAGCCATTCGGGATAACGGCTTCAATACCTGGCGCGACCTGGCCGCCCCCGAATATGGTCTGTACGACAAGGTCAGCTGGTTCCGCGGCGTGCTGCAAACCCTGGATGTGGTCTACCCCCAACTCTGGGAGGTGGATTTCCGCCAGCAGGCAACCCGACTGGAAGTTCCGGTCTACTTCCTGATTGGCCGCCACGACATCAACGCCCCAACGGTCTTCGTCGAACAGTATTACGCCGTGCTGGAAGCCCCCCACAAGCAGATCGTCTGGTTCGAGTCTTCGGGGCATACCCCCTGGGTGAGCGAAGCGGCGCGTTTTGTGGACGTGATGGTAGAGACCGTGCTGGCGCAGACGCAGCAGCTGTAAAGGGATTATATGGTATCACCTGTCATTCAAACCTCATCGCTCACACGGCACTTTGGCGAAATAAAAGCGGTTGATCAGCTAACGCTTGAGGTGCAAGCTGGCGAAATCTTCGGCTTTCTCGGCCATAATGGCGCAGGCAAAACGACCACCGTGCGTTTGCTCAACGGCGTGATCGAAGCCACCAGCGGGGAGGCACGGGTGCTCGGGTTGAACCCACAGACGCAGGGTTCCGCGTTACGTGCCCGAACCGGTGTGCTCACTGAAACGCCCTCGCTCGATGAGCGTCTCACGGCCCGTGATAATTTGTCCATCTATGCCGATCTGTATAACTTCCCGCGTGCGGACGTTTCGGCGCGTGTACATTTTCTGCTCACAGAATTTGAACTAGCTGAGCGCGCCGATGAAAAAGTTGCCGGGTATAGCAAGGGGATGAAGCAGCGGCTCGCGCTTGCGCGTGCCCTGCTCCATAAACCGGAAGTTCTCTTTCTCGATGAGCCAACGTCAGGTCTGGACCCGGTGGCGGCGCGACACGTCAATGACTTGGTGGAACATCTGGCCCGCCGCGAAGGTTGCACCGTTTTTCTGTGTACACATAATCTGGTGGAAGCTCAAAAGCTATGTGACCGCGTGGCTGTGATGGAACATGGGCATCTGGTGGCATTGGGCACGCCTTCAGACCTGACCCGCCAATATGTCAAACGCCTCGATGTGGATCTTGAAGTTGATCCCACGCAAATAGAACTTGTCCTTCAGATCGTGCAGGGGCTGCCTCAATTGGTGAGCGGTCCCCCAAAACAGAAGAAGGATATGCTCACATTGACTCTCTCCGGGCGGAAAGCCATCCCTGAACTCTTACACATTCTTGTGCAGAAGGGATTGCACGTCTATCGGCTCGCGCCACAGGAAGCCAATCTTGAAGAAGTGTATTTTGCATTGCATGGAAACACCCAATGAACACACGGGCCATTCTCGCCATCGCCCGCAAAGACTTGAAAGTTGCCATCCAAAACAAGGGCGTGGTCTTGCCGATCATTATTCTGCCTCTCGTTTTGTTCGTGATCCTGCCCTGGATCATGGCCTATGCTTCGTCGTTTACCGAAACGACCGGTGCCTCCAACGACATCGGTGAATTGCTGGCGCGTATGCCCGCAGGTCTGCTTCATGAATTGAGCGGGTTTGCACCCAATCAACAACTGATCGTTTTTAGCCTAGTCTATATGCTGGCACCAATGTTCCTGATTATGCCGTTGATGGTTTCATCCGTGCTAGCGGCGGATAGTTTTGCCGGGGAGAAGGAACGCAAAACACTCGAAGCCTTGCTCTATACGCCAATCACTGACCAGGAACTATTCGCCGCCAAACTGTTAGGCTCATGGACTACGGCGCTTGCCGTCACGTTGTTGAGTTTCATCGTCTATGCGGTGATGGTAAACGCCGCTGGCTGGCAAAGCATCGGGCGCATCTTCTTCCCGAATTGGATGTGGATCGCGCTAGTGGTGTGGGTCACACCTGCGGTTGCGGGGTTGGGACTTGTGGTGATGGTCTTTGCTTCCGCCCGTGCGCAAGGATTTCAGGATGCCTACCAAACGGGTGGGTTGGTGGTTTTGCCAGTGATCGCTCTTATGGTTGGGCAGGTTTCTGGTGTGATGTACTTCAGCCTCAGCGTTGTCATGATCGTGGGGTTGGCGATCTGGTTGATCGATGCGGTTCTGCTTTGGTTTGCCAGTAAAAGTTTCCGCCGCAGCCAATTGATGACAAAGTTCTGAATTGATCTTCGGCAGTGAGGAGGCTTGAGATGCTTGACAGACATGTACATACCCTCATCGGCCTGGGTCCGCGCCCGGTCGGTTCACCTGCCAACCAGCAGGCCGCCGATTACATCCGAGCAACCTTCCGCGCCGCCGGTTTGGACGTGGAAGAACAGCCCTATGCCTGCACCGCCTGGGAGCAGGATTTCATTCGTTTGGAACAGGAAGGCGAGCAACTGGATGCCGCCGCCAATGCCTTTTCGCTGCCCTGTGATGTCACCGCGCCGGTGATCTCTGCCGGAACGATTGCGCAACTGGAAGCGGTTTCGGCGCGCGGGAAAATTCTCTTGCTCTATGGCGACCTGGCCCGCGCCCCGCTCTCGGCCAAATCCTGGTTCCTGAAGGATGAACGCGACGACCACATTATCCAACTGCTAGAGCAGATTCAACCCGCCGCATTGCTCGCCCCGCCAACTTCTACTGTTTACTATGGCCATCTGACCGAAGATTGGGAACTCGACCTGCCCGCCGCTACTGTTCCCCAGGCAGTGGCGCGGCGGCTCATGCAAAACGCAGATTCGGCGGCGCACCTGTGCATTGCAGCGCGCAAAATCCCGGCCATGGCGCAGAATATCGTGGCGAGAACGCACGGGGTTTTTGAAAAACGCATCGTCGTGTGCGCCCACTTCGACACCAAAATCAACACCCCCGGCGCCAGCGATAACGGTGGGGGCGCGGCGGCCCTACTCGCACTGGCCGAACGGCTCTCCAAATGGGAGGCAGGTGTCGACCTGGAATTTGTCGCCTTCAACAGCGAGGAATACCTGCCGATCGGCGACGATGAATACGTTCGGCGCGGTGAAGCCTATTTTCCATCCATCCGCTGTGCAATAAATATGGACGGCATCGGCGCAATGCTGGCAGCCAACAGCCTCACCGCAATTGCTACGCCGGAGGAGATGGAACAGGCCATCCGGCACGTGGCCGCAGAGTTCCCCGGCGTGCAGTGGGTCGAGCCGTGGCCGGAAAGCAACCACTCGACCTTTTCATTTCGCGGCATCCCAGCTGTGGCGCTCAGTTCGGTCGGCGCACGCGGCCTGGCGCATTCGACCGCAGATACGATTGATGTCATGAGCGCGGATAAGCTCGAAGAAGCTGTCGCGCTGGTCGAGCGGCTGATACAAATCATCGTGGCGAAAGCGTAATGAAACAATCCTGCTCGTGATTTCGTGAGACATGTATGAAACTGACGTTTAGAAAATACCAATCCGACCAAGATTACTGGAACATTCGTGTGTTCCTGCGCGAACTATTCCTCGCGAACGACCGCCGCGAAGTCAGTTGGCCGCTCTACCGTTGGGATTACTGGCGCTGGCACGTCAACGCGAATATCCTCAAATTCGACCTTTCGGCTGCGATTTTTATCTGGGAGACCGCTGAGGGTCGCCTAGCAGCCGTGCTTCATCCCGATGGGGCTGGGGAAGCCTTTTTGCAAGTGCATCCTACATGTCGCTGCCCTGAACTTGAAGTGGCCATGCTTTCAGCGGCAGAAACGCAATTTGCCACCACGCAGGCCGATGGGCGGCAGCGTCTGGTCGTCTGGGCGCACGAGAACGACCAATTACGGCAGGATGTGCTGAAACGGCGCGGCTACGCCAGGGGCAACCATCCCGAATACCAGCGCCGCCGTGAAATGAGCCTACCGATTCCAGACGTTCCTACCCCCGCAGGCTATACCCTGCGCGCCCTGGGCGACCTAGACGAGCATCCTGCCCGCAGTTGGCTCTCGTGGAAGGTTTTCCACCCCCATGAGCCGGATGAGAAATACGAAGGTTGGGCCTGGTATACCAACATCCAGCGCGCCCCGCTCTACCGCCGTGATCTCGATTTGGTGGCGGTTGCCCCGAACGGCGCGCTCGGCGCCTTCTGCACGCTCTGGTATGATGAGGCGACCCGCACCGCCGCCTTCGAGCCGGTCGGAACGCATCCTGAACATCAGCGCACAGGCTTGGGCAAGGCGCTCATGGCCGAAGGCCTGCGCCGCGTCCGCGACCTGGGCGCCACGCTCTGCACGGTTGGCTCCTATGCCGAAGCTGCCGGGGCGTTGTATGCCTCGCTGGGTTTCACCGAATATGATGTATCTGAACCCTGGGTCAAAGCATGGTAATGGATTGACGAAGACAACCATCGTCAAGTAACAGCATTAGGAAGAAACATGAAAACACCTGAATACGAATATAAAGGTCTAATGGCAGAAGCATGGGATGTGTTACGGGGAGAGACCTCACATTGGGCAGACCGTCATTTCTATCTGGATATCATTCAAAAGTATGGACAGCCAGTTCTTGATGTCGGCTGTGGCACTGGGCGACTATTACTGGACTATTTACAGCAAGGCCTTGATATTGATGGCGTTGATAATTCGCCAGAGATGTTAGCGATATGCCAGCACAAGGCAGATGAATTTAAGTTAGAACCAAAGTTATACGAGCAATACTTGGAAAACCTAGAGCTTCCGCGCAAATATCAGACCATTCTGGTTCCGTCAAGTTCATTGCAATTAATTATCGAGCCAGAAGCAATCGAACGGAGCATGAGACGACTATATAACCACTTGTTGCCCAATTGAACCATCTCTGATACGCAAACGTCGCTTCGTGCCGTCGCTCGCCTCGGTCTACGGAAGCCGCCAGCGGTGCAGGTGAAGCCCGGCGTTAGGCACACCGTCCAAAACGGAACCTAAGTCATCAGCCATTTGAATATCAGCACCAAGGAGTAGCCATGCCTGACAGAAAGAAAGCAGTTCATAGCTTCCTAAGAATGGCGGGCATATTCATGTGGGCAATGTTGATAGCCAGCATCAATCAGAAGATTGAACCTCACTCCCATACTATACATGCAGCAGGAGACCCGAATATATCAGCATTGCAATGTGCTCAACTTAAAATTGATCAGGTTGCCACATCCTCTGATTTACCCAATGCAATTGCTCTAAATGTAAGTTTTCAGGGCAACTCCTTGCCACCGCGGCTCAGCAGGGATGGTGGCTCGACATGGCAGGTAGTTCCCACAATGCCCGCATCTGCTATCAGCGGTATAGCCATTGCCCCTCGTCAAGATCCAGTGGCACCAGTGCGAATTTTAGCCTATTCAGGAGAGTCTCTGTATCGCACGGGTGATGGAGGCCAAACTTGGGCTGAACGAGATTTTGGCCTTGATGGGCCGCTTCATGCCTTTATTACTGGCATGGTTGCCTCACCTGCAGATGGAAATCGCCTGTACATTTTCGCGACTTCATGGTGGTATGCGACTTCATGGTGGTATCCCCCCCCAGACTGGCTCGACTCTTGGGCCTACTTGAGTACAGATGCTGGGATAAACTGGACAAGAGTATATACAGTTAGCTTGACGACTATTGGCAACCCAGTGCTATCACCAATAAACCCCGAAGATGGATTTGTTCGGGTTCATGAGTGGCAAGACACTCATTATTGGCAACCTTATAGGTTTCCCGTTGATACACTTGCATTGGATGCGCTTGCCTCTGAGCATCTCTACGGGCTAGCTGATTTCAACTCCCAGGAGTATCCTGCAGCATATTACATGTCGGGCAAGAGCAGCAACGACGGAGGAAGGAGCTGGACACCTTGGGAAACGATGCCTTCAGGAGGATGTGAGCAGTTACTGGCCCACCCTACACAGACACAGAGATTATTAGCGCATTGTAGGCAGGGGCTGTATCATAGCACAGATGCAGGGAATCACTGGGAACAGTTATCACCTATACCTGGAAATAACCTAATCCCGAATTATGGATCCCCTGGTCAATTGTTACAAGTGAGAGACGATGGGCTTTGGCAAAGCAACGATGATGGCCTTACATGGTTCCAGATTTTCTCAACCTGCCTCTGCAAGGTTTTTTTGCCCATGATCGTCCACTAAGAAGTATTCAAAAAGATGTGCCTAACCCTGCATGCACCCGACTTGCCTTACGCGCCGAGTTCCAGAGCTACTTTCGCGTGGTTATCGTCTTTTGGGACACGAGGGTTGTGTGTCGCATCCGGCAAGCGGGTGATGCTTGCGTTCGGCGGCGTCATCAACCCGAACCGCCCATGCTGGGCAGTGAAACAACACATGTGTGCTTTCATTTCCTGGTAAAATCTGTTATGATCACGTCTATGCTTTCCACCCACGTGCTATACTTGTGGTGGTTTCACCTGATGAGCGGGCTGCAAACAGGAGGCGACAATGTCACTGGTTGAAACTCGATACGAACATATTGTGCTCGATGATGCGGGGGTTCCGCGTATCGTTGGCACGACGATGAAAGTGATCGAATTGGTGTTGGAGCGCTCCGCCTATGGGTGGAGTCCCGAAGAACTCCACTTTCAGCACCCCTATCTGTCGCTGGGCCAAATTCACTCCGCCTTGGCCTACTATTGGGATCATCAGGATGAACTCGATCAGGATATCGCCCGTCGGCGGGAACGCGCTGAGGAACTGCGCCGCATGACTCCGCCCGCGCCCTTGATCGCACGCCTCAAAGCACAGAGCTAACCCCCCATGCCGCTCAACCTATACATGGATCATCATGTGCCACGAGCGATCACGCTGGGCTTACGCCTGCGACAGGTGGATGTCCTCACGGCCTACGAAGACCAGACCCATGAAATTGCAGACTCCAAACTCCTCGATCGGGCCACGAGTCTGCGACGAGTGCTTTTTACCCAAGATGATGACTTGCTGACCGAAGCAACACAGCGACAGCGGGCGGGTCTTGCCTTTGGAGGCGTGATTTACGCGCATCAAGAGGCGATCTCGATTGGACAATGTGTTCAGGATTTGGAACTGATTGCGGCAGCCGGCAGCGAAGCAGATGTTGTGGATCGGGTTATCTATCTTCCACTTTAACACGCCATGGATCGGCAATAGCCTATTCAGAAGATCCAGCGATAGTTTCCGTTATAAACCATAACTCGGCTGCCGCCGAACAAGCTCATGCACCCGACGCCGCTGCGCGTCGACAAGATCAGGGCGATTTTAGAAATCAGTTTCGGCCCGATTGTCATTTCGCTCTATCAGTGCGGCGCGGGTGATGGGCAAGACGTTGGGCCACTTTTCCATTTGAGGCGTCGAAAAATGAAACAACTATTCACTTATTTCTCAGACAAAACACGTAGACAATACAAATTTGTTCGCTTGTTCGACTATGCAGTTTTTACTGCTCTCATGGTTTTCCTCGTGATCGTTGTCATTTCTTCAGGAATGGCGAACATTCAAACCGACTCGATTGACTATTACGCCATTGTCCAAAGACTTACATCAAAAGATAGTAACCCCATCGTAAGAAATCTTCACTTCGTCGAACAACGCTCCCCTGGCTATCCTGTTCTTTCACTGATTCCCTACTACATCACATCGCGCTTTATCGAACCGTTAGTGCATACAGAAGAAATTAAGAATCCGTCAAACCCTGCACAAGGCTCCCCGCTACAACCCCCGACAGAGAGAATGCTCTTGCCTGCCAAGCCGCTTTTGTTCAAAGATGTTTTCTTCAAAAACTTTTATATCGAAACCCAAGACAGTTGGTTTGAGTGGAAAATAATTTCTTCCATGCTTTTCACAGGTTATGGGCTTCTATTTATCGGATTGATTATTACTGTCAAAACGCTGGCATTGGAAAACACACCTGTTTTGGGGGCAAGCCTTGCCCCGCTTGTGGTAGTTACTTCAAGCGTTTTCATGCACAACATTGTCAACACTCCTGCCTATGCCACGTTAACTGCTTTTGGCATTAGTTGCTTGTTTGGCTACTTTTTTGTGAAGGCGTCTCTAGAAAAGACACTGTTATCACAATTTTTTTCAGGTCTTTTTTTAGGACTGTTGGTGCTAACTCGCCTCGAAACAATTGTTATCGCTACGGTTGTACTTGTTTCGCTCGTTATCATCAGGGAATTCGGGTTTTTGAAAAACTATGTTCTAGGTGCTTTGGTGCCTGCTGTTATTCTGTTGGCATACAACCTTTCACAGTTCGGCAATCCGTTTCATTTGGGACTATTCAAGGGAGACATCAACCTGATTTCTTTTGATTTGGGCTACATATACGCCAATCTCTTCAATCCGCAATCGGGAATTCTCTTTTGGTCAACCCTTGCCTCACTCGGTATTAGCGGACTTTTCTTAGACGATAAGCGACACACCAAAATACTAGGCATCGCTTCACTAGCCCTGATGCTCTTGATATTAATCCGAGTGCCTATCATGTATAGCTGCATTGGAGCAGGCACAACGTTGATTAGCGGATTGCCCATCACCTGTCCGAATAACATGGCAGAGATGGCAACTCTTATTCGTTTTGACGCCAATCGGTACATAATAGTTTTGATTCCTTTTTCAATTCTAGGGCTTCGGACGTTAGTTGTGTCAACACCTACACTCTGGCGTAGAATACAAGCACTCACCAAGCAACACAAAGCGGGCTAACGCTGGGCGTGCAGCCGACGTTGCTCCGCTTCGCAATGCCGCTGACGCCAACCGTTAGCTGGCTGATAAGGACAGATATGAACTTTCCAATCTATCAGATCGATACGTTCACCAAGCGCGTCTTTGGCGGCAATCCTGCTGCGGTTGTCGTCTTGCACGAATGGCTCGAAGACCACACGCTTCAGGCTATCGCGGCAGAGAATAATCTCGCCGAAACGGCGTTCGTCATTCCCGATCCCGTATGCTCTACGCTGCGATGGTTTACCCCTGTTGTGGAAGTGGACCTGTGCGGGCATGCAACGTTGGCGACTGCGCATGTGTTGTTCCAAGAGTATTACCGCGACTACGCCCACCTGCGGTTCGAAACCAAAGGCGGAAGCCTGGCGGTGATCCGCAAGGACGATCATCTCTTTCTCGACTTTCCGTCCCGCCCTGGCACGCCAGTGACCATCGACGGCACCCTCATCGAAGCACTCGGAACAACACCAGCAGCAGCCATGCTCGCCCGCGATCTCATGGTGGTGCTCGAAAGCGAAGCGGAGGTGAAGGCGTTCGTGCCCGACTATGCGGCCATTCAGCGCCTTGACGCGTTCGCACTGATTGTCACCTCTTGTGGCGAAGAAGTGGACTTTGTATCTCGCTTTTTTGCGCCGCGTGCTGGGGTGCCGGAAGACCCGGTGACTGGGTCTGCCCATTGCACCCTGATCCCCTACTGGGCGAATCGCCTCAGCAAGAGCAATCTTTCAGCGCTGCAGCTCTCGAATCGTGGCGGGGAACTCACCTGCGAACTTCGGGGAGACCGCGTTCTCATTGGGGGGAAGGTCGTGCAATATATGCGAGGAGAAATCAGTGTCGGGGCAGCCAGTTAACGCGCCCTCCTTGTCCGTGATTGCTCTCACTTGTGGTTCGTAATCTACATTCTACTAGCGCACCTACGATGCGACCGCTGAGATGGGATGCAGGCACGATCACACTTTCTCTATCACACTATGCTCAAGACGATCATCAAAACCAAGATCAATCTGCCTGCGCTTCGACGCAGTTTGGTGTTGCGTCCGCGTTTGCTTGCTTCGATATCGGAGGGGGTCAGGCAGGGGCATCTCCTGACTCTGATCGCTGCGCCTGCGGGCTTTGGGAAAACGACGCTCATCAGGGAATGGATCGCCGCTGGCGAAACCCCTGCGGCGTGGATCTCATTGGATGAAGGCGATGGCGACCCTATTCGCTTTTTGACCTACTTGGTGGCAGCGCTGCAAACTCTGATCTCAGGTGTCGGCGATGGTGTGTTGGCGGCGCTGCAGTCGGCTCAATCTGTTTCGACATTAGATGTACTGACCTCCCTGCTCAACGAACTTTCTTCAACTGAAGATGCCTTCGTTCTTGTTCTCGATGATTATCACGCACTAGATTCCACATCGGTGGATGCCTTGCTCACGTTCCTGGTCGAGCATATGCCGCCGCCGATGCATCTGGTCATCACGACCCGTGAAGACCCAGCCCTGCCGCTGGCTCGTTTGCGCACCAGACATCAACTGACCGAGATGCGCGCGGCTGACTTGCGTTTCACCGAAGACGAAGCCGCCGAATTCCTGAATCACGTGATGGGGCTGCGCCTCTCGGCTGAAGAGGTTGCCGCATTAGATCAACGCACCGAGGGTTGGGTGGCAGGGTTGCAATTGGCGGCGCTTTCGATGCAAGGCAAAGCGGATACGTCCGCGTTCATGTGAAAACCTGTTCGTCATTCCGCTTGATGACGAGCGCAGGTGGTATCGCTATCATCATCTTTTCCGTGATCTGCTCGGTCAGCGGTTGCGTGGTTTGAGCAAAACGGGGAGATTGGCGAAGCCTTCCAACATGCCATGTCCGCGGTGGACGTTGAGCGTGCCGCCCGCCCCGTGAACGGAGATCGCCCGGTCACCAATGTAGGGGCGCAGCAGCCACCAGGCATGCCCTTCGTGCAACGGGTAAGCCAGGGGAGGCTGCGCCCCTACGGGGCCATGATAACGCCACGGGGGGGGATAACTGTGTCAGCACCTTATGCCGGGTCTCGCCGTCAGAAGCACCCAAGGTTCAGCCTGATCACCGCGGTTCGTTCGGGGTCGCCGCAACGACGGCATCAGCCACGCCGTCGTTATGCCAACGATCGCGTTTCTCTGCTTCTGGACGAAGGATAGTAGTTTCGCACGTGCGCGAGATACATTGACAAATTCGCGGGGGCGGTGTATGCTTTTTCGCATAGATCTTATCTACGCCGCTATCTGGACGTATCGTCTCGCCACCCCGATTCCGGCGCAAAATGTTTTACATGTTGCGGTGTGACACGGCCCAACGCCGGGCCAGCCTCACCGACGGGTGATCACATGGCGACGATCGATGAGGTTGCGCAGGTTGAAAGGGTCTGGCCTGCGACCGTATCAGACGTACTCAACCAGCACCTCTATGTGAGTACGGCGACCCGGGCCAGGGTCGCGTGCGTGACCGCCGCGGCGGGTTACGTGCCCGGATCGTGGGCGCGGTTGCGCGGCCCGCGCCGCTCGTGCATGCTCGGTCTGCTCATCACCTCCTCCTCAGACCGCTTCTTTGCCGCTCCGCACCTGTTCGCGATCATACGCGGCATTGATGCGGCGGCCACCTGCCATAACTACAACCGGCTATTCTCGACCGCGCACGGCACGAGCGGCGGCGCTGCTCGGCTTGATTGCCCGCTCGCGCCCCGGCGATGCTGCTCATCCTACTGCTCGGCACACTTCGCCCGTCCGGCTCCCGGCCGGTCGAGGCGGCCTGCGCTTGCCTTGGTGCGATCCTCGCGGGTGACGCGATCGCGGCGCGACGGTTCCCGAAAGGAGGTGGTTGAAATATAGAGCGTAAAACGCCAAACACAGAGCACCGGGCAGTACGATGGACCGCCTGATGTGCTCGTCACACATTCTCTCTTCCCACACCGATGTAGGGAAGTTTGCACTGTTGCACATATGTGAAAGGACACAAGCTCATGCAGCGTATGCAACGCAGATTTTCGTGGATCAGTCTGATCGCGATTCTTACCCTGGCTCTTGCGGCCTGTGGCGGCGGAACTACCGCGCAGCCTACCACCGCCCCGGCACCTACGGAAGCGGCTGCCGCTACGGAAGCGCCCGCCGCCACGGAAGCCCCGGCACCTACGGAAGCCCCGGCACCTACGGAAGCGGCTGCCGCCACGGAGGCCCCGGTGGCCATGGACGAGGTCGCCCTTCGCTGGCGCACTCGCCCCGACAACCAGGCCGAGATCGACGTGTATAGCCAGATCTCCAGCGAACTCGACGCCCAGCTCGACAACATCAGCCTGACCTACGAGCCGGGCGGATCTGAGACATCGTCGTACCAGGATGTGCTCAAGACCGAGCTGTCGGCCGGCACGGCCCCCGACGTCTTCTGGATCCCCGGCACCGACATCGCTGACTTCGCCACGCGCGGCCTTATCCTCGATCTCCGCGACCTGGCCGATGCCGATGCCGACTATAACGACGGCGACTTCTATCCTGGCCCGATGTTCCACTTAACCTTCAATCCCGAGACCGGCATGACCGGCGAGACGCTCTGGGGCCTGCCCCGCGACGTCTCGACCTTCGCGCTCTACATCAACAACGACCTGATCGAGCAGGCCGGCGCCGAGGATCCGCGCGTGCTGGCGGCTAACGGCGAGTGGACCTGGGACAAGTTCCTTGAGACGGCCGTAGCGGTCAACAACCTGGGCGGCGACGTCAAGGGCTTTGGTATGAACGCATGGTGGGCCAACCCCGGTCTGTTCATCAACTCGGCCGGCGGCGGCTTCTTCAACGAGGATCGCACCGCTTGTGCGCTCGATAGCGATGCATCGGTGGCGGGCATGGAGTTCGCCTCGCGGCTCTACAACGAGTTCGGTGTGGCCGTGCCCTACGGCGAGGACTCCGAGCCGCCCTTCCTGGCCGGCAATGTCGGCATGTTCCTCAACGGCCGCTGGGCGACACCCGGCACCCGCGCAAGCGCCGCGTTCGACTGGGACGTTGTCGACGTGCCGATCGGCCCCGGCGGCGCTCGCAGTTGGCTCTTCTGGGGCGCCTATGTGGTCAATGCCAACACCGCGCACCCCGAGGCAGCCTGGCAGCTCGTTCGCGCCCTGACCACGGCCGAGACCCAGAGCAAGATCGCCGAGTTGGGTGCCAACATTCCTTCGCGCGTCTCCGATGAGGCGATCCAGGCCTTCCTGACCTACACCCCACCGGCCAATAATCAGGCGTTCATCAACAACCTCGCGAACGACCCGGCCGTTGAAGGCCCGCTATGGGCCGGCTCGTGGCCTGAGTTCGACGCCGCCACAGGCTCGAAGTTTACCGCGTTGCTCAATGGCGACCTGACTCTCGAGGACTACCGGGCTACCGTCTGTGAGGAGGCTAACCAGGCCTTTGATCAGTAAGACATGGTTCGCCGTTACTTGACAGTTCCGGCAAACCACAACCTCGTCAGAAAGGGTTGTGATTGTCAGTTTTTTCGGCTTCGCCGAAAAAGCTGACAATCACAAATCCCCCTTCTGAAACCTTGTCTAACGGTGAATGCATGCGGGCGCAGGCTGAGCCAGGCTCAGCCTGCGCCCGCATAAGGGTAAGCCCATGGCAACCACGACCGCACGGAAGCCGGCCACAACGGCCGGCGCGGCCCTTGTGATCAGGCTTGGCGCGGCCTGGCACGCCCTACTCGCTTTCGGACTCGTCGCCGCGACCTGGGCGCTGCTTCAGGCCCGCTGGGTGCAGCGCGACGGTCTGCGCCTCTATGTTGCGGGCCTGATCTTGCTCGCCGCGGTCGCCAGTGTTAGCGCGCTCGTACTGCTGCTCCGTCGCGACAGGCGGGGCCGTGCGATCAGCCTTGGCCTCAACTATATTTTTGGGGTCGGGTCATTGCTCAGCCTGCTCGGCGTGCTCGGCCTCTACATCAGCCTTGACGAAGTCGCCGCAAGTTTCAACCGCTGGGTCTGGCTCCTGCTCGGGGTGCTGGTAGGCTTTCTGATCGGGTCCGTCGGCGATCGCTTCACCCACGCGCCGACAACGCAGGCTGCCTTCCACCGTGTCGGCGGCTGGGTCATGGGCGCCAGCGCGATCATCCTGCTGCTGGCGATGGGGCTGATCCAGGGCGTGATCGGGCTGCTCAGCGGGCTCGGCGACCCATTGGCGCTAGTGCTCCTTTCGGCCACGGTGCTCTTCGGCCTGTTCTTCTGGCTGATGCTGCGGCCACAGCTTGCCGTCGCTTTCGGGGCAGGCGAGCGCGATGCCGAGGCGGTCAGCGGCTTCCTGTTCATCGCGCCGAACCTGCTTGGCTTCATGCTCTTCTTCGCCGGGCCGCTGCTCTTCTCGCTCTACCTCAGCTTCACCAACTCCGACTCGTTCACGGCCGAATTCGTAGGCCTGCGCAACTATATCGAGATCTTCAGCCTACAGTTTGCCCAAGTGCCGCCCGGCCAGCGCTCGGGTGCGGTCTTGAGCAGCGGCTATATCGAGCTCGTGCGCCTGGGTGACTTTGTGATCGGGGCGAAGGATCGTATCTTCTGGATCGCACTCTGGAATACGATCGTCTACTGCTTCTGGGTGACCATGCTGAGCGTCGTCCCGGCCCTGCTGGTGGCCACGGTTCTCAACAGCAAGATCCCCGGGATGCAGTTCTTCCGTGCGATCTATTTCATCCCCAGCATCGCCGGCGTGGTCGGCGTCGCGGTGATCTGGAAGTGGCTCTACAACTCGAATATCGGCTTCCTGAACTATGGCATCAACCAGGTGCTCGGTCTGTTCAACCGGCTGCCTTTCGTCGAGATTGCGCCCGTCCAGATCTCCTGGTTGGCCAGCCAGCAGACCGCCCTGGCCTCGATTATTCTTATGGCGGCATGGCAACTGCTGGGGTTCAACACGATTCTGTTCCTGGCTGGACTCCAGGGCATTCCCGGCGAGATCTACGAGGCCGCGACGATCGACGGGGCGAGCAACCTGCAGCGCTTTCGCTATATGACGCTGCCGCTTCTGGCGCCCACAACCTTCTTCGTTGTGACGACGACCCTGATCACCACCCTCCAGGTCTTCAGTGAGCCGTTCGTGATGACGCCGCCCCCCGGCGGCGGCCCGAACAACTCGACGATGACCGCCGTGCTCTACCTCTACCAGCGCGGCTTCAACCGCTTCGAGCAGGGCTATGCCGCAGCAGTGGCCTGGGTGGTCTTTCTGTTCATCTTCGCCGTCACCCTGGTGCAGTTCCGGATCCAGCGCCGCTACGGCGACATGTAGGGGAACATCATGAAGCGTGCCCGATCATACCAGACCCAGAAGTGGCTCACCTATATCGGCGCCTACGCCGTGCTGACCATGTTCGGGTTGTTGATCATCTTCCCGTTCATGTTCATGTTTTTTACCTCGTTCAAGGCTTCAAGCGATGTCTTCCGCTCGCCGCCCCAGTTGCTGCCTTACAGCGTTCAGACGGCCAGTGTCAATGGTGAGATGGTGCCGCTCTACCGGGTTGAGACGCCGGAAGGCTTGCGTACTTTGGCCCTGGTCGATCAGGGCGCTCCACTGGTGATCTTTGCCAGCGTCGATGATCCGAGCCGGACGTTTGAACGAGCCCCTCGTGACGCGAAACCCGTCGGCGGCTTCACTGCTCAGGAGCAGATCACGGTCGACGGAGAGACGAAGCTGCTCTGGGAAATCGAGGAGGGCGGCCAGACCCTGCCGGTGTTCGAGTTGAGTCGTGGGCGCATGGGCGTTTTCGTTGACCCGGACGACCCGCAAGTCACTTTCGACGCGAGCCTTACCGATGCGACACCGGTCGAGCGGATCAATCTGCAAATCGAGAATTACCAGCGTGTGCTTGAGTTGCAGAACATCGATCGTAGTTTGACCAATACCATGCTGGTGACGATCCTGGTGGTGATCGGGCAGGTAGTGACCTCGGTGCTGGGCGGCTACGCCTTTGCCCGGTTGCGCTTCCCCGGGCGCGACAGCCTGTTCGTGGTCTACCTGGGGACGATCATGATCCCCTTTGTGGTCTTGATCATCCCCATGTACCAGTTGATGGTGATCGTCGGCTGGGTCGACCGCATCGCGGCCCTGGTGATGCCCTGGATCTTCACTGCCTACGGCACCTTCCTGATGCGCCAGTTCTTCATCAGCATTCCAAAAGATCTGGAGGAGGCGGCGCTGATGGATGGGGCCTCGCGGTTGCGCATTCTCTGGCAGATCTTCGTGCCGCTGGCCGGCCCGGCCATCGCGACCCAGGCCACCTTCACCTTCCTCTATGCCTGGAATAGCTTTGTCTGGCCTTTGATCGTGATCAATACGGGCAACTTCGGCAATCAGGTACTGACCCTCTCGCTGATGGTGCTACAGGGTCGCGCCGCCGAAAGCCCGAATCTGGTAATGGCCGGCACGACGATCGCCGTAAGCGTGCCGCTGCTGATCTTCGTGCTCGCCCAGCGCTATTTTGTCGAGGGCATTGCAACGACCGGGATCAAGTAGAGGCGTCGTGCGCCTGGTATAATGTATTGCGAGGGCCTTCGCGACCCGTAGCCGAGGGCTTCAGCCCGACGGTGCTCCGGTCAGGTGGACCTTGCATCAGCCCTGCTGCCCTGCCTTCCCACGGATGGCTCCTTCAAGATGGTATACTATCATTGTATCGTTGTGGTGGTGGGTCGCCCGATGATGGTAACCCACCAGGATCGAACCTATGCCACGGATTGCCGAGTTTGATGGGGTCATCATCCTTCTGTACTATGATGACCACCATCCGCCCCATGTTCATGTACGGTATGGCAGCCATCAGGCGTTGATGCAGATCGATCCGGCAAGCATTGCTGCCGGAGCACTTCCACGGCGGGTTGAACAGCAGGTTCTCGCCTGGGCAACCCGCCGCATGGCAGCACTCCAAGCGAACTGGGATCGTGCGCAACGCCATCAGCCGCTCGAATGGATTGATCCATAGGAGGAAGGGAATCGTGATGCAACTTATGGACATTGTGGCGGCCGAGCCGCTTGAGGGCTTTCACGTCCGCCTGACCTTCACTGACCACACCACCCGCGAGGTG
>NZ_RYFF01000131.1 GCF_004138165.1 Candidatus Chloroploca sp. Khr17
CCGCAACACACCGTGACGCTGCCCGCCTACTGGATTGGCACGACGCCCGTGACCAACGCGCAGTTCCGGCCTTTCGTTGAGGGCGACGGTTATGCCAATCCCGCCTACTGGACGAAGGTGGGCTGGGCGTGGCGTGAGCAGGAAAAGATTGTCACTCCTCAATGGTGGAACGACTCGACCTGGAACGGTGCGCAGCATCCCGTCGTGGGCGTGAGTTGGTTTGAGGCGGTGGCCTATTGCCGCTGGCTGAGTGCGCAGACCGGGCACGCATTCCGCCTGCCGACCGAGGCTGAATGGGAAAAAGCCGCCCGTGGCCCTGACGGGCGCATCTGGCCGTGGGGCAATGCCTGGGAGACCGGGCGCTGCAATAGCAAGGAAGCTGGACACGAACGCACGACCCCAGTCGGCCACTACCCGACCGGTGCCAGCCCGTACGGGGCGTTGGATATGACCGGCAACGTCTGGGAGTGGTGCGCGACTCAGCACGGCAAAGGGTACCCGTATCAATTGGAAGACGAGTGGCAGGCCGTATATCTGGAACCTGACGAGCGTCGGAAACTACGCGGTGGATCGTGGTACAACGAACAAAAGTACGTCCGGGCTTCGTACCGCGACAGCAGCGTCGGCCCGCGCAGCCGCAACGTCAACGACGGGTTGCGGGTCGCCAGTCATTCTCCGCTGCCCGGTTCTGAATCCTGATGGCTGTTTATTAGTGTGTAACCTCAGTTTCCCGGTAGCACCGCCGACCACGAATGCTGAGCACGAATATACGAATAGGGGCTTGGTGACGCATGTAGTCGTTTCTTGGTGGCCCCATTCGTGGCCGGCGAACGACACCAGAAAACGTGCGTGACAGACTGCTTATGGTTTTTAAGAATTAGATCCAATACCTTGCAAATAAGCCTTTCGCCCCCTCCCCAGCCCTCCCCCGCTGGGGGAGGGAGCCGGACGCCGACTGAAGTTGGCACTCCGATCGACCCGAGGTGCTGTTGAATATTTATCAGTCGGCTGAGCCGGACGCCGACTGAAGTCGGCACTACCATAGCCCCGAGGTACAGCCGGGAGCGCGGGCGGCTCGCCCGCTTTGGGCGCAACAAAGGAGTACTCTATGTCTACCCATAGTGGTTTTGGTGATCTGCCGACGACTGACGATGAGCTTGGTTTTGGGCCGTCGGCTGCGGCGCTGGCCGAGATTGTGCAGGGTGCGGATCTGAATGATACGCCGTTGACGATTGGCATCTATGGGCCGTGGGGGAGTGGCAAGACGAGCATTATGAAGATGATCTATCGGCCCTTTGATGATCCCGCTCACCCCACGGTGATTCCGATCTGGTTTGATGCCTGGCGCTACGCGCAGAGTGAGGCGCTCTGGCGGGCGTTGTTGATCAGTGTGATTGCGGAGATTCGTCAGCGCGTGCTTGGCAATGAGGATCGTTTGCGTACGCTTGTGGGCGCTCGTGCGCGGGAAGCCGGCGAGGTGCCGCCAGCCGATCCGCAGACGCAATGTGCCGAACTTGAACGGCAACTCGACGATCTGCTGGCGAGTCTCTAT
The DNA here is from genome assembly GCF_004138165.1 of Candidatus Chloroploca sp. Khr17. Classification (GTDB taxonomy): domain Bacteria; phylum Chloroflexota; class Chloroflexia; order Chloroflexales; family Chloroflexaceae; genus Chloroploca. The sequence goes on from NZ_RYFF01000131.1 coordinate 1,553, forward strand.
CAGACGGTTGAGCGCGAAGAGGTTGGGTCGCTTGCGATCGATTGGGGTGAAGCAGGCAAGGCGACGGCGCGCACGGCGATCAGGATGGGCCTTGCTGCGCTGCCGTTTGTTGGCACGGTGAGTGACGCGCTGGGGGCTATTGGCAAGGCCGTGCAGGGTGGTGAAGGGCTCAAGAGCGACGAACTGGAAGGCTTTGCCAAAGCGCTTCGCCGTGAGCGCTCAAAGGTCTATAGTGAACAGGTGCGCTCATTAGAGCAGTTCTATCGGCAGTTTCATGACCTGATTGAAGCGTGGGCCGCGCAGGCGGGGTTTCGCCTGGTGATCTTCATTGACGACCTCGACCGCTGTCTGCCCGAGCAGGCGATTGGCGTGCTAGAGGCGATCAAGGTCTTTTTTGATGCGACAGGCTGCATCTTTGTGCTCGGTGTTGACCGCGAAATCATTGAGCGCGGCATTCGCGTGCGCTACAAAGAGTTTGCCCTCACTGAGAAGGTGACTGAGCCTTTTCCCGTCGCCGAGCGCGACTACCTCGAGAAGATCGTGCAGGTGCCGTTTACCTTGCCGCCGCTGGCTGCCGACACGATCAGCACCTTTTTGCAGAAGCGCTTGCCCGGTGTGGCGGATTTGAGCGAGATAGAACGCACCCAGGTCGCAAGTGCAATGACCGCTGGGCTCCTGCGCAACCCACGCAAAGTCAAACGCAGCTTCAACATCTTCCGGCTCCACCTGATGCTCGACCGGGCGCATCAGCGCCGAACACCCGCGGGACTCATCGCCAAACTGACCGTGATCCAGACCAGTTTTACCAAGCTCTACGAACAGATCGCCCGCGATCCGTTGCTGCTGCGCAGCATCGAAGCGATTGTGCGCGGCATGCCGGGTGGCGTAGGGGGCAGCTCGATCCCAGCAACCCTGCGCGAAGAGGTTGGGCAACAGGATGAGCGTCTGCGCAAGATGTTGCAGCATGAGCCGTGGTTTGCCGAGCTTGATGACAACCAGATCCACGAGTTGGTCTATCAGAGCCGTGTATCGGCGCAGGGGTAGGGGCGGGGATTGGGGATTGGGGATTGGGGATTGGGGATTGGGGATTGGGGATTGGGGATTGGGGATTGGGCACGACGGGGGGCACGGGCACGCCATGGCACGGGCAACCGTGACCGTACGCGGGGCACGGCGGGGCGCGGTGTGGGGTGTAGGGGCGCAGCAGCCCCTGGCGCATCTCTTGCGAGAACGCCTGTTTGATTGCTGCTGCGCCCGGCGGCCGTTCGGCGGGGCATCGGGCGCGGGGAGGCACGGCGGCGCCGTGCCCGTACGGGGGCGC
>NZ_RYFF01000042.1 GCF_004138165.1 Candidatus Chloroploca sp. Khr17
AGACCGACATGACGAAGCGCCCGCGCGACGGGGCGCGTCCTGATGCCACTGCGTAGTCCCTAATGTGTATCGGTCTCCAAGGTCTCATCTGCTTGAAAAGGATACCCAGAATACGGTACACTATCCCTATGAGAGCTTTTCTTGCGTTTGTCCTGCTCACACTGTTGCTGACTGGTTGTGCTCAAGCTGAGGTTCAACCCTCGCCTGCACCGTCACCAACAAGTGCCGTTCGTCCAACCGACCCGGTGCCCGGGCCGCCGCCGCCCGAGGAGCCGGTTGGTACCGCGCAGTTGTTGCCGGCCCCGCTCTATGTGTTGGAAAGCGGTCAGATTGCCCGTATCGAGCGCGATATGGTTACACGGGCGGTGGTGACGGCTGAACGTGTTGAGCTTCCTGGGGTCGAAGCTGTTGCTGAATTTACTGTTGCGAGTGATGGCACCCTGGCGTATATTGTGGGTGATGTGACTGCCGACCGCCTAGTTTTGACCGATGGCCGCGGCGAAGATCTGCGCGTCATCTATGAAGAGGTGCAGCACGAACTGAGCGACCTGCTCTTTACGCCTGATAGCAGCGCAATCATCTTCCGCCTGCTCAATAATCGGCAGCCTGCCGATCCCAATATGCCGAGTGGCATCTATCGTTTGCCGCGTGAGGGTGGTTCGCTTGAACTGTTACGCCCTGATGACCCAGTTGATGATCCGGTCAATCCGGCGCGTACGGTCAGTGGCTATCGTCCGGTCGCCTTTGCGCCTGATCGCACGGCGTTGCTCGTCGAGGTCTTTGCCCTCTTTTATGATGATTGTACGCTGGGCGTGATGGCTAGTGACGGCGGTGAGGTGACGCGCATCACTGTGCCTGAGGGGGTGCAGGTGCTTTGTGATGAAGCCGTCTGGACCACCGCGAGTGATGCGGTGCTCTTGCTTGCTGTGCGGGTGGATGGCGACCAGGGCCAGGATGGCCCGACCCTCTGGCGTGCACAACGCGGTGATGGGGTGGCCGTGCCTTGGCTGACCCAGGCGGATATCTTTGCGCGTGCGCCGCTGAGTTTGCCTGGACAAGCTGTGCAATTTTTTCTGGCGCAGCTTCAACGTGATCTGGCCGGTTCGATTACGGGGGCGACCTTTACCCCGGTGCGGCTTGATTCCCCCGAGGCAAGCCCGACGCCGTTTGGACCTTCGTTTGCGCGTCGGCTGGATGGGGTGCTCTGGGCACCTGATGGGTCAGGTGCGCTTGTGGCGCTTGGCTCCTTTGTCGAGGGCGAGGATAACCGCCCGCTGCTGCGCTGGTTGCCGCGAGAAGGATCGCCGGTCGATCTGCCGACGGCACGGATGTTTATCAATGGCCTTGCCTGGGCCCCAGAAGAATAGATGCAACACCTCTATCTCCATATTCCCTTTTGCCATCGTCGTTGCAGCTATTGCGATTTTAATACGTATGCCAATATGGAGCACCGGATCGAGGCCTATGTCGAGGCGCTCTGCACTGAGTTGCGGATGCGTGCCGCGCAGGATCACGTTCCGGTGCCCTGTTCGACTGAGGCGGCGGCTTTGCCACCGACCATCTTTTTTGGTGGCGGCACCCCGACGATGCTCTCGTTGGCTCAGTTTGAGCGCATCCTTGAAGCTGCGTCGGCCCTCGTGCCGCTAGAGGGGGCCGAGATTACGAGTGAGGCGAATCCGGGCACGGTGCTCGGGCGTGACTATTTGCGCGGGTTGCGCAGCCTCGGGGTCAACCGGCTCAGCATGGGCGTGCAGAGCCTGCACGATCCGACGCTGCGGGTGCTCGGGCGGATTCATACAGCAGTCGAGGCGCGGCAAAGCTTTGAAGAGGCGCGGGAGGCTGGCTTCACTAATCTGAATCTCGATTTCATCTTTGGTCTGCCAGGGCAAGATCTGGTGCAATGGGAAGCGACGCTCGCTGCGCTTACCACCTGGGGTGCCGAGCACTTCTCGCTCTACTCACTGATCCTTGAAGAGCAGACGCCGCTCTTTGCGCAAGTCACGGCCGGCAATGTGGTGGTGCCTGACGACGATGCGGCCGCCGCGATGTATGAAGCGGCGATGACGCAATTTGCTGCGGCGGGCTATCAGCAGTACGAGATTAGCAACTGGGCACGCATCACACCCGAGGATGGCCGCTTGCCCCGGTATGCCTGTGACCACAACCTGGCTTACTGGCTCAACAGCGACTATCTTGCGGTGGGTGCCGGTGCGCATGGACATCTCTATCCCCGGCGGTATGCCAACATCCTTGGCATTGATGCCTATATCAAGGCGGTTGTGCAGGGCACCTTGCCTGTGGCGACGGTGACAGCATTGACGCCTGAAGATCTGCGGGCCGAAACAGTGATGATGAATTTGCGTCTGAACCAGGGGATCAGCCAGGCGCATTTTATGGCTCGGTGCGGCCTTACGCTTGACGAGGCTTACGGCCCCACCATTGCGCACCTGATCGATCTGGGCGTGCTCGAACGCCACACTGATCGGATCAGACTCACGGCCCGCGGGCGCATGGTCGGCAACCAGGTCTTTGCCAAGTTTGTATGAACTGCCCCACGTTGCAAATCTGCGATCCTTGTGCTAGACTACACGCGGCGGGGGCCGGTAGCTCAGGGGATAGAGCTGCAGTCTTCGGAACTGCGAGTCGGGGGTTCGAATCCCTCCCGGCCCGCCATCACCTCTTTTTGTAGAGACCTCACAGGTCTTGATGATGCCGTCCCAATGCGGACGAGCAGACCTGTGAGGTCTTCTTGGCAAGGTAGTGGCCCTAAAACCTCACAGGCGTCAAAGGGGGGCACCAGAGGGCGTCAAACCGCCCTGATGCCCGGGAGGGCGTCTGAATGACGGGCAGTTTCATCGCGCCATAGGAAACCTGCCAGGTGTGCGCCGGGACACCGCTCCGTTCCCCCAAGGAGTGCGGCGGCGCACACCTGGCAGGTTTGATGGGTTGGCCGCCGCCATGTGGCAATTGCAGGGGAACGCCCGTGACCGAGCAGGTGAAACCCTTTGCCACCTCACAGGTCGCCAAGACCTGTGAGGTCTGACTCAACTGGCCGACCGCCCATGTGATGCTCAGGGTGACAAGGCGGCCTACTCAATGGCGGCTCTTGCTAATCCGCATACACGACCCGCTCTTCCCTCCCTCTTTGATACACTCAAGCAGAATCTGCTGCGTTGCTTGTGCCGTTGCTTGCCAGGTGAAGGTGGCAGCGCGGGCAAACCCACGTTCGCGCAGGCTCGCCCGTAGTGCGGAATCCTGCACAAGTTGGACGATACCTGCGGCCATTGCTTCGGTCGCGGTCGGATCGACCAAGAGCGCGCCATCGCCAGCGACTTCGGGCAGGGCGCTGCTGGTGGAGGTGAGCACCGGCGCCCCGCAGGCCATCGCTTCGAGCACGGGCATGCCAAAGCCTTCGTAGAGCGAGGGGAAGAGAAAGGCCGTGGCCCCGGTCAAGAGGGCGTTCAGGTCGCCGTCGGGTACGTAGCCAGGGAAGCGTACCAACTCGCCGAGATCGAGTTCAGTGACGCGCCGTTCGATCGCCTCGCTGAGCCAACCGCGCTGCCCGGCAAGCACGAGCAGCGGCGGGCCACTCACGCCTGGCTGGGCAAGGTGCGGCAAGGCGCGGGCAAAGGCATCGAGCAGGCGTACGAGATTTTTGCGGGGCTGAATGGTGCCGAGATAGAGCAGGTAGGGCCGGATCTGGTGTGTGCCCGGCACCAGCAAATTGTATCGCGCACATGTCGCCGCCACTTGCGCCGGATCGTCAACCGGCTGAAACGCTTTGCTCAAGCCGTGAGGCACCACATGGATGCGCGACGGATCGGCCCCATAGGTGCGCACCAGATCGGCCCTGGTCGCCTGCGAGATCGCGATCACCTGCCGGGCCGCCCGCAGACTCCAGCGCGTCGTCAGAGCGAGTTCGAGTCGTCGTCGTGCCGTATGTGCCTCGGGGAAGGCGAGGTAGCCAAGGTCGTGGATCGTCACGACGCTCGGGCGGGCGGCGACGAGCGGCACCACATGGGCGGGCACAAAGAGCACATCGGGTTGCTTGATGAGCGTCGTCGGCCCGAGCCGGGCATGGGTCCAGAGCCGTCGCAAGGGAATATCCCGTAGGCCAAAATTAGCCCCGAGCGGAGGCAGGTCGACTGGAATGCCATTGGTGTAGAGCAGATAGTGATGCCACTGGTCAAGCTGCGCCAGGGCCGCGATGACCTCATAGCTATAACGCTCGGTACCTGTGCGATGAGTCGCACTAAGCCGACTGGCATCAACGGCAATGGTTGGCACCTTCATTGAGCAAAAGCTTCCCATCCGCGTTGCAGAACTTCGGCAGACGGATCAGGCTGCGCCGGGTCGAGCCCGAGGCCGCTGATGAGTTGGGCAACCAGCGTCTCTTGCGCCCCGTTGGCCTGAGCCGCCTGGCGCAACGCTGCGGCGACGAGGTGTTTTTGATGGAGACTCAGCAGTTGGCGGGCCTCAGCGAGAAACTGCGTGCAACTGACCTCGCCGAGATAATGCTCGACGCGATCGCGCAACTCACGATCAGACGCCAGACCCTTGGGCCAGAACGGGGCGACCTGCCCGTTGACATAAACACTGCGTGCCCCGGCGAGATGACCGAGCGCCGTCACCAACGCTGCTGCCGGAGAGAGACGCCCCGGTGGATAGATGGCGTCAAGTTCGGTCCATGAACCCATAGTTTCTCCTTTGAGCGCGACACTACATAAAAACCTATGTAGATGCTGGCGAAAACGAGCAGCGCAGCGGCTCGTTTTCGCCAGCATCCATCAACTACCGTAACACCCGTTCGATATGGAGATTCATCTGGGCGAGGCGCGGGACAACATCACCGTAGCCTCGTTCGAGCAAGTGAATACCACGAATATACGAAGTGCCACGTGCAATCGCCGCAGCAATGATATAGGCCAACCCGGCGCGGAGATCGGGGATGGTAATCATTGTTTCGTCTGAAGCGAGGGGTGTTGGCCCGACGATAATCGCGCTATGTTCGTGGTTCTGATTGCTAAAACGGCAGGCCAACCCACCCAGACAGTGGGTAGTTAGCTGGGTATTAGCCCCCAGTTCGTTCAACGCCTTGAGGTAGCCAAAGCGATTCTCGTAGACAGTCTCGTGGATGATCGAAATACCGTGCGCCTGGGTAAGCATGATCGCAAAAGGCTGTTGCCAATCGGTCGAAAACCCAGGGTAGACATCAGTTTCAACCACGGTGGGCGTCAAGGCCCGGCGACGAAAGAAGCGCACCTTGCGCGGTTCGAGCAATTCAAAGCCGCCTCCAACCTGCTGAAAATGGGCCAGGAAATTGCCCAGATGGTTCGGATCAATGCCACTCACTGTAATATCGCCGTCCGACGCGCCGGCGAGGCAAGCCCACGAGGCGGCCTCGATCCGGTCGCCGAGGATCGCCATGCGGGTACCAAGCAACTGCGGCACCCCCTCGATCACGATCTCGCGCCCAGCGGAGGTGAAGATGACCGCCCCCATTGAACGCAGCATCGTAATCAACTCGATAATCTCGGGTTCAATCGCGGCATTAGCAATCAGGCTGCGCCCCTCGGCCATCACACCGAGGAAAAGACAGGTCTCGGTGGCACCGACACTTGGGTAGGGCAGACGGATCTGGGTGCCGCGGAGACGCCCGTGGCGACGGGCCACATACCCTTCTTTCGTAGTTGTCACGGTGCCGCCAAAGTGTTCGATTGCCATCAGGTGAAAATCAACCGGGCGTTCCCCGATTCGGCAGCCACCGACAACCGGCACCGCGACCTCGTCAAAACGGTGCAACAGCGCACCGAGCAACAGGATCGGAATCCGATTGCTACCCGAGTCGGGAATCGGCACCTGTGACGACGTCATGCCAGTCGGATCAATCGTCAACGTCGTGCCATCGGCGTGAATCTTCGCGCCAATCGCTTCAAGCATACTGTGGGTAATCACCACATCACCAATCGGTGGACAATTCAAGAGTTGGGTTGGGGTATCAGCCAGCAGCGCGGCCACCATCGCCTTGGTCGCAAAATTCTTGGCCCCAAGCGCCGTCAGATGGCCCACGACCGGCTCGCCACCACGGATGCGATAGACAAACTCATCACCAGCCATATGGTGTATCTCCTCATATGCAGGCTCGCAACATAGCCTGTCATACCTCTGATCATACACCATTTTGCGCTGAGAACAACTGGTATGCAGTCGCTTAACAGGGCAATTGCAACGTCCACCTGACCGGAGCACCGTCGGGCTGAAGCCCTCGGCGACGGGTCGCGAAGGCCGCCTGCGCGGCCTCATCCAGCCCACGCAGGCGGGCTTGGCACGGAGTAGCCGAGCCGTTGACGGCGACGGTGACCCCGGAGAGCTGACGTTGCATCAGCCCTGAGTCGCCTAAAGCCTACGCCGTTGGCGTTGGGCGACCGCAAGACCGCCCCCATCAGCAAGTCCTTTTTGCTCAATAATAGGGCAACTGTTCATCAAAGCAGGTTCCCTGGTTGCGATGCCAGGCTACGACATGTTTGATGGCTTCGAACGCCTTGGTTCTGGCAGCACGATCTGAATTGAAGCCCTGGTGAGGTTGCACATAGATGTTGGCACTGCGATCGAGCGCCTTGCGTACCATATGGCGGGCCGCCGCATGATCATCGCTAGCGATGTGATCGCCACTCACAACGGTCGCAAATTCTGCCTCTGACGAAAAGACATCGAGCCCCAGGCCCATGATCTTTCCTGCACGATAGAGATCCCACAGGCCTGCCTCGGGCGCAATTTCGCCTCGGGTCACATTGATCAAGATGAGTCCATCACGCGCCTTGGAGAGATAGTCCTTGGAGAAATAGCCAACATTATAAAAAGGACTCGCCTGGTTTCTGGTGAGGTTCATCGCATTCACGATGATATCGCTCGACATGATTGCTTCGTCCTTGGAAACAAACGTGAAACCCTTACCGTACACGGTTTTTAGGGTAGTTTGGCGGAGATCAACGCCCTGAACCGACAAGCCATTGGCGGCGGCCAGTTCATAGACGCGCTTGCCGATCTTGCCAACACCATAGACCGTCAGTATTTTGTGTGGGCCTAGCTCGACGAACGCACGTGAACGCTTGCGGTCGAAGGTCGCCGTCTGATGCATATAATGGTTGAGTTCGCCTGCTGCAGCGTAGAGCAATTTCATGACGGTTTGGGCAACCGCCGTGACACAGTACTCGCGGAGGGAGGCGAGATTGACCGTCGCAGCCAGATGTTCGAGGTGATCATAGCCTGCACTTCGCGTAATCACGCTCTTCTTGGTGCCTGCCAGATAGTTTGCGGGCAGAACCGAGTGGGTTTTGAGCGTGATGAGCCTGGGAAGCCGTGTTTCAGGATGCTCTTCCAGGTAGTCTTGCACCGTGCGTGGCGTCATCAAAGAGGTGTGCGTGGGTGGAAGTTCGCCACGTTCCATTGCCACGAGGGTCGCTTCCCTCAAATGATCGGCCTCGGGGCCAAGCGCCTCGAAGTGGATCAGGTCATAGTCAGTTGCTCGGGCATCATGTTCCTGGAATACGCTCATAAGCACCTCATCAAAGCATAGCTTGGCCGTGCGTCTGGGAGTTGGTTGGCTCCTTACGCCATCAGACACCTTTTTCCACGCTGGTATAGTAGCGGTTTGCTTTGTCCCACGCAAGCGATGCCATCCCCCTGGCTAGGGCGCTTGCAGCTTCCGTGTATGTACCCGCCAGGGCCCCCGCCAGGGCACCCCGCCAGGGGTGGGCCCCCGCGAGGGGTGCCCCTACAGGGCCGAGCGTACGGGCACCCCTCGCGGGGGCCCCTGGCGTGGCTGAACGGACGGTTGCAAAGCCAGACAGAGTGTGGTATTATCTCGCTTGTGCGAAGGCGGGTAGCTCAATTGGCAGAGCAGCGGCCTCCAAATCCGCAGGTTGCAGGTTCGATTCCTGTCCCGCCTGCCAGATCTTCTGCCGGACAAAACCAGTGGGGGTGTGGCGGAGCCCGGTTTATCGCGTCGGTCTTGAAAACCGAAGGGCGTAGCAATGCGTCCCGTGGGTTCGAATCCCACCGCCCCCTCCAGTTTTAGCTTGTTGCGTACGTACGGGGAGGTCGCATAGAGGCCTAGTGCGGCGGTTTGCTAAACCGCTATGGGAGCAATCCCATCGAGGGTTCGAATCCCTCCCTCCCCGCCAAGCTGTGGAACAAAGAAGGCGTGATGCAGAAACTCCTGCATCACGCCTTCTTTTTAGATTTTTGTCACCAGTTGATCAGTACGAGATGATGACGCGCGTGCCCAGGTCGGCCCAACCGTAGAGCCACTCGGCATCATCGATGCGCAGGTTGATGCAGCCGTGTGAGGCACGGATGCCCGTGCCGTGGTTGTCGTGCCAGTAGGTGCCGTGTAGGGCTACGCCGCCGACAACGTATTGTACCCACGGAATGTTGGGGACTTCCCAGCACTCGCCACCCATGCAGTCGGCCATCGTCTGCATCGGGTATTTGAGGTAGATCGCATATTCGCCGACCGGCGTGTTGAAGCCGTCACGTCCGGTGGCAACGGGTGCGCGGAAAACGAGCAGATCCCCTTCGTAGGCGCTCAGCCACTGCTCGCTGAGGCTCACTTCGATGCGGCGTTCCCAGATGGCGGGGTGCCAGGTCAGCGTGCCGGGCATCTGAGTGACCGGGGCGATGTTCACCCCACGGATTTGGGCCAGTTGCCGACCGAGATCGCTCAGTTGAACCTCGTGCAGCGAGTTGATCCGGTAGCCCGTTGAAGCGCGCATGCTCTGGAAGAAGCTCGGCAGATCCTCGGGAAAATAGATAAACTTGGCTCGCTCGAAATACTGGACGAGCCGCCCGCCCTCGTCAACGGTTTCGCTCAACGGGAAACCAAAGATGCGCATGCCACCCCGCTTTTCCCAGGCTTTGTGAAACTCGCCCCAGAGGGTGTGGCCTGTTTCGGGGAAGTAGCGCACGCCTGTTTGTGGATCTTCAAGTGGTGCAGGGAAGCCCTGGTAGGCCAGCAGATCGCGCCCCAGTAACCCGAGTTGCACCTGTTCGTCGGCAGGCAGTTCGGGATGATACTCGAAGCGCGCGCGCTCGAAGTACTGAACAATGCGCCCATCTTCGACAAACTCTTCGGTGAGCGGATAGCCAAAGGTGTGGATTTGACCATTGGCTCGCCAGAAGTTGAGAAAGCCACTGCGGTTGCTAACGTGATGCCCCGTCTGCGCAAAATAGACGGTCTGCATCTGCGGCAACTGTTCCGCATTCACGATGCCCGCCTGCTGGAACTGGCTAGCCCGGAATGCCGTCTCGTGTGCCTGGGCCGCAGCCAACGCAGCTCGGGCCTCACGGTAGCTCACCGGGGGCACAAAATCAGCCCGTGGGTGACGCGCTTCAAGATGCTGCGTCCAGAGCATACTACTTATAATAGCAGCAATAACGAGTAACGGAACGGCCAGTGGAAGCAAACGGCGAGCGCGCATACTATGTTTCCTTGGGATAAAGCCATGCGAGGATAGTCGTTGTTTTTCTATTATATAGAAAGTAAACGCTTTTGACTAGGGTTTATGGTGCAAGATCTTGCACATACGGTGGTTTTTTGACGCAAAGGCGCAGAGGCGCGAAGGTTTGGAGGGACTTGCATGCGCAACTTTGCGCCCTTGCATCTTTGCGTCAATGCGCGTCAACCGTATGTGCAAGGTCTTGGCTCTAGGCTCAAGCGCTCGTGGCGACAATTTGTGGACACCTGGATGCTATGATGGGGACATCCCCGATTTGTTCATCATATGGCGACAGGAGTCAACGATGCGCTGGCTAGTTGGTGGGATGTTTCCACGGATGCGATACGTGGCGAGCGTGATGCTCTTGCTTAGCGGGTTGTTGCTGGCGGGCCATGCGGATCCGCTGGTACGCGCCGAACCGTTGCTTCCGACAGCTACGTTGCTGGTGACAACCACTGCCGATAGCGGCCCTGGTTCGTTGCGCCAGGCGATCGTTGATGCCAATGCGAACCTCGGGCTAGACACGATCACCTTCGCCATTGGCACAACGGGTTCTCAGCAAACTATGCAACCCTCTTCTTCCCTGCCCATGATCACCGACCCTGTGACGATTGACGGCTGGAGCCAGGGCGGCGCAAGCTATACCGGCCCACCGCTGATCGAACTCAACGGCGCATTGGCGGGTGCTCAGGCCGTCGGCCTGACCATTACTGGCGGCGGTAGCGTCGTGCGTGGGTTGGTGGTCAATGGCTTTGCGACCGGCAACTTCGCCGGAGGCATCCGCCTGCAAACAGGCGGCGGCAACTGGATTTACGGCAACTACATCGGTACAAACTTCGCCGGGGATACCCGCGTCGCCAACACGCGCGGCATCTGGATTGACGGCGGCTCTAGCCACAACCGCATTGGCACCAACGCCGACGGTGTGAATGATGTGGCCGAACGCAACGTCGTCTCGGCCAACGCCGCGCAGAATATCTGGATCTATCAGCCCGCCACCGCGGGCAACCTGATCATGGGCAATTACATCGGCCTAAATGCAGCGGGAACCGCGGCTGTTGGTACAAACAATCAAACGGTTGCCGCCACCGGCATCCTGGTGCAGGAAGCCAGCTACACTGTCATTGGCACGGATGGCGATGGGCAGGGCGATGCGCTGGAAGGCAACGTCATCAGCGGCAGTATCCATAACATCAATCTGACTGGCACTAGTGTCAACATGAGCCACCACAACCGCATTTCCGGCAACCTGATTGGCACGAATGCCAGCGGCACAGTCAGCGTGGGCATTCAGGTGGAAGGGGTGCGCGTCTACGTCACCGAGAACAACATCATCGGCACCGATGGCGACGGCGTTTCCGACGAATTGGAAGGCAACCTGATTTCCGGCAACAGCGATTGGGGCATCTTGCTCCAGCAAACCGGCGCACTGAACAATGTCGTCGCTGGCAACAAGATTGGCACCGACATCACCGGGATGCTCTCCATTCGCAACGGTTATGGCGGCTCGCCCCGCGCCGGTATCGTGCTGGGCGGCTACGGCAACCTGGTGGGCAGTAACGTCGATGGCGTCAGCGACGACCTCGAGCGCAATCTCATCTCTGGCAACGCCAACAACGGCACCAGTGGCATCTTCTCGCAGTTCGTCAGCGTGACCGGCGCCATGCCCAACACCATCGCCGGCAACTGGATCGGCGTGGACGCCACCGGCCTGGCGGCGCTGCCCAACAACGTCGGCATCAGCGGCGCATCGCAGGGTCTCCTGGTGCGCGACAACGTGATTGCCGCCAACACCTTTGAAGGCATCAGCCTGAACCTGACCACTTCCACCCTGACCGGCAACCTGATCGGCGTGGGCACCGACGGCGTGACAGCGCTGGGCAACGGTCATCATGGCATAAGCCTGAACGGCAGCGACAATCAGATCGGCGGCATCGGCCCCGGCGAAGCCAACCTCATCGCCAACAATGGCACATCGGCAGCCTTCTACAACGGCATCCTGGTGAACGCCACGGCCGTACGCAACACCATGCGCGGCAACCGCATTTTTGCCAATGCACGCCTGGGCATTGACCTGCTGCAACCGGCAGGCGTTAATGTCAACGACCCCGACGACCCGGACACCGGCGGCAACAATCTACAAAATTACCCGGTCATCACCTTCGCCCAAGCCTACGCCGACGGCACAACCGTGATTGAAGGTACGCTGGACAGCAACCCCAACACCACCTTCACCCTGGACTTTTACTACAGTTCCGAGGCCGACCCCACTGGCTACGGCGAAGGGGAGTTCTACCTGGGCGCGGGCAGTGCCACCACCGACGCCAATGGGGACGCTGAATTTGATGTCACTCTGCCCGTGACTCTTTCGCCCAATCAGTTCGTCAGCGCCACCGCCACCCACGCCGACGGCAGCACTTCCGAGTTTTCGCTCGCTTTTGCCGCCGGGGGCGTGCTGGATGTGCCTCTTGAGGGGTTGACGTTGCAAGTCATGCCGCCCATCTACGAAGATGTACCGGCGCAGTTCAGCGCCAGCGTCAACGCTGGCACAGGGGTGAGTTACGCTTGGGACTTTGGCGATGGGCAGTTGGGCAGCGGCGCGGTTGTGGCCCACACCTTTACTACGCCGGGAACCTACACGGTGACCGTGACGGCCACAAACAACAGCAGCAGCGCCATCACCAGCACCCTGGTCAGTGTGTTGGAACCGGCCAACATCAACGGCGTCGTCTGGCTGGATCGCGACGGCGACGGCTACTTCGGCCTGGGCGAGTCTGCCATCTTCAATTCGATAGGACAGGGCTATCTCATCACGGCCACACTGCAAGCGCCACCCAGCACCGTGCTGAACGCGAATATCGTCAACGGCAGCTACCAAATCTTCACGCCGCAGGCCGGGGTCTACCTGGTGGAGGCCACCAACCTCTACATCTGCTCCATCATCACCAACTGCAACGCCAGCCCCAGTCCGGTGGCGGTAGCCATGGGTGAAGATGGCGGCACGGAGATCAACTTCGGTCTCATGCCGATCTCTTTTGTGCCTCAGCCGGATGACGATGGCTACATCGTTGGCCGCGCCTGGGTGGACAGCAACGCCAATGGGTACCCTGACCCCGGCGAGACGCCTCTCAACGGCCGCACCGTGCGCCTGCTGGACGTCAACGGCAATCAACTCGCCACCCACGTCACCGGCTCAAGCTGGGGCCATGGGGCCTACGCCTTCCGCATCACGGAGCCTGGCCTGTACCGGGTGCAGATGGACGCGCCGGGCGGCTTCTTCCCCGCCAGCCGCGAAGTCGAGGTCTACGTGGCAGGCATGAATATGCTCAGCGCCCAGCTGCCCTTTGCCGCCGGTGGGACGATTGGTGGGCAGGTCACCGGCAGCGGCGGCGCCGGGCTGGGCGGCGTGCCCTTCAATCTGCAACCGGGCAACCGACAAACCCTTTCCTTGGGTGGCGCTTACGGCTTTGCCGGTCTGGACAATGGCAATTACACGCTGCAGATCACTCCGCCGCCCAACTACGTCACCGCCGATGGCGTCACGCAGCGCTTTGTACCGGCGACGCTCAACGGCAGCGCCGTGGAGAACTGGACGCTGCTAAAGAAGGGGGAACTCACCATCAAGGCGGTACAGATTGTCAATGGGCAGGCGCTGCCCATTGACTTCCTGCCCTTCGAACTGCTGCTGAACGGCAGCCAGGCGCGGGTCGTCTTTACCAACGCTCAGGGGGAGGCGCTGGTGGAGGGGCTGGCGCCCGGCACGTATATCGTGCAGCCCTTTGATGACTTAGGCAGCCTGGTCCCCGGATTGCAACTGACCCCGCCGACGCGTACCGTGGTGATCAGCAATGACACATTCGCCAGCGCCAGCTTCAGCGGAACGCTCTCGCGCTCGCTCAATATGTACTGCCAGTTGCCGGGCACCTTCGGCCAGGGCTTCGCCTGCAACTACGAAGTGCGCACCCTCAGCGGCAGCCTGATCGAAACCGGTTATCTGCCGCCCAGCCAACCCGCCACCAGCAACTGGAACCTGAACCCGGCCACGCTGGAGGTGCGTCTGATCCCCGACCCGAATGTGCCGGGTCAGGAAAGCTGGCCCACCTACAGCCAGATCGTCGTCATCGCCAACAACACCCACGTTGATGTGCGCTACCCCTGGAACCCGAGCAACCCGCAGACCATCGCCGGCTACGCCTTCTGGGATCGCTGCGCCCCGCTGGGTGTGCGCGCCAACAGCAACAGTTGCACCGAGTCCAATGTGCCCAGCAACAATGACATCCCGGTGACGCTGTACAACCAGCTTGGCGTCGCGATCACCAGTACCCTGACCACCCAGGGCACTGGCTGGAACAGCGGCTACTTCAGCTTTCCCAACCTGCCCGTCCCCGGCACCTACCGGGTGCGACTGAACCTGCCGCCGGGCTACGCGCCGACGACCGCAGTGGAAAGATGGTACACTCTGACGGGCGCCGCCCCCGCACCGGAGCTGCTGGAGGTGGGCTACCAACGCAACGAAAACCAGGTGCTAAGTGGCCGCGTCTTCTGGGACACGGATGCCAACGGCGTCTTCGACGAGGCGTGGGACGACCCCATCGCCGACGCGGCGTTGGTCATCACCACACCGGGCGGCCAGGCGGTCGCCAACCTCACTACCGGCTCCAACGGCGGCTACACCCGGTCGCCCATCACCAGCGGCGAGTATCGGGTCACGCTGACCCACGCCGGGCAAAGCTGGACGCGCGACGCCTCTGTGCCGCTGAACGGCGGCGTGCCGCTGGTTGATTTTCCGGTGCCGCCGGAGGACAACCGGCCGCGGGTGTTGGTCTTCATTGATGGCAACCACAACGGCGTGGCCGACGCGGGCGAGCAGCGGCTGGCGGACGTCTCTGTGCGGCTGCGCGACGCGGCCTGCGGCAGCAGCGGCGCGAACTTGCAGACCGTCAACAGCGACAGCGGCGGCGTGGCCGTCTTCAACCCGCCGCCCGGTGGCTTCTTCCCCGTCTGCGCCCAGATCACCGCCGGACTGCCGGTTGATCTCCTGCCGGCCAATCCGACGGGCGTCAACGTGCCGCGCAGCGGCGGCGCGCCGGTAGCGCTGGCCGTCCAGCCAGCCAACACCCTGCTCGTGCGCGCCTTTCTGGACGGCAACGGCAACGGCAGCCGCGAGGCGGGCGAACCGTATTTGAGCGGCGGCAGCGCAACCGTCAACAGCGTGACGCAGAGCCTCAGCAGCAGCGGGGCGACGTTCTACCTGCCCGGCGGCAGCTATCCGGTGCAGTTCACGCCACCGGCGGGTTACGCCTCCCTGTGGTCGGTGCCCATCGGCCCGATCGTCACCAACAACGCCGCGCAGACGCTGCTCATCCCCCTGCGCGACGCCGGCAGCGTGAGTGGCAAGATATGGCCGCCCGGCGGCGGCTTTTACGCCGGCGGCGGTTCGCCGTCCGCCGGATTGACGGTGCAGTTACAAAACACCGCCAGCAACGCCATCGTGGAAACCAGCAGCGACGCCAACGGCAACTTCAGCTTCAGCAACCTGGCCCCGGCCACCTACCGCCTGCGCCTGCCCGCGCCGCCGCCCGGCTACGTGGCCGACAGCGAGCCGCTGATCACCTACCAGAGCGGGCAAATCCTGAGCAACAACAATCTGAACCTGGTCCCCACCGGCCACGTGGTGGGCGTGGTCTACAGCGACAACAACGGCAACGGCCAGTGGGACGGCAACGAACAAAGCGTCAGCCAATACAGCGTGCGCCTCGTAGGCGCAGGCGGGCAGCAAATCGCCATCGTCGCCCCCGACGCGGCCGGTTACTTCCGCTTTGAGGGGCTGACGGCCAACACGCCTTACGCGCTGCAACTGGTCGGCATGCCGTCCGGCGCGTTCCTCGCCAGCTCGCCTGGCGTCTTCACCGTAGGCGCAAACCCGACGACGGTGCAGCTTGGCATCGGCGTAGTGGGGGCCGCCTTCGGGCCTACCTTCCAGGTGGGCGGCACAGTGAAATATCAACAAGGCGACGTCCTGATCCCCATTGCCGGGGCGCGAGTGGTGCGCTATGCCTATCAGGCTGGGGGAAATGGCTGCAATGTGACCAATCCCGTTGTCCTGGCCGACACCTTCACTGATAGTGAAGGCCTTTTCCGGATGCAAGGAAACGGTCACTGCCTGAAAGTTGTGGATGTGCCGGGACTGGTGGACACGCCACATTATCAACATGTTTGCACCAGCGAAAATCCTTACGCCGGACAATGTGTAATAGTCTACGGCGTGTGGACTTCCATGGCCTACATCACCCTGAGCCCGGCTGAGCCGCCACTGCGGGCCGGCGCCAACAACACGGCGCAGCTTGCCTGGAGCACCTTCCGCGACGACAACGGCAACGGCTATCGCGACGCCGACGAGCCAGGTCTGGCGGGCGTGACGCTGGCGGGCGGTGGCAGCAGCGGCGTCTCTGGGCAGACGGGTTGGGGGCAACCCTTGAGCCTGGGCGATGGGCTGCACACGCTGACCATCGCGCCGCCTTCGGGCTACGTGGTCAACGGCCCGGCGACGCGCCAGATCGCCGTGCAGGGCACCGACGTTGAGCTGCCCGCCATCCCCCTGCGCCCGGCGGGGCTGACCCTGGTGCAGGCGTTCGTGGATCTGGATGGTGACGGCGAGCAAGACGAACGTGAGGCAGGTGTGGGTGGTGTAAGCGTAATCCTGAACGGATCGGCGTCGGCCAATGGCGTAACGTCGCCCGATGGCCGCATCCAGTTTGCGGGCCTACCCGACGGCGGTTACACCGCGACGGCGGCGCCGCCGCCTGGCTTTGCTGGCGTCCCCACACGTGCCGTCACGCTGGCACAGGGCGGCGTGCTCCAGCTTGCCTTGCAACTGACGGGCCAGGTCAGCGGGGTGGCGTATCGAGATTGGGACGGCGACGGCCACCAGCAACCGGACGAGCCGCGGGTGGGCTTGCCCCTGACGATGACCCTGAGCAGCGGCACCGGGACGCAACTAGCTGCGAGCATGGGCGGCCTAGGCCTCTTCTTGGGTACCCCGTCCGGCACCTACACCCTGGCCGCCACGACGCCGACCGTACAAGGGCAGCCCATCACCCTGGCCGCCGATGAAGGCCAGGGTGCGGCCCTGGCTGTGGTTGGGCCGGGCGAGGTACGCGGCACGGCCTGGCTCGATGAGAACCGTGACGGCCAGCGCCAGCGGTGGGAAAGCCCGCTCGCCGGCATCGCGATTACCCTCGGCGCACAGACGACCGTTACCGATCGTGACGGGCGCTATCTGTTGGGAGAAATCCGCCCAGGTACCTACACACTCGCCGCGAACCTCCCGCAGGGGCTTGCGGTCAGCCTGGAACCGATCACGATCAGCGACACGCGCGGGCTTGCCCTTGGCCTCGCCGTCACACCAGCGCCCCCGGGCGTGCGGTATCGTATCTTCTTGCCAACCCTCGCTGCCCGGTAAGTAGTCTGTCAGCTACATTAATACCCCACCGCCATCCACCGCAGTAGGGGCGCAGCAGCCCATGGCCCCCGTCGACAACCGGCCCCTCGCCTTGCTGCTGCGCCCCCGGGCAACGTTGCGCCGTTGCGCCGTTGCGTCAAAAATCGGGCTTCCGGTCGTGTTGCGGACAAGAGTACCCCATGGTATACTCATCCCGGTATTCATGGGGACGTGGCGGAATTGGCAGACGCGCATGACTTAGGATCATGTGCCGCAAGGCGTGCGGGTTCAACTCCCGCTGTCCCCACCATAGCAAACCTGGGCCACTGCGCCTCTGGGGTGGTCTGCAGCTGTTGATCGTGGGGCGAAGGCGGGTTGCAGACAAGTCAGGTGCAACCCGCCTTCGCCCCTCACGCTCTCAGGTGCAATCACATGACGATTCTTGTCACCGGCGGCGCCGGTTTCATCGGGAGCCACGTGGTCGATGCGTTGTTGCAACGTGGTGAGCAGGTTGTCTGCCTCGATAATTTTGTGCCCTATTACGATCCCGCCCGCAAGCGCCACAATCTGCAGTGGGCCAGCCAACAGCCTGGCTTTACCCTGGTCGAAGCCGATCTCCGTGATGCAACGGCGCTCGCGGCGCTCTTTGAGCGCTATGCTCCCTCGCGGATCGTCCATTTGGCCGCACTCCCCGGGCCACGCCCTTCGATTGAAAATCCGTCCCTCTATGAGCAGGTTAATGTCGGGGGGACGGTCAATCTGTTGCAAGTTGCATGTCGCTACAAGGTTCGCAATCTTGTGCTCGCATCAACCTCGTCGGTCTATGGCAAGACCGAGCAGATCCCGTTTGTCGAGAGCGATGCAACCGATCGTCCGCTTTCACCCTATGCGGCAACGAAAAAAGCCGCCGAGGTGCTCGCCTATACGTTCCATAGCCTCTATGGTTTGCCTGTCTCGGTCGTGCGCTTTTTTACCGTCTATGGTCCGCGAGGGCGTCCCGATATGACGCCCTATCTCTTTGTCGAGAAGATGGTGCGCCAGCAACCTTTTGTGCTCTTCAATGGTGGGGTGCAACTCTTTCGCGATTATACGTATATTGATGATATCGTTGGCGGCGTTCTGGCTGCGCTCGACCAACCGCATCCCTACGAGATCTTCAATCTCGGCAATGCGAGCCCTGTCGAGATGCAGCAGTTTGTGCGCTTGCTCGAAACAATCACGGGCCTGCAGGCGCAGATCGAGGTGCGTCCGTTGCCCGCGACCGAGCCACCGCTGACCTTTGCTGACACGAGCAAGGCCGCTCGCCTGCTTGGCTATGCCAGCAGTACCAGCGTGGAAGAGGGTCTCGAACGCTTCTGGCACTGGTATCGTGAGGTTGTCCTCTAGGAAATTCTATGCAGATCTTCGTGACTGGCGGGGCCGGTTTCATTGGCTCACATCTCGTCAAGCATCTGGTCCAGCAAGGCCACACAGTGCATGTCTTTGACGATCTGAGCAGTGGTCGTCCCGAGCGGATCAGCGGGTATGGCGAGGCCGTGCAGTTTACGCGAGGCGATGTCCGCGATGCCAAGGGGGTCGCAGCGGCGATGCACGGGGCCGACCTGGTCTTCCACCTCGCCGCGATGGTCTCGGTGGTCGCGTCGGTTGACCACCCGCCCGAGGCCTATGCGACCAATGTGCTGGGAACAGTGCATGTGCTCGAGGCGGCCCGTCGTCACGGGGTGCAACGGGTCGTGCAGGCTTCGACCTGTGCCGTCTATGGCAATCCCGAGCAGTTGCCGGTGAGCGAGCAAACTCCGGTGCAGCCGCTCTCACCGTATGCCAGCACCAAGCTTGCCGCTGAACAGGTCGGCCAGTTGTACCAGCATCTGTATGGGCTAGCGACCGTCGCGCTGCGCTTTTTCAATGTCTATGGGCCGGGGCAAGATCCGGCCTCACCCTATGCGGCCGTGGTGCCCCGTTTTGTCGCTGCACTCCGGGATGGTGAGCAGCCACGTATCTTTGGTGATGGCTTGCAATCACGCGATTTCATTTTTGTCGGCGATGTCGTGCAGGCGCTCTGGACGGCGGCACGCAGTGATCATGTGGCCGGGGACGTCTTCAATATTGGCACCGGACGCCAGGCGAGTGTGCGTGAACTGGCTTTGTTGATCGGGGCTGCGTTGCAGGTCAAGGTCGAGCCGATCTTTTTGCCCCCACGTCCTGGCGAAGTGCGCCACTCGCGGGCCGATGTGACGCTCTTCGCGGAACGCACGGGCTACCATGCGACCACTACGCTAGCCGAGGGCCTCAACGCAACAGTCGTTGCAAGGCTTTGATCGGCAAGGGCAGCGGCATCATCACGAGGGCGCGGTTGAAGCCGAGGTTCGCCCAGGTTGCGAGCGTTGCGTCCGGTGCTTCAGCCAGATCATGCCAGTGCGCATGGATCGACAGATCAAAGTCGGCCCGGCTGCGCCCCACGTCGGCCAGCGTTGCCTCGAGGATCGCCAGCAACTGCGGAAATCGGTCGCGGAAGCGCCATTCCACATTGAACCCGCCCGCGTACCGTGCGGCCAGGCGGGTCAACGCTGGGCTGCGCCCGCCCACAATGATGCGCGGCGGCGCATCAAGCCGAGGCGACGCAATCGCCCCCTTCAATTGATAGTGTTGCCCGGCAAAATCCACCGGCTCGCCCGTCCAGAGCGCCGGAATGATCTGGAGAGCCTCTTCGAGGCGGCCTGTCCGGGTGGCACGATCACCCTGGTCAATGCCAAAAGAGATCTGTTCAGCAGCAAGCCCGCCCGCGCCGAGACCGAGTTCCAGGCGACCATCGGCGAGTTCGTGTAACGTGGCGGCAACCTTCGCCAGTCGTGCGGGGTGACGGTTGGTATTATTCGCCACCAGCGGTCCAAGGCGGATCGAGCGTGTCGCTTCGGCCAGACCGGCGAGGGTTGTCCAGCCCTCGAGCACCGACTCACGCGGATCGTTCCACGACACATAATGATCCCAGACCCAGAGCGAATCGCAGCCAAGCGACTCGGCGGCCAGGGCTGCCGAACGGACTTCTACGTACCGCACACCAAACGTGGGAAGACAAAGGCCCAGGGGTAACATATGCTCTCCTTGCCTGGTTTTGCATGTGGTATACTCATCAATGCTGTGCTGCGTCGAGCAGCAACGGTGCTCTCGCATCCAGTGAAAGGTAATCGAAGGTAATCAAGGTAACTTATGAGTCAGTCACGTTCCAAAAATCCTGCCCCTCAACAACCGGCGAATCGCCTGCCCGGTGTCTTCTCGGCCGTCATTGTGGTGCTTGTCCTCATTCTTGTTGGTGCGATCCTGCTCAACCGTTCTGGTGGAGAAAGCGCCTCGGTCGCACCCACGGCTGAACCCTCTGTTCCTGGCGAGGTTCAGGCGACCCTGCCAACGGCTACCACCTACACCTTCAGTGCGCCGCCACCTCTCACAATCGATCCCGCAAAGAATTACCTGGCGACGATCATTACCCCGCGTGGGGCGGTTATCGTTGAACTCTTGCCCGACATTGCGCCACAGACGGTCAATAACTTTGTCTTTTTGGCCCGCAACAACTTCTATAATGGACTGACCTGGCACCGCGTACTGCCTGGCTTTATGGCCCAGGGTGGCGACCCTTCGGGTGATGGGACAGGCGGCCCCGGGTATAGCATTCCTGCTGAATTCACCGATCAGATTCTCTTTGATCAACCCGGCCTGCTCGCGATGGCTCGTTCGGCTGATCCCGATAGTGCTGGCTCGCAGTTCTTTATCACGACCGGGGCTGCGCCACACCTTAATAGTCAGTATACAATCTTTGGGCGCGTCATTGAAGGCCAGGAGATCGTCAATGGCATTCCGCTCCGTGACCCGCAGAACCCTGCCGACCTCAGCCGTCCCGGTGAGATGATCCTCGGGATAACGATTAGCGAAGAGTGAGCCGATGCTCCCGATCCCTCCGTTAACAACGATCAGCGTCTTTCGCCGCAACTACGGGCTGCGGTATACGGATTTGCCCGTGGATCACCGTGACGAGCACGACGTGCTGATTGATTGTACCGGCAGCTATACCCGCCCCACGCATTATGATCTCCGCCCTGGTGATCTCGTGCGCTGGAAACATGAAGACCGTTTTCTTGAAGCCGTCATTCAAGCTGTCTCGCGTGAGCCTGAAGCAGTGCGGGTGCGCCTGACAGGGGCACACCTGTTGCCCGAAGATTTCTTTCCGTATTAGGCTTTGTTCGCCTCTTTTGAGTAGCTTGCGGGAGGTAGGAGCTTGCAGCGCACGTATCATCGTTGGTACAGTCCGTCACTTGGGCGTGATATGGAACTGGTCGTGTTTGGGCATGGCGGGGCACCGGTGATTGTCTTTCCGACCTCACACGGGCGTTTCTATGAGTTTGAAGATCGTCATATGGTCACTGCGCTTGAGTATCAGATCAACGCAGGTTGGTTTCAACTCTTCTGTGTTGATAGTGTTTTTGGGGAGAGTTGGTACAATTATGCCGTTGATACTGATGCGCGGATGTGGCGTGAAGAGCAGTACGAACACTATTTATTGACCGAGTTGCTGCCGTTGATTCGTGGTCTGAATCCGAATCATTTCTTGATCGCCACCGGATGTTCGTTTGGGGCGACCGAGGCCGTCATTTTTGCCCTGCGTCACCCTGGCGTTGTCAATCGCGTCATTGGCATGAGTGGTCTCTATGACCTGCGTCGCTTCTTTAGCCACTATACCCAGGGTCTCTATTTTCATAATCCAGTTGACTTTGTGCCGAATATCGCTGATGCCTGGACGTTGGATCGCTTGCGCTCGACCGAGATCATCCTGGTGACCGGGCGCGACGACCCCAATGCCTGGTCGAACGAATTGCTCTCGGGGCAACTCTGGGAGCGGGGCGTCGGCAATGCGCTCCGCCTCTGGGATGGCTGGTGCCACGACTGGCCTTATTGGATGCAGATGATCAATCGGTATATTGGTGGTCATCCCTAAAGGAGTGCCTATGCCTTCCCCTTCCCAACTTGCAGAACTGCAAGCCGCAGTTACGGCACGACGCGAGACGTTGATCGATTTTTTACGTGAACTCTGTGCGATCCCGAGTATGGAGAGCCAGCTCGGGGCAGTCGGTGAGCGGGTGGCCGCCGAAATGCGCACCCTCGGTTTCGAAGACGTGCGCTTTGATGTGATGGGCAACATCCTCGGGCGCATGGGTCACGGGCCAACGGTGATTGTCTACGATAGCCACCTTGATACGGTTGGCATCGGCGACCCGAACGCATGGCAATGGGACCCTTTTGAGGGCAAAATCGAGGATGGTGTGCTCTATGCACGCGGGGCCTGCGATGAGAAGGGTTCGACCCCTGGCATGATCTACGGCATTGCCTTGGGCGTGGAACTCGGCCTGATTGATCCTGACCGCTTTACCATGTACTACTTTGGCAACATGGAAGAGTGGTGCGACGGCATTGCCCCCAATAGCTTTGTTGAAGTTGATCCCAAAATTCGCCCTGATTTTGTCGTCATCGGCGAACCAACATGCATGCAGGTCTACCGCGGCCACAAAGGGCGGCTCGAACTAAAGATCACCGCCCGCGGCAAGAGTGCCCACGCTGCCTCGAACCACCTTGGCGACAACGCGATTTACAAGTTGCTCCCGATCATCCAGGCGATCAGCACGCTGGAACCTGAACTCGGCGATCACCCCTTCCTCGGGCACGGCAAAATCACCGTCAGTGACATGCACGTCAAAACACCTTCGCTCAACGCCGTCCCCGACGAAGCAACGATCTTTATTGACCGGCGCATGACCTTTGGTGAAACCAAAACGATGGTCGTTGCGCAACTCGAAGCGCTAATCCCTGCCGAGCAGCGCGACAGCATCGTCATTGAAGAACTCTTCTATGATGAGCCGAGCTACACCGGTTTTGTTTTCCCCGTCGACAAATACTTCCCGGCGTGGGCCATCGAAGAAGACCATGCCCTGGTGCAGGCCGGCCTGCACGCCCGCGAAGCCATCAGTCTACCCCCCGCAGCGGCAGGCAAATGGAACTTTAGCACCAACGGCATCTACTGGGCGGGCAAGGCCGGTATTCCCTCGATCGGCTTTGGCCCTGGCGACGAAGTTACTGCCCACACCACCAACGACAGCGTTAGCCTCGACGAGGTAGTGCAAGCAACCGCCTTTTATGCCTTATTGCCGGCCTTGCTCTAAGACAGGGATTTAGAAGATAGAAAAGAGGAAGTAGGGTGTGAGACCGCACAGGTCTTGAAGACCTGTGTGATCTTAGGCAGGTTTTGTTTCTTATCTCAGGCCTCTCGGGAGAATGACACCTCATGCAAACCAACCTACGCGGACGCGACCTCATCACGACCCAGGAATGGACGAAGGACGAAATTGATACAATCCTCGATCTGGCGATGGATCTCAAACGCGCTCGGGCTGTCGGGCGCGAGCATAGCTACCTGCGCGACAAGGTGCTCGGCATGCTCTTCTTCTTTAGCAGCACGCGCACCCGGGCGAGTTTCGAGGCAGGCATTGCCCAACTCGGCGGCCACGGGGCCTTCATTGATAGCGTCACAACGCAGATCAGCCACGGCGATACGGCCCGCGAAATTGGCGAGATCTATGGGCGCTACTTCGATGGCATTGCGATTCGCCAGTGTGACTGGGGGGTTGGCAATGCCTATATCCGTGAGGTCGCCGCGGCAAGCCGGGTCCCGGTCTTGAATATGCAGTGCGATATCTATCACCCCTTTCAGATCCTCGCCGATCTGCTGACGATCATCGAGAAGAAAGGTGATCCGCGCGGCAAGACGATTGCCGTGAGTTGGGCGTATGCCAGTAGCTACCAGAAGCCGCTCAGCGTGCCCCAGGATCTCATCCTGCTGATGGGCCGGTATGGGATGAATGTGCGCCTCGTGCATCCCCCCGAGTATGCGCTCATGCCAGAGATTGTCGACCAGGCCCGCGAAAATGCGCGACGGGCTGGCGGAAGCTTCCAAGTCATGGACAATATGGATGATGGCTTTGCCGGAGCCGATATTGTCTACCCCAAGAGCTGGGGGTGTTGGCTGACAACCGAAGATACTGCGACCAGTGCGGCGATTGGACACAAGTATACCAACTGGATCGCCGACGAACGACGGATGGCCCTCGCCCAATCCGATGCGATCTATATGCACTGCCTCCCCGCCGACCGCAATATCGAGGTTACCGATGCGGTGCTTGATGGGCCACAATCGGTTGTGTATGATGAGGCTGAAAATCGTCTGCATGTGCAGAAAGCCGTGATGGCCTTGACAATGCGCTAGGACGGAGGGAATTCTCTTATGGCCGATCTTACCGTCGAAGTCTGCGGCCTCCGCTTTCGCAATCCGGTCTTGCCAGCGGCAGGGCCAAATGTGCGCGATGGGCGCATGCTGACCGAAGCTGCGCACGGTGGCGCAGGTGGGCTCGTTGCCAAGACGATCTCGGTTGATGCGGCCCCTGTGCCGATGCCGCATATGGCCGAAGTACGCGGCAGCATGCTCAATACCGAGCTCTGGTCGGAAATGCCGCCCGAACGCTGGCTCACCTATGAATACGCGGTGGCCCGACGCGCCGCCGACGAGGCCGGGATTCCCTTGATCCTCAGCCTCGGCTATAGCGGCGAGGAGATCGCCCAGCTTGCACCGCTGGTGCGCCCGTGGGCCGACGCGGTCGAGCTTTCGACCCACTATCTCGGCGAGGATGCGACGCCGATGATCCAGGCCATTGCCGCCGCCAAAGCCGCCCTTGATGTGCCTGTTTTTGTGAAGATGAGCCCACTTGGGCGCGAGATGCGAGCCGCAGCACGGGCAGCGCAGGACGCCGGGGCCGACGGGATTGTGGCAACCAATTCGCTTGGTCCGGCCTTCGGGCTCGATATCGAGACGGGCTACCCCTTGTTGGGGGGCAGCGATGGCTATGGCTGGCTCTCGGGGCCGGCGATCAAGCCGCTGTCGGTGCGGTGTGTCTATGACATTGCACAAGCAGTTGACCTGCCAATCATTGGGGTCGGTGGAATCAACCGGGGTGAGGATGCGGTCGAATTCCTGATGGCCGGCGCGAGTCTCGTCCAGGTCTGTACCGCCGCCATCATCCGCGGCTCGACCGTCTATGGTAAAATTGCTAGCCAGCTTGGCGACTGGCTTGACCAGCACGGCTATCAATCAACCTACGCTATTCGTGGTCTGGCTGTCAAGAAAGCCCTTCAGTAGGGTGAACGAAGTGGTCTGATGATGCGGAAACCTGCCAGGTGTGCGCCGCCGCGCTCCGTAGGCGGACGGAGCGGTGTCCCGGCACACACCTGGCAGGTTTGAGGTGAAACCCTTTGACGGGAGGTGTCCGTCGCGTCCCGATACGCTGAATTATTTCCTATTTCCTATTTCCTATTTTCTATTTCCTATTTCCTATTTCCTATCATACACCTGAGGGCGACCGCCTCCAGGCACACAGGAGGAGCCAGACGATGGCCGATCTTTCGGTTGAACTCTGTGGGTTAACCTTGCGCACGCCAATTATGCCCGGTTCGGGACCGAATGTGGCCGATGGAACACTATTGCGTGCTGCTGCCGAGGGTGGGGCAGGTGCGCTCGTAACCCATACCGTTTCGACGTTGCCGGCCCCCGCGTTGACGCCCTACCGCGAGGTGCGCGGCGGGATGCTCAATAATCAACTCTGGTCAGCCCACCCCGTTGAACGCTGGATCGACCGTGATTACGGCGAGGCCCGTGAGGCGGCGCACGCAGCTGGCATTCCACTTATCATCAATATCGGGTATACCACCGCCGAAATCGCCGCACTTACCCCAAAAGTCGCTCGTTTTGCCGATGCGCTTGAGATCTCACTCCACTATGCACGCACCTCGGGCGATCTCATGACTGATCCGGCGACGGCAGCCTATGCCGCCGCCCATCAACCCGCCGATTATCTGAGTCGCAGCCCCGCGATGCTCGTTGAGACGATCCGTATGGCGAAGCGCCTCGCGCCCCTCCCCCTCTTCGTCAAACTCCCTATCCTCGGCAACGAACTGGTGGCGATTGCACGGGCATGCGAAGAAGCAGGGGCTGATGCCATTGTCGCGGTCAATGCCTTTGGCCCGTGTATGAGCATTGATATTGAGGCCGCCGAGCCAGTGCTGACTGGCGATGGGATGGGTTGGTTGTCGGGACAGGCGCTCAAGCCGCTCGCTTTGCGTTGCATCTTTGATCTCGCTCGCGCCGTCTCGCTGCCCATCATCGGCTGTGGTGGGGTCAGTCGCCCCGAAGATGCCGTTGAAATGCTGATGGCGGGAGCTAGTGCCGTGCAAGTCTGCACCACTGCCCTTCAGCGCGGACCAAGAATCTACGGCAGCCTGGCGTCAGGCGTAGAGGCCTGGCTTGATCAGCGAGGCTATGCCTCGGTGCAAGATATTGTCGGCCTCGGTGTGCAGCGCTGGCGCACCCTCGTCGCGCATCGCCAGAGCGTGCCTGTGCTCTATCAGGAGGAGGAGTGCATTGGCTGCAAGCTCTGTGAACGTAGTTGCCATTATGATGCTATTTATATGGTTGATAAACTTGCCGAATTTAATCCTGAGCGCTGTTTTGGCTGTGGCCTCTGTGTGACGCGCTGCCCAACCGATGCGCTGTTGATGCCGCAGGTGACCCATAGCGGGGTGCTGCATCCGCTGTTTGGCACATCGGTGGAAGCCGGACGTGGTGGTGCCGGCCATGTTGTTGAAACCACAGGGAGGCAGGTATGACTCTCTCGCTGCGTACCCCCGCCCATCTGCTGGCCGAAGATGATGACACCCTCCTGGCGACAGGCATTGCCGTGATTTGGGCCGATCCCGCTGGTTGGGGTGGCTGCTTTGAACCAGAGCCACCCGTTGAGGCGCTGCGTGAGGCGCTTGCCGCCGCCCCACGCCGGGTGCGCCTCGCCACTGAGGACGGACGCTTGCTCACCGTCACCCTCAGCTTTTCCACCTTCCTCGCCGACGGCGTTCATCCCATCAACATCGAAGGCCACGGTACCTTTGATACCGCTGCCTTCCACGCCTTTTCCGCGGCAGCGTTGGAAAATGAGTCGTCTGGGAAAGAAGTTTCCTGATGATTTGACGCAAAGGCGCAAAGGCGCAAAGGGTTTTGTGACATTCCAGGGTGCGCAAGCGAGGAGAAATCTATGGATCCAGAAATAACCTATACCCTGATCGTCAATGGTCGCCCCTGCGAGGTTGCGGTCACACCTAAAACCACGTTGATGCAGGTACTCCGTGAGCATCTCCATCTGACGGGAACCAAGGATGGCTGTTCGACGGGCCATTGTGGCAGTTGCATGGTGCTCAAAGATGGCGAGCCGGTACGCTCGTGTCTGGTGCCGATGCAACGTGCTGACAACGCAACGATTACGACGATCGAGGGGGTGCGCCAGCCTGATGGCAGCCTCCATCCCGTGCAGCAAGCCTATCTTGACCAGGGGGCGACCCAGTGTGGTTTCTGTACGCCTGGTTTTATTATATCAAGTATAGCCTTGTTAGAAAAGAACCCTGCTCCAACCCTTGCGCAGATCAATGCGGCGCATCGCTGGAACATCTGCCGTTGCACGGGCTACAACGCGATTATTCGCGCCGTGCAGCAAGTGGCGGGGCAGCCCTTGCCGCCGCCGCCGCCGGTCAAAGCACCGCTGCAGGTGGTCAGCCAGTATGTGCCGCGGCCCGATGGTGAAACGAAGGTAGATGGCACAGGCCGCTATGCCGCCGATCTCTTTGTCGAGGGCATGTTGCATGCGAAAACGCTGCGGAGTAGCGAACCCCATGCGCGGATCGTGCAGATCGATGCAACTGCCGCCCGCAATCTGCCCGGGGTCGTGGCCGTTTTGACCGCCGACGACATCCCAGGGCGCAAAGACTGCGGCGTCCACGAGATTGACTGGCCGGTGCTCTGTTACGATAAAGTGCGCTATGTTGGCGATGCACTTGCGCTGGTGATCGCTGCGAGCGAGGCGGTCGCCGAGGCTGCCCTTGGTTTGATCAATGTGACCTATGAACCACTGCCGCTTGTCACTGGCCCCAAAGAGGCTGCGCTTCCCGGTGCCCCACTGATCCACGAGGGCCGCGCGCAAGGCAATGTCCTGGCGCACTACAACCTTGAACTCGGTGATGTCGAGGCCGGCTTTGTGGCCGCCGATCTCATCGTCGAGCGTGAATACCGCACCCAGACCGTTGAACACGCTTTTATCGAACCCGAGGCGGGCCTGGCGGTGCCCGACGCCAATGGCCGCATCACCGTCTACTGTGGTGGGCAGATCCCCTTCAACGACCGCAAACAGATCGCGGCGACGCTCAAGCTTCCCGAAGAACGGATTCGCGTCGTCAATTGTCTGATCGGCGGGGCCTTCGGCGGCAAAGAGGACGTCTCGGTACAGATCCTGGCGGCGCTGGGCGCACAGGCCACCGGTCGCCCAGTAAAAATGGTCTTTAGCCGGGAAGAGTCATTGCGAGTGCATCCCAAACGCCACGCCACGATCATCAGGATGAAGACCGGGGCGAAACGTGACGGCACCCTGGTCGCGCACGAGGTCGAGATCTATGGCGACGGCGGTGCCTACGCAAGCCTCAGCGGGCACGTGATGCTGCGCGCCACGACGCACGCCGCTGGCCCCTACGAGGTCGCGAACGCACGGGTCAATACCTATGCGATGTACACCAACAATGTGCCTTCCGGGGCCTTTCGTGGCTTTGGGGTCACGCAGAGCGGCTTTGCCATGGAGTGCCAACTCGATGTGCTGGCGGAAGAACTCGGCCTCGCGCCACTTGACATCAGGCGCAAAAACATCCTGGCCTATGGCAAACAGACCCTGGCCGGTCAGGTGCTCACCGAAAGCTGCGGTCTCGGCGAGTGCCTCGAGCGCGTTGCCGCCGAGGTAGCGCAGCGACCCGTGGTTGCCGTGGAAGGTGACAAACGGTGGGCCTGGGGCCTTGCCTGCGCGTACAAGAACACCGGCTATGGCAGCGGGGCCTACGATGCCGCCGGGGCCGAAGTTGAACTCTTTGCCGACGGACGCGCCATTGTGCGGGCAGGTGCCGCGGAAATTGGGCAAGGTTTGCCAACCGTGCTGGCCCAGATTGCCGCCGAAGAACTCGGCGTACCGTATGCTCAGGTCGAGGTGTTGCTCGCCGATACTGATCTGACCCCCGACGGCCAGGCGACGACCGCCTCGCGTCAGACCTACGTGACGGGCAATGCGGTGCGGCACGCCTGCCAAGAACTACGCATCCTGTTGCGCGGGACTGCCGCCGAGATGCTTGATGCCGCCCCTGACAGCCTAATCTTTGCCGAAGGATGCGTACGCAGCAGCACCAACAGTGCCCCGCTGAGCGAAGTCGTGCGCGTCGCCCGCCACGAAGGGCGTACCCCCAAAATCGCCTACCAATACGTTGCCCCCAAAGTCGCCCAGTACCAGCATGTCGCCTTTGGCTTTGCGGCCCAGGCCGTGCTTGTTGAAGTTGACGTCAAAACGGGCGAAACCCGGGTTCTGGACGTCATTGCGGCCAGCGACGTCGGGCGAGCGATCAACCCATTGGGCTTGCAAGGCCAGATCGAAGGCAGCATCTCGATGGGCCTGGGCATGGCCTTGCAAGAGAACTTCATCATGGAAGAAGGCCAGGTCAAAACCGACACCCTGCACAAGTGCAAACTCCCGCAGATCAACCAGACCCCGAATGTCACCCTCTTCTTTGTTGAAGACGAAACCCAGGAAGGCCCGTACGGCGCCAAAGGCGTCGGCGAACTCAACTCGATCCCAACAGCGCCGGCGATCATCAACGCCATCTACAACGCCACCGGCATCCGCTGCTACAGCCTACCTGCCCACAAAACCTGGCTGAAAGCGGCCCTAGCGACAACACCTTGGAAAGAAGGTTGACCCGTGTTGACGCAAAGGCGCAACGGCGCAACGCATTACGCTCATCGGAGTGCCGACTTATGGTCTTCCAGAAATGAATCCGGTCTCGCCCGCGCAGGCGGGCTTCGCTTCCCATAGCCGAGGGCTTCAGCCCCACGGCATCGGGCGGATAGCGGATCATTTACTGCAAAACCATCAGTCGGCGTCCGGCTCAGCCGACTGATGAGTTTTAAGAATTCCATCAGGGAGTGCCGACTTCAGTCGGCGTCCGGCTCAGCCGACTGAAGTCGGCACTCCGGTTTGCCTGATTTCATGTTTAAAAACCATACGTCGGCACTCCGAATCGAGAGTAATGCTGATCCGATCCTTTTGAACCATGTCAAGCAGCGGGGTGATCATCAAGCTTAAGCGCACCTTGTTCAAGCGTCTGCTCAGCAGAAGCTTGCATCGCTTCAGGTCGGAAATTAAGCACCAGGACTTCGCGGTTTTCGACACGGGAGGTGCCGTTTTTTTCGGCTTTCATACCTGAAAACGAGCGAACTGGCAAAATATAGTATGCTTGCGCTTGAAAGATGTCTCTGATTTCGGGGATATCATAGGAAGAAATAATCCATTTGCCCTTGATCTGTTTTAAGCTATCATACAATGCATAGTGTGAGGCCCAATCACGCATATTATGAGCATAATTACAACCATTGCCAGGATAAGGAGGGTCAACATAAAAAACGGTGGTGGGACTATCGTATTGTTTCAGACAATCACGCCAATCGAGATTCTCGATAATGACGGTACGAAGGCGTTGATGCACTGGTTCAATGCGACTACGAAGGGTCTTCAGCGCACCAAACAGACGGTTGCCATGACCACCATCACTGACACTCGTTTGAAACCGTGGATAGGCTAACTCCCCACCCCATCCTGCCATAATCAAGTAATAAAAACGATGCGCCCGCTGCACATCAGTTAGCTGGGAAGGCTCAACTGAGGCTAAACGGACATACTCGGCACGTGAGACTAATTCTAAGTCAAATGCTTCAATGAGTGCTTCCGGTTGGTACTTTACAACCCGAAAAAAGGTGATAAGATCCTCATCTTTGTCATTGAGCACTTCAACGGGGCTTGGTGGCTTCCCAAAAAGAACCCAGGAGGCACCAGCAAAGACATCGACAAAACAGGTATGGGCAGGAATCAAAGGGACGATATATTTGCGTAGTCTGGATTTACCTCCGACCCATTTGAAGGGACTATTGATTGCTTTGTAGTGATCATCACGTTCCGTCATGAAGGTATCCCTTTTTCATTTTGTCTCTAATAGAGACAATTTACCATGGATCTGCTTGCATGTCAAACCCAATGCCAACCCAACTGTTTGGAACAAAACTTCGCAGCTTGCGAATGCAACAAGGCCTTACGTTACAACAACTCGCCCACAAACTTGGTCTGACGGCACATGGCTACATCAGTGAGCTTGAAGCCGGTAAAAAGGCTCCAACGCTTGATTTTGTCCTTGGTGTAGCTCGTCTATTTAAGCTAAGCACTGATCAACTCCTGAAAGATGAGCTTGAGTTGCCTGAGCATAGCATAGCACAAACGCAACCTGACTCTTTGGCTTTTATTGAGCGCCCTCCAACTGCTGATGAAATTGAGCGGCTTCGGCTCATGTTGAGTACGTTTCAGGATGGTAGTGGTATGGTGAAAGCTGGGCCTTCAACGCTCCCCGGATGGCGTGATTTTGAACGAGTTGTCTCCACAGTCTTGCTTGGTGAAGCACCTGAGAATAAGGCTGTTTTTGATGTGCTGCTGCAAGATCGAGCGAAACCACAGCTTCGTTATGGGTTGTCTTGCAAAATGCGCAGCGAATTACATCGTGTCACACGCCCCCAACGTGATGGGCGTGTCACGATTGAAGAGTCTAATTCGGCTGGTGAATTCAAGGCTGCTATCAGAGCACAAGGGATTACGGATGCCGAATATCACTTGCGTGCTCAGGAAATAGGCCTGACTCTGTTGGAAGTTATTAAGCAACGTAAGGAACGTGCCAGCATCTACAACAATGGTACCGTCGATATTGAGCATAGCTATTACCTTGTGCTCTTGTGGAGTCGTCGTGGGAGTTATCAGTTATTTCAGTTCAGCCTCCATATGCCACAGGCTGATACGTTGCACTGGTACTATCCCCATCCAGAGTCTCGGCATCTAAATGGCGACGATGCTGATGCAAATCGCATCTTTGAATGGTATCCTGACTCTGGTGGTCAATTGAAATATTACCCTCATGCCACGGAAGCTGTCTGGCAATCGGATATCTTTCATCTTGAACCGTTGAACCATGTGAAAGGATACGGGTTAGCCGAGAAAGCTGCGACCTATTTTCCTGAGGCTTGGTATAAGGGCAAGGAGTTAGGAGATAGGAGTTAGGAAACAGGCCGAGCACATCAGGACGCGATGGACAACTCCGAAGGCTAAAGCAGCCTGAAACCTCGTCTAACGTAACGCAAGGAACAAGCATATGCTCATTACAAATGCGACCGTCGTGACATGCGATGCCGAGCAGCGGGTGATCCCTGCTGGTGCGGTCTATTATGAAGATGACTTGATCGTGGCCGTTGGTTCGATGGCTGAGCTTGAGGCGGCCTATCCTGCGGCTGAGCGGCTTGATGCGCAGGGCAAACTGGTGATGCCAGGGATGATCTGTGCGCATACCCATTTTTATGGAGCCTTCGCACGCGGTATGGCGATTCCAGGCCCCGCCCCGGCTAATTTTATGCAGGTGCTTGCGCAACTCTGGTGGAAGCTGGATCGGGCGTTGACGCTCGAAGATTGCCGGTATAGTGCGCTCGTTGGCCTGGTGGACGCGATCCGCCACGGGACAACGACGTTGATCGATCATCACGCCAGCCCGTCGGCGATTGATGGGTCGCTCGATGCGCTGGCAGAAGCGGTGACGGCGTCGGGGCTGCGCGTGGCGCTCTGTTATGAGGTGACGGATCGCAATGGGCCCGAGGGCAGCGCCGCCGGGTTGGCCGAGAATGTGCGGTTTCTGCGCCGGTTGCGTGAGCGACCCGAGGCAAAGCTTGGGGCCGCCCTGGGTTTGCACGCTTCGTTTACCCTGGATGAGGCAACGCTCACCCGTTGCGCCGAGGCAGCGCACGACCTTGAGGCGTGTGTGCATATTCATCTCGGAGAAGACCCGGCGGATCAGGCCGATAGCCTGGCGCGTTGTGGCAAACGGGTCGCCGCCCGCCTCAATGACTATGGCTTGCTTGGGCCAAAGACTTTGGCTGCCCACGCCATCCACGTTGATCAGAGCGAACTTGAGTTGCTACAGGCCACTGGCACCATGCTGAGCCATCAGCCGCGCAGCAATATGAATAACGCCGTTGGCACCGCCGCCATCGAGCAGATGCTGGCGCTGGGCTTGACCGTCGGGCTTGGCAACGATGGCTTCACGAACAACATGTTCACCGAAATCCACGCTGCCTACCTGCTGCACCGCGCCAGTAGCGGCGATCCACGCACCTTGCCAGGGGATCGCCTGCTTGACATGGCCGTCGCAACCAACGCCCGGATTGCCTCACGTTTCTTCCCGCAGGCAGTTGGCGTCCTGGCACCAGGGGCCGCCGCCGATCTGATTCTCTTGGACTACTATCCCTATACCCCACTCACCAGTGGCAACTACCCCTGGCAAATCATCTTTGGACTTGACGGCAGCCAGGTGACGCACACGATCTGTGGCGGCCAGATGCTGATGCGTGACCGCGAAATCCTCACCCTGGACGAAATTGCCCTTGCCGCCCATGCCCAGCGCCTTGCCCCGACGATCTGGGCGCGGGTCGCATCCCTATGACGGGGAGAAGTGTATGCGCCGAGGCCAGCTATGCTGGCCTCGGCGCATACAGTAACTGGTTTATCAGCTAACGCAATTCATACGTCAACTGCACCTGCGCAGTGATGACCTGCTCGCCGGGTTGGACTGGGACTGGAGCACCCATAGCTTCGCCGCGGGCACTCATCGCCATGTCGAGCATCGGGAAGGGCGAGGCCGAGCCGACGTTTTCGGTGATGACCAGCACTGTTCCGAGGGTTGCACCACTGGTACGCGCCATCTGATCAGCCCGGTCGCGCCCATCAAGAATGGCCGCATCGCGAGCCTGGGCCTGGGCCGTCTTGAGATCGCTCAGGCCAAAGTTGATCCCGTAGATGCGATTGGCCCCTGACTGCACAACCTGATCGAGCAGCGTGCCGGCATTATCGAGATCGCGGATCGTCACCATCACCATGTTGCTGACTTGATACCCTGTCACCGCACGGCCATTGGTATCATAGGTTGGTGAAATCGAGAAGCCGCTCGTCTGCAGATCTTTGTCGTCAATGCCAAGCTGTTTCATCTGATCGATGATCGCCTGGGCCTGCGCCGTATTCTGCGCCAGAGCCTCCTGGGTCGTTGGTGCGCTTGTCTCGACCCCAATCTGGACGGTTGCCATATCGGGGGCCACCCGAACTTCGCCATTGCCAATCACCGTAATCTGGCGCATCCCGGCAACTCCTGCTTGCGCCTGCGCCGGGGTTGGTTGTTGCAGACTCATCGCGGCAAAGGCTCCGCCGACAAGGGCCAACACCAGCACGGCCCCGAGTAAAACCCCAATTAGGGTTGTTGAACGTGTTTGCATGATTATTTCTCCTCTTCCATTTGAAATTCCTGGGGGCATGGGCGGCGCCGTGGGGGCACGCCGCCGCCGTGCCCCTACCGCGTAGGTGCAACGGTTGGTAGTTCGCCGGTCGGGTTTTCACAAAGCCGGAAGGCATCTCGGCTATCGACGCGGTAATCGTAGAAGACACCGGCCACATCAAAAACAACATGGTAACCCTCAACGAGCGCCTGGGTATACATCATGCCCGGCTCGGGGCACCCCAGTGAGCCATCCGACCAGACGACAGCCTCGTCGCGGATCACGACAATCGCCTCGCGCTCGGCACCTGTCCGTGCGATCACATCGGCCAGCAAGCGTTCAAGCAACTCGGCTGGCGCTTCGCCCGTGACAGGCAGGGCCGTTGGCGGCACCGGCACCGGGGTTGCTTGTGGCTGCGGTGGAAGCGTTGCCTCGGGGACGGGTGCGGCCTCGGGGATGGGCGTGGCGGTGGCTGGCTGACGCTCAACTATGGTTGGCACGCCCGGGACTGCACCGGTATCGACGCTGCCACATGCGGTGAGTACAAACAGGGCGCTCATTATCAGACCAAATAAACGCATAGCAGTCCTCTCTTTCCTATGCTTTCCTTCATAGAGTAAGACGTGATCCTACGCTGTTTCGTTCCGCTGGATGCTTGCCGAGGCGGGCATCCAGCGGATAAATCCGGTTGACAGGCCGTCCCGGCGCGGTCTGGGTGCCCGTGGGCGCAGGTATGACGTATCTTTTTGCCCCTACGAGCGGTAGATCACTCGGGAGGTAGAAAGAGGTGTTATGCTGATCCGCCTTGTGATAGCCTGGTTGTTAGGCATTGTTGTTGCTGATATGCTAACCCCATCGCTGGTGTTGATGTGGAGCATTGCGGGGGGGGCGTTGGTCGGTGTGGGTCTGTTTCATCGGCAGCCGAACTTACGCCTGATAGCCCTGCTGGCCCTGGTGGGGAGCCTGGGCGGGCTTCGCTATCAGACGGCGATCCCTCCCCCTGGGGCGGATCATGTTGCGATGCTGATTGGCCGTGGCGAGCAGACCATGATTGGCTGGGTTGCCGCTGATCCACGGCGCAGCGATGATGGGCAACGGCTTGTCTTGCAGATAGAGGCAGTCCGCGTAGGAAACGAGGCTCGTCGGGCGGAGGGCCTAGTGCAACTTACGGTGGCACCGTATCCTGCTTACCACTATGGGCAGCGTCTGTTCGTCACTGGAGCCTTGCAACAACCGCGGCTTGCCGAACGCCCAGGAAGCTTCGATTACCGCGCTTATCTGGCGCACCGAGGCATCTTTGCGATCCTCAACCAGCCAGCGAAGCTTACCGTGCTCGAGGGTGACGTAGGGGTACCCCCACTCCGCATGCTCCTGCAATTTCGCGAGCACTGCCGCCAGTTGATGATCCGCATGCTCCCTGAACCACAGGCGGCCATCGGGGTCGGCATTCTGCTAGGCATTCAATCAAGCATCCCAGACGAGACCTACACCACCTTTTCGGTGACGGGCACCAGCCACATTCTCGTCGTCTCGGGCTGGAACTTCACGATTGTTGCCACGTTGCTTGCGGGAGTCGCCACACGGCTACGCATGGGACGTGGATCTGCGCTTGGTCTCGCCCTGAGCGTCATGTGGATCTACGCCTTTTTTACCGGGGCCTCTGCGGCGGTCTTACGAGCCGCAGTCATGGCAAGCCTGGCAGCAATTGGGCGAGCGGCGGATCGTGAGCGCGAACCGTGGCACCTGCTCGCTGGCGGGTGTGGTCTGCTTACCATCGCCGACCCGCATGCCCTCTGGGATGTTGGCTTTCAACTCTCGGCGCTGGCGACGGCGAGTCTGTTTGCGTTTGCCCGACCCATTGAGCAACGTCTCGCCCGTCACCGTCCGTTTACGTGGGCAGTCTTTGCCCCGCTCAGTGAAGCCTTCACGGCCACGATGGCGGCACAGGTACTGACCTTACCCTTGATCCTCTACCAATTTGGCAACCTGAGCCTCGTTGCCCCGCTCGCCAACATTCTGCTGGTGCCGATCGTCCCGTATGCGATGGCCGCGTGCACCCTGGCCCTGCTCGCCGGATTGCTCTGGCTCCCGCTGGGGCAACTCCTTGGCCCGCTCGCGTGGCTCCCGGTCGCGTGGTTGACCGAAGGCGCGCGGGTACTTGCCATGCCCGCGTGGGCGGCGACCCAGATTCCACCCTTTCCGCTCTGGATCATGCTCGGCTACTATGGGCTTATTCTTGCAGGCTGGATGCGGCGCCTACGCAGCGTGCCTTAAGCGGATTTAGCAACCCAAAAGGCCAGCATGTGCTGGCCTTTTGGGTACAGACAAGGTTTCAGAAAGAGCCTTTGCGTGGGGCAGTTGGAGTGCCGACTTCAGTCGGCTTCCCACTCAGCTGACTGATGGTCTTCCAGAAATGAATCCGGTCTCGCCCGCGCAGGCGGGCTTCGCTTCCCCGAGCCGAGGGCTTCAGCCCCACGGCATCGGGCGGATAGCGGATCATTTCCTGCAAAACCATAAGTCGGCACTCCAAACGGTCAAGCAAGCATACCCCATGCCGAAACATGTCTAACACGCGAAGTAGATGAGCGTCTAATCCGGAACAGGATAGGGGCCGTCCCCGCGACGCAACGGCTCAATGAAATGATCGCGAAGGCGGATCCCAAGGAGCTCAATCGCTGTAGCTAGAAACGCGGGCACATTGACGGTACCCATCAAGATCACATCTTCGAGCAGTAGCGTCTCTTCATCGAGGAAACGGAGCACATGGCGAGGATTATTCCGCGAAAAGAGCTGGCTAAAGAAATCGGCCCCGCGCTCACGCCCGGTATCAAGCACCTTGAGCAAGACACTATCCATCGCCGCATGGCGATTCCATGCCCGTTCGCGGTAGAAAGGCTGCCCCGTCAAGGCCATACTCGCGGCAATTCGCGCGGACTGGCGTTGGATGCGTTGGAAGGTATACCCAGTCGAAGCCTTGGTTTGCCCTCCGGCAGTGCCAATATTGAGCACATGGGGGCTAGGTCGGCGTACCAAGGGCGCATCACTCATCGGAATAACCCCGAATTCGCAATGCTCAATCGCATAACTGGTCAAGCCAAGGCGTTCGCTGATATAGTGTTTAAGTTGGCGGTCATACTCCTCTTGCGGCACCAGCGTCGGCGAAAAATAGGTAAACTCAACCAGGGCCGTATAGGGATCAAAGGGCAGCACATAGACAAAGCGGACATCGTGCTCTTGCGGGACACGGAAATCCATAAAAGTTGGCGCTGCTGGCTCAAAAGCCGGCGCAGGCGTCCGAATGACCCAGCCCTTGAAATGCTGAAGCCAGTAGGTATAACCGGGTAGTTGGGGTTGCGGGCGCATAATGCTATTGAATGCCCAGTTCCCCTGATAGGGTTGCCCATCAACCCAGACCGTCACCCCATCGGGCTGATCTTCAATGCGATCCACCGACCCGTGCAGACGAGTAATCTGAGGCTGGGTTTGCAGCCACTGCTCGAGGAACTGATAAAAATCGAGCCCCTGGATCATCTTATAGCGATAGGGCGCAATCGCGAGACGCTGCGAATGCGTCTCACTATGAAACCAGAGATGTTCCCAACTGCGGAACACCACCGGCTCAAAGGCACCGTCGCCCACCTCCCAAAAGCACCAGGTACGGTCGTTGCGAACCTTGACTTCGCGATCAACCAGAAGGATACGGTGATTATGCAGACCTGCTTTACCAAGATGATACGCCAGGCTCAGGCCTGACGCACCACCGCCAGCGATAATAGAGTCAAAACGTTGCACAGAAGAAGCCTCATTTCAGCATCATGTCTTATCCGCCTTTACTTAGTGTAGCAAGAAACTCGATATTCGTCTTGGTCTTGGACATCCGGGTCAGCATCAACTCAGTGCCTTCGTTATCACCGAGCATACTTACCATCCGGCGCAGCGTCCAGACCTGGCGGAGAGCATCGGGCGGCAGCAACAACTCTTCGCGGCGGGTACTCGAGCGCTGAATATCGAGCGCGGGGAAGATCCGCTTCTCGGCGAGCTTGCGGTCGAGGTGCAGTTCCATATTGCCGGTGCCTTTAAACTCTTCGTAGATGACATCGTCCATGCGACTACCGGTATCAACCAGGCAGGTAGCAATAATCGTCAGCGAGCCACCGTCCTCGATATTACGTGCGGCCCCAAAGAAGCGTTTGGGCGGATAGAGCGCGACGGGATCGATGCCGCCAGAGAGGGTGCGGCCACTGGGGGGCATATCGAGGTTATAGGCGCGGGCGAGGCGGGTAATCGAGTCCATCAAAATCACCACATCCTGGCCGCCTTCCACGAGGCGTTTTGCTCGCTCGAGGGTCATCTCGGCGACCTTGGTATGATCCTCAACCGGCTCATCAAACGTCGAAGAGATCACATCGCCCTTAACCGAGCGACGCATATCAGTCACCTCTTCGGGGCGTTCGCCAATGAGGAGCACCATCAAATGGCAATCGGCATAATTGGTCGAAATGCCATTGGCGATAGCCTTGAGCAGCATCGTCTTGCCGGCTTTGGGGGGTGACACAATCAAACCACGTTGACCGCGCCCAATCGGGGCAATCAGGTCAACTAGGCGTGTATGCAACAAATTCGGCTCGGTTTCAAGCTTAATCTGCTGATTGGGGAAGATCGGAGTCAACTGATCAAACAGGGGGCGTTTGCGCGCTGTCTCGGGATCAACGCCATTGATCAATTCAACCCGGAGGAGCG
Source organism: Candidatus Chloroploca sp. Khr17 (assembly GCF_004138165.1). GTDB lineage: Bacteria > Chloroflexota > Chloroflexia > Chloroflexales > Chloroflexaceae > Chloroploca. The sequence continues at coordinate 39,245 of NZ_RYFF01000042.1, forward strand.
AATAGAAGCGCTCGCTCTCTTTAGGAGGGCGAATCTGGCCCCAGATGCGATCACCGGTACGCAGCCCAAAACGTCGAATCTGTGATTGCGAGACATAGACATCATCCGCGCCAGGCAGCATCCGTTCGCCACGCAGAAAACCAAAGCCATCGGACACAACATCAAGAATACCATCACTAAACGTATTGCCCTGCTCTTCTGACTGAGCCTGGAGCAATTTGAAGATAAGATCCTGCTTTTTGAGACCGCTATAGCCTGTAATATCAAGCTTGCGAGCCATTTCGCGCAGATCATGCAGCGTTTTCAGCTCTAATTCACCAACGTTCACGATCGTGCTCTCCTTGGGGTTGGTCACATGCATCACATAGATTTGGTGGGAAGAAGATCGGGCGAGGATGTCGCACCATACACGAAGAGACGCAGAGGCACCGTGGCGTGAGAGCGCGCCGCGTCACCTGCGGGTGCGCCAGAGGCGCAGGGGCGATAGACCCCAACGAACAGAGTGGAGACACAAGGGCTCAAGAGCCGTAGTATGGCTCTACACATACACGTAACCAGCTACAGAGGTTATCTGATTGCACAAAAGAGCCAAGGGAAAAAGGGAACCAATGGGGGACAATCGAGGCTGCCAGTTTACCAGGATTTCGCTGGTGCATAGACAGAACAAGCATCGGGCAGTCTGATTTCTCGGGATAGTATAGCATAGGTATGCACATTGCGCAATAGGATTGTTGGGTCGTTGTATCTTTTGCGCAGCGTGGTGCAGATGTTTTAAGCAATGGATTCGCTACTTAAAACATCCGCACCGCATTGTGTAACCACCCATCGCCTTCGGCATCATAGTGTTCGGGATGGGAATCAGGCGGGGGTTGAATCAGCCGGGCAAAGGGATGCATGTGCTTGTTATGAGTCAATTGCCATTGAAGCGCGACCTGAATAAATTGCCAGGGCGGCATGGTTGCGATCAGTTGAAGATTTTCGAGCGGGGTAGCTTCTTCATCCAGGAAACGCAAGATCCGCTGAATCGGGTTATGCTCGAACATGTTAGTAAAGACCGATTTGAGTTCTTCACCATAGTGATCCATCATTTCGAGCATAATGGTATCGAGGAGGCGATAGCGGCGGGCATCTTCAGGCACATCAAAGGGATGCCCATAGTAGATGAGGGACTGGATAAGCGCGGCAGTATCTTGCTGGATGCGCACAAAGGCATACCCGGTCGTTGGCTTGACGCGCCCACCTTTGGTCCCAATGGTCATCACGCGTTCACCAATGCGCCGCGGGAAGGGCTGATCGGTTGCGGGAATGACGCCCTGTTCTTCAGCGACAATCTGATAGGCCGTGACGTCCAAGACATGCGCCAGGTATTCATGCAAGGCTTCGGCATACGCCTGATTGCTAAAGCGCTGATCAGAGAAGACGGTGAATTCGACCAGCGCACGGCGCGGTGAGAAAGGCAGAACATAGAAGAAGCGCGTTTCACCCGCCTGTGGGGTGCGAAAGTCCATCAAGGTCGCGGCGTTGGGGCGAAAGACATCGGTAGCCGTTTCGATCTCCCAGCCCTTGAAATGGAGTTGGAGGTACTGGTAACGCTCGTCATCTAGGCGTTCGCTCGGGCGGAAAATGCTATCAAAGACCCATGTGCCGGTGTAGATCTGATCACCAACAATGACCTGCGCAACCTGTGGGCCATCAATGATCTGCTCGACATGGCCTTGCAGCAAGGTCACATGTGGGCAAGCCTGCAACGCGGCGTGAACAAACTGATAGAAATCGATACCGCGGATCATCTGATAGCGATAGTTGTGCAGATCAAGTACCTGACCACGTTCATCATCAGCCAGATGCAACTGTTCCCACGACCGATAGACAATCGGTTCAAACGGGGTGGGTTGGTCAGTCCAGAAAGCCCAGGTACGGTCATTGCGCTGCTTGTTGCCTTTGTCAATGACCAGGATCGAGGAGTCACGCAGGGGGCTGTTGATCAACTGGTAGGCAAGGCTCAGCCCGGCTGCCCCACCGCCCGCAATAATGAAGTCATAGTGTGTCATATGCCAATGCTCCTCACACGTTTTGCGCTGATCGCCACAAGGTCATGATACTACATAGGCACCCCTCTATGCCTTGAGTCTCAGGGCTGATTAGCGACCAGGTGATCGTCTTAGACGCAATACCTTGCAAAGAAGACGGTTTTTTTGACGCAAAGGCGCAAAGGTGCAATTGACGCAAAGGCGCAAAGGCGCGAAGGCGTAACGTTATTGGAGACAACGGGGCACCCGCAAGGGGTGCCCTTGCGGATGCCTTGGCGGGGTGCATACCCGGAAGATGCAATCGCCCTGACAGAACAGGTCAAACCCCTCCACAGAACAGGTGAAACCAGGGTACAATAAAGATATGGGACAGAAGGGAGAGAGAAAAATGACCTTGAATAATGCAAGCTTTCCCATTGTCGAGGCTCGTAATCTGAATGGACGAACGCTCACACTTCCCGCAGGTTTTGGCGGCGAGCGCAACCTGGCGCTGGTTGCCTTTCAGCGTTGGCATCAGGTACAGGTTGATTCCTGGTTTCCTTATCTTGATCAGCAAATGGCTACTTACCCTGGTTTGCGTGTCTATGAGTTGCCGATTATTAGCAACTTTTATAACCTTGCCCGCCCCTTTATTGATGGGGGCATGGCTTCCACGATTGCCAATGCAGTGGTTCGTGATCGTACCCTGACGGTCTATACCGACGTCAACCGGGTTCGTTCGGCGCTGCAGATCAAGTCAACAGCGTCAATTACGCTGTTGCTGGTTAACCGCGAGGGCGCAATCTTCTGGCGCGAGAGTGGGGCGTATAGCCCAGCCCGTGCTGCGGCCCTCGAGCGTGCCTTAGCGTAGGCTTTCTTTTGCTGAAAAAGCCAGCTTTGCTGGCTTTTTCAGCAAAAATGATGAAGGGTATGAGGGCAAGCACACCTACCACAAGGCGACGCGTGCGATGGCGATGTCGGCATGAAACTGACGCCCGTAGGCGACGATGCCGAGGCGGGTGAGGGCACCGGGGTTGAGGGGCGTTTCGAGCCATTTGGGGGTAAAGGCCGTGAAGGGCAGTTCGACCAGGTGCCACTGTGCGAGGGCGCGAAACTCGGCCCAGTAGAATTGTTGTGGCCGACGGCAGGCAGTGGTGCGCAGGTGAACCCGGTAGGTTTCGCCGTTGCCCCACACGCTCAGACGTATGCCCGTATATGCCTGTGCATCAAGCGGGTGCCCGGTTGCGTCAAGGGGCAAGGCCATCTGTACAAAGCCGCCCTGGTTTTCGAGGCGAACTTCGCCGCGTAAACGGAGACAGCGCTGTCCTTCGATGGTGTCAATGGTGACCTCTTCCCGCGAGAGGCCGCCCATGACGCGATCACTAAACCCGCGCCATTGACCGGGTGCCGCCGGATCTTGCAGGTCGCTGAGAAGGTGTGGAGTTGATTTCAATTGGGCCTTCCTTTGTCGTGCTAATCTTCCTCGAAACCAGCCTGTTCAAACTTCAGCAACTTCAGCGTCCGACTGTTTTCGGTGACGGTGCGCACGACGTGATGTGGTGCCAACGTCGGGTTCGCGGGTGAAGAGTTGACGTACGTAGCGTACCACACAACCTGCGCCGGTGACATCGCGGTCGCGTTCATCGGCGATGCCGGTCGCGAAAGCGTCGCCCTTCGGCGCATTCTGCCGGTGGCACTTCGACCAAAGCTAGGATAAAGGCGTCGGGCTTGTTGAGCGCGGTCAGGCTCTCGTTCTTGGCGACGATCACGCTCGTGGCACTGTGGATGCGGCCTTTGACCTCGATGAAGCGCAGCCGGCCCTCGGCAGGGAACGCGGGACTCGATGCCATCGCCACACTGCCTCTTCCTGAAATTGGAGCTCAACGACAGGCTGATTCCAGTAGATGATCTCCTTGGTCAGGCGCTCCTGGGCGTCCATCAGCGTCTTGGTGACGAGCTCCTCTTTCCGACGGCGCACTTCACAAAGTGAAGCGGCACCAACGCACTGATGGCGTGCACGGGTGTAACGATACACATCCCTCACCGGCGAAAAGGCTATGGTATAGTGAAATAAGATACAATTTATTCCTTTGCCATAAACATTAATGGACAATCGTCAATCAGCACGCGCCTCTGCGCCCAGCAATGTGCCGACAGGGTTCCCCCCTGCCTCACTTGCCGAGTTAACCCATCTCAATACGTCCGATATATTGGCCGCGTTTGGAGTACAACGGGAGTGGCCGTTGCGTGGCCTGTTCGAAATCCTCTGTCGCCCTACGGCACAGCGCTTTGCCTGCGAAGTCGCGGCGCTCGACCAACTGGTGGGTTCCGCCGGTCTGGTGGCTGGTGGGGCCTGGATGGTTGGTCGGTGGGCCGAACGGTTCACGGTGCTGGGCGATCCGTTGCCTGATGGGCCGTTGTTGCTGGTGGCGAACCATCCCGGGATGCTTGATGCGATGGCGCTCTTTGCCGGGATTCAGCGTGAAGACCTGCGCGTGCCGGCGATTACCCGGCCCTTCCTGCGCTGCTTGCCAAACATCAGGTCGGTCTTGATCCCGGTGGGTGGGCAACCGGGCGAGCGGGTGGCAGTGTTGCGCACAGCGGCGCGGCATATGCGGGAGGGTGGGGCGATCCTGACCTTTCCCGCCGGTCGGATTGAGCCTGATCCGCTGATTGATGCACGTGCAATCACGGATCTAGCCCACTGGTCGGCAAGCGTTGGCCTCTTTGCGCGTCTGGGTGGTCAGATTCCGGTTGTGCCGGTGATTGTGGGTGGTGTGATTGCCCCTGAAGCGCTGCGGCATCCGATCGTTCGTTTGCGCCGTCGTCCCGAGGATCAGCGCTGGCTTGCCGCGATCTGGCAGTTGTTGCGCCCACAACTGAGGCGGGTACATGTGCGTGTTAGCTTTGGGCGTCCATTGTCAGCGACGCTTCCCGACCTTGGTGCTGCCGTACAGTCCGAGGCGCGCCGTCTCATCGAAGGGTTGCGTCAAGCATGAAGCATGTTCTTGCCCGTCTTCGGCGTGGCTCGCCCCTGGCAATTGTGTTCGCTTCTGTTTTTATCGATATGTTGGGCTACGGCATGATTGTGCCGCTGCTGCCGTTTCTGGTGCGTGAATATTCGGCAAGTGCGCTGCTGGTTGGTCTGCTTAGTGCGCTCTATGCGCTGATGCAGCTTTTTATGGCCCCTCTGCTTGGGGCCGTTTCCGATCGCATCGGGCGTCGTCCGGTGCTGATTGGCTGTATCGCTGGCTCGGGTGTGGCCTACCTGTTGCTCGGGCTGTCGGATACGCTGGGGTTGCTCTTTCTGGCGATTGGCCTGGGCGGCATGGCCGGCGCGAGTATTCCAACGGCTCAGGCCTATATTGCCGATACGACCAAGCCGGAGGATCGGGCGCGTGGGTTGGGGTTGATCGGGGCTGCTTTCGGGTTGGGTCTTATGCTGGGTCCGGCCCTGGGTGGGCTTTTGAGTAGCTACGGTCTCGCAGTGCCGGCCCTGGCTGCGGCGGCGTTTGCGGCCCTCAATACCCTCTATGCTCTGATCGTTTTGCCCGAGTCGCTCCCACCCGAGCGACGGAGCCATCAGCCGTTGCACTTGCTCAACTTGACTGCGCAACTGGCCGAGGCGCTGACCCTGCGCCGGATCAGGTTGCTGCTGGTGGCGATCTTTTTGCTGAACCTGGCCTTTGCCGGGTTGCAGAGCAACTTTCCGCTGTTCAGTACGGTACGCTTCGGCTGGGACGTGCTGCAGAACGGAATCTTCTTTGCGTTTGTCGGTGTGTGTGCCGTCGTGACGCAGGGCTTTCTGATCGGTAAACTTCAGCCGGTGTGGGGGGAGGCGCCGCTGGTGCTGGCAGGGTTGGGGTTAATGACCATCGGGTTGCTGTTGATCGCGCTGGCACCGCAGGCCTGGTTGCTCTATCCGCTGGTGGGCATCATGGCGGTCGGGTTGGGTTTGGCCATCCCCTCGTTGTCCGCGCTGGTCTCACAGCGCGCCGGTGAACAGCGCCAGGGGGCGGTGATGGGCGGTACCCAGGCACTCTTGAGCCTGACCCTGATCATCGGGCCGCTGCTGGCAGGGTTGGCGTTTGATCTGGCCGGGCCAGGTGCCCCGTATCTGCTCGGCAGTGGGTTGGCCGGCCTGGCGTTCCTTGTCGCAGCAGCCACGTTGCGCCCGCTGCGGTCTTCAAGGGAACAGGCCGCTTCGAAAGGCTAGACTAGGAAATAGGAAATAGGAAATAGGAAATAGGAAATAGCTGAGCGCATCAAACCTTTGCGCCTCCGCGCCTTTGCGTCAAACTACGGCTGTTTTTTGTCAGAAAGCCCATAGATGAAATGAGGACCCCCCATGCTTGAGAGTTTGCGAGCTAGTGTGAAGATTGTTGCCAGCGCCACGCTTCCGACCCGTTATGGCATGTTTCAGATGCATGTGTATGTTGACGATAGTGGGTTGGAGCATGTCGCGCTGGTCGTCGGTGATCTCGCCGGTTCCGCACCGGTGCTGGTACGGTTGCACTCTGAGTGTCTGACCGGCGACGTATTTGGGTCGCAACGTTGTGATTGCGGCGAGCAGTTGCAGCAGAGCATGAGCGAACTCCAGGCGGCGCAGCGGGGGGTGTTACTCTATCTGCGTCAGGAGGGGCGTGGCATCGGGTTGGTGAATAAGATTCGTGCGTATGCGCTGCAAGATGCCGATGGTCTGGATACAGTTGATGCCAATCGGGCCCTGGGGTTGCCTGACGATATGCGCGAGTATAGTCGGGCCGCCGCCATTCTGGCCGACCTCGGTGTGGAGCGGGTGGCGCTGATGACCAATAATCCGTTGAAGATCCAGGATCTGCAACAGCACGGGATCGTTGTTGTCGAGCGTTGTGCGGCACACGTGCCGCCGAATGTCCACAACCAGCCCTATCTTCAGACCAAACGCGAACGCATGGGGCATTTGATGTGACGGCTCCCAGGGCTAAAGCACCTGGGCTTCAGAGTGTGCCGCCCCACACTCATCAAGCTACGATCTAAGGT
>NZ_RYFF01000132.1 GCF_004138165.1 Candidatus Chloroploca sp. Khr17
TCCGATCTGGTGGACGTTGCCGCACGCGGCGAACCTGGGGCGAAAGTGGTCTATGTGCGGCTACGGAAAGCCAAATAGTCCGTGTGCGGTGGCTACGCCCGCAGGAACTAGCGCGTCCCAGCCGCGCTCAGAGGCTGGCGCTGGGAACGCGGCTAGGCGGGGTCTTCCGTCGTGGCCCACTGAATTAGCTCACAGGCATAGCAGCGGATTTGTTGCTCCCTTTGCCCCTGTTTGTTTGGCAACGGATGCGAGGGTGTGGTAGGATGACGCCACATGAGCGTATGCCGTTGTTCTCTCAGGCCCCCGGCCACCCAACCGCACGAAAGGAACCAACCCGATGCCCGTTTCCACCCGACATATGTTTGATATTGACTTGCAGCACGGCGTGCTCCCTGTTTCCCAAGCGGCCAGTTCCTTGGCGGCGATGATCCGACGCTCGGCGCAGCAGCAGCGCCCCGTGGTGATCACGCAGAAGGGCAAACCGACGGCGGTCTTGCTCTCGGTTGAGTTGTTCGACGCGCTGCGGGCGCTGGTCGACGATGCCCGCCCGCCCGTCGCTGCGCCGCCCGAGGGGTAGGTTTCGCATACGACTGGTTTGTGTGACGCCACGGCGCGAAGGCGCAAAGGGTTGCGGGATCTGCGTTGCGCCGTTGTGCCTTTGCGTCTTGGCGTCTGTCGCGCTGCGGTACCTCGGCCCCGGCGCGAGCAGCGCAGGCACGGGCGGCCCGGTGCAGTCACCGCGCACACAGGCGGCTCGCGGCGCAGGTCGTATGATGGGGGGATGCTGCTCGGTAGAGGCGAAAGCCGCACGGCTTCGTAGGCCATGCATGCGGCCACCCGCTCTGTTGTCGCCTCATAGCTCCGTTCGAACCCTGTCCTCGAAGGGACGGGTTATCCCAATGCGAGGGAGACCTCAACGGTTTTCCGTCGCGTAGGAGTTCTGCGCGGCAACCGGCCCGCTTCTCTGCGGTTCAGGTGGGTCGCCCGAACGCGCACGCGGTGCAGCCCGCAGGTGATCAACGACCATGAGAATTACCGGCGAAACTCACATAACGTTCTCGCACTTCCTCCCGGCGTCGGTGATGGCCTGCTGTGGATGGTTGACCACAATGATGATGATCGCTGGATGTGCGATGGCCTGACGGCGCGGCGGCGCGGCCTGCAATGGACGCTCCCAGGCTGACATTGGGCAATTCCAAACGGGCCACCGCCCGGGCCATCGCCGAACCCATGCTGCGCTTGTTCACCACGATCCATGTGTCCATCCCACGACTCGGCAATGAAGGGATCGACCCTGTCGTTGCGTTATGCACGCCTGCCCACCAACGAAATACGCCAACGGTGGAGGTGTTTATCCATGTTGTGCAGGTAGGTGATCGTGGTTGTCTATCCGTATCGCTGACAACCGTGCTGAGGATAGCAAACAGAGATCGGTTTTGGTAATGGCAACATGCTAGGATTGTCTCAGTGTCCTCACCTTCATTGATGAGGTATGTACCCTTGTTGTCTGTGTGTCTTCATGTGTTCCCCTGTACAGTCGAGGAGATGCTATAGACGTAGACACGCGCCTTGATGCAGCGCTACCAGGTTGATGGAACCCTTCGTCACTCATCCAGTCCCTCGTTTTCAATCGTGCCTTGCAGATCGGGAGATCGACCATGAATCGTAACATGCAGCACTTGCTCACCATGTGTAGCCTTCTTGTGCTGTTATTCTTCTCAATCGGTTCTATTGCGCAGGGATTTCAGACACAGACGACGGATCGCGAGCTTGATCAGGCGATTACCCATGCGTTGATCAGGATGCGCGGCGAGGCCCCCAGCACTGAGATGATCATTGAACCTGTGGACTCAGTCGCGGGATGGGTCTTCGGTACGGTTGCGGTTGCCGCACCGGTTGTGCCTGATGCCACACCCGAGGTGTATCTGTTTCTGACGCGTCCCGGATTGGGTGGCCCCGTCGTTTCATTCCATGGTAGCGAAGAGTTCCGGACGTGGTCGCTGGAGGCACCAGCGAGTTTAGCGCTCCCCTCACGGCAGATCATCGCGCCTGCGCAAAGCGCCGCCTTGGCCGGGCATGGTGGCGCACAACTCAGTCTGCCTTGGCCCATCGGGGAAACGTGGACGTTCACCGGAGGATCCCACGGCAGCCGCAAGGAAGCGGTTGACTTTGCTGGTGGAAGTGGCGAAATCCGTGCCGCACGTGGAGGCATCGCGTACATCCCTTGTGCGAATAAAGTGGTGATTGACCACGGTGATGGTTGGCAGACAGGGTATTACCATGTCTCAGGGATTCAGGTGCGGCATGGTCAGGCGGTGAGTCGTGGTCAAGCACTGGGACAGATGTCCGCAGAGAGCGGCTGTGGAGGCGGTGCGACGGGCCCCCATGTGCATTTCTCGACCTCGCTGCACGGAGTGGATCAACCAATCCGCGATCATATTCTCGGCGGTTGGACTATCATTGATGGAGCGCTTGACTATGCGGGGTGTATGAGCAAGGCGGGTGTCACGACGCAATGTGCTCCGTTGGGGCGCATTCCAAGCAATGGCATGATCGGCAGTGGAGTGAAAAGAACCACGGGTATTCCGCCGATTGAACATTGTTTCACCTGGCAAAACGACTCGCGCTTGGATTGTTTTGTGCGGGGCACGGATGACCGGCTCCACCAGCGCTTCTGGAACGGGGCAAATTGGTCAGACTGGATGGATTTAGGCGGCGGGCTGCGTTCCGCGCCGACGTGTTTTGTTGAATGTCAACTAGATTTGCCGCCTGGTGTCAACTAGATTTGCCGGTTCCCGCTCCCTTCCCTCGTGACCTGCG
>NZ_RYFF01000043.1 GCF_004138165.1 Candidatus Chloroploca sp. Khr17
TTTTTGCCCGTGGTATAGGCAAATTGCTGAATGGGTTTGATGCCAAACTCACGCAGAACCTTGCGCCATTGCGCACTAAGGTAGCTGTTCCAGCAATAAGGTATCGTGCCTAGCTCTACCTTCCTACCTTTAGGGCGATTGCATCTTCCTGCCGTGGCCGTAAACGGCTCGGCTTCTGGCCAGCAAAGGCCACCTCCATGGCCTGATCCAGCCGGCGAACGCCGGCTTTGCCATCCGTAGCCGAGCCGTTCACGGCGACGGTGGGGGCGGATGGGAGCGATCCGCGAGCCTGGCGGCACGCACCACCGAAGATGCAATCGCCCTGTTCCTACCTTCCTGGGGGCTTGACAAATGCGCCGACATGGTATTTACTTACAGTGTAAATAAACGCCGTTTATTTCTAAGGAGAGGCCGACGATGGCGAGAGCAGTCCGAGCGGCACGCGGCAACGGGGCCGCAACCGCGAACCAGATCAAGGTAACAGCGCGCGCCCAGATGGCGGCCCACGGCACAGCAGGGTTGTCGTTGCGCGGCATTGCGCGGGCGATGGCGATCACCGCCCCGGCGATCTACAACTATTTTCCCAGCCTCGACGATCTGATCACAGCGCTGATTATTGACGCCTTTACCTCACTGGCCGAGGCGACTGAAGCAGCCGAGGCAGCAGTTCGAAACCAGCCGCCGTTCGACCGCATGATGGCAATCTGCCTGGCCTATCGGCAATGGGCGATCAGCCATCCTACCGACTTTTTGTTGATCTATGGCAATCCTATTCCGGGCTATCAGGCCCCAGAGGAGCTCACCATCCCGTTGGCGCGTCGCCCCTTTCTGGGGCTCTTTCACCTCTTTGCAAGCACGTTTGAAGCAGGTACCTTGCAGATTCCCCCGAGCTACCAAGACCTTCCCGACGAGATGAGCACGGCCATTGCCGCGTGGAAGCGGAGCTCGGCAATAGAAATGCCCGACGCCCTGGTTGTGCTGCTGATGAGTGGCTGGGCACGGGTGCATGGGGCGATCATGCTCGAGATGTTTCACCATCTCCAACCGCTTGTCGGTGATGGGGAAGCCTTTTTTGTCCATGAGGTAACGGCTTTTGCCGCTCAGTTAGGAGTAAGGTGATGAGCACAGCAGCAACGCATGTTATTTTTGGCACCGGGCCACTGGGTCGTGCGGTGATGAACGAACTGGTACGCCGGGGCGAGCGGATACGAATGGTCAGTCGGAGCGGTCAGATGGCCGAAGTCCCTGAGGGGGTCGCGATCGTTGCCGGCGACCTCTACCATGCCGACTGTGTGCGCGAGGTCACGCAGGATGCGGCAGTCGTTTACCAGTGCGCCCAGCCGCACTACTGGGAGTGGCCCGAGAAATTCCCGCCCCTGCAAGCGGCGGTCATCACCGGTCTGACGGGCAGCCAGGCGCGCCTGGTCATCGGCGACAATACCTATATGTATGGCGATACGCGAGGCCAGCCATTGACCGAAGACCTGCCCTATGCCGCGCACACACGCAAAGGCAAGACCCGGGCCGCGATGAGCCAGGCCGCCCTCGAGGCGCATGCAACGGGCAAGGTGGCGGTTAGCATCGGGCGCGGCTCGGACTTCTTTGGCCCGTGGGTCACTGACTCGACCTTTGGTGAGCGGGTCTTTTCTCCGGCACTGCAAGGCAAAGCAGCGAGCTTCGTCGGCAAGCTCGATCTGCCGCATACCCCAACCTACATCGAAGACTTTGGGCGTGCATTGGTGATCCTTGGTGAGCACGACGAAGCGCTGGGCAAAGCCTGGCATGTGCCGAGTGATCGGCCCGCGTTGACCCAACGCCAATTTGCGCAACTGCTCTACTCTACCGTCGGTCACCCGATCAAGGTCAGTAGCGTGAACAAACCAATGATGGCGCTCGCCGGGCTCTTTATCCCTGGCGCACGCGAGAGCGTCGAGATGATGTACGAGTTTGAGCAACCCTTCGTTGTTGACGCGAGTCGCTTTACCGAGGCCTTTGGGATGGCGCCAACCCCGATCACCGAGGCGATAGAAGCGACCGTGGCATGGTATCGGATGCATCCTCAGCGCAGCTGAGGATGCATCCGGTGTGGTCAGGGTCAGGCAAGCATCGCCCTAGGCATAACCCCACGGCGTACCTAGGCTGAATCTGCGGTACAATAGAGACAGTCCGGGGCTGTTGCTTGCCCTGACCGATAGCGCTAGCGAAGTGGATGAGGAGTATACAATGAAGTTTCATCCGACTGACGATCAGCAGATGCTGCGTGAGATGGTGCGTCAATTTGCTGAGAAAGAGATCGCACCAACCGCAGCTCAGCGCGATGAAGAGGGTATCTGGCCCACCGATCTTGTGCGCAAGATGGGAGAGTTGGGCTTGATGGGTGTGGCTGTCAACGAGGACTATGGTGGTTCGGGGCTCGATTATATTTCGTATGCGATGGTGGTCGAGGAACTGAGCCGGGTTGACGCATCGCTCGGCGTGATTGCTTCGGTGAACAATTCGCTCGTCTGTTACGGGATCGAGAAGTTTGGCACCGAAGAGCAGAAGCGTGAATTGCTGGTGCCCCTCGCTTCGGGACAAAAACTCGGGGCTTTTTCGCTCTCTGAGCCGGGTGCTGGTTCCGATGCGGCCGCGCAGAAGACGACAGCGGTGCGCGAGGGCGATACCTATGTCATCAACGGGATCAAAAACTGGGTCACCAACGGCGATCACGCCGATATGATCATTTTGATGGCAATGACCGACCCGTCAAAAGGGGTCAAGGGCATTTCGGCCTTCTTGATTGACACCCACGAGCCTGGCTGCAGCATTGTCAAGGTGGAACACAAACTTGGCATTCGCAGTGCCCATAGCTGCCAGATGGCCTATGACAACTACCGCGTCCCGGTATCGCGTCGCCTCGGCGAAGAGGGCCAGGGCTTCAAGATTGCGATGACGATCCTCAATGCAGGGCGCATCGGGATCGCGGCGCAAGCGCTTGGCATTGCGCAGGGGGCGTACGAAGCGGCGCTTGGGTATACCAAGATCCGTGAGCAGTTTGGCAAGCCGATCCACGAGTTCCAGGCGGTTGGCTTTACGCTGGCCGATATGGCGACACGGATCAAGGCAGCGCGTCTGTTGACCTACGAGGCAGCCTGGCGCAAAGATAATGGCCTTGATTATGTCAAAGATGCCGCGATGTGCAAGCTCTATGCCTCAGAGACGGCCATGTGGGTGGCAACCAAAGCTGTTCAGTTGCACGGGTCGAACGGCTATTCCAAAGAATATACGGTCGAGCGCTTCTTCCGCGATGCCAAGATCACCGAGATCTACGAAGGCACGTCGGAGATCCAGCGCCTGGTGATCAGTCGCGAACTGGTGCGTTAAGCGGCGGCTTCGCCGCCCTCCAACCTCTTTTGCGCTGGTAAAAAGTCGGCAATGCCGACTTTTTACCAGCGCAAGGCATGGTTTCAGAGTAACGCTGATCCGGCCCTTCTGAAACCATGTCTTAAGAGGTGATTTCGTCGCCCGATAATCTATTTTTTGCGGGTAAAAAAGCCCGTGCAGCGGGCTTTTTTACCCGCAAAGGAAAAATAACCCCACCGGAAGGTGCTTCTCATGACCCTGTTTCTACTCAGCGGTGATCGTTATAACCTGAACGTGCGTTACCTGCCGCTGATGGCCTGGCTCTTTGTGGGCCTGGTGATCTACGGTGTGGTCGATATTGTCACACGCATGGTTGATGGCCGCGCTCCGGCTGATCTTGGTGGGTTGACCGCATTGGCGTTGCTGATCAGCCTCGGTCTGTTTGCGCTGCATAAAGGCGGCGAGATGGTGCTGGCTTCGTTTGACCGGGGCGGTGATCTGATCAGGATTCAGCGCTATGGGATGACCGGGCGGGTGGTGCTGGAACGTCCGTTCAGCGAACTGGTGGCGATGGATGTGCGCGTGTTGCGCCGTTCGCAACATCGGATTGAACTGCGCTTTCGTTCGGGCGAGCGGCTTCCGCTGACAACCTACTATGTGGTTACATTTAATTCTGGTGGTCTGAATCGCCTCGCCAGTCTGCTTGAGGTTGAGCCGACCCTGATTGCACCAGTCAAGCGTTGAGGTTGGAATGACAACCAGTGTGGTTTCGCCCGGACAGTTGCGTCTGGGCGTCATTTTTATTGCCATTGCGGCAACGCTGTGGGGCACCGTTGGCATTGCGACGCGGGCGCTCTTTCTTATTTCAGACGCCAATCCGCTGTCGGTGGGCTTTTTTCGGCTGGCCCTCTCTTCGCCAGTGCTGCTGCTGGCAACCTATGTGACGCTGGGACGGGCAGGATTGCGCATTCAGGGACGCGATTTCTGGCTGATGTTGGGGCTCGGTCTGTCGATGGCGCTCTACCAGGTGACCTATTTCGCGGCGATTGAGCGGCTTGGGGTGACGGTGGCGGTGCTGATCGCGCTCTGTACCTGCCCGGTGATGGTGGCAGTTCTGGCGGCCCCACTGTTGAAGGAGCGGTTGACGGCGACGGTCGGGATCGCGATGGTGCTTGCGCTGGTCGGGACGGTGTTACTGGTGGGCGGGGGGCCGGATCTGGGGCGCGACCGCAATCAGATGATGATTGGGGTGATGCTCGCGCTGGGTACCGGGCTTAGTTATGCGTTTGTGACGATGATCAGTCGTACACTGGCCCCACGGTACCATCCGTTGCAACCGATCAGCCTGGGTTTTACCGCTGGCGCGCTGATGATCCTGCCCTTTGCCCTCGCCGGTGGTCTTGTGCTCGACTATCCGCCCCTGGGCTGGTTGCTCTTGTTGCACCTGGGCTTGATTCCGACGGCCTTTGGCTATATCCTCTTTTTACGGGGGATGCGCACAACCAGTGCAACCGTGGCAAGCATTCTGACCCTGTTTGAGCCGTTGACTTCGACGATTCTGGCGTGGTGGCTCTTTCAAGAGCGCCTGGGGCCACTCGGTTTGCTCGGCGCGGCGCTGCTGCTCGGGGCGATGTTTATCTTGATGCGAGGGGATCGCACGTCATGACACTACAGCAATTATCGGGGCGCGTTGCCTACCTGCCCGGGGCCAATAACCTGGGGGTCATTGCGACTGGTGATGGTGGGGCCATCATTGTTGATAGTGGCATTGATAAGGATGCCGCACGCGGTTTGAAAAAGGCGCTGGTGGCAGCCGGGCTCACGCCACGGGCGATCATCAGCACCCATCATCACGCCGATCATGTCGGTGGCAATGCCTTTCTGCTCAAGCAGTACCCCGAGCTCCAGGTTTATGCGACGCCCTTCGAGGCAGCGTTGATCCAGCATCCGCTGCTTGAACCAATCTATCTCAGCGGTGGGGCGTGCCCACCAGCCTCCTTGCGGGGCAAATGGGTGCTTGCCCCTGGCTCGCCCGTTCACCACCTGCTCGACGAGTGGCAGACCGTCACCGCAGGGGCGAGGCGCCCCACCACGATCGCCGGGGTCGAACTTGAGTTGATCGGTTTGCCGGGGCATAGTCCAGCGCAGATCGGGGTCATTGTGGATGGCGTCTGTCTGGCAGCTGATGGCTTTTTTGGGCCGGCGGTGCTGGCGAAGCATGGCGGCGTGCCGTATACACACGATGTCGCAGCGCAACTGGCGTCGCTGGTAGCCCTTGCCTCCCTAGAGGCAGACTGGTTTGTGCCGGGGCACGGGGCGGTGGCGACACGGGCGGAGATCGGGGCGCACCTGGCCGCCAATGAGGTCGCCGTGCGCGGGGCCTCGGATCTGGTACGGGCGGCCCTGAATGAAGCAGGGGATCTGGCAGAGATCACCAGTCGCGTGCTCGGGATGATCGGGCACAGCCTCGCCGGAGTAGCCCAGTACGCTATTTTCAGCGGGGCCGTTGGCGCGCACCTGACCTATCTTGAGCAACAAGGCGAGGCTCGGCTTGAACTGATTGGTACCCGTTTGATCTGGTCGGCAGGCTAAACGCATGCTCAACACCTTTCACCTGCGCACCTTTCTGGCGGTCGTTGACACCGGCAGTTATTCGGCGGCTGCGCTGGCGCTGCACATGACCCAACCTGCGGTGAGCCAACAGATCCGTGCGCTCGAAGAGCAACTCGGCGCGATCAAGCTCTTTCGGCGGGTCGGCAAGCGCATGGTACCGACCCACGCGGGTGAAGAATTGCTCACCAATGCGCGGGATCTGGTGCAACTCGCCGAGCGGGCCGAACAAACCATTCTGGCCCTGAAAGGCCAGGTAGCGGGACGCGTAGTTGTCGGATGCACCGCCAATAGTGGCGAACGCCTCCTTCCCCGGCTGCTGGCCGATTTTCACACGCGCTTTCCTGCGGTTCACCTGGAATTGATCATCGCCCCGGCTGACACCTTGCTTGATGCGCTTGGTGAACGCGAGATCGCCCTGATCGTGTTGGAAGAACAGCAGCGACGGCGCGGCCTTGACATCGTCGGGTTGGGTAGCGAACCCCTGGTGGTGATCGGCGCAACCGGCAATCCGCTGCTCAAACAGGCCCAGGTTCCGCCGGGCATCTTGCGCGAACAGCCCTTGATCTTGCCGCGCCAGGGGTCGCCACTCCGCCGCACGATCGAAGAAGGGCTCCGCAAGCGAAGCGTCTTGCCGGCGGATCTGCACCCGGTGCTCGAAACCGATAGCCCCACCGGGGTGCTGCAGAGCGTACGAGCAGGGCTTGGCCTCGCCTTTATGCCCAAGATCTGCCTGCCCGGCCGCAGCGACGGCGTCGGCACCATCGACTTGGCCGGGCAACCGCTACACCAGGACTGGTTTCTCATCCGGATGCGGGAACGTGGTCAACCACGAGCCGTCCAGGAACTCTACGACTACATGCTCAGTCCTGTGGCCCGCACGATCCTGAGCAAGGCAGGGCTGACGTAGTAGTTTGCAACCGAAGTTTCCTGATGATTTGACGCAAAGGCGCAAAGGCGCAAAGGGTTTTGAGAACGCATCTGGATGCCAAGCGTGCGACGATTGGCTGTGCCAGAAGTGCAGCAGAAAACTTCGTTGACAGCCTAGTAGTAGTGTGTCAACAAAGTTTCCCGATAGCACCGCCGACCACGAATAACACGCACGAATAAACGAATAGCGCACCGCAACGCCCATATTCGTTTATTCGTGATCAGCATTCGTGGTCGGCGGCCCCCCCGCGCTCCCAGGGCGCACAGCCTTGTCATGCTGAGCGCAGCGAAGCATCTCTGCCATCGGGACGCCTGAGACCCTTCGCTGCGCTCAGGGTGACAACATGGCGGGAGTGCATATACAAATTGCTCAATTCTCATTGGGATCAAGCACACGCAGATGCTGATCAAAAAAGGCGAGCGAGCGTTCGAGATAGAGCCGCTCTTGTGCGCCGCTGAGGGTGTGCGGGCCACCTTCATAGAGATGGAGCGTGACATCTTTACCAGCGGCACGCAGGGTCTCGGCAATTGCGATGCTAGCCGAGCTCGCCACGGTTGTATCTGCCGTCCCGTGGTGCAGCATCACGGGGGCCTGCGTTGCGCCGAGATAGGTCAGCGGCGACACGCGGCGATACGCATCGGGGTCGCGTTCAGGCGGGAAGGGCCAGGTCTCGGTGCCCGGATCGCCACCGCTCTGCGCGAAGCGCCGAGCATAATCAACGGCGAGATCGGCCGGAGCCGGCGCATACACCACCGCAGCCGCAAGCTGATCACTGATTGTGAGCGCGGCAACCGTAATGGACGCCCCACGACTATGGCCCCACATACCAACCTTGCCCTCGCGGGCCATTGGCAGGCGCTGCACCAGCGGGATCAGGCTGAGCACATCAAGATAATACCCGGTATAAAAAGCATTTGGCCCCGTATCGCCACCGCCGTAACCCCGATAATCGGGGGCAACCACAAGATAACCACGCTGCGCGGCATAGTCGCTGAACACGCGGCTATCCATCCCCGGCTGATAGCGCTCGGGCGCAATATAGCCACGATTGGCAATAAGCACGGGGAACGGGCCGGTGCCATCCGGAAGATGCAACAGACCCGTAAGGCGTAGCCCGTCAACCGACGGATATGTGATGCGATACGTCGTATAACCAGGGCCGCTTGCATACCGCTCACCGATCACAAGCTCGCCCGCGCCATAGCTCAGCGCACGAAGATCGGGGATCGTCAACCCGGCCACCGGATCGGGCGTCGCCGACGGCGCAGCCGTCGCCGTCGGTGCAGCCGTCGCCGTCGGCGCTGGCGTGGTCGTTGGCGCAGCCGTCGCCGTCAGCGCGGCCGTCGCCGTCGGTGCAGCCGTCGCCGTCGGTGCAGCCGTCGCTGTCGGCGCGGGCGGTGCTGATCCAACAGGTTGACCTGTACAAGCTACCAGCATCGCAAGGCTCAGCAAAATGAGCAGCAGATAGCGGGCGCTCGCAAACCAACGATGAGAGAACATGCTCAAGGCAACAAATCCTGTCTATTCGATACTCACTGGGCAGATGATTGATTGTACCAAACTCACCAGCATTTGTGCGCT
Source organism: Candidatus Chloroploca sp. Khr17 (assembly GCF_004138165.1). Taxonomy (GTDB): domain Bacteria; phylum Chloroflexota; class Chloroflexia; order Chloroflexales; family Chloroflexaceae; genus Chloroploca. Next base: position 8,465 of record NZ_RYFF01000043.1, read on the forward strand.
CGCACCTCACCGATCTTAGAGGCTGATGCAACGTCCCAGGAGGGTTAGATAAAGTCCGCAGATGACGCAGATGCGGACGCTCTCATCTGCGTCATCTGCGGACGATCGAAATGACGTTGCATCAACCCTGGTGTGGCTGGCTCTCAGGCTGATGTGGTATCATAAATGGACAACACCGACAGCGGATGAGCAGCATGAGGAAATAAGAGAAGAACCTATGCAGAAGATCGATCTCAAGAAAGAGTTGCAACAACTCTACCAGCCGTCAGCAAAGGAGGTTGTTCAGGTTGATGTGCCCACCATGAATTACTTGATGATCGATGGTGAAGGTGACCCAAATACTTCACAGGTATATGCAGATGCAATTGAAGCGCTATTCGCTGTTTCTTATGCCGTAAAGTTCATGATCAAGAAGGGGCCGCTAGCCATTGACTATGGCGTCATGCCGCTGGAAGGTCTCTGGTGGGCAGACGATATGGCAACATTTTCGGTCGAAGATAAGTCCAGTTGGAAATGGACGATGATGATTATGCAGCCCGACTTTGTCACCGTAGCAATGATCGACAGCGCCATAGCCGATGTGCGCAAGAAGAAAAATCCTGCCGCAATCTCACGCGTACGTTTTGAGCCTCTGGCAGAAGGCACATGTGCGCAAATTCTCCATCTCGGCCCATTCTCGGAAGAAGGGCCCACGATCGAGAAAGTCCATGCGTTTATTGAGGCCAGGGGCAAGCGAATTGGAAAACACCACGAAATCTATTTAAGTGATATCAGGAAAGCGGATCCATCAAAATGGAAAACTATTATCAGACAACCATTAGACCAGACCTCACAGGTCTGCTAGACCTGTGAGGTCGAGCCCGTGTCGCGCACATGGCGATCGAAGAAGAGCGGGGGGACACGACGTGTCGTGTCCCCCCCCCGCATGTTAGACACCACCAGCCACTACCGCTGGATCATAGGTAGATAGACCCTCGACGCCGTGGTCAAGGCAAACTGGCTGAGCACCACCAGGGCGTAGGTGCCCGGGGTGTTGACCGTCACTGCGTAGCTGTTGACCGCCCGATCCTGCACGGCCTGGGGTTGCACCAACCAGGTCGCGTCGGTCAACCGGGCGACCGAGAACTGGCCCTCGTCAGGGATCTGGCCCTCTACATAGCGGAAGGTCAGGCGCATATCCTGGTGGAAGGGCGCGTTGATCGGTCGGCCCTGGCGATCACGCAGTTGGAGCAAGGCCTGGCTCACGCGCATCCCATGGCTGGTCGATCCGGCGGAGCGATCCGGCGTATTACTCCTCCAGCCCAGTTATCTGGTCAAAGATCAGATCAGCGTAGTGAATACAGGCTATGCGCACGCTCTGCCAATCATGCCAGCGTGGAGCAAGGTTCTTGTACTCGACGAGATTGACATCATCCAGATCATATGGAAGTGGCTGTACAAGCTGAATTTGTAGCTGCTGCAAGGCCGATTCACCATTCGGCTGTGGGTACAAACTGTCAAAAGATCGCAGCGCCTCTACAAAGTTTTCTTCACCCATGTGTTCGGCAAGAGCAACAAAATCAAGATAATCACGGGTTGCGTTTCGCTTGAGGATGAGTATACCCTTGATTCGCAAAATTTCTGCTTCGGTAGGGAGGGTGATCGTTTCGCCACCGATTTCGATCTGATTCACATCCAGCGGTGCAGTTCGAATTAACTGACGTACACCAGTTTCAATACCGTCCAAGCTACCCAGAATTTGCACAGGGCGTGTGATCCGTGCAGTTTGCCAACCGGCTGCAGACTCGAGTTCGGCGAGTATCACATCGAACCGCAGCCGTAGATCGGTGATTACGTGGTCGGCGTCAGTAGATAGGCGGTGGTGCGCATAGACAGCCGAGGCCGTGCCACCTACCAACACTGCGTCTGGGAGAATACGTTGCAGATGGGCCGCAGCGGCAAGCACCCGTTCCCAATCAGGCAGATTTTCGTTGGGCATAATGATTCCAAAAGTGGTAACGCTGCGCGTATGGATCGGCGATGTAAACTGCGCAGACGCGCAACACTTTCTCCCGAACGGACGGATCCGTGAGAAGAGCCGTGCGCAAAGCAGCCCAATCCCGACGCTTGCCACGGGCAATAATGTCGTCAATTGCGGCCAGGGTGTACCCCTGGTGGGTAAGGTGACGATGGTTCATACATGTAGTATACAGCACCCAGAGCCTAGCGTGTAAAGGCCAGCTTCCACCATTGGGTGATGCGAGAGCAGGGCCGCAGCGTCATACCTCGGCCAGCAGCCCGTTGGCGGCCATGTCGTTCAAGACCGCCAGCACATCGGTCTCGCAGGTCTCCTGATCCACCGCGTACTTCTGCATCAACTGGCTGCAGAGATCGGCCACGGCCACGGGCTGCGCCAGCCGGTTCCAGATGTCCGCGCCGACCCGATCCAGGCTGTAGTAGACGCCCCGCTCCAGGTCCATCATCACCAGTTCGTCATCCACCGGGCTAGCCATGACATCCTCGGCACGCACCACGGTTGAGTCCAGCGTTAGCTCAGGCACGTTCGTTTCCTTTCATCTCTGTGCTTTCAACTACTCCCGGCTTGAGCCGAAAATTCCGATCTAGGCGCAATTGCAAGCTGGCATAATCGAGCAGAAAGGCAGCGTGTTGCCGACGCCATGCCGCATCTTGCGCATGCTGGGTCGCTTCCCAGGCACGAAACAGCTCCTTCAGCGATCCGTTGACTTCGCCGACCCGCTCACGCAGCTGCGCCCAGACCAGATCCGCCAGTTCTGTGGTCTGGGTGATGGTGACATGGGCTTGCTCCAGACTGATCTCGCCAGCATCGAAGCGGCGCAAAAGCTGACAGCGGAAGGCGTGGCAAATACTGGGTCGCCACTCCTGGTAGATGGTGCAGACGCGGTCATGGTGGTGATGGCAGGGCTGGGCAAAGCCCGTCCCGGTTTTGGTCGGCAACACGATGAAGCCGCCCGCCTCCAACCGCGCCAGATCATCCTCCGGCGTAAGCCGCGCCCACGCAAAGATCGTGCCGTCGCAGCAGAGGCCGCAGCGCACACAGAGGCCCTGAGCCGGAGAGGCGACAACAGGCGTCAATTCACTCATCCCATATACCCCAATCTGGCCATCACCGGCCCGTGATCCGCAACAATCCGCTCGATCTGGGCGGGCGTCAACTCCTCCTGCCAGCTTGCGGCCTGGCCGCGGCGGAAGAAGCGGGGCGCACCCATGAGCCGCTCCTTGAAACCGGCGGCTTCCTCTTGGGCCTGCAAACGGTCAAAGCGGGACTGGGTCAGGGCCGCAGCCAGCCGTTCTGCATCCACGGGCAGACCGGCCGCCTCTAGAATTCCGGCAAAGGTTGCTTCCGGGTCGGCGTGCAGATCCTCGTAGCGCACCAGATGCACGGGCAGATCGGTCTGATCCAGCCAACTGGTGACATGCTGGCTCCATGATCCCATTGGCTGGTGCAGTTGGGACGCAAGCCGATCCGGGCGGGTGGCGATGGCGTGATCCACAGTCCGCATTTGTTCAATGGCGGCGTCGATGCTCAAGTTGTAGTGGTTGGCATACGAGGGCGCTACGCCGCGGGGATCCCGCACAATGTAGACGGTGGCAGCGGTGGTCTCCGGCGGGAAGATAGATGCGCCGTCGGCGTTGCGCCGCCAGCGGTCATGCACTTTGATAAAGAGCGGCTCCGCGGCTTCCACGGCCAGTTGACGGTAGACATCCGGGCGGTAGCGCTCGATCTCGGCCGGCGTCAACTCCGACGCTTCCAGCCCGATGACGCGGTCGAAGAGGTCCCGGTTGCCCGCGTGCAGGCTCACATCCACCGCGTTGATGTCCAGTTCATCCCGCTCTGGATGGCTGTACGCAGTCAAGAAGAGGCGCACCCAGGTATTGCCCGATTTGGGGTAGGAGGCCAGCCAGACAAGGCGCTGCATATTCAATCTCCAATCTCTACTCTCTAATCTCACGGTGATTGGAGAGTAGAGATTGGAGATTGTTCGTGAAATCCACCTCCACCGCGTCGGCCAACTCCGTCAGCCGAAACTCCCCTTCCGGGCGACTCACGCGCACGATGCGCGCCTGGTTGGCCACGGCCACCGCGCGCTGAAAGTGCGCGCCGTGCAGCTCCATGCGCTTGACCACCAGTTTCTGCCAGGTGTGGTCGAGGAGGGCGTTGAACTTGCGCGCATCCCGCCGTTCTTCCAACACGATAGTGGGCTGGTTGTGGGTGGCGAGCACGTAGATGGCCGCCAGCCGCACCGCGGCCGTCGCCAGTGGGCCGGTGACCGGGACGACAAACTTCTCCAATTCCGGGCGCACCCGGGGCAGTCCCTCCGTGGGCTGGCCCAGCGCCGCCGCGCTGTCGGCCCACAGCTTGGTGATCTGCACCCCCGGCTCCACCCAGGCCACGCCGTCGGCGTCCAGCCGCACCGCGGCCAGGTCTTCGGCCAGCATGGGATAGCCCCGGCGCAGGAATTCGTTGAGCAGGGTGGATTTGCCCGCGCCGGAATGGCCCATAAAGAGGACTGCGCCCGCCGGAGTAACGATGGCGCTGGCATGGAGCGGCAGCAGCCCGCGCTGGTGTAGCAGCAAGGCCGCACCCGTACCCAGAAGCAGCAGTCGCACCATCTCGTCGTCGGCATCTGGCTGGCGTTCGACGAGGATCTCGTTGCCGCCGCGCACCAACAGTCGGGCCACACCGGGCAGGCCGAAGCGCGCCTCCTCCTTCGTTACCTGGCGTAGGGGGCCGGCGGCCAACGCAGAAGGCGGCGCGGGCGGCACATCGTCCCAACGCGCAACCACATCTGGCGCACGGTCTGGTGGCGCAGCGCGCAGCTCCGGGCAGGCCAGGGGCAGTTGCCAGATCAGGCCATAAGCGCGATGGCGGGCAACGCCGGAAAATTCGTGGGACGCAGTTGCATTGGGATTGGGCACGATAGACGGATACCTTTCACTTGGTTGGGTGGTTTGGCTCTCCTTTTGGATGCAGGAATCCTGCATCTAAAAGGAGAGAGTTCATCTATTTTGTCGCGGAACCACCATCACTGCCCGAACCAGTAGACTTTGTTGTATCCAGGCTGACGTGCAGGCGCTGGAGGGTGGGGCGTTGCCAGGGCTGGCGGGAGGTGGTCTGGGTGGGCTCCTCCTGCGGGGTGGTCATGGGTCGTTCGTGTTGCTCTTGCATGGTTTTTTCTCCTTTGGGTAAGCATGAAAAAAGGTTACGCGATGGAAACCGGCCGGCGGGAAGCCGGGCCGGTTATTCCCGGTTGAGAAATAGCCCGGCCAGCAGCCCGCGCAGCAGGATCGTCCCGGCGCGGTGGGTGGTCAGGGCGGTCGCCTCCCGCTGCACGTCGGCCCAGGCCCGGCGCATTTTGACCACATCCACATAGCTGTTGGCCGGGGCTGCGTTCACAGCAGCCAGCGCGTCTGCCACCTCGCCGGCGCTGGCCCGCAGCCGCCCAGCCAGGTCGGCGGATTGGCGGCCCCGCTTGCGGTTCAGCCGCACTTTGTCAGGCAGCAAGCCCGCCATGGACGCCCGCATCATCCAGCGATCCCCGCCGTCTGGGCTGTCGAAGATGGGGTCAGGCACGGCGATAGTATAGGCCATCACCCGCTTGTCCAGGGTTGGATCCCGCACCTCCAGCCCGGCGGCTGCGCCCTGCCGCGCCCACAGGTCGCCCACCCGATCCGCACCAGGCTGAATGATGCCGCAGCGTTTGTCCCGGGGACTGCGCCAGATCTCCGGCAAATCAATGTCCTTGCCCATCGCTGCGATACGCCGCTGGGAGAGGTCCATACGCCGGGCAAAGTCGGGGCGGATGGCCGCGCCCGCCCAATCCTGGCTGCGAGCGCGCCACTGCATCAATGGACGCAGCGCCCACAGGGGCAGAATGCGGCGGATGCCTTCCTTCATGCCTCCATTCCGGAACGCCGCCAGATGCGAACGCAATTCGGGCGCGCCGGTCCAACTCACGGTCGCGTTGCCCCCCTGCCCAGTGAGGAGCACACCCAACCCCAGGGCTTGCGCCTGATCCAGCAGGTCGGCGATCCAGAAGTAGTTGCTGGCGGCGTGGGCTGGTTCTGGCATCACCGCCAGGGTGCGGCGGATGCCCTGCATAGGCGTGACAGCCGCGCTGTCCAGGAGGATGTGATCCACATTCGCCCAGTGGGCCGCGGTGGCCGCGGCAAAGAGGGTCTCGTCGCCAAAGCCTTGGGGGCCGACGGTCTGGCTGGTGTCGTAGATGGGCACCGTGGTGAAGGCAGTGAGCCGTTTGCCCTGCTCGCCCAGGGCGCGGGCGGCCAGCGCAGTCACCGAGCCGGAATCCAGCCCACCGCTGAGGGTGACGCCCACGGGCCGGTAGCTGCGCAGCCGGTCACGCACGGCCCGGTCGTAGATTTCCAGAAAGCCCTGCACGTAGTCGTCCCGGCTGGGCAGGCGCAGCTCAGGCGTCTCCTCCAGCCGCCAGTAGCGCCAGACCCGCGTGCCCTGGGGCATGACGGTCATAGCGTGGGCGGGGGGCAGGCGCTGGATGTCCAGGTCGATGGTCTGGGGGCCGTGGTAGGCGGGCCAGGAGATAAGCACCTGGGCCAGGTAGAGTTCGTTGAGCCGCCGCGGTGCGCCGATGGCGTAGAGGGCCTGGGGTGCCGAGGCAAAGGCGAACTGCTCGCCCTGCTGCCAGTAGACCAGGCTGGTATTGCCGTGGTGGTCGCGAGCCAGGAAGAGCTTGCGTTCGTCGGGATGCCAGACCGCGAAAGACCAGTCGCCCAGCAAGTGATCCGGGCATTCCTCGCCCCACTTGAGGTAGGCGCGCAGGATCAGATCGCTGTCGGGCGTGGTGGGGCGGTCGGTAGGAGGAATGGCGAAGTAGTCGCAAAGCTCGTCCCGGTTATCAATGCGCGCCTCTGCGGTGATCGCCAGGCGGGCATCGGCCACCCAGCGCGGCAGCCGCTCGTACACGGCTTCCGGCGTGTTGAAGAGCAGGCGCTGGCCCAGGCCGCAGTGCGCGTCATGCCAGAGGCCGCCGCCGTCTGGTCCCCAGTGGGCCAGAGCCGCGTCCATGGCAGCCAGTTTCTCAGGCAGGGCGGATGCGCTCAAAGATCCAAAGATGCCGCTCATTGTTGTCCTGACGAGGCCTGATGAGAATACAAACTCGGTTCATGGGAATTGTTGGGGACGTCCATATATTATAGCGCATCTCTTCTCAATATGTGGCGGGCAAACAAGCAGGGCGATTGCATCTTCGGTTCGTGGGGCCGCTCTGCTCGCGGATCGCGCTCATCCGCCCAGACCGTCGGCGTCAACGCCTCGGCTATCGCGTGCAAAGCCGACCTTCGTCGGCTGGATCAGGCCACGAAGGTGGCCTTTGCTGTCCATGAGCCGAGCCGTTCACGGCCACGGCAGGAAGATGCAATGGACCTAGGCAAGCAAGCAAGCTTTGCGGGAAAAGTTCGGAGCGCAAAACAGGGCACCAGCGAGCAGGGGCCATGGGGCGCAGATACCAAGCCCTGTTATCCCGTCTCCTTCAAAATCCATAGCCAACCCGGCGCAGCGACGACCGTAGCATTGAGCATACCCGTCATGCCGCCCTCACGACAGGGCAGCGAACAAAACGTCACTTTTCGCATGAGCAAAGGGGCACCGCCAGGGCCAGGGCACCCCTTGCGGGTGCCCTGGCCCTGGCCCTGGCCCTGGCCCCTGCCGGGCCGGGGGCACCCGCAACGGGACGGGCACCCGCAACGGGACGGGCACCCGCAACGGGACGGGCACCCGCAACGGGACGGGCACCCGCAAGGGGGGCCCCTACTGCATGCGTTTGTTCGCAAAAAGTCGCGATGCTCGACCATCGCGATTCGAGTAGAGCGCAATGCCATTGCCCCACTGATCCGGGTACCGTCCTTTTTGGGCAAAAACACCTTGAGCGACAACGGTTTCGTGGCACGTAGGATTGTTGTAAATGATGACCAATTCCCGCTCGACCTCATGAACAGACCGCATCAGGGCCTGAACGACCGGTCGCATCACGCTTACGGGAAAGGGATTATACAAATAGACGATGTTGTACGCGTCATAACCGGAGAACATTGATGCATCACCATGGAATACGTTCACCCGCTCTGCGTTTAACCGTTTGAAATTTCGCGTGGCGATGGCGGCGATCGGTTCCGACAACTCGATGCCGTCCACGCGCACGAACGGGAAAGCAAGCATCGTTCGCAGTGCACTTCCCTTGCCGCACCCGATGTCAAGAATTGCATCCTTCGGCGTAATCTTCAAATCGGTCAAGATATGCTTGAGGTATTTGTTGCCAGAAGGAGAAGATCCAAATGCGGAAAGTGGATCAAGGCCTGCCTCTTCGGCGCGTAGCGTGGTCAAGAAATCCAACCCATAAAGCCTGTCGGCGAAGATCATGACGGCACGTGCCACGTTCGATGGAGTACATGATATAAGCTTCATATGCTGGTGTGAAATCTGTTCCATTCATCGCGCAGTTGCGCCACATGTTCGCGGGTGATCCGTTCGATCGCCCGCAACTCAAGATTGTACCATACGCATTGCTGATGTGGGCCATCGAGAACGAGGCGCTCGTGCCACCCAACGCATGGCTGATGTGGGCCGGGCCGTCCGAGAACGAGGCGCTCGTGCCACCCAACGGACACCGTTAGGTGCGCCGCTGGCGGGCGTGGTGAGGGCACAAGCGTCAACTGGCTGGACGCGCCAGCAAACTGCGAGGCGCCGCCCGATAGAACGAAATGCGTTGCTGGTCTACCAGAACGACGCTGGAGCAAAGGGAGCGACCAGGGGTCGGTAATAGGCGCTTGCGGTTTGCGGGGAACTTGCGCCCAGGTCAAGAATGCGCCAGCGGCGTCAGGCTGCACAGCGATGTTCGGTGGCAGGTTAAGTAGTTTTTCATAGATATTGCCTACTGTAGCGATATCGCTACGAGTGTGGAGAGTTTTTGGAGTACTTCTGTGATAACTGATTGGGGTGATTGACAGGCAAATTGAGCATTCCGACTTCTCCAATCAAGGCTCTTGACTTGATCAGATAAAACAACACCGATTACTGGGAGATCTTTTGGTAACGCCACTTCAAATGGATACCCTTTGATTTGACTCGTAATTGGGCAGAAGATAGCAAGACCGACCTTGCCATTATAACTGGATGGTGAGAGAACAATTGCTGGACGCCTGCCTGCGTGCTCTGAACCTGCTTGGGGATTGAAGGTGAGCCAAACAATATTGCCTCGATCCGGAACGTACGACATTACCACGCCTCATTTCCTTCTGGTCTCCCGGTGTTCTGTTCGCCGTGGAGATTGTCGTGAGTAATATCGGCGAGCAATTCCTCAAGTGAATAGGTCGGAAGCGGGAGAGGCGCAATAACAAGTTTTCCTTCCACAAGCGAAATCTCGACTGGCGTCTCGTCGGTGAGGCCGATCTCTATCGCAAACGATTTAGGGATTCGAAGGGCAAGACTGTTGCCCCATTTTTGAACGCGGCTCTGCATAGCCCCTCCTTATGTATATACAAAGAGTATACATTTGCTCTTTGATCTTGTCAAGTAATTGCACGATGCGTACATGTGCTGCCGCCGAACGCCGGCGCTTCAGCTGCGCCGCTGGCGGGCGTGTGAAGCGACCCTGGCCGCGAGAGAGACGAGCGCCAGCAAACTGCGAGGCGGTGCCCGGTGGATCGAGTGTCACCTGGAGCGCCAGGACGACGCAGAGGAAATGCGGCGCTGTCGAGGTCGGTAATAGCCGACCGTAGTTTGCGGGTAAAACGAGTCCAGGTTAGGGCCGCGCCAGCGGCGTCAGATGCACAGCGAGGTTGGACAGCTGCCGCGCTGCTCACGGCGTTGTTGTCAGGGCAGGGCGCATGGAACCTTTCTTCCAGACTCCTGGCTACTTCGGCAGCGGATGTGACGAGTTTCTCTGCGGATTGATCCTGGTCGCGCTCATCTTAACCATAGTGATCGTGCTATATTGGCAACGCTTCTAGGGTATGGCTCAGGCCGACGCAGCGCTGATGCTCGCGCTCCTCCGAATCGTGCTTGGCGGGAGTTGCGCCTTGGCATGGGTCTCATTTATCAACGGTGTTTCGCACCTTGGCGCATGAGCGGGTAGGTGGATATGCGCACGGGGCGAGGCTTTGGGAAGTCACCTACGATGATCGATGATGAAATCTGGTACGGTTTCTTTCTGGGGAGCGGCGTACTTGGTGGGTTGGCGGGCTCAGCGCTGACGGCGCGCTTGTGCTAGAGCAAGCCGCCGAACGGATAGCTGTCACCTGCGCCGCTGGCGGCATTTCTAGATCGGGATCACGCACAAGCTGCACCAACATTTCAAAAGCGCGCCCAGGTTTCGCGCTGCGCCAGCGGCGTCCGTGGGCAAGACGTGGTTGAGCAACGGCAGAACACCGTAGCTGAGGGCAGATCGCTGGGGTATGCTGAGAATTTTGCAACGCCCCCTTGACAACACGATAAATTCAATATATACTAGCTATAGTTTAGGAACTGAACTTGGGAGATCGATGAGCTATTCCCTGGCCTTTTCACAGGCAATCGTGACCGTCCTCTTTGTCGCCGACAAAGTCGAACAAGGGCACTTCGACTTTGTCCCCACCAAAGAACTGGCCGGCGCGCTGAATATTGCCTGGCCAACGGCTGTGAAGCTGCTGGGCAACCTCGCCAGATCCGGGATTATCGAAACCCGAGAGGGTGCCCGAGGTGGCGTACGCCTAGCCGTGGCGCCAGATACGGTCACGCTCCTCGATGTGTTTCATGCCATTGAATCGGGCAAACTGCTGTTTCGCCATGACCTGGATCTACGGGTCACCGGCACCAAACCCAGCCGCGCCCAGGCTGCCATGCTAACGATCCTGAATGACGCCGAGGCGGCGATGAAGCAGCGTCTGGCACAAACGACGATCGCCGACCTCTTGGCGGAGATCAACGCATAAGTCCTTTTTTTTGCGGATAACTATATATTATATATATACAGTTTAATATTTAGGTAGTGATCAGTCAACACAAGGAGCGCAAGTCATGCGGAAATTCACGGTACTCTTACAGGTCATCGGCGTCGTACAAATCGTGCTGGGCGTGCTGTATCTATTTGTCCCACTCCAATTTGTGTCGCTGCTGGGGCATTCCCTCCCGCCGGCGGACATCGCCTATCCGCTGGGCATGCTGGCAGCCCGGTTCCTAGCCTATGGCGTCGGGATGTTTGTGATTGCCCGCGCACCGGAACAGCACCGGTTCTGGATAACGAACATGATCTTTATTCAAGCGGTGGATCTGGCAGTCGGCCTGTTCTATACCGCAACCGGCGTGGTCGGGATCGCGCTTTCAGGCTTGCCAATGTTCAACGCCACGCTGTTCATCATCCTGCTCACGCTGTGGCGACCGAAGGTTTCCCCATCGTCACTGGGGTCGAGCAACCTGGAACTGGGCGCTTAGTGCCCTACGCCGACGCGCCGTTCCGTGTGTGGGGCGGCGCTTGTCTCACTTCAGCCTGATTTGTCGATCACTTTTACGCACAGCGTAAAATCTGGAGAGTCGTGATGCTAATGAAGGTGCATTATCAGGTGCTACGAATATCTACATGGCGAAATGTGTTCATTCTGCTGGCGATCTTCATCGGGATGAATCTGTTCTTGATGTACTCTGCATTCAGTCCAATGATGATCCTCCAGGGCTATTCAGGGGGAGCAGGCATCTTGGACATAGATTGGCTCTATACCGCTGATCATGCCTATGCCGTCTTGACCGCCTATGGACAAGCCGGGCGAAGCTATTACCTCTCTGTCTTTTCGGTTGTAGATCTGTTTACGCCGATCCTAATGAATCTGTTTCTAGCCATGTCAATCTCAATGGTCTTTGGGCGCGCCTTTCCTGCGGATCATCCGCTGCTCAAGCTTAACCTTCTCCCCTTTGTCGCAATGGCTGGGGATTATCTCGAAAATATTCTGATTGTGGTGTTGATCCTGGCCTATCCAGCCCGACTGGATGGTCTGGCTACGGCTGCATCGCTCTTTACCGCCATCAAATTCGTTTTCACCATCATCAGTGTACTCTGTATCGTCGCCGGTCTCACCATCTGGCGCTGGCCCAGGGAGGCATCCATATGAGCCACGCACGCTTTTTCCGCTACATCCAGGACGCACCTTGGTACGCGGACTTCTTACAGCCCGTACTGGATGAATTAAAGTCCTTGCCGCCCGGCGCGACGGTATTGGATATGGGAACCGGTGCGGGCAAGCTGATTGCCATGGGCCAGGCCCTGCCCGACGTACAATGGGAAGGTGCGGATGTGGATGCTGCCATGCTAGCGGAGGCGCGCAAACGACCGGCACTCCGCCACACTGCATTGCATCACTTATCTGCCGGCAGTACGCTGCCCTTCACCGATGCGCGCTATGAAGCCGTCACGTTTTGTTCTGTGCTGTTCCTCCTGTCCGACCCTATGCCATTGTTGGAAGAAACCTGGCGGGTGCTACGCCCACACGGCTTCATTGTCGCGCTGACGCCATCCGGCAGCGGCCAATCAAGGCCAATTCTGAGGAACCAAATTGGCTGGCGCTTCCACAACTGGACCTGGTTCGTCTGGAGACAGATGACCGCTGCTGCGGGTCAACGTTGGGGGCAGCAGGCGCCCTTGGCCGCATTTGCTCGACGGCACGGCGCTACCTACCAGAAGCAAGCGGTGTTTCACGAAATGGCAACCATTGAAATGGTATTCTACGGTGAGAGAATGCCAGTCTGAATGTGACAATGTAAGCAAACCAGGAAACAAGCACCTGGGCCAGGTAGAGTTCGTTGAGCCGCCGCGGTGCGCCGATGGCGTAGAGGGCCTGGGGTGCCGAGGCAAAGGCGAACTGCTCGCCCAAAATCCATAGCAACCCGGCGCAGCGACAACCGTAGCGTTGAGCGTACCCGTCATTCCGCCCACACGACAGGGCGGCGATTAAGGCGTCACGTTTCGCATATGTCGCCTACCGCTGCTCATGCGGCAATATGCCAAAATCAACGCCCAGGAAGCGACCCAGGGCATTGCTGCGCCAGACCCAACGAAGCAGAAAGAGCCAGGCGATGGCGCATCCCAGGATCAAGCCAAAACTCGCGAGGCTTGGCAATTGCAAGGTTGCCCAGCCGCGGAAGAGCGGGACAAAGAGGATCGTCAGATAGATGCCGGCACACACGGCAGCCAGGATCGTCGGGCGCCAGTCGCCGCTGAGTTCGTCGCCGCCGACCCACCACACGGTTGGTGGTTCGACAAAGACAACCAGCAAGAGGCCAGTCAAGAGCAAAAAGGTTGTCAGTGAACTCTGGGCGTAGGTGATGATGGTCGCCCCAAAAACAATCTGTTCCTCTGGCGGAATGCTCAGGCCACCTTGCACGACGAACTCGATGAACATTGACCCGTAGAGCACAATCAGGCCAAAAATGCCCGAGAGCAGCGCCGTCGGCAGCAAGAAGCGCAACAGACGTCGGATCAGGCCAACGCGCGCGATTGCGCCAGGGCGTGCCCAGAGGGCAATGAGCGGTGTGGGCACGCCTACGGCCAGAAAGGTCAACAGGGCGGAGTGGATCAGCGGAATTGGAAAGATGGCGCTACTCACCATCAAGGCCGACAGCGTAATCATCGCCAGGATCGCAGTATGTGTCAGGAAGAGGCGCAAGACATCCTGCATGCCATTGACAATGCGCTGTCCTTCTTCGACCGCTGGTGAGAGCACCGCAAACGAGTCATTCGTCAGGATAATATCGGCAACATTGCGTGTCGCCGCGCTGCCGCTCTGCATCGCAATGCCGAGATGGGCCTGTTTGAGCGAAAGCACGTCGTTGACGCCATCGCCTACCATCGCAATATAGTGCCCGCGTGCCCGCAACGCCTTGATCAGGCTCTCTTTTTGCTGCGGCGTGATGCGCCCAAAGATCGTCGCACTGGCGGCAGCCTCGGCGAATTCGCTTTCGCTCATCTGCGCCAGTTGTGGGCCCGAGACAAGCTTGATATCGCTTGGCAAGCCGGCTTGTTTCGCCAGCGCTGCGACGGTTTCGGGGCTATCACCCGAGATAATCTTGGGCTGCACACCAGCACGCAGAAAGCGTTCCAAGGTCTCGCGAGCTTCGGGGCGCAATTCGTCACTCAGGCTGATCAGCCCGATGGGTTGCAGTGGCGGCAACTGCGTTGCGTCACCCTGATTGCTGAGCAGCGCCGGGTCGGGATGATAGGCCACAACCAGGACGCGCAACCCCTGATCTGACCACGCCTGCATCTGCTGCTGCATCGTCTCGTCATATGGGTGATCGTGCAGATAGGGCTGCAACATTTCGAACGCCCCCAGCGCATAGATGCCGCGCCGGTCGGCTGCCCCAAAAGCAATGGCGCTCCACTTGCGTGCCGAGGAAAAAGGCACCTCTTCAACAACCTGGCGCGCCTGGCGGGGATAGGCCGCCGCGACCGCCTCACTGGTCTTATTGCCAGCCTGCGTGCTTGCCATCATCTCGCCCACGATGTCCTGCAACTCGGCTTCGCCCATTCCCAGAGGAAAGACCATGTTCATTTGCAGCCGATTCGCCGTCAGGGTGCCGGTCTTATCAACACAGAGCGTATCAATATTGCTGAGCGACTCGATCGCGTTGGATTGCTGCACCAGCACGCCGAATTTAATGATCCGCACCGCACTGATCGCATACGCAACGGCAATGCTCAGAAAGAGGCCATTCGGAATCAGCCCGGCTACCACCGTCACATCCTGCACACTCTCGGTGAAACCGCGGGTCTGGATGAACGAGTTGAGCACAAGCATGACTTCGAGATAGAGCACAATCAGCAAAAAGACGCGCACCAGCACATTGATATCCTGCTGGAGGGGCGTCAGCACACGTTTGTAGCTGCGTGCGCCAGCGGTAATCTGATTCGAGAGGCTTGCGTTGCCAACCTTCTCGGCACGGTAAAAGGCGCTGCCCGAGACGCAATAGCTCCCCGAAAAAACCTTGTCTCCATTTGTTTTGACGATCAAGTCCGACTCGCCGGTCAGTTGGGACTCATCAACTTCGATCTGCCCCTTGACGATCACGCTATCAACGATGATCTGGTCACCTGCATCCACTCTGAGGATATCGTCGAGCACAATATCGTCAGGCGCAAGCTGCTCTTCTTGCCCATCGCGCAGCACAATTGCGCGGGGAAGGTTGAGCAGCGCAATCTGGTCGAGTTGCCGTTTGGCCTGCAACTCCTGGATGCTGCTGACCAGCGCATTAATAAAGACCACGCCCGCCGAGATCAGCGCATCAAAGGGGCGCCCGAGCAGCAGCAGGATAAGGCCGAGGCCAAAGAGCATATTGTTGATAAACGTAAAGACATTCTCACGCAGAATCTGCCCATAGCTACGCGTCGCAATGCCGGTCACCTTGTTGACCTGGCCGTTGGCAATGCGTTGCTGAACCTCCTGGGCTGTCAGGCCCTGCAGTGGAAGCGTGCTACCAGTCTCAACATCCTGAACCATACGGAACTCCAGACTTGCTCATACGAATGAGGTTTTCTGACCTTCCTGGGTACGCGGGCGGCCCACCCACTGGTGCTCCCGAAGCGGGCGAACCGCCCGCGTACCCAGGGGCTGCGCTCTTGAGCAACAAAACCCGCCTGAGACCTCTGTGAGGTCTCTTCGCGTCCTTCTTTGCAACGTATTGGGTCTATACGCAATACCTTGCAAAGAAGCTCACGCGAAGGCGCGAAGGCGCGAAGGGTTCGCTCACCTACGCAAAAACCTTTGCGCCTTTGCGTCTTTGCGTCAAAAGAGCCGCCTTAGTTGCAAGGTATTGGGACTAGACGCAATACTTTTCAAATAAGCTCACGCGAAGGCGCGAAGGGTTCGCTCACGTACACTAAAAACTTTGCGCCTTTGCGCCTTTGCGTCAAAACAATCGCCTTCTTTGCTTTGAGCTTGCGCCAGGGGCGGGTGCTTTACCCCTGCTGGCTAATCACGAGAAAAGCCAGGGCCAGTAGGCCGCACAAAAACAGAAAAAACATCGTTGTGGGCACCAACACAACAACCAATGCACGCATCGGCGGCAGATTCAGCCCTGCCTGTACGCTCAGAAAGGTCAGGTAAAAGCCATAAAAAGAGACAAAGACAACCACCGGTGCGGTGAGACACGAGAAGAGGCTGATCGAGAAGACATTAAGCGTGGCTGACACAACTGAAATCGGCACCCAGAAAAGAGCCACATCGTACGCCAGTTCGCCATACGTGCCGCTTCCTCCTAGCGCTTTGCCAAGCAGAAAAACAATCGTCAGATAGGTCATAAAACCGATCAGGGTTCCCAATGCATTGGACAAAAGAGGGGTGTGTGTCTCGGCGGGAAAGAAGAACTCGGCGATCGGCAGATCCTGACCGATCGCCTGCCCAAAATTCGCGAACTCACTGGCAATCGCCTCCAGTTGCGTACCCATAAAAGGGCGGTGCAGATAAAATGATGCGATCCCCAACAAGGCTGTTAGCAAGGCACCTATTGATACATAGGCCAGCGCCCAGCGCAAACTATTGCGCTCGTGAGCCTCGAAGGTTGTCACTGACGGGCGCAGCAGAATGGCAATGCTGCTGCGGAGCATGGTCATGAGCATCAGATTTTGCCTTTATCTGCACGTTCGGGGAGGCGTGAACGTGCGCCGATCCGAAATTCTTCAATCAACGTCGTGGCAAGCTCAATCGTATGATCAAGGTAGCTCTGCCCATCGGGCAAAAAACTCTGATCATCGAAATAGCTTGCCGAGCGCGAGTGGGTCATCGGGCCAGTGGAAAAGCGGCGTAACTTGCCTGACGCAACAGCCTTATTCCAGCGTGAGTTGCGGGCAATCGGCCAGCGCCGCGGGAAGAGGTAATCGCCGAGGCGCTGCACACTGTCCAGATCTCCCTCTAGATGGATAATCTGGTCGGCGAGCGCAATGCCGTAGCTATCAGACATCACACCGCCCATCGAGATCACCTGCAACGGCGCTTGCAGCGCTGGCTTGAGGTACTGGGCTGAGCCTAAGACGACCTGGCCGCCGCCGCTGTAGCCATACAAGGTGACCGGACGCCCATCACCTGGCTGATAGCCCGCCTCGAGCAAGGCTTGCATAATCGTGCTCGCCGTGCCATAGTTGAAGACCGGGCCATAGCGCCGGTCAGCCGAAACGGCCACATGCAACAGATTGCGAAAGTTGATCAGCCCGCCGAGCGAACGCATGCGTGTACTGCTCATGCGGGCATGCTGAATAGAATCCCAGAACCGCCCAAAGCGATTCTCTTCAGCGAGGCCAACATTGTTCACTGAAAAAGCGAAGACATTATGGATCACGTGCGTATGTGGTAACGCTTCTTTCAGCCGATTGACGAAGCCCCATTCTAAATCGTCTAGATATTCGCCCGAGATATCGCCAATCCCCGAGAGATAGACCAGGAAGTGGTCTGGCTTTGTGGCAGCATCGCTATGGTGTGGCTGCGCATGAACCGCTGGACGGGCTGGTTTTGGCTGAGGTGTGCGGTGTTCCTCGCGAATCCGTGCCGACTCGGCCCCTCCGGCCCACCAACCCAAGATGCTTAAGGGCACCATCAACCCTGCAAGCAAAACGACGAAGATCATCAGACTGACCAGAAACAGGAGCTCCAGGCCAAAGATCTGGATGAAGTTGATCATCAACTGCAAGGTATACACAAACAAGTTCACGGTGCTTCCTCCACCGACGTGTTGGTCTGATCACTGAGACCCAGCGGCATTGGCGGCACAATATCGCGCAGTTGATAGTGGACATCCCTTCCTGAGATGATGCGTAGCAACCAGCGACTCAGCACCGTTGTTGGCCTGGTGGTAAGCCAGCGGATCAGTTGCAAGATCAACCAGCCACCGAGCACCATCACTGCCGCTTCACTCAGGGTAACATCGAGGCCAATGCTGATGCTGAAGGTCGCCAGGATCAGGCTAAGTCCCTGAAGCAGGATCAACAAGCCTGGGCCAAGGTAGGGAACGAAGGCGAGGAAGGCAAAGAGCAGGGGCAGATAGGCGAGCCCCACCGCCTGAATGGCGTGCGCAAGGGGCTGCGGGTTGTCGAAAAACAGCGCACTCATCTCGCGAATAGTAAACGCCCAGATCACCGCCCCAAAGACAAAGAGGATACTGGTGATCAACAGATTGAGGAAAAAGGGGCGTCGCCCGACGCGGTTGAGAAACAGCATCACCGCACGCGTTCCATACGCCTCGGAGAGCCCGGCCAGGAAGAAGATGCCAAAGGCAACATGCAAACCCACATACGAGTGGATCAGTTCGAGCAGGCTGCCGTTGAGATGTTCAAGCTGGAACAACAAGGTCCAGAGTGAAAGGAAGGCTTGAAAAAGTGGTCTGAGATCAAATGGCATAATGGTACATTTAAAACATGCTTTTATGCTTCAAGATACTGGATCAAAAGCGGATAGACATAATCTATACGTGCGGTTGGCTGACGTGGGTCAATCATATCGTGGGCCAGGTTATCAGCGGCACTGAACGAAAACGGGATCACGCGCTGATGATCGTGGCTTTGCCAACGCCGGGTCAACTGATCGATCAACGGGCGATTGACGACCGTATCGGCGTCATTTGTCACCATAACAACCTCACCCGCAGCTGGCGGGCGTCGCCGTGACTCGCGCAAAACGTATTCGCCTACGAGCATCATCACCCCAAAGCTCCGGAAGGCTTTGCGGATATAGTTATACTCGGGTTTGCGTGCGGCTTCTTCTGGTTGATCGTCAACCATGATATTGGGAATCCGCAAGAGGGTGTTGCGGATCACCGCCTGCTGAAACAAGGGCAACGTACTAATACCAAAAAACGGAGCAATAATGATCGCTCGTGCAACCTCGCGGCGCTCTTGGGCGATCCATGCGGCCACCGTGCCACCCGCCGAGAGCCCCAGCACGAAGACACGCTTGCCCAGGCCGCAGGCAATGTCTACCACCTCGTCACCAAAGGCTACCAGTTCGGCTGGTTGCAACCGCCCAAGTTCTGTTGTACGCCGATCGGCCATGCCATTTCGCGGCAACCTGGGGATCAACACCGTATGCCCACGCTCGTGCAATTGTTCGCCAAACACGTTGCATTGCACGGGGCAACTGGTCATGCCATGTAACAGCACAACCACTGACTCAGTCGGGGCACCGTGATCAAGCAAGCGCGAACCGCACTGCGCATTGACCTCTGGCCCATCCAGGGCTGCCAGGGCTGCAAAGCGTTCGCAGGCCTCGGCATAGCTGGTGCTGGGCCTGCCACGTGTACGCAAATGCCCTGTGCGTGGTGGCATTGCCAAGATTGCCGCTGCACCAAACAGGGCAGCTAGACTGATCGTACGCGGGGTAAGCATACGTGCAAACAAGCCTGATCTTTGCTCAGGGTTTGGGTGATTCATAGATGTGTACTTGTTATGGCTGAACTTTGTCGTGCGATTATAGCATAATATTGTGTCAAAATGGTCTCCATGGTAGCGCGGGCTTCCAGCCCGCGTGGGGTTTGCGGGCTGGAAGCCCGCGCTACCATGCTGGCCTTCGCTATACCCACCAGAATGGAATGCGTTGCGTGCAGGTGGGTTGATCGCTATACTGTGTGCAGATACTCGCCTCACGCTGAGGGTAGTGCTATGACGACTGATGTGTCCACACGTGACCTGCGCATAGTTCGTGCCGCTGATGGGCTCGATCTTGCCCTGGAACCGCTCCAGGTTTTTTTGCACCACTCCGGGTTCAGGTGCGGCCTGGCAAGTTTCGTGAACCAGATCTGGTTGTGTTGCTTGATGCCCAGGATCCTCGCAATCAGAATGACGCTTGGCTTGGCGCTGATCTGGTGATCGAAATCGTCAGCCCTGACTGTCCGACTCGTGATACCGACGAAAAGCCGCTCGATTATGCCGAGGCGGGCATCCTCGAATACTGGATTGTCAATCCGCTCACTGCTACGATCACGGTGCTGGTGCTCGATGGCGTGGCTTATGTCACCTACGGCGTCTTTGCCCGGGGCGAGCATGCCCGCTCGAAGCTGCTTGATGGTTTCAGTGTGCTTGTTGATGAGGTGTTTGATGCAACCTAGGGCTCTACCAGCGTAGCACCGGCTTTTAAGGAACGCTCGATGCAAGCCATTGATCTCTTGATTCATAGTGCCGCTCAGCTTGTGACTTGTGCGTCACCCGCTGGCCCGAAACGGGGGGCCGCGTTGCGCGAGCTTGGTCTGCGCACCGATGGGGCCGTGGCGGTGCATGGCACGACCATCGTGGCGGTTGGCCCTTCAGAAGAGTTGCGCCGTGCCTATGCGCCCGTTGCTGAGCTTGATGCCCGTGGCAAGGTCGTGTGTCCGGGGTTTGTTGATCCGCATACGCATGTGGTCTATGCCGGCCATCGGTTGGACGAATTTGAATTGCGGATCGGCGGGGCAACCTATCAGGCGATTATGGCCGCCGGGGGCGGCATCGCCAGTACCGCCCGCGCAACCCGAGCAGCCTCGGTTGACCAGCTTGTGGCAGCGACGCGACCACGCCTCGACCAGATGCTGCGCCTGGGCACCACCACCGCCGAGGCCAAGACGGGCTACGGCCTGACGACCGACGCCGAGTTGCGCCAGCTTGAGGCTACGGCACTGCTTGACCAGAGCCACCCGCTCGATCTGGTGCCGACCTTTCTTGGTGCGCATGCGGTGCCGGCTGAGTATGCAGGCCGTACCGAGGCCTATCTCGCTCTGGTGATCAACGCCATGTTGCCTGCCGCCGTCGCGTGGTATCGCCAGTCCCACTTTGCCGCGGCAGGGGTGCCGCTCTTTGTTGATGTCTTCTGCGAGCAAGGTGCATTTGATGTTGCCCAGTCGCGACGGATGCTCGCAGCTGGGGCGGCCCTGGGCCTGCCGCTCAAAGCCCATGTTGACGAGTTCAACGAACTGGGTGGGCTGGCAATGGCGCTTGCGATGGGCTGTGTCTCGGTGGATCATCTTGATGTGACCGGGCCGGCAGGCATCGCCCAACTTGCCGCTAGCCCGGCCATTGGCGTCCTAATCCCGGCGGTCACGCTCAACCTTGGTGGCAGCCACTATGCCGCAGCGCGCGCCATGATCGACGCCGGGGCTGCCATCGCGCTGACCACCGATATCAACCCTGGTTCGGCCCCGTGCCCCTCGTTGCCGCTCGTCATGGCGCTCGCCTGCCGCTACCAGCGCCTACTGCCAGGCGAAGCGCTCAACGCCTGCACCATCAACGCCGCCCACGCGCTTGGCCTTGGCGCCCGCATCGGCTCGATCGAAGTGGGCAAACAGGCCGACCTGTTGCTGCTCGACGTGGACGACTACCGCTACCTGGCCTACGAATTTGGCGGCAATCCGGTTGCCCAGGTGATCAAAAAGGGCGTCATCTACCAGTTGGGTTCAACAAGAGTTTGATCATCTCGCCGAGTTGCTTCAGTTTGATTGGCTTGCTGATGTACTCGGTGGCTCCCGCTTCAAGGCAGCGCTCGCGGTCGCCAGCCATTGCCAGGGCGGTGAGCGCAATGATGGGCACGTTGGCGAAGCGCGGATCTGCCCGCAACCGGCGGGTGGCTTCCAGTCCATCCATCACCGGCATTTGAATATCCATCAGGATCAGATCGGGTCCATGCTCATGGGCACGTTCGAGGGCTTGCTGTCCATTGGCTGCCGTGATGATGGTATAGCCAAGGTTTTCCAAATAATCGCCAATGATGATGACATTCGTTTCCATATCTTCGGCCAGAAGAATCTTGCCCAGCGTTTGAGCTTGGTTTGGTTCGACAAGTTTCCCGGAGGCCAGTTGCTCCAATGATCTGGTATCGGTTCTTGCTGTTCTTTGTTCGGGGGCATTGTTCCAGGGCAAGCAAACGGTAAATGTGCTTCCCGCGCCGACTTCACTTGCCACTTTGACACTGCCGCCATGAAGTTCAACCAATTCCATGACGAGCGCCAGACCCAGGCCGGTGCCTTCATGCGCCCGCGTCAGGCTGCTATCCACCTGGGTAAAGGGTGCGAAGAGACGCTTCAGATCTTCGGCGGCAATCCCAATACCGGTATCGATCACCGCGAAATCAATCGTCTGGCGTTGCACATCGCCCCGAACCTGAAGTGTAACCCTGCCCTTGGGCAGCGTGAACTTGACCGCATTGCTCAACAGGTTGATCAAAATCTGCTTCAGGCGACGCACATCGGCGCGCACCATCACAACCTGCGGATCAAGATCGAACTCGACCTTGATACCTTTCTTCATCGCCGGCTCCTTAATGAAGATCAGGCTTGTTTCACAGATATCCGCCACCGCAACCTGCTCAATGTGCATCTCTAGCTTGCCAGCTTCGATCTTGGACAGGTCGAGGATATCATTGATCAGGCTGAGTAAATGCTGTCCACTCGATGCGATGACCGCGACCATTTTACGCTGGCGTTCGTTCAGTGGTCCGCGGATCTCTTCCAACAAGATTTCCGCCATGCCCAGCACGCCATTCAACGGCGTGCGTAGTTCGTGGCTCATGTTGGCAAGAAACTCGTTTTTTGCGCGTGAGGCCTTTTGCAAGGCGGTATTGGCGGTGCTCAGCTGATCACGACTGAAGCGCAGGGCATCTTCTGCCTGTTTGCGTTCGGTATGATCAAAGATGGTGGATCGGCTCTGGAGGTAATTGCCGTATGCATCAAGGATCGCCACCGAGTTGAGCAGCGCAGGAAACGTAGAGCCATCCTTGCGCCTCATCTCGCACTCGATATTCAACATCTCCCCACGTTTCTTCAGTTCGGCAAAGGCTTCTTTGAAGAACGCGGTGCTCGTGCTGGTAACAAAGTTCTCAAAGGGCTCCCCCAGGACTTCATCGCGCAGATAGCCAAGCCAGGTCAACGCTGTCTGATTCATCGCCACAACGTGACCATCAGCATCCAACGAATAGTAGCCGGTGGGGGCATACTCATACAGATCTTGCACTTCGGCGGTGCGCTGCTGAACGCGTTCCTCCAACTCTTCGGAAAGCAGGCGATATTTCTCTTCGCTGGTGCGCAATTCGTCTTCCACCCGCTTGCGCATAATGATATCAAAGACCGCCTCGGCAAGACGTTGCAGGATATTCAGATCCTCTTCAGTATAATGCTCTGGCTTATTGCCCACGCCCATAGTCGCCACCACAAGGTTATTCCGCGTGACCGGCAAAGAGAGCATCCGCGTAATGGGGACATGGCCTTCCGGCATGCCTTTTTGATGCATGAGGGACGGAAAATCATTATAGATGCGCGGTTCGCCGGTGCGGATGGCCTCTGCCCAGATGCCCGCCTGATCCAACGGGTAATGCTGTCCCTTGCCTTCGGCGGTGCAGACATGCAAGGTGTTCGTTGACCATGCCTGCAAGTTGATCGTATGCTGGTCATCATCAACAAAGTGGAAAAAACCGATCCTACTGTCGGTCAACGTCTCGGCTTCATCCAGCATCATGCGCATCAGTTCTTCCATCTTGTTTGTCGCATACGATGCATTCGTTAGCCGTAAGATCGCCTGGGTATACAATTCCTCACGTTTTTGCCTGGTAATATCGAGGTGGGTTCCGAACATCCGGACGGGGTTGCCCTGTTCATCCCATTCCATCACCTTGCCCTGATCGCTTATCCACACCCATGAACCATTCTTATGTTTCATACGGACTTCGCACGCATAAAATTCGGTCTCGCCTGAAAAATGCTGTTGCAACAGATCAGTGGATCGCTTGAGATCATCGGGATGGCACAGATCAGTCCAGGCTTTGATGCATAGAAGTTCGAGTTCTTCCAGGTCATAACCTACGATCTCGGCCCAGCGTTCATTGAAGACAAGCTCACCGGTCTGCACATTCCAATCCCACATCCCGGCTTTGGCCCCTTTGAGCGCCATTTCGAGGCGGGTATGGCTCTTGGTAAGCGCCTCTTCGGCCTCCTTACGTTCATGGATATCGCGAAAATTGATAATGATCGCTTCAACATGCGGTTGGGCCAGCAGGTTGCTAAAGGTGCTTTCGATCCAACGCCATCCGCCATGCTTATTCTGGAAACGGTATTGAATCGTCGGCACGTAACTAGGGTTCTGGAGCAGCTCAGTGAGTTTGGCAAGCACCATGTCCCTATCGTCGGGATGCGTGCGTTCAAGCGGATTCAAGCCAAGCACCTCATCACTGCCAAAACCCATGATCGCCGTGGTAGCCGGGCTGGCATACTTGAGACTACCGTCGGCACTGATCAACACAATGCCATCCGGCGCGTTCTCGATCAGGGCGCGATAGCGTTGTTCGGCGAGCCGCAGCTTGTTCTCGGCCTCTTTCCGTTCGGTAATATCTTCAAAGGTCGCGAAGACCTGGTAGGGCTTCTCACCGCCAGCAAGAAAGCGCGGCACGGCATTGATATTGAGCCAGCGATAAGACTCCAGCTGGGGATTATAAACCCCCATGACCACGTCACGCACGGGTTTGCCGGTACGCAAAGCGACCATCGCGGGGTGCTCTTCCCCTGGAAAGGTCGATCTATCATCCTGGACAGCATGCCACCGCGGGTCGATGGATGTGCGACCCTGCATCTGATCCAGGGTCAGGCCCAAAATTCGTTCGGCAGACGGGTTGGCGTGGATAATCTGCCCATCCGCTTGTTGAAAGACAACCCCCTGAACCATGTGCTGAAAGAGCAGGTGGTAGCGCTCATCGCTTTCGCGGCGAGCTTCTTCTCCTCGTTTGCGTTCGGTAATATCCTGGATCAGCCCTGAAATGGCGAGCGGATTTCCTTCTTGATCATATTCAAACTTTGCGTAATTTGTAATCCAGTGCAGATCGCCTGAAGCCGTGAAGATGCGATATTCGAGTTTGGGAATGCTCTTTTGCGTCAATACCTCTTGCAGCGCATGGGCTGCCCTATCGCGATCCTCTGGATGAAAATACGCGATGATCGTGCTGAAATCCTCTTCGTACTGCTCCGTTCCAATGATCTGCGCGGCCTCGGGCGACCAGAGCATACGGCTGGCAGGAATGTCATAACGCCAGGTACCCATGTGTGCGGCAACAAGCGTTTGCTGCAACTGGTCATGGCTGCGCGCCAAATCTGCCTGGGTTTGCTGATGAATCAGCACATTGGCAATCTCTGCTGCAATCACCTCCAGCGTATGATGTGTTTGTTCTGGAATAAAAGCCTGGCTATGCGAAGCAAGATTCAAACAGCCCAGAACCTGCCCGCGATGCTGAATAGGAATCACCGCCAACGAGCGCAGGTCCTCAGCCTGGTAATAACTCTGGGTGTGCAGTTCAGCTTCTGTGAAGGAGATCATGACCCCACCAAGCATAAGCTGAGAACCCGAGCTGTCTTCGCCAAAACGTGCAATTTTGTGTACAAAATCGAAACGCAAACCTTGATGATAGGCAAGTTCAAAGGCCCGGTTATTTTCATTAAAAAGATAGAGTCCGCCACAATCTAAACCTGACACGCGGATTGCGATCTGAAGGCAAGACGCCCAGGCTTCTGCCGCTGGCAAATCCCGTCCGATCAACTGGGCCAAGTCGCGTTGGGCGGCAGTCAATTTTTCGGCTTGTTTGCGCTCGGTGATATCAATGCCAACCGATAAAAACCTTGTTATTGCGCCATGTTCATCTTGAACAGGCGTATCAGTCCAATGATACTCGCGTATCCTTCCATCTTCTACCGTCACCGGATGTTCATAGCTCACCGTGCGCGGATTAGCCGTCACTTCGGCATAGAATGCCGCCGTGGAAGCACGCGCTTCTTCTGGCAAAAAGTTGAGCCACTTTTGCCCCCGCGCCTCGCCCTGAACACCAAAGATCTTTTTATATTTTCCATTGGCAAAGGTCAAGGTTGTATCTGGCATCCAGAAACACAAACTGACATCCAATGCTTCAATCACTGTTTCCAGCTCCACCACCCGGGCACGTGCCTCTGATAATTCACTTTCAAGCTCAGATCGGGTTATTGTTATTGTTGTGGACATAGGACCATCCCATCCGTTTGTGGGCAACATTGCTATGGTTCAGTTGATGTTCAAGGTCATGATCATTATACCATCCTCATAATGGCTCCCACTGCCTCCTTATCACGACTGGAAGATACGTCTGTGATATGATACGACTGGGCTTGATTAACCTCAAAGACCTATTCCCAAAAGAGGGGCGTCAGGCGCAGCAGCGCCAAGCCCAACTGGTGCTTCGTCCGCAGGTGTGCCTGGTTATCTGAATCGTGCTCACAAAAGGAGACCTGGAATGCGATGGTTCATCACAAGCGGCACTATCTGGAATAATAGCGAACGTGATGATGGTGCACTCTACAATGACCGTGGGCAGATGGTCAGCTACTTACGGGATTAGACAAGCTTTCAAAAGGGCCGGATCAACGTTATACGTCGGCACCACGATGGGGGCAAACTGCACAGGAGTCTGAAACCTTGTCTTAACAAGATGATCACGATCCGGCTGGCCGAGTTATGCTTATTAGCCTGTCAACAAAGTTTTCTGGCGTCCTCAGCCGTCCACGAATGGGGGCCACGAATGAACGAAGAGCGCATGGAGCAGCCCATATTCGTTTCTTCGTTATCAGCATTCGTGGTCGGCGGTGCTACCGGGAAATTTACTTCCCAGACTACTTATAGGTCACCCTGACTGGAGGCGCTACAATATGCAGATCAATGGCGAAGCGTTGACGATCGCACAGGTCTTGAACGTGGCGTATGGGCAACCCGGTGCACCGTTGGTTGCGTTGAGCCCCGCAGCGACCACGAAGGTGGCACGGGCGGCGTGGGCGGTTGAGCAGTTGCTCGAACGCGGTGAGATTGCGTATGGCATCACGACTGGCTTTGGGGCGTTCAAAGACCGGCTGATCCCGCCCGATCAGGTCGTGCAGTTGCAACACAATATTGTGATGAGTCACGCGGTTGGGGTTGGGCCGTTGCTTGATCTTCCCACGGTAAGGGCGATGATGCTGATCCGGGCCAATACGCTGGCCCGTGGGCATTCGGGGATTCGTCCTGCGACGCTCGAACTGTTGCTGGCGATGCTCAATGCCGGTGTTCACCCGCTCATTCCGAGCAAAGGCTCGCTCGGTGCCAGTGGCGATCTGGCACCCCTCGCGCATATGGCGCTGCCGCTGATTGGCCTTGGTGAGGCCGAGTATCGTGGCGAACGTCTGCCCGGTGCCGAGGCGCTGCGCCGCGCTGGTCTTGCCCCATGCCAACTCGCCGCCAAAGAGGGCTTGGCCCTGACGAATGGCACAACAGGCATGTGTGCCCTGGGTGCGCTTGAGACCCACCGGGCTGAAGTGCTGAGTCAGACCGCCGATATTGCCGGCTGCCTCAGCCTCGAAGCCCTGAACGGGACGGTGCTTGCCTTTGACGAGCGCATTCACGCGCTGCGGCCGTTCCCGCGCCAGCAAGAATGTGCCGCCTACCTGCGTGCGCTGCTCGCTGGCAGCGAATTGACCCGCGGCCACGACCCGCGCAATGTGCAAGATGCCTATACCCTGCGCTGCATTCCCCAGGTACACGGCGCTGTCCGTGACGCGATCGCGTATGCACGCTGGGTCTTTGCCATCGAACTCAATGCCGTGACTGATAACCCGCTCATCTTTCTTGACGACGAAGATCAGACGATCGCGGTGCTCTCAGGGGGCAACTTTCACGGCGAGCCGCTCGCGATTGCACTCGATTACCTCGGTCTCGCCGTCACTGAACTGGGCAATATCGCCGAACGACGCATCATGCGCCTCACCGATGAAGCCTCGAATACGCAGACGTTGCCGGCGTTCCTCACCAGCGAAGGTGGGCTCAATTCGGGTTTTATGCTGGTGCAATACACTGCGGCGGCGCTGGCGACCGAAAACAAAATTCTGGCCCACCCCGCCAGTGTTGATACAATTCCCTCGTCGGCCAACGTCGAAGATCACGTCAGTATGGGCATGACCGCCGGGCTCAAGACGCGCACGATCCTCGACAATGTGGCGCAGATCCTCGCGATCGAGCTGCTGGCGGCAGCGCAGGGCCTCGATTTTCGCCGCCAGATCGTCGGCCCCCAGGCCCGCCTCGGGCGCGGCACCGCTGCCGCCTACGAACTCATTCGTCAGCACGTGCCCTTCATCGAACGCGATACGGTGATGTACCCACATATCGAAGCCGTGCGCATGCTCGTCGCCGATGGATCAATCGTCGCCGCTGTCACCGCAGCGATGGAGGGATAGAATGCCTGGCGAGCGGTGCGGCAAAGCCGCACCGCTCGCCAGGCGTTCTCACCTGCTGAAACGGCTGCGACCGGCACGTAAGCAAAGCGGCACCGCTCGCGAGGCGTTCGGTAACATGTTCAGTACGTTTCCCATGCAAGCGGCGTTTCCTGATCAAGCCGAGCCAGGCGCTGCGCAAAGCGTTCCAGTTCCGCCTGACGCTGCGCATCGCTCATCCGTACCGGTCCATAGACAACCTGCGGGGCAAGCACATCGAACCCAACAAATTGCAACATGCCACGCTGGATCGGCTTGAGGATCGTAGTGATGTCCCCATGAAAGCCATGTTTCACATAGGCTTGCTCAGGGCCACCGGTGGTCAACGAGAGCAACGCACGTTTGCCGCGAAACACGCCCCCCTCGTACATTCGACTACCCCCATAGATCCGCCCCATCGCAAAGACACGATCAACCCACCCCTTGAGTACCGCCGGCAACCCAAACCACCAGAGCGGGAATTGCCAGATCATCAGGTCACACCACTCAAGTTTCGCCATCTCGGCCTCAAGATCCGCCGCAAAGCCCTGATGCTGTGACGCATAAATCTCTTCGGTCTGAAGCTTGAGAAAAGCCGGATCGCGCACGGTCGTAAAATTCTCTCGACTAGAGACAGGGTCAAACGCCATTTCATACAGATTCGACGTTTTGACTTCAGCTCCAAGCCGGGTCAGAGTTGCCTGGGCCGTCACAAACATGGCATGGTTGAAACTCTGGGGCTCGGGATGCCAGTAGACGAGAAATGCCTTCACGCTGGTCACCTTTCATAAAGCATCGCCAGACACCAACACCAGTCAACGTTTTAGACATGTTTCAAACGAGCTTGACCGTTTGCAGTGATTGGAGTGCCGACTTATTAGTCTGTGAACTAAGTTTTCTGGCGTCCTCAGCCGTCCACGAATGGGGGCCACGAAGAAACGAAGAGCGCATGGAGCAGCCCATATTCGTTTATTCGTTATCAGCATTCGTGGTCGGCGGCGCGACCGGGAAACTTACGTTACAGACTACTTATGGTCTTCCAGTACATAATCCGGTATGCGCGACACGGGCGAGACCTCTCAGGTCTGCGAGACATGTGAGGTCTGGTCGAGCGGATTCATTTCTGGAAAACCATTCGTCGGCTGAGCCGGAAGCCGACTGAAGTCGGCACTCCCACTGTCATGCTCAAAAGCTCTTTTTGAAACCTTGTCTTAGAGAAGAATATGGTGGTGAAAGGTATCATAACACAGACGTAGCCGGTTTGCTTTTTCCTGGCCTCTTTGCCTGGCGACTCACCAGGATGCGGTAGACCGTTAAGAAGAGGATCGTGCCACCACTCAACCAGTACAAACCGCTGATCATCCCGTTGCTGCTGTCGCTGCCACTCCAGATGCCATGAACGAGGGCAAAGATAAAAACAAGAAAACTTAAGAAATGAATCAGCCTCCACATGCTTCTGCCAATGCGATCTTTGATATAAAAGCTAAGCCCAACCAGCGCCAGACCATAGAGGGCCAGTTGACCCAGGCCCACCCAGAAGGGGGCAAAGCCCTGATAGGCAAAGGGGACGAGCAGTTGCCATAGGCTCGCCTGGATATAGGTGTCGCCCAGCAGAATCAGCCCATGAAAGATGGCAAAGGCGAGGCCCAGCAGACTCGTGTGCTGGTGCAGATCAAAGGCGATTGGTCCGCCCGGCCAGAGCCGCGCCAGTCGGTTGGTCATCAGCAGGCCAAAGACCATCGAGAGCCAGAGCAAGGCATAGGCGACCATGGCGCTGCTGCGCGCCAGGTACCAGTAGGCTTTTGGCTCGGCCCCTAGCAGCGAAGCACTGAGCCCCGGCAGCCATGTCGGCAAGACAACGACGGCGGCAAAGGCCCCCAGAATAGCGCCAAGCAATAGCCCGATCAGCGCCTGGGGCGACATCGCCGGGGGCAGATCAGTGAAATCCGGATCGGGGGCTGGCGCTGGTGCTCGCCGCGGCGCGGGCGTGGTCGCAGCCGGTGTGCGCGTGGCTCGCGGCGGAACTGGCTTGGCCGTCTCGACCGGCGCGGGCCTGGCCGCAACGGGTGGATCGTCGCCTCGCACCGCTGCCGGGGTGGGCGGATGGTCTACCAGTGGGGCGGATGCAGCAGGCACGGGTGTCGCGGAGGTGTCCGTCGCAACGGCCTGGTTTGTCGGCGCTGCCGTTGTCGGTGTCGTCGGGGTCGTCGATTCGCGGGTCGTCATAATACGCTCTCTTTCCAACAGACGGCAGACCAAGTTGTCGTCTGGATAGCTTGATTCGTTTCAGGTACCAGCAAGGCGGCGAGTTCTGGTTGTGTTTCAAGCCAGGCCAGCCCCGCTTCACTGCCAAGGATCAGGGCTGCCTTTGCCGCAGCCTCTGCCTTTTCCAGGGTTGGCGCAGCCACCGTCACGCTCAGCAGGTCACTCGTGGCGGGCTTCCCTGTGCGTGGATCAATGATATGGTGGAGAACATCCGCCCCCTTGCGCCAGCGCCGATAATCGCGCCCCGACGTGGCTAGGCCACCCTTTGCCAGCAACACCAGCGCTAGTTCCTTGCCCGGTTCACGAGGATCGGCGACCGCAATGGGCCACGGCGAACCGTCGCGACAGGGGCCACTGACGGCAATGTCGCCCCCGGCATCAACAAGCGTTGGCCCATACTCCGTCAGGCGCTGCACCGCTTGCCTGGCCGCCCATCCCTTGGCAAAGCCCCCCAGGTCAAGCAGCATGCCCGCTGGCAACGCCACGGCGGGTATCGCCGGGTTGCGCTCGATCAAACGCCAGGCAGTTGCCTTGTGCGCTGATGGGTGGTTGTGAAGCGGCCACCCATCAGTGCCTGGGGATGGACGATCAACCGACAAACTGGCAAAATCCCTGTCATAGCCAGCCTCCATCAGGTGGGCAAGCAATGTAGGCGTGACCAGGCCATTGGTTGCCTGCGCCGCCTCAAGCGCCACATCCAGCACATCCCAGAGCACATGGCTAACCGTGACCCATCCCTTCCCTGCCTGCCGATTGAGTTGCATCAACTCGCTTTTGACCTGAAAGCGACTCAGCGCGGCTTCCCAGGTCGCAAACCAAGCAGGAACCTGACGCAGCGCCTGTTCGGCAGCTGGATCAGCGCTCTCAACCAGCACCAGGATGGTCGATCCCATCGCCCGAAACGTTAGCTGAACCATCACAACACCCTTTGCTCGCAGACCTGTGAGGTCTTGTTGTACGATCCTCATTCCGCCCCCCTCCCAACCTCCCCAGCGGGAGAGGGCTGGGGAGGGGGGCGCGCATAAACGAATACGTGCGTCACAAAGCCTGTTTTCGTTTATTCGTTCTCAGTATTCGTGGTCGGCGGCGCGACCGGAAAACGTAGGTCACACACTACTTAACGCGACGACTGCGTCACGGTAACCGGCGCAGGTCGGGCCGGGGCCACCACGACTTCGCGGAGGGCCGGGGCCGGGGCCGGGGCCGGGGCCGGGGCCGGGGCCGGGGCCGGGGCCGGGGCCGGGTCGGCAACCACAGGTTGCGTCACGGAGGCCTGCACGACGGCGGGCGTCGTGCCAATGGCTTGCAGCGTCGGAATGGGCGGCGGGTTGAGCAACCACGCGGGTGGCGCACTCACGACTGCTGCCACGGGCGCGGCAACCATTTCTGGCGTGGCCTGGCTACTCAAGGTGGCCCAGCCACCAAGCGTTGCTGCCAGGGCAGCGGCGCTGATCATCAGTTTCACCCCTTGCGTACGTTGCCCCTGTGCTTGCGGCTTCTTCATCGTGATTAGTCCTCCTCCGACTCGCGCTCACCCTTGATCTTGGCATAGATCACCTGACCGGTGGTGGCATCAACATAGATTTCACTCTCATCGGTGAATTTGACTTCATAGACGAGGACGCCGCGCTCTTGCTCAAGTTCGGTCTTGCGCACCGTCCCACCTCCGGCATAGAGCATTGCCGCCTGTGCCGCCTCTTCGGCTGTGATTTGCCCACCCGCTGTTGCACGGGGCGTTGTGCTATCAGCAAGCACTGCCGCGCTCTGCGCATCAAGATAGAGTGTTCCTTGATCAAGCACAACCTCATAGGCGGCAACACCCTGATAGCTCACCACCTCAGGGGTACGGAGCAGCGTCGCCCCTGGAACGCGCTCGAGCGCGAGTTGCTGCGCCTGCTCAGGCGTGACGGCGTAGGTGATGGGTGCCGCTGCGGGTGCCGCTGCGGGTGCCGCTGCGGGTGCCACTGCGGGTGCCACTGCGGGTGCCGCTGTCACGGCCTGATCGGCGGCAGGAACGGTCTGTTGGGCCATCTCGGCTAGTTGCTGATTCGCCTGTTCCAGGCGGCTATTTGCCTCGGCAAGTGCCTGCTGGTACGCTGCCTCACGCTCACGGATCAAGGCTTCAACTGTTGGATCAAGTGTGCCCTCGGTGGCCTGTGCAGGTGCGCTAGCCGTTGTTGCCGTTGGCACCACAGCCGTCCCGCTACTCAAACGATTTGCCAACCCTCCCACCAGCACCAGCACGAACGCCGTCAAACCTGCTGCAATTATCAACATCGTACGCTGAGTCATGTTACACATGCCTTTCTTTTTTATAGGATCTGCGGCTTCAGGAATCTCGCTTGTGCTGGCGAAAACAGCCAGCTTCGCAGGCCGTTTTCGCCAGCACAAGCATGGATTTGGAGGGCGTTAGCCCTGCTCCTCGACCTTGCGCCGCAGGCCATTTCATATCTCACAAGGTAAGCATACCCTTGCAACCTGAAGAGATGCTTAAAGTGATCCGCCAATCTTCCAAGATTTTTCCAAGCTTTGTGCGGTATGATGCAGGTAAGCTGAGGAGGAACTATGCGTGTGCTGGTGATTGAGGATGATCAGCGTCTTGCCCGCCTGGTGGCGCGGGTGTTGCGTGAGGAACATTATCAGGTTGATCAGGCTCACGATGGTGAAGCCGGGCTCGATCTGTTGTTGCGGGGCACCTATGATGTGGCGATCGTTGATTGGATGCTGCCAGGTCGTGACGGGCCTGCCATTTGTCGTGCAGTACGCGCAGCGCGCCTGGCGACGGCGTTGCTCTTGCTGACCGCCCGCGGTCAGGTTGAAGATAAGGTGGCTGGCTTCGACAGCGGGGCCGATGATTATCTGGTCAAACCGTTTGCCTTTGAAGAGTTGCTGGTGCGCGTGCGGGCGCTCAGCCGTCGTTTTCAATCGGCGGCACCGTCGCTTGATGAACTGCGCAATGGTGAGCTTGTGCTCGATCTGCGCAATCATACGGCCCGGCGTGGGCTACGCTCGCTTGATTTGACCCCCACCGAGTGGAATCTGCTCGAATATCTGCTGCGCAATGTCGGCCAAACTCTTGCCAAACAGCAGATCCTCGATTATGTCTGGTCGTACGAACAGGATGTGCAACCACAGATGGTTGAGGTCTATATCTCGTATCTGCGGCGCAAGCTGAATGCTGCCGGCGAGCCCGATCCGATTGTGACGGTGCGCGGCGTTGGCTATCGGCTGGAGGTTGACCGTGTTTAAGGGCTTACGCCTGCGTTTGACGCTGCTCTATATGCTGACGGCTCTGCTGTTGGTCGGCCTGGTTGGTGGTGGGGCCTACCTGGTGGTCGCCCGCTATTTTCAGGGCATCACCGATCTTGCGCTGCAACACAAGATGGCCCACGAGTTTCATGCGCTGGCCGCGCCTCTTCCGCCTGATCTTGTTCCGGCTGACCGCGATTGGTCAATTGTCCGTAGTGAACTCGGCCTGGTCCCCGATCTTCGCCCCGCTGATCGTCCCCTGACAACAGAGGATGCCGCACGCCTGGCGAGCGCTGCGTACCAGCAGAGCGAGGTGCGCCGGATTAAAGCAGAGACCGAGCGCGGGCAGACGGTCTTTGAGGTGGAGTTTGAGGATGGAACCGAGCTGATGGTGATGAGCGACGGGACGATCAGGGACGATGACGGGGATGATGAGTCGCGTTCGGTACCAGCGCCTACTTCACCGACGACAAGTGTCGATGCCTTTGCGTCGGTGGCGTATGATGCCGAACTTGCGGCGATTTTTGTGCTGCCCCTTGATGCGACCGGGCGCGTCCTCTTTGATCCCAATCCATATATGGCGCCGATTGCCCCACAACGCGAGGCGCTTGACCAGGCGCTTGCCAACGGCAGCGATGTCCGCACTGTCCAGACGGCTGATGGGCGCGAGGTGCGTCTGTTGACCTATCGGCTGACGCGCACCGATGGCCCGGTCGCACTTCAACTAGGGCGCGTGCTCAGCGATCAGGCGCGGGTACTCAATCAGTTGCTGGGCAGCCTGCTGGGCCTGGCCTTGCTGAGTGTGGTTGGTATCGGTTTTGCCAGTTGGTGGCTTACCGGCCGTGCGCTCCAGCCAGCCCAGGAGGCGTGGCAACGGCAACAGCACTTCATCGCGAGCGCTAGCCACGAATTGCGCACTCCGCTGACCCTCATTCGGGCCAGTACCGAAGTGGCGCTGCGTGGCACGCCAGCGGATGATCAAGACCAGCGCGAACTGCTCGGCGATGTGTTGACCGAGAGCGACCATATGGCCCGCCTGGTTGACGATCTGCTGGTACTTTCGCGGCTCGACAGCGGCAAACTTCCGCTCAACATCGCCCCCGTTGAGTTGCCGCTGTTGCTCGGCGAGATCCAGCGTCAGGCCGCACGCCTTGGCCGCGAACGTGGCCTTGCCGTCCAAGCAGGTTCAATCCAGGGGCGTATCAACGCCGATCCCGATCGCCTGCATCAAGTCTTGCTCATCCTGCTCGACAATGCGTTGCGGCACACCCCCGCTGGTGGCACCATCACGCTTGCCGCCGAACCCCAGGGCAGCAACATCTGCGTAACGGTTCGCGACACCGGCAACGGCATCGCCCCGGCTGATCTCCCGCACATCTTCGAGCGCTTCTACCGCGCCGATCAGGCCCGCGGGCGCGCCGAAGGCAACGCCGGCCTGGGCCTCGCTATCGCCAAAGCCCTGATCGAAGCAATGGGGGGCAGCATCGGGGCGACCAGCACCGTCGGCCAGGGCACCGAAGTGTGGGTGCGGCTCCCCGTGTCTCATCGGACGCCACCTCTATGACCGTCAGACGTAACTGTTCACCCTGCTC
The DNA here is from genome assembly GCF_004138165.1 of Candidatus Chloroploca sp. Khr17. Taxonomy (GTDB): domain Bacteria; phylum Chloroflexota; class Chloroflexia; order Chloroflexales; family Chloroflexaceae; genus Chloroploca. The sequence goes on from NZ_RYFF01000043.1 coordinate 43,814, forward strand.
CTGGGAGCGCGGGCGGCCCGCCCGCTCTAGTCTGGATGCGGGCGAGCCAGCGCAGATGCTTGTCATTCGCCCTCGCATCAAAAAACCCTCTGCGCCTCTGCGCCTCTGCGTTAAAACCTCTGCGCCTCCTACAACGCCTTCAAATCCGCCGCGCTCAGCCCGTACAACCGCGCCACCCGCTCGTCGATCTCCTCAGGGGCCTTGCCCAACGAAACCACCGCGCCAGCGACCTGATAGCGGGCAAGATAGTCACGCCACATCGGGCTCAACTTGGGCGGACAGATCACGAGCGTATTGCTTTGCTCACTCTCCTAAAAGATGCGCGCCACCGCCGTTGCCATCAAAGTCTTGCCGAGGCCAACCACATCACCGAGCAGCACCCCCTCGCGGCGCTGGAGATAGCGCGCTGCGAGCCCGACTGCCTCAGCCTGAAAGGGCAGCAGGATGTCACGCAGATCGCGGGGCAGCGTAAACGCGCGGGTGCCTTCGCGGGCATCCTGCGAGAGATAGTAGGCCATCTTGAGATGGACGTGGTAGGGCGCGATCACCCGGTCAGCGGCCCAACTGGTTTCGATCAACTCCGCGAGATCAGCGGAAATATCGAACGCCAACGGATCATCCCAGCGGTCATCGAACCAGTGTTGCAGCTTGTGGGCCGCGTCCTGCTCGACCACATCCACATTCAGTTCACCGTGACCACTGAGGCCCGAAAAGCTGAGGTTGCTACTCCCAACAAACCCAATCAGGGGCGTCATCGGATCATCGCGTTGCACCAGATAGAGCTTGGCGTGGAGCGGATGGCGCAAAAAGAGCTTGACGCGCAGCTTGCGTGCCCGCAGTTGCGCCGCCAGGACATGCAGCGTAGCGCGGGCCTTGGAAGAGGGCACCCCAAACTCAATCTGTTCGCGAAAGCTCTGGGCGGCCTGCCGACGCAAGCGGGCCACCGTCGGGCCATCGAGATAGCCCTCGCCCTCACGCGGCAGCCGCTGCAACGCCCGCATCACCTCGTGCTCGGGGCGTTGCATGCCCACCAGCAGACGACAAAACTGGTCATCAGTGCCCGCAAAGCGCCCCACAAGATCCGCCAGTGCATCCCAACCACGCAGATGGAAATAGCCCACCGCTACATCAAGGCGATGGCTGCGTTCCAACATCGTACGCAGCGTCGGGAGCAAGGGCGTCGTGATGTTATCGAAGATCGTAGGCATAAGCACCCCGCCAAGAATATCCGATTTTACACCCAAATCCCTTGCGCTTTTTTGCTTCCTCGCGCCTACGGATCCATTGTAACACTAGTTAATACCAACTGAAATTGAACACTCCGCATAGGCGTTGTCGCCAGAGCGCGTGGGAACGCCATGCGCGGCAATCTGCAATCCAAAATCTGCAATCTGAAATGGTATAAGCCGCGCCGCTTGTTTTGACGCACAGACGCAGAGGCGCAACCGGGTGCCTTGCCCCTACCGATGAAACCCCTTGAAGGGAGACCGATACACATTAGGGACTACGCAGTGGCATCAGGACGCGCCCCGTCGCGCGGGCGCTTCGTCATGTCGGTCT
>NZ_RYFF01000044.1 GCF_004138165.1 Candidatus Chloroploca sp. Khr17
CCGCCGACCACGAATACTGATTACGAAGAAACGAATATGGGCTGCTCCATGCGCTCTTCGTTTCTTCGTGGCCCCAATTCGTGGACGGCTGACGACGCCAGAAAACTTATTTCACAGCCTACTCAAACCCCGAGGCAAGCCAGGCTGTTTCGGCGAGCCGGGCCTGGCCGCGGGCGCTCAGGTGAAAGTAGTCAACCGGCGACACATCGGCGGCAGTCAACTCGCTCGCAAAGACAGCCCCGTTATCGTAGCGACACCGGGGCGTGCTCGCGCAGACCTCGCCGAGCACCGTGTTGTACTCGGCGATGCGCTGGCGCACCCGCTCGCGCCGGGCGACATCTTCGGCGGCCTCCGAGCGCGGCTCGGCCAGGGCCGACGGGCAGATGGCAAAGGTCTCCCACACCAGGAGGGCACGACGGTCATTGCGAAAGAGGGGCAGCAAACGAGTCGGATCAGGGATGCTCATCACCAGGATGCTCGTCGCGGGCGACTGCTCGCCGAGTTGCGCGAGCGCCGTGGCGAACTGGGTGCGAAAGGTCTCGACGGGCGTCATCGCCGCTTCGCTGGAGGCACAGGCATCATTGCCGCCCATCATCACCGTCACATACTCGACCTCCAGGGCTGACGCAATGGACAACTGGGTTGGCAGATCGGCCATGCGTGCTCCCACGCGGGCCAGGTTATAGACATTGCCAGCCAGGGCCGGGTTGCGGGTGGCCAGGCGGAGCGCCACGCTATTCACGGAAGGATGGCCGCCGGTTGCCCAGGCATAGGCCGTATTATCGCCAAAATAACGCGGCCCCGCCCCAAAGCCCTGGCTCAACGAATCGCCCGTTGCGGCAAGTGAATTGGGGAGTTGCGTTTGCGCCTGTACCGCAACCGGAAGTTGCGCCAGGATGACAAAGACAATGATGATTAAGAAAAATCGAGACAAAAGAGAGCCTCCTTATCATACTATGTACGCCGTGCTGTGTCAGCAGTGTGTCAACGAAGTTTTCCGACCTTCCGCCCCCCACCCAACCTCCCCCGCTGGGGGGAGGCGTCCGGCTCCCTCCCCCAGCGGGGGAGGGCTGGGGAGGGGGCAACATGAGGATCGTACAACATCAGAAAACTTCTTTCCCAGACGAGTCAGATCTTCCGATAGACGTCCTCGACGCGATCCGTCACGGCCGACCAGGCAAACTGGGCGGCCCAGGCCGGGGCTGCGGCGGCCATCGCCGTGCGGCGTGCCGGGTCGTCGAGCAGGCTCTGCACGGCGACGGCGAGTGCCTCGGGGTTGCGAGGGGTGACGAGCAAACCGGTGCGGCCTTCGTCCACCACTTCGGGAAAGCCCCCGAAACGCGAGGCGACCACAGGCAACCCGCACGCCTGCGCTTCGACCAGACCAATGCCAAAGGTCTCGCTGGCGTGACTGGTTGCCACCAGTAGATCGACGCTGCGGTAGAGTTGCGGCAAGGTCTGGCGTTCGAGGGCACCGAGAAAATGGACGCGGACCTGGAGCTTCAGTTCGTGGGCCAGATGTTCGAGCGCCTGGCGTTCTTCGCCGTCGCCGGCGATCAGCAGATGGGCCGTGGGCATCTGCGCGAGCGCACGGATGGCAGTGGCGACGCCTTTCCAGGGTTGCAGGCGCCCGACAAAGAGCAGCAGCGCTGCCCCGTTTGGAATGCCGAGGCGCTCGCGGAGCGCGGGATCGGCTGGCCCTGGCTGAAAGAGGTTCAGGTCAATGCCGTTGAAGATCACCTCGGGCATCTGGGCGTACCGACGAGCCACTGTTTTGGCATTGAAGTGCGAACACGAGACCGCCCCGTCGAGGTGACGGGCGAGCAGCCGGTCGCCGCGATAGAAATCTTCGCCGTGACAGCCAAGCAAGACCCTGGCGCCGCTGAAGTGGCGGGCGAGCAGGGCTGGTCCCATGTCGTACGGTTTCTGCAGGTGAATGATATCGTAGCCGCCTCGGATCAGTTCGGGCAACGCGGCCACGGCCATGCTCAACCGCTCGAGCAACTTCGCCTCGGCATAGGCCCGTCGCAAAGGCGGCAAGGCCTGAAACCAGGCGCGGGGCACAAAAGGAAAGGTCAGCACGCGCACCCCCGGCGCAGGCTCGCGGCGTGTGCCGACGCCGCCAATGATCGTCACCGCGTGCCCGCGCTGCGCCAATTCGCGGGCAAGATCCCAGACAAAGCTCTCGACCCCACCAAACTTGGTTGTCGTGGTTAAATTATAGAGCGCAATTCGCATTGTTTACCACGCTGTATTCAAGAGCATTTTGATCACGGCACCCTGAGCAAAAAAGAGCAATGGAAAGAGCCATGCTCGCCATTGGCGTTGACGGGCATCGCCTTGCAGGGCATAGTGGGCCAGCACGACCGCCAGCAACGGATAGGTAAAGCCCCAGATCCGCTCGACTTCGCGGTTGAAGAGCCCGCCGACCCACATGCCAAGCACACAAAACGCTGTGCTGAGCAAGACCAGATCGAACGGGTTAAGCGGCTCGCGCCCCTGCAGCCGTCGGCTGCCCGCGATGATCAGCGCCGCAAAAGCCCCCATGCCCCACGGGGCCAGGTACCAGAAATAGGGGCCGATGTTTGCTCCAAGATACTTGACATAAAAAGCAAAGTTTGACGGCAAGAACGCCTGATCAACGGAGCCTTCGATCAACTGTTTGCCGACCACGGGCGCATTGATCGCCGTCGCCTCACGGGAAGCTTCGATGATGTTAAAACCTGAGACGAGGTAGATCAACAGGTAAAAACTGACGAGCACCACGCCGGCGAGCACACTCTGGCGGAGCATATGCCGCACAAGTGGCCCAAGGGAGGGTCGCCCTTCGGCGTGCCAGGCGCGTATCAGGCTCAGGATCACCGCAGCGACGCCGAAAAAGAAGATCTGCGTTGCGACATACGAGAAGAAGACCCCGAGCGCCGCAAAGGCACCGGCCAGCAGCGCCGTCCACGGCTTTGCGCTGCGATCCAGGGCCACAAAGAAGGCCACCGCCGTCAATGCATTCAGCGCATTGAAGACGCCGTCCATCGAGGTGACGCTGTAGACAAGGTGGCCTGGCATGGCTACAAAGATCGCCCCTGCGACCAGCGCCAGCCGTGGCCCCCCGAGCTTCCAGCCAAGCCAGAGCGCCGCAGCGGCGCTCAGCGCACTCAAGATGATCGCCAGCCAGCTCGTTGCCACCGCACCTGGCCCGAAGATCTGCTCGACTCCCCAGAGCAACAGCACGCTCCCTGGGGGATGGTTGCTATTGTGGAGCGCCATGTCCGGCGCTTCTTCCACATAACGCCCGAGAAAGCCGATTGGATCACCGGCGACCCGCCAGGTATCCTGCTGATAGTCGTACTCGCTGTCGCGAAAGACCTCATAGAGCGAGTCGTGCCCGAGCACCGTCACTTCGAGGGCAACGGGTACCAGCACGGCCCCCAGCATCACCAGCGCTGCCCCGAGGCGGGCGGTCCGTGCGCCTTGCAGCGACAGGCGCATCACCAGCCAGAGCCAGCCAACAAAGAAGAGCGTCGGCAGGATCACCAGCCATGTCCAGTAGGGCTCGGGATAGACGCCGGCCTTGAGCGGCCAGACGCTATGGTGCCCATTGGCACGTTGCACCAGATTGATGCCCCCCACCAGCATGATGCTCCAGAACGCCATGCCAAGCAGATCGCGTTGCAGCAGACTCAGCGTTGGTTTGGCACCAGTGATGCTGCGCACACCAAGCAACCCGGCGACAGCCCCAGCCAGCCCCAGGGCTACTGGCACTTGCATGCGTACGACGCCCGGCCCGGCAGGGACAAGCCCGGTTGCCACGGCCATGCCATAGGCAACGATACCACCAGCGACGATCACCCCGGCGACCCAGGCAGGCGTTCGTAACAAGTGCATCAGCCAGAACGCGGCAAAAGCGAGCGCCAGATTGACGATGATCTGGCTGACAGCAGGCATCACCGGCCCTGCCATTGGCAGATGGATGCCCGTAAAGCTAAAAAACTGTACGCCCAGGGCACGGTTATTGTTTGGATCCAGGACAGTCGGACTCTCGATGGTCAGGCAGAGATCCGCGCCCGCTTGCTGGTCGCCGCCGGTGAGCAGCGTATAGTGGCGGGACTGGGGCGGCAGCGCAATCGTTACGCCAGGGCCAGTGCCGGGCCGCAGCGTCGCCGTTGCGATCCCCAGGGGCAACGCATACGCCCCCGAGATCTGCGTTGTGACCAGACTCCGCGCTGCGCTGCCAGCATGGGGCACACAGGCCTCACCGGCACCATCGGTCCAGCGAAACACACCCGCCTCGCTCTCCTCAAGGTTCTGGATGCCATTGTAGAACCCTGGCGTACTTGAGATCGCCGGAATGCGCATGGGCGTATCGGTCTGAAAGCCAGCCCACGAAAGCAAGATCACCAGGGCAACCAGGCCAGCCTGGATCAGCAGGGTCGCCAGATTGACGCGTAGCTTGCCTTTGGCGACAGACTGCGTCTGGCCCGACTCGCTTGCTTCGTTGCCTGCAGGATCGGTGTGCGGCGGGCGGCGCTTCTCAGAAAGAGACTGCATTTATGGCATACTCCTGAACATCAGATCAACCTCTTCTGCCTGAAGTGCTCCGCTCGTCGTACTACGCAACACAACCTCAGTCTTGCCTGCCTCAAGGTCAAGGTCTACCTGCACCATCTGGCGACCCGCTTCGAGCGGGATCGTCGTGAGCGTCGTTGCGCCAATGGCAACCTGGAGACTCTCGGCGGCAGGTGCGGTCAGGGTCATGGTCAGCGTTACCTGGCGCGGTTTGGCACTATAGATCACGATAGTCGCAGCATCCGCTTGCATTGTCCGCACAATCTGCGCATCGTGTACCTCAGGTGCCTGCCAACCCTCACCGATGCCAAGAAAGGGCAGCGGATCGCTCGGTGGCACAACGCGATAGGTCAGGACGGAGCCTGCAGGTTCTTGATCGCCCAGCGTGAACGAACGCAGCAACCCCGAGGCATAGCGTGCATCAGAGGCAATCACTGATGAGGCTTCACGCCGCGGATCTATGCCGTTTGCTGCTGCCAGCGCTACTTCTTGCAGCGGGGCAAAGCGTGTTGCGCCGCCCGCCGAATGGATCATGACATACCGAATCTCAAAGTAGTCAAAGAGGCTCGCCGCAATCGTCGGCATATCTTGCGCAATGATATCTGGGGCAGGCTCGGCATAGGCGAACATCCGGATCAGTGGCAACTCATCAAGGATGGTATACGGCATCCGCCGCGATGTATAGCCCCCGACCAGCGGTTTTTCGTGGATGACTTGGTAGAGCATGTAAAACGGGCTGGTTGTATAGTAAAACGGGGCTTCAAGAATTGCAAAGTCGTCGGGATCAGCGGCCAGTTCGTGATAGATGCTGGGAATATAGATGCCAACGAGCGGAAAGGGCACCGTCAGATTATCGATCACCAGCAGCACGATTAGGGCCGGGATCAAAATCCACGCTGCGATCCCTGCCCGTCGTTGACCATTGCGCGGTCCGCTGCTTGTCGTCGTTGTGCCGTGCCTGCCGGTCAAGAGCCAGAGCGTGCCATAGGCGGCGAGCATCGCCAACGCCAGCATTGCCAGCGCCATAAAGCGCATTGGATAGCGAAAAATACCCACCAACGGCAACTCAAAGAGCAACGCACTCGGCAGCGGCACCCCGCTATTCCAGCCTGCAACCTGGAAGACCGGCCCCATCGCCAGGGCAATAAAAACTACCAGGCTCACCAACCAGAAACGGCTCTCACGCCCGCGCAGCCCCAACAGCGCCAGAATCAACGCGATCATCCCCAGATAGGCGGTCTTATTCTGGATATGGGTCTCGGCTTTGTACACCTGGGCTTGCTCGGCGAAGGTGCCCCAGACCGGGTGGATCTGGCTGGGAATGACGAGGTCGGCCAGGTCGACGGACTGTTCACGGCGAAAATCGGGGCCGCCTTCGGTCGCGGCAGTCGGCGTGACCGCAGCAGTGCGGGCCGTCGCGATGATCAGGGGCGAGGTCAGCACCAGTGCAACAACCACTGCCCCGACGATAGGGAGGATCGTACTGATCCGGCCCATAACGCCGCTGGCTCTGGACTGAGCTTGCATCTGGCTGGTACCTGGGGCAAAGAGCATCCAGAGCGCGTACCAACCGGCCCAGATCAGGGCAAAGAGAAAATATTGCCAATCGGCGAGCATATTCAGCGCCAGCGCTGCTCCGGCCAACACGATCATCGCCAGGGTTGGCCTGCGATAGGCATAGCGTAGCGTCAACACCGCCAGCGGCAACGGCCATGCCGCCGTCATATGCGTATGCCCACCGAGCACCTGCGCAAGCAGATAGCCACTCGTGGCAAAAACAACCCCGCCAATCAGCGCTGCCCGGCGATCTGCTGTGACATCTATAGCCAGCAGATACGCAAAAAAACCACTTAGCGTGAGATTGAGCAGGATGGCAAAATTATAGGCCGCCGTCAAACCAAAGAAAAAATGCACTGGCAAGCTGGTCAGAAAATTGATCGGATTCAATGTTTGCAAGAGCAGGCTCGTGCCTTGCGGATGGTAGAGCATCGGGGTGAAATAGGGATTGACCCCTTCGATCATGGCGGTACGCAACCACCACATATTCCACATATTCTGCCAGCTATCAAATGCGTTGCCTGGCACAGCGGCGGTGAGATAGGCCGCAAGGGGCCAGGTAAGCAGGACCGCCAGCCCTGCATAGAGCGCAAAAGCGACAAGATGAAAGATCAAGCGACGCATGCGTTGCTCCTATAACCTGTGAATTACCCTAAGAGGCTGTCTGAAAAGGGTGTCAGCATCGTTCCCCACCACGTGGTGTGCCCTTGGAGTGCCGGCTTTAGCCGGCTAAAGCCGGCACTCCGAACCAACTCGTCGACTTTTCAGACAGCCGCTAACAGGTAGCGCACCTACGCTAAAAACTTTGCGCCTTTGCGCCTTTGCGTCAAAACACCCGCCTTATTTGCAAGGTAGTGCTCCTAAAACAGTTCTATCCGTCGCACGGTCAACGACTGCTCACTCTCCAACAGCAGATGAGTCTCGCCGGGGACGATCCGCAGCGGGATGCGTAGTAGTTGGACTCCAGGTTTTAAACTGATCTGCTGCATACTATCTCCACCCAGGGTCAGGCGTAATGTGCCTGCTACCGGGCTGATGACGTCCATTTCAAGCACAACCTCGTGGGGCGCACTGCTATAGACGATCAAAGAGGCCTGCTCGTGAAATTGGCGCTCTACGCTGGTCGTGCCAACTAGGTCGCTCCATCCTTCGCCAAGCCCGAGAAAGGGCACAGGGTTTGCCGGTTCGGCGAGGTGATACCGCAAAAATGAACTGCCCGGGATCTCAATCTGCTCAGGTGGTCCGTCGCTCGCGGCCTGGGCCACACGCACCAGGGTATTGTAACGCAATGCGCCACCTTCGCCGTGCAGCATCAGGTAGCGCACGTCAAAATAACCGAAAACACTTGGGGCAATCGCCGTCGGATCGGCGACGATGATGTCTGGCTCGGAGCGTGCATAGGCGAACATGCGCAACAGTGGGATCTGTTCAATGGTTGGGTAGGCTGGTTCTCGCGACAGATACCCGCCCATCAGCGGTTTCTGATGCACGGTCTGGTACAGCATATAGAGCGACCGTGTGCGCCAGTAGACGGGCACATGCATCACGGCGTAGGTCTCGGTATCTTCGCCCATCGCGGCGATCTGCGCTGGGATATAGACGCCCGTCAGCGGAAACGGCGCGCTCAGGTTCTCGAACACGATCAGCGCAATGAGGCTCGTCGTGATCAATCCCCTACCCCAGTTTGCCCTCGTTTGCCGCAGCAATACGCACACCCCGAAAGCCGCCGCGATGCTGAGCGCCAGCATCGTCACGCTGATAAACCTGATCGGGTAGCGCACGATGTTGAGCAGCGGCAGTTCGGCCAGCAATGCCCCTGGCATCACCAACCCACTTGACCATCCGGCGATCTGCAAGACCGGCCCGAGCGCAAGCATGATGAAGAAGGCCGCACTGACGATCCAGAAGCCATTCCGTCCTCGCCAGAGGCCCAATCCCGCCAGAACCAGGGTCACGAACCCGAGATACGCAACCTTGCTCTGCGTATGAATGGCTGCTTTGTAGCTCTGTAGTTGCGCTGCTGCCTGGCCCCAGAGCGGGTGCAACGGACTCGGTATCACCAGGTCAACCAGGTCGAGTGCGTGGTCACGTCGAAAGTTGACCCCTCCTTCGCTTACAACCGCCGGTGTCGCCGCGATTTCACGTGCCGTCAGGCTGATGGCAGGGGCGAGCAGGATCAGCGCCAGGCTGATGCTGATGACGAGCGGCATCACCACGCGTAGCTGCCGCCGCTGCCAGAGCATGACCAGGCTCTGCCAGCCCGCCCAGAGCAGCGCAAAAAGCGTGTAGTGCCAGTCAGCGAGGGCAGTTATCAGCAACCCCAGGCTCGCGAAGATGATCGTTGCCCTTCCAAGTTGGTCAACCACCCGATAAAACATCAAAATGGCTAGCGGCAGCGTCCATGCCGCCAGCAGATTGGTATGCGCCCCCATCGCCTGCGATACCAGATACCCACTCGACGCAAAGATGACCCCGCTGATCAGCGCGGCCCCGTGCTGCATCTGGCTGCTTGCGCTGGTGTCTGGCTGGTGTGCCAGCACATACCGTGCCAGCGCATAGGTACACAGCCCGCTCAACGTCAGATTGATCAACACCGCGCTGTTAAACGCCACCACGAGCCCAAAAACAGCCTGAAGAGGCAACGTCAAGAGAAAATTGATCGGTGTCAGTGTATGCAACCAGAGGCTCGCGCCATCGGGATGAAAAAGCATTGCCGTATACCACGGCACCTGCCTGGTCAACAGCGCCGTCTTGAGCCACCAGAGATTCCAGAGGTGCTGCCAGCTATCGTAGACCTCGCCAGGAGCAGCCGCGCCAATCAACGCCGTCTGGAACTCACGTGCCAGCGGCCATGTCATCACTACCGCCAGCCCCGCATAGAGCAGCAACGCTGTCAGCCACCGTACCATACCAGAGACTCCTCTATCGCTCTATGCCTTGGGGTTGATCTGGGTAAGTGTTTACACTTCTCCTGGGAGCGCGGGCGGCTCGCCCGCATCCAGACCCGAGCGGGCGAGCCGCCCGCGCTCCCAGGGTGGTACGTTCCCCCAAGTCTGAACAGATCCTGATCTGGCAGGGTTTGCCAGATGAACCCCTCTACAATACACGCAGCAACCAGCGCTTGAGCGGCAGGCGCGTCTGCTCAAGCTGACGCCGATCTTGCGGGTCGAGGCCGCCGGTGAGCCGTAGTACAACCGCAAAGAGGGCGGCCCCGGCCACGACCACGCCGAGCACCCAGAGCCCCAGCCAGAGCCGGGTGGCAATCGTTGCATCGTCCGCGGGTATCGGCAGCCAGTCGCGCATCAGCAGCAGCCCTGCGCCCATCGCCCCGGTTGCCAGACTCACCCGCAGCGTGAAATTCCACGGCCAGCGTAGTCCCAGCAAACGATAGCCACTCGCCGTTGCCCAGAAGCCCGCCGCAACCCGTGCGCTGCCAAAGGCGAGGGCCACCCCGGTGATGCCCAGGATCGGTGGCAACCAGATCGCCATTGGCACAATGACGACCAGGGTCAACAGGCGTGAAACAATGATAATGCCCAGTTTTTCATGCACAATCAGCGCATTGTGCGCCGTCGTTAGCAGACACTCAAGAAAGAGGCACGGCACAAGCACCCACACAATCGGGGCCGCCGCGAGATACTGGGGCGACAATACTTTCAGCGCCGGTGCCGTTAAGAGCACGAGTCCCACGCCGCCTGGTACCATCAGCAATACCTGGAGCCGCACGAGTGACTGGTAGGCTCCGTTCACGGTGCCGCCCTCGCCGGCACGAACGCGGGTAAAGAGGGGCACCTGCACACCGACCATCGGCGTGTAGAGGTAACTCAGCGCCATGCGTACCAGCGACGTGCCCGCCCAGAGCAGCGCCACATCGCTGACATCTTGCGCCAGAAAGATCGCAAACCCGGCCCCCGCCACAAAATCGGTGATCGTCATTAAAAACGACACCCCCGAGTAACGAATAAAGCCTGGCGGCAAGGCTGCACGCAGGCTCACCGCGTCTTGTGGCCCACGCGCTGACTCTGGCCGCACGCGATCCTCCTCACGCCAGAGCGCGACAACCCGCCACAGCCCACTGATGACCACCAGGGTCGGCGCAATGAGCATCGCCAGCAACACCCCCAGGATATCCCAGCCGGCCAGGAGCGCGGCGGCACTCAACAGGGGCGGCAAGAGGCGTGCCGCCAAGTCAATGCTATTCCAGGCTCGTTGACGAAAGAAGCTCGCCAGGTAGGCCATCAGCATATCATAGCAGACCCCAAGAAAGAGCAGCACCACCACAGACGCAATAATCAGGGCGCTGTGATTTGTCAGAAAGTCTAGGGCCGCCGCCTGTGCGTTGATGTCCAGGCGCGTATCATTTGTCACCTGATCCTGCAAAAAGCCGAGGTACGGCCCACTCATCACGATCAGGCCGCCGCTAAAGAGCAAGAGTAGTGCCATTTGCGCGGCAAAGACGATTGTGAGCAGTCGCAAGACCGCCCGTGTGCCACCAGCCTGCATCGTCTCGGGGATATATTTGGGCAGGGCGCGTGATGTGCCAAGATCAATCGCCGTCCCTGCGCCATTATTCGTATTGCTAATCAAGGCCAGCAAGCCAAAACTTGCCGGCGACAGAATATTCAGCTTCAGCAGGTTGGTCACCACCTCGGCAACCATGCGCACCGGCACAAAGAGCGTATTCCAGAAGACCGCATTCGAGACGCGGCTCGCCAGGGATGGTGGTTTGCTGGTGACAGGATCCGAGGCCATACGGTTAGTTTCCCTTTGTGAGGGCAAGTTCAAACATGCCCACATACCAGCGCCGTTGCGCACGATACGCTACCCCTTCGAGCCCGACTGCCCGCAGCGCCGTCCGCACTGCTCGTCGCGACGCCTTCCGGCTCACAAACGTACCGGCCTTCAATTGCGCCTCGCGCAGATCGTAGACGCGAAACCCATACTGGTTGCAAAGACGCACAAATTCGGGGTAATGAAAATAGTGCATCGCTGACAGGCGCTGCATATCGCGGAAAGCCGCGCCCTGCTTGCTCCGCCCGCGCCAGCCAATGATCTGCTCGGCAACCGGGCGCGGCAGCCAGTTGATGCCTGCCAGATGGTAGTGCGGGTCGATCCAGGCGCGCCGATTGATCGCCGTCAGCAGAACCGTACCTCCGGGGCGCAGCACTCGCGCCAATTCACCAAGCACCCGCGCCGGATCTTGCACATGCTCGATCACATCCCACGCCGTCACGGCCTCAAAATGGGCCTCAGGGAAGGGCAGCGTCTCGCCTGCCGCGTTGAGCACCGGCACATGCAAGTTATAGCGCGCCGCACGCAACGCGATAATCTGGCAATAGGCCGGATTATATTCACAAGCCGTCACCTGTGCCCCCTCACGTGCCGCCGCCACCGCAAACCCGCCCATCCCAGCCCCAAGATCAAGCAGACGCAACCCGCCAAGCTTCCCAACTGTATCGCGTAGCATCGCCAGCCGCTCGGCCTGGTACTGCTCCTGATGAAGCCGTCGCTCCCGCCACTGCGCATAATCACGCCGCCACTGCATATGCATCAACCACGGCTCGATGGCCGTCTCAAGTTCTTGCATGACCCCCATCCCCCGCTTCTCGTGTGTAGGGCTGTCGCCCTAACCCATGCTTGTGCTGGCGAAAACGGCCAACTTCGCTGGCCGTTTTCGCCAGCACAAGCGAAATTCTTGGGGCCGCAGGCCCCAAACCCCCAGCCGGAGGCTTACGTTCATGCGCCTGAGGCGCACCCGCCCCCATCCCCCGCGTGGAGTGAGGGGTCGCAGACCCCTCACTCCACGCGCAAAGCATACACCGCCATACCAAGCTCCCGCGGCGTGCCCTCTTCGGGGGTTACGCTGGTGCGTAGTTCAAATTCATGCATTCCTGGCGGTACCTGGATGGTGAATTGATAGGCGCGCCTTGCCCGATAGAGTTCAAACGAGGCGAGCATCTTTTCATTGTTGATGGCCCACAACTCCACCTGTTGACCGTCGCTCCGCCCTTCCGCCTGGATCGTCAGGGTCAACGTGGTCTCCTCGTTCGTTGGGTTGACCAGAAAGAACCCGGCCACGCCCTCACTCCAGCGCCACTGGTAGGCCTCGTTCTGCTCAAAGTCGTGCCATCCCTCACCCAGAAAGACAAAGGGTGCGCAGCGATCCTGGTGCAACGGCAGTTCATAGGCCCGAAACCGTCCATCATCATACCACGGTGTCAGGTCACTCCCGAGACGTGCCATCACCGCACGCGCCCGGTCTTCGCCCCCTTCACGCGTGAGCTTCGGCTCGATCACGACATACCGTAGTTGATAGTAACATTGCATCGCCGCCAGCGCATCGCCATCGAGGCTGATGATGTCGTCTTCCGGCAAGACCAGCATCCGTCCGAGGTGTTTTGGCAATGGGCTATAGAGCAGGGTTGGGTAATAGGGTGGACGCGCCACATAGCCGCGCAGGATCGGTTGCCCATGCACAATCTGGTTGATCAGCGTGCGGCTGTTCGTATTGTTCTCGATCGGCAGATCCACCACCACACCCGGTTCCCGTGCGGCAAGCTGCTGGTAAACCTCGGCCCGCTCCATCGTCATTGTCGTGCGGATCGGCGGCAAGAGCTCGACAAAAGCGAGCACGCCAATGACGCCCAGGACGATCCCGAAGGTACGTGGGCGCATCCGTTCACGCATGCGCGCCACCGCGAGCGCCGCAAAGATCGTAAAGACCATGATCGTCAGCACCCCAAAGAGATTCGGTCGGCGCGCGGTGGAAAGACCGGGCAGCGCTTGCAGCAGTTGATAGGGCATCGGGATGCCCGTCTCGTTGCCGAGAATATAGAGGATCGGCCCCATCGCAAAGAGCCAGGCGATAAGCGCGACGACAATCAGCCGCCAGTGCTGGCGGCCATACCAGACCATGCCCAGCAACCCCAGTATGCTCAGCACCCAGCCGGCTGCTGTGTATGCGCCTTCAACCAGGCCGTAGGGGGCCATATCCACCAGGAATTGCTCGGCTTGCATCGACCAGAAGGGATGGCGCCCCGACGGAAAAAAGAGCCCCAGCAGATCCGCCGAATAGCCCTGTGTATAGAGTGCCCAAAGATCCAGTGGCAGGTTCGGGTCGCTCAACTCGTTGCGCAGCATCAGGATCAAGGGGAGCGTGAACAGCAGGGCCAGGCCCCCAAAGAGGCCATAACGCATAATCACACCCAGCGGTTGCTCGGCGCGGATCAGGCTCACCACGGCCCACACCACCCCAAAGAGTACCGTGACCAGGGCCCAGTACCAGTCGGTATAGAGCACCGCCCCGAAGGCGAGCGCCGTGATCGGAACCAACCACCAACTCGTCTTGCGACTGAGATAGATCAGCGCGACCACCGCGAACACAAGCCATTGCATCGTCACAAAATTGAGTTGTCCCGAGTCAAGTTTGGCAACATGAAACGGACTTGCCGTCAGCAATACGCCAGCCACAAATGGCCCCAGTACCCCTGGCGCAAACGCCCGCGCCAGCAGAAAGCCGGCGTACCCCGTCAACATGATCGCCACGATTGCTGTCACATTGTAGGCCGCCACTGGCCCGAGCGTCAGCGTCACCGGCACGGCCGTCAAGACGGCCACCGGATTGATCGTCTGCAGCACCATCTGCAAACCCTCGGGATAGTAGAGCAGCGGCGTAAAGAAGGGATTCATCCCATGCTGGACCGCATACCCTGTCCACCAGAAATTCCAGATATTCTGTGGCGCATCGGGCGTCTTGATATAAAAATAGAGATTATTGCCCGCCGTGAAATAGTGACTCTGCAGCGACAGAATCGCCGGCCAGGTCAACCACAGCGCCAGCACAGCATACGCGGCGAGGATGCCAAGATGTGTGCGCAGGCGTAATCGTGTCGGTGCTACTTCCATCTTTGCGCCTTTGCGTCTTTGCGTCAAATTATCAGCCAACGTGGGCAAGCCGCCCTCCTCAACATCCTTTGCGTCTTTGCGCCTTTGCGTCAAAACCGGACGTGCCGAAACAAAATCAAATCATCTTCTTCGTGGATCACTTCCCAGTTCGGATCACTCCGCAATCGCCCAACAATATCGTTGCCCTGGGCGGCTTGGTCGCGCAGGCCCGCCGCACGCAGATCCAGAAACGCATACTCGGCGGCCTCAATTGGGTGGTGCATCTGCCCGCCCGGGATGAAGTAGATCGCTTCGCGGGGCAACAGGTGCGGGGCTAGGAACGAGGTCGCGGCAACCGTCGCATCCGGCGGGAACATCGCCTTCATCGCCTCCATCAAGGCGACCCGCTCGGGCCGCTCGGGGTTGCGTACCGCCGAGATGACCGGGTTTTTCAGGGGCAGGTTGATCAGTCCAACGAGCAGCACCATGCCAACGAGCAATCCCGGGACCCAGCTTTGAACCCGCTTGCCCTGCCAGCGTTGGGCCTGCTCAAAGAGCCACGCTGCGCCGTAAATGGCTGCAATAATCATGCCAGGAACAACAAGAATTTGATACTGCTCGGTGATGACATACTGGTAAATCCGGTTCGAGAGCAGGTTGATGCCGAAGATCGGGGCGGCAAGCAAGAGCTCCCGTGGCGCAAAGAGGGGCAAAAAGAGCAAGCCCGCAAACATCAGCACCAGATACTTGATCTTGGCCGGTTCAAAGAGAAAGAAAAAGATCTCGACTGGGTGCGTGACAATATTGATGATAATATTCGGGATTCCGCTTCCCAGGTGCAGATAATAACATGCCTGTGGGCTGACCCCGCACGGCCACATAGCGTTGTAGTCGCGGTTCAGATCAAAAGGCACCTCGATCTTTTCTGGGGTAAAGCCTTCATTATAAAACTGCGGTGTGATATAGGTAATGGCAACATAAAAATAGATCAGCCCCGCAAGCATCGGCACCAGCGCGTAGGCCCACGGCATGCGGCGCAGCACGGCGTACATCCCAAAGGCGACCACCACCAGCGCGGCGTCGGTACGCGTCAACATCGCCAACCCGAGCAGCAGCAGGTACGGCCAGAGTTGCCGCCGCGTCAGGAACCAGAAGGCCCAGATGAGCAAGACAAGCCCGGGGATGCGCGGCTGAAAGGGCGCGGCCATGCCCATAAATTGCGTCGTTGGGTAGAGCAGATAGACCGCCGCGAAGGCTACCCCCGCCCACGCATTGCTTAGGCGGTCACGGGCAATCAGATAGACCGGAATGGCCGCCGAGACGAGCAAGAGGCTCTGCACAACGATCAGGGTGTAGGCCGACGGCACCACCGCATAGAAGGGGATCGCCGGCAGAAAGCCCAAGGCGACATCAAGCCCCATGAAAGTATCAGTGAAATTGTAGCGTGAGACCAGTAAAAAACGACCCTGTGTCGTACCCCAGATCGGCATGTGAAAATCTACCATGTCGAAGCCGTGGCCCCAGTAGGAATATTTATAGGCGCCTGCCCCAATCAGTGCGGCACTCACCAGCGCCATCAGCACGATCAGCACGATGACTGCTTGTTTGCTCTTCATGCGCTCTTTCTGCCCCATCCCTATCCTGGGTGCGGGGGCCTCTGGCCCCCGCACCTAAAAACTTTGGTCACAGGCTACTTGGTAGTCTGTAACGTAAATTTCATTGCCTTGCCGCCCCCCTCCCAACCTCCCCCCGTTGGGGGGAGGATTCCGGCTCCCTCCCCCAGCGGGGGAGGGCTGGGGAGGGGGCAACAGGCTCGCAAAACATCACAAAACGTACGTTACAGACCACTTACTTTGCCTCTACCAAGAATACCTGAACCCCAACCGCCCACGGTGCTTGCTCAAGGTCGAGCAGGCCCGTCGGGCTGCTAAGCGTTACTTCCCCAAGCATTGCTTCATCGCACGTCGCTGGATCTGGCGCAAGGCTCACCACCTGGAGGCTGCCGTCGAGGCGCATCTGCTGGCGTTCCCCGTCAGGGTGCAGGGCCACTTCAACCATGCGGCCCGCTGGCCCGCGCAGGCTCACCTCAACCGGGTTGCAGCCATGCGCAACGCGCACCGCCGCCTCGCCGAGGGTCCAGCGGCCCTCCGCGAGATCAAAGGTGGCCGGCGCAAACCCGCGGTAATGCCCAAAGGCTGCGGGTGCGCCTGGCACGACGCGGGTTGCCGCTGGCGTACGCCGGGCATCCCAGGCCCATACATAGAGATCATTGTTGTCGCGCCCGTAGCTTGCGATGCGCGCCAGGGATGCCTCGGCATCCGTGGGCCGCTCGGCGAGCACGGCGATCCATGCTCGCATCGCATGCGCATAGAGGCTCCGGTCTTCGAGGGCGACGGCGGCGGCAAAGTGGGTTTCGGCCTGCGCCAGGTCGCCCCGTTCAAATGCGAAGTCGCCCAGGGCGATCTGGCGATTCGCGTTGGTTGCATCGGTCTCCGCCGCCTGCAACAACGCCATTTCTGCCGTGGCCCAATCGCCCTGCGCCAGGGCCGCCCGTGCCGGCCACGCCGCTCGCTCGCCCTGGACCCAGGTGACGTAGCGTGTGCTGAAGATCAGGGCGAAAAAGATGAGCCACCCGATCACGACGATCGCCAATCGCCAGCGGCGCTCGCTCGAAGTCATGATCCGCCGCGTCGCTCGCCCCGTAAAGGGCAACAGCGTGGCATACGCGGCAAACGGCAGAAAAACGCTGATCAGCGGCAACCGCAAGCGATGATGCGCAACGGTGATCGCCGAGAGTGTTACCCCATAGGCAAACCAGGTCATCAACGGGACGCTGCGGCGCCAGTGGGGCGCGAACGCCAGCCCGACGATGCCGGCTAGCATCATAAAGATGTACTGCGCATCGGCGATCAGACTCAGCCAGCGCGGATTTTCGCCGGCACTCAGGGCGATCTGTTCATCCTGGGGGCTGATCGTCACCACATCGCCCACAAAAAAACTTCGCGATTGCAACAGAAAGAGCGACGCAAGCTTGAGGCGTGTGCGCAACGCAAACCAGGCCGGGTCTTCCAGAATGCGCTCGACCGTCAACTCCACGGCAATCTTCTGTCGGTCGGCCAGGTTTGGTTCCGCAAAGATCAGGGCTTCGCCGGCCTCGCGATCCTCTTCGCTGCGCACCATGCCGTACCACATGCTAATGCCGCCGTTGGTATCGGCCAGGATCAGCCGCTCGTGCACAAGATAGTTGCGTAGCGCCCACGGCCCGATGATCAGGGCGGCCCCGAGCACCAGCACCATGGCGACGGCCCACCGTTGGTCGGCCCGCAGGCGCATCCCGATGACGCCAACCAGCCCTTGCCAGCCTGTTCGATCCGCGAGTTGGGCCGCCTCGCTCTTCGCCAGGGGGGTCAACACCAGGGGCATTATCGCCGCCAGGGGAATGAAATAGAGCGCCGTAGCGCGGGTCAGTGCCGCAAGCCCAAAGATGATCCCGCCAGCGAGGGCGAGCCAGAGGCGTGGCTTCTCGATCAGATGCACCATCACCGTCAGCGCCATGGTCATCAGGATCACAAAGAGCGCCTCGGCAAAGAGCACGCTGCCAAAGCTTGCCAGCGGCACAAAACTCGCCGCAAAGAGGCCGCTCAGCAACGCAACATCGCGCCGCTGAAAGAGCGCCTGGCCCAGCGCCACAAACGCGAGCACGCCAACGCCCGACAGGATCGCCTGCCCAAGCAGCGCCTGCGCCACATCAAGCCCACCGACGGCAAAGAGCCCTGCCAGCAACACCGGATAGACCGGCGGACGCAGCCACTTGCCGGTATCGTGATAACCGCCCTGCAACAGATGCACCGCCGCCCGGTAGTACTCCTCGGGATCGCCCGGCTGCACCGCCCCACTGGTCGCTTGCCAACTCCAGAACCAGACGCGCAGTGCGACGGCCATCGCGACGATGCCAAGCACCGCCAGCCCGTACCAAGGTGTAGATTGCCGTGTGGCTGTGACCGCCCCCTTGCCGCCCGCCGTCTGCTGCAATAGTGTCATCAGCTTAAGGGCGAAATTGCAATGCGGAAGAACCACTGGTCAAGCGCCGCCACCGCACTAATAAGATAGATCGCAACAATCATGATCTGCGCCCAGCGCCCACGTTGCCAGTAGCGCCCGGCATAGACGGCCCAGCAGATCGCGATGATCGGCAGAATATAGAAGAGTTGCTTGTCCACCATCGAAATGCGATAGCCAGCCAGCATAAAGACGACCGACACCGAGAACCAGGCCGCCAGGATGACCCCCGCGAGCGGGCGCTTCCAGAGATGCAAGAACCCCGGGATCGTAAAGAGCAGCGGGAAGGCCAACCCATAGAAGAGGTAGCGCCCCGGCCAGATCCGATAGTCAAAAGCCTGGAAGAACGACCACATATAGAGGTGGAAGGGTGCCCGCTCAACGCCGACACTGCTCGCACCCTGGCTAAAGACCGTCGCAAAATAGGGTATGCTCCGCTCGATAATCGGCAGGATATACTGCCCATAGTAGACAATCGTTACGACCAGAATCGCCATCCCGGTCGCCTGCCAGATCGGCTTGATCCGCGTCCGCAGCGCCGCCCACTCGTCACCCTGGGGTGCTGCCGCCAGCACAATCAGCGTGAGCAGCACCAGAAAGACCCCCATAAAGACCGCTGTCACGGTATAAATCAGGAACGTAACGGTCAGCATCAGGCTAAAGATGACCATCGGCCCGCGCTCGTGGATCCGTTCCCAGGTACACACAAGGAAGGTCGTTGCTACCAGGGTCATCCAGAGCCCGAAGGTCGTCGGCACATTGCCCCAGGCATGCAAGAGAAACGTGACGGGCATCACTGCATACATCGCCGCCGCAAAGATGACATTGCGTGCGTTAAGCCCAAAGCGCCAGCCGAGCAGGCCGATCAGAATGATACGTGAGCTATCGGCCAGCGCACTCAGCATATTGATCGACAACGGCATCGGCCACGGCAACAAACCAAGCGGAGCCGCAAACATATGAAAATAGGGCGAATAGGGAATGACCGGGCGATTCTCGCCCCATTCTGCCGTTGGCATTGTGCTCTCATTGAGCGGACTATTGAGCCCATAGAGCAAGGGCAGTTGTCCTTCAATGATCCAGCGGGCGCGATCCATATGCCACTGCACATCGATCGCGACAAAATAGGGATAGAGCATGCCACCCGCTTTGAACCAGTAGCTCACAAAAAAGATGAGCAACAAACCACTCGTCAGGGGGGCGGGATGCAGCCAATGATTGTTTTGGTCTTCTTCAACCGTGATGGCCCCAATCGACGCAAGCATCCAGTTGGTTGCGGGAATCAGCGCCAGCGCCAGCACGATGCTCCAGATCGCCAGGCCCGCCAGGCGTGGCAGGAAGAAATTGGTTGGGAACCGGTAGAACATCAACGCCCAGGCCCCCACCAGCAGTACCAGTAACCCGCCGATCAGAGGCACCAGTTCGCCCCATCGGTGCAGCGCTGCTCGTGCCATAAACCTAGTCGTGTCACCGATACGCAGCATGCTCAGACAGCCATAGACCCCCAGCACCATCGTCAGCATATAAAAGAGGTTTGCCCATGGAGGCACGGCACTGCGGATGATGCCTGTTCCGGCTGCCGGGGCGACCACGACCCGCGAGATCAGCACCCCAAGCTCACGCGGATCATTATAGACATTCGCTTGAAGCGCCAACTCAAGATCGCCATTGCTCATCAGACTCGCGGGAATATGCAGATGGATCATCCGCTCTTCGCCCCGGTCAGGAATGGCAATCATCGGCACCCCATTCACCAGCAACGTCGCCTCAACCGGTTGTTGGTTTGGATGCGCCGCAATCAGTCGGATATGGGCTGTCCAGGCCCCCCGGCCCAGTCCTGGCATCACAATCTGGCTCTCGCCCTGGGTCCAGCGATAGGTGCGTGCCGGGGCAATGGTCAAGGTGCCAACCAGATCTGTGGGAGGTTCAGGATCGCCCACCAGCGGCGACACCGTCTGGATCGTGACCGTCTCGGCCTCAAGCAGATCGGGCGTCAGCTTGGCCACCAGTGTCCGCTCGCTCAGGCGGGGCATCTCGACACGGATGCCATCAACAGCGATGGCCACCTGGCGCAACGCCCGATCAGGCTGAGCGGGGTTAGCCTCAAACGTCGCAATCCAGACCCCATCGCGTTGCCCGGGGATCGCCAACTCACGCTCGCCGGCAGGCCACGCAAACTGCTCACTCGCCCCACTTGCATCTATTTCGCGCCCGTTAAAATCCTGCAGAAACGCGACATCGCGATTAGTGCCGAGATCGATCACCACCGTAGGACGGGCGGTATACGCAACCGTCAAGAGCATGATCGTCAATAGGATGAGCAGGATATAGGGACGCAGATCGCCAATCCGTGGCACAGTCAAGGCCGAGCCCCTACTCTGTTGCCGTGAGATGGTACCCGGTGCGGTAGATCTCGCCATACGCTAACTCTTACTCCGTAGGGTTGTCTCAATACGATTGTGCCGCTGGTCAACAAGCCAGCTACGCTGGCTTGTTGACCAGCGACGAAAAAAAGCTTGAGGGTCGCGGACCCCCAGGGCAACGACAAGACACTTGATTGTACCAGAAATGCCAAGGCCCGCAACCCGTACGGGCGAAGCAGTCAGGGCTGATGCACGGATTGCACGACTGTGGTAGCATGATGCCACCCCGCCGCATGCCTCCGTTGAGAGGATCCTGGTCGTTTTGATCGCTAGGTGCCTTGCGGTGGCAGCGCAATCGAGAGGAAGGAAGCAAGTTGATGACATCTCCAACCAAGCATTTTTTTGACATTGACCTCCAGCATGGCGTGTTGCCGGTCTCGAAAGCGGCCAGTTCGCTGGCATCAATGATCCGGCACTCGGCCCAGAACCAGCGCCCCGTCGTGATTACGCAGAAGGGGAAACCAACGGCGGTTTTGCTCTCCATCGAGTTGTTTGACGCGCTGCGAGCCCGGGTGGCGGCAGCCAACAAGCCCGCTGCTCAGCCGCAGGAGGCGGAGGGCTAGGGGTCAGCCCCGCCCCTGGTGGCGCGAGCAGATTGATCAGCGCTGTTCTGCGCGAAGTTGCCTATGGAGGTTCAGATGCCCCGTAAAGCCGCTGCGGTTCCGAGCCGCGTCTATCAACTGAAGATTACCCTCAAGGACATCAAGCCGCCGATCTGGCGGCGGGTTGAGGTTGCCGACACTATTACGCTGGCAACGCTTCACACGATCATCCAGGCCGCAATGGGTTGGACAGACTCGCATCTGCATATGTTCAGTGTCGGACGGGTCGCCTACGGTGTGCCGCACCCGAACGATGACGAGGATGTCCGCGATGAGCGTCGGTTCAAGCTGAACGATGTGCTCACCGCGCCTAAGCAGAAGCTGAGCTACGAGTATGACTTTGGCGATAGTTGGACCCACGAGGTGCAACTTGAGAAGGTGCTTGCCCCTGAGCCGGGGGTGAGTTATCCGCGTTGCACGGCAGGGAAACGGGCCTGCCCGCCTGAGGATTGTGGCGGGGTCTGGGGTTACGCCAATTTCCTGGAGGCGATCAGCGACCCCGAGCACCCCGAACACGAGGATCTGCTCGATTGGATTGGCGGTGAGTTCGACCCCGAGGCGTTTGACCTCGCTGCGGTCAATGCGATGTGGCGTTAGGTGAAACTGGGGAAGTGACGATGGACGATAAGCCATCCAGAGGCGAGCCAGTTCAACGGCCTTCTTTGAGTGAGGCGCAGATCCGTCAATATGCGAGTGCCGAGTCGTTTGCGCGGGGCAGGCACTATGCAGAGGAGGGTGCGGTTGGCCCGCTGGTGTTGCGTGGCGATCTGCTGCGGGCCGAGGTTGAGGGCAGCGCATATGAGCCTTACCAGGTGACCGTCAGGATCGATGCTGGCGGGGTGCGTGCTGCCAGTTGTTCGTGCCCCTACGATTGGGGCGGCTGGTGCAAGCATATCGTGGCAACCTTGCTGGTGTATGCCAAGGCCGAGACAGACGCGATCGAGGTGCGTCCGCCGCTTGCCGTGCTGCTTGCCGGGCTCGAGCGCGACCAGCTTGAGGCCCTGGTGCTCCATATGGCTGTCCACGATCCGGAACTGACCGAGCGCATCGATGCCATGATTGGTGCGTCGATCGCTGCCCCCGTTGCTTTGCCCAGTTCAGAGGTCGGTTCGGTCACAGGTCGGCGTACGACAGTTGATGTGCCGGCCTTCCTCAAGCAGATCCGTCGTATCTTCCGCGCCGAGCGCGCTGATGACTATCTGGCTTATGAGCGCATCCTGGAGAATCTGGATCCGCTGGTAGAAGAGATCCGCAGCTTGCTCGATGACAACGCTGCCCATGATGCGTTGCCATTGATCGAGGCGCTGACCGATGAGTATACCGAGGCCTGGATCGCTTACGACGACTCCGACGGCGAGTTGGGAGCCTTCTTTTTCAATCTGGGCGAGCTCTGGGCCCTGGCGCTGCTCGGGGCTCCGCTCAAAAAGGCGGAGTTGAATAAGTGGCGCGAGCGGCTAGAGGGGTGGGCCGCGAGCGCCGAAGCGTATGGCTGCGATGGCTTGAACCTCGCGCTTCAGGCCGCAGATGAGGGCTGGAGTGAGCCGTGGATTGATGCGGCGATCCTCGGTGAGGCGAGGCCCGATGCCGTGCCGATCGTCCCTTACGATAGTGACTTGTTGGCGATCCGCCTGCGCATCCTCGAGCGTAGCGGCCACGCCCAGGAGGCGCTGAATCTAGCGGCAGCGGTGGGGATGTATCGCGAGCAGGTGCTGCTGCTGGTGCGCATGGGCCGTGTCGCCGAAGCGGTCGCGTTGGGCCGCCAACACTTCACCAACGCAATGCAGGCGTTTAGCCTCGCCTCTGCGCTGCACGAGCGTGGCGAACGAGAGCAAGCACTGGCGATTGGTGAGCACGGGCTGAGCCTTGGTGGAACCGACACGAGCGACTACGCGGAGCAGCAGGCGCGGGCGCGTCTGGCCGCCTGGTTGGTCGATCTGGCCGCGAGCCAGGGGCGCATTGATCTCGCTCTGCATGCCGGGGCCGAGGCGCTGCGGGTCACGCCCGAGTTGGGCCTGTACCAGCGCCTGGCGGAACTCGCCGGTGCCCACCCCGAGGCCTGCGACGGAGGCTGGCCCGCGCTGCGCGAGCAACTCCTTGCGGCTCTACGCACCAGCAAGAGTTGGATGGTCGCGGGTAAGATCGACATCTTTCTTCACGAAGGACTGCTTGACCACGCGATTGCTGCCCTCGGAACCCACCCGAACAGCGACGACCTGGTGCGAGTGATGGATGCCGCGACGCAAACCCATCCAGACTGGGTCATCAGAGCGGCGATCTCTCGTGCGACGGCGATCATGGATGCTGGCAAGGCCCAGCACTATGACGCGGCGGTCGAATGGCTCTGCCGGGCGCAGGCTGCCTACAAGGTGGCGGGCCGCCTGCCCGATTGGAAGGCCTATTTGCAGAGTTTGCGGCTGAAGCATGGGCGGAAGCGCAAGTTGATAGGGCTGCTGGATCGGCAATTTTGACGAGCTCCTGAGGCGAAAGACAGGAAAATGAAACCCTTCCAAGTCTATGCTTATGGTGTCATCGCTTCCAGCGAACTGCATCTGCTGAGCATGGCGTTCCCTTCACCCGATAGTTACGCCGAGATTGCCGAAAGCCATTTCATGACCGGAGGCGAGGCTCTGAATTCGGCCATTGTCTTGAGCCGCCTGGGGGTAAGTGTCCAACTCGACGGCAACTGGATCGGCGCTACGCCAATTGGCGAGCGCTTGCTGGCAACCATCGCTCGTTACGGCATTGACACGCAGCGCTTGCGGGTCGAGCCTGGCTTTGCCGGGGTGCGGGAAATCGTCTTTTCCGACGAGCGTACCCGAACGATCTTTGGCAACTACGTTGATCTCTTGTCCACGACGCGGAAGTGGAATATCCCCAGGAAAGACGATCTCGCCAAAGCGCGGCTCGTCTGTGTTGACCCGCCGTTTCAAGCCGAAAGCGCCCTGGTCGGGGCGTACGCCGTCGAGTTGGGCGTGCCCTTTGTCTCGATTGACTGCCCGTACGACCAGGCTTTGGCCAGTAGCGCCGCCGCCGTGATCATCTCGGGGGAATTTCGCAACCGAGCCTATCCCCAGGTCGCATTACCCGAATTGTTTGCCGCCTACCAGCAGCGTGCGCAAGGGTTGGTTGTGCTTACCGTGGGTGATGAAGCCATCTTGTATGGCCGCAAGGGGGCGCCTAGCAAGCAGTTCAAGCCCTATGCAGTCAACGTGATCGACAGTGCCGGGGCCGGGGATTCATTTCGGGCCGGCGTCATCTATGGCATGTTGCAGCAGTGGAGCGACGAGCAAACCATCCAGTATGCGGCAGCCGTCGCAGGCATGGTGTGCGCCAGCTTCCCCGGCGTGCTCAACAGCCCCACCCATGCCGAAGTTATGCGCTTTATGCAAGGGGAGCGGTGATCTATGGCTGCGATCTATCGATCATGCCTGGGTTGCGGCAGACACTCGCTCAAGGCCCTGGCGCACTGGCCTCTTTGGTGCTGATCTGACGTAACTTGAGATTGACCGGGCGACGGATCTCGTTCGCCAGTTCTTCAGCGAGCGACTGCGCCGGCAGAAGCGGATCATTTCCCTCGATAGTGGCATAGAACTGATCACCGCTGATGCTGACCGCGATCACGTCATACGTCGTACCCTCCAGCCAAGCCCTGACGATATCCGTCGCGTTATTGATGGTCAGACGCCGATCAAGTGCCTCGTAGCTTGTAATGGTCAAGGGCAGGCTAACGATCAGAATGCCGACCGCAAAGATCATGAAGCCCTTGCGCCGTAGCTGGATCTGATTGGGGGCAGCGGCCAGTTTTCCGAGGCCAACCAGCCAGAGCACGACCCCCCCAGCGAGCAAAATGGCGAGACAGTTGGTCAGAAAGAGCACAAGCGCGCCCACAGCAGCGTTCAACTCACTCTGCTGGAGGGCGATCCCAACGACGCAGAGCGGGGGGACGAGCGAGATCGCGATGGCGACCCCACCAATCGAGTCGGCGATCTCATCGCGTGAAATAATGAAAGCCCCTGCCGCCCCCGAGCCCAGGGCGGTGAGCAGGGCGTAGAGGTCGGGCTGAATGCGCGACGTGATCTCACTATTGCTTGCAAAGGCAATTCCGCCGTCGGGGACCAACGTCGCGAGCAAAAAAGCCGTGAAGATTACGCTGAATACGCCCAGAATGACCAGGCCAGATGCCGCGAGCGCTCGCGGCAATGAACCCATCACCACCGCAGCGGTGGTTGCCATAATTGGCCCCATCAACGGCGCCACGATCATCGCACCGATGACGGTTGCCGTCGAAGAGGAGAGCAGACCGTAGGTCGCGATCAAGGT
The DNA here is from genome assembly GCF_004138165.1 of Candidatus Chloroploca sp. Khr17. Classification (GTDB taxonomy): domain Bacteria; phylum Chloroflexota; class Chloroflexia; order Chloroflexales; family Chloroflexaceae; genus Chloroploca. Next base: position 25,409 of record NZ_RYFF01000044.1, read on the forward strand.
CGCCAGGAGCAGCAGCACGAAAAAGTTGAACAAACGCCGCTGGCGCAAAGGCCCTTCGATAAAGAGTTTGCTTTCAAACGTATCCAAGTACGCCGGGTCGAAACCAAAGCCGCTTGCTTGTCTGGTGGCTGAGGGTAAAGCCATTGTTCACATCCTTAAGTTATCCCATCTCCGATGGCAGAATTTGGCTTGCAGATGGTATTATACCAAGTCCCATAAAGCTCGCAACGCACCCGTAGGCGCAGCAGCCTATGTGCCTCCCTCATCGGTGACCACAAGTTCGACCATGGCGAATCGTCCCTTTACACTTGCATTTTGTTTGACTCTCTTCGCTTATTTTATCAAGGTAAGCCAGGAAGCCGTTGTCCGAGCCGAGGAGTCGATTTTTAATCCTGGGTTGAGTCATATTCAGGGATTGCATTTACCAAGAAGATGACTCGCTCGGGTTGCTGAGGTTGCTCAGCTTTGCTGAGGGGGGTGGACGATCACGGTTGCGCTCGTGGTGCTCTTTCTCCCATTGATTGCCCTGGCTGTGACGGCGCTTACGCTATTGGGCCTGTTCCTGGTTCGACGCTGGTTTGAACGACGCGATGAACGCACTAAGGTTCCCTGTGCACATTGCCAGACCCCGATCTTCCCAACGGCCCTCTTCTGCCCACATTGTCGTCAAGCTAACGAGCATCCCCGTCAAGTGGGTGTCTTTGGTCAGGCACGCAATACACCTGCCCTGGATCGGACGGCTCACCGGGTGCAGTTGATTGGGCGCAAGCGCTGTCCAGTCTGCGCAACCCGTCTGCCTGCCAAAACCATCCGCCAGGGTTGCCCGAGTTGCCATACAGTCACATTTAACGATCTCAGTGAGGCCAATGTCTTCTTACGTTCGCTCGATCAGAAGCTTCCCCTTACCCTGGTTATCTGTAGTGTGCTCGGTTTCGTCCCGTTGCTTGGCCTGGTACCGGGAATTATCTACTATCGCGTGAGTCTGATCGCCAGCCTGCGTGCTTATATTCCCACTTCGATTGGTTGTTTCACCCGCTGGGGTTGGCGCTTCGCTGCAATGTTTTTGATTATGCTCCAACCCTTTTTCCTGGGGTGGTTGACTTTACCCGCCATGGCTCTGATGAACTACTTTGTCTATCGCCGGGTTTTGCAAAGCATGATGGGAGGTCTGCCCCAACCAGTAACGGTAGCGAGCGCTCCCGCAGGTATGTATACGGCCATGGCAGGAGGTGCAGGCAGCGCACCTATCCCGGTTTCTTTGCCGCCCGCAGCCTTGCCCGAGATAACACAACCCGTCCCGCTGGCTGGAACAGATCCGCGTATAGCACTCAATCCGTCGCCCCCAAAGCGGGTGTGCGTTGCCTGTGGTCAAGCAAACCCGGCGACGTATCGTTTCTGTACAAGCTGTGGAGCCACCCTGGAGGCTGATCCACCTGAGCCAGTCTAAGTGGCTGTCTGAAAAGTCGACGGGATGCTCTGGAGTGCCGGCTTTAGCCGGCTAAAGTCGGCACTCCAAGGGCACACCACGTGGTGGCGAACGATGCTGACACCCTTTTCAGACAGCCTCTAATACTACAGTTGTAGTTCGCAAATTGCGGCTTCAGGAAGCCATCCGTAAAAGGCCCATCCGATAATGATTCGGCGTCCCAATCGGATAATTATCGGATAGCTACAACTGTAGTACTAAGTGCGCGCAGCAGCGATAAGCTGCGCCGTAGGGCAACGGGTGGGCCATGGGCTGCTGCGCTCCTACGATGCTGCCGTTCTTCTCACTACCCTGGCGTCGCCTGGTATAATACTTCTATGCTTACGCTCGCAGCGCCCTCACTGCTGATGCCCAAGTTTCACCGGCCCGCGCCGCCGAGCCGTGCCATCGCACGACCTGGATTGCTGGCGCACTTACACGCCGGTCTGGCCGCCAACCACCCACTGACGCTGATCGTCGCACCGGCTGGTTATGGCAAAACGACTCTGGCTGCACAGTGGATTGCGCACCTGAACTGTGCGGTCGCCTGGCTGTCGTTGGATGATGCCGATGATGATCCGGTGCGCTTCTGCACCTACCTGGTCGCCGCCCTCCAGCGGGTGCATCCAGCCATCGGTGCCGATCTGTTGCCCGTGCTGCGGGCAGGCCACCTGCCACCACAGGCGACGCTGGTCACAACGCTGCTCAACGATCTCGATGCTGCCCTCGCAGATCACGAGACCGCCGAGCCGTCGGTGATGCCTTTCGTCTGTGTGCTCGACGACTTCCATGTCATCCAGCGCCCGGCGATCCTGAGCATTGTGCAGGCGCTGTTGACCCACCCGCCTATCGGCTTCCATCTCGTGCTGGTGACACGCGAGGATCCCGCGTTGCCGCTGGCCCGGCTGCGCGCTCGCGCTCAACTGACCGAGCTTCGTGCGGCTGACCTGCGCTTTAACGAGGCCGAAACTGCGCTCTTGCTCCAGACTGGCATGGGGCTGACTCTGACCGAAATGGATCTGGCCCGCCTGACCGAGCGCACCGAAGGGTGGGCCGTCGGTTTGCAGTTGGCTGGTCTCTCGCTGCAAGCACACGCCGACCCGACCGCCTTTGTCGCGACCCTTAGCGGCTCGCACCGCTTCATTCTGAGTTACCTGACCGAGGAGGTGCTAGCTCGTCAGCCCCCCGCGGTTCAGCACTTCTTGCGGGATACCGCGATCCTGACGCGGCTGAGCGGTGATCTCTGTGACGCTGTGACCGGGTGCAGCGATAGCGCCGATATGCTCGAGCGCCTCTTGGCCGCTAATTTGTTCATTATCCCGCTCGACGACGAAGGACGCTGGTATCGCTACCATCACCTTTTTGCCGACTTGCTCCAACATACATTGCAGCGTGAACACGCCGCTAGCTTGCCTGGGTTGCATCAGCGTGCGAGTCAGTGGTATGCGCTCCATGATATGCCCGTTGCAAGCATCGAACATGCTTTGGCGGCGGACGATACGCAGCGCGTGGTGACTTTGTTGGAAGAGTGTGGCTGGCGTTTGCTCACGCGGGAAGACGCGCCGATGCTTCAGCAATGGATTCATGCCTTGCCTCAAGCGTTGCGCCAGCGCAGTCCGCGCCTCAATACGCTCTTGGTGTGGGAGCATATCCTGCATGGCACGTATCAACAGGCTACCCCTTACCTTGCGGCTGCCCGCACTGCGCTCGCCAATCTGCCGCCGGAGGCGACTGAAACCCGTGCGCTCCAGGCCGATATCCTGGCGGCGGAGTCGTTCCTGGCGCAGGTGGAGGGCCAGATGTTGGAGGCGTTGGCGATGGCCCAGCAGGCCCGGTCGCTGGTGCCAGAAGCACAGCCACGGCTGGTCGGGTCTACAGCCCTGGCGTTGGGGGTGGCGTATCGTGTCGCCGGGCGTTTCGATGAGGCCGTTGCGTCTTTGGAAGAAGCACTGCACGCTGCGCAGGCCATTGATGACCATGTGACGGCGATGGTGGCAGTGGCCCATTTGGCGCTGGTCTGGTCACCGCAGGGCCGTTTGCATCGCCTGGTGGCAAGTGCCGAAGCTGTGCTCGAGCGTACCGAAGTCGCTGTGCAGATGGCTCCGTTGATGATTGGGACGGTGCATGCGGTGCTTGGGCAGGTCTATTACGAATGGAACCAGGTTGCCAAAGCCCGCGCTTTGTTGCAGCACGCGCTGCGGATGGCGCAACTGTCGAGCCAGCCGACTGCGGCGATCTACGCGAGCCTCTCTCTGGCGCGTTTGTGTCATGAGACCGGTGAGGCAGAAGTTGCTGCACGCTATCTGCGTGACGCAGGTGACATGTTGGCCCAGGGCGCACCAGCCTGGGTGCGCCTAGATTGGGTCGCGCAGCAGGTGGCGTTGCTGATCGCGCAGGGCCAGGTGGCTGAAGCCGAAGCCAGTTTGACCGCAACGGGTATTCCTGCTGAAGCCCCAGTCACGTATCGAACCGATGCGATCCACCTGGCCTGGCTGCGCTGGATGATCGCTCGACCCCATCCGCAGGCGCTCGCGCTGGCCGAACGCATCGTGCAGAGTGCCGAGACCGATGGGCGTATGGGCACTTTGATCTACGCTCTGGTGCTGGGTGCCAAGGCTGGCGGTGGAACCGCGTGGCTGGCGCGTGCCCGGCAACTCGGCGCACCGGAAGGCTACCAGCGCGTTTTTATTGAAGCAGCCGGGACAAGGATGCCGACAGGTATTTATCCTTCATCCCTCCTCCTTCATCCCTCTTTAACCGAGCGCGAACTGGAAGTCTTGCGCCTGCTCGCCGAAGGTCTGACCTATGCGCAGATCGCGGAACGGCTGATTGTTAGCATTAATACGGTGCGCTATCACGTCAAGGGTGTCTACGGCAAACTGGGGGTCACAAAACAAGTCCAGGCCGTCGAGCGTGCGCGGGCGCTGGGCCTGATCTAACAGCACATTGCCCTAGAGAGGGGCCACCCGTCAAAGGGTTTCACCAGATGGCGTCATCAAACCGCCCTGAGGCCCAGGAAGGCGTCTGGGTGGCGGGCGGCTGCGTCGTGCCGCATCCCGGTGGCGGTGCGGGAAACCTGCCAGGTGTGCGCCGCCGCGATCCTGGGGGGAACGGAGCGGTGTCCCGGCGCACACCTGGCAGGTTTGCCCGGCGGTGAACCGTACGGGACCGCCCGTGTCTGCATAGGTGACACCCTTTGAGGGGGCCACCCTCGTCAAAGGGTGTCACCTGCCCTCTGGAAGGCTGCCTGATGCCCCCCCCCACCGTAGCGGTGCGTGCCACGCCGTGGTTGGCGCAGCATAGCCCAGACCTGGGTTCCCGCGTGCGCGGGAACGACATGGTGGGCCGTCCCACCGGTCGTCATGCCCGCGCCCCATGTCATGCCCGCGCAGGCGGGCATCCAGCGGGCCATGGTGGTGACACCCTTTGACGGGCCACCCTCGCTAGAAACCCGCGCTTGCTTGGCTCCTTTGTCCTACAGCAAGCGCCGTGGTCTGTACCGTACGTTTGCTGATACCAACGGGGGTTTCGACACGCACAGGCTTCGACAAGCTCAGCCTCCGTCCGTTCACAACGCCCATCGTCCACCGTTGGCTGAGCTTGTCGAAGCCAAGCCCGAGAGCAGAAAACTTTTGTTACAGACTACTAGTAGCTTGCAAGCAGGCAACCCGTGACTACATTGGGTGGGGCAAGCGGACTACATGAAGATGTAGTCCATTTTGCTTGGGTGCGACGTACAATTGGTGTAGAGATAAGGACAAGCCAATGAACACAACGGCGGAGACACAACTCTATACCTTGCGTTTTTCTGGCAGCCCTGAGGCAACCTTCCTGGCCGATTACTGCCCCGTCGGAACCACGCTAACCATTGAGCAACATACTTTCACCCTGGCCAACCTGCGTACCGACCAGGCCGGGCTAATTGGCCTTATACGCAGCCTGCACAACCTGGGGTGTACGCTTACCTCGCTTGCCACTGACTCTGGTGAAGACAAATGAAACCATCAAAATACTATAGGAGAACGAAAGTGAATCCTACCCTGAAATGGCTCATCCCGCTGATTGCCGTGCTGGCCCTCATCACGGCTGGCGTAGGACTGTTTTCACAAGGCGGGCCAGGCCCTTTCGTATTCGAGACCCTGCGCGGACAGCAGGTAGAGATGTTCGGACGCGGCCTTTATGCGAACGATTCGCTGTTCAGCGGTGCGGCGTTTCGCGGTACAGATGTCGTCACCTTGCTGATTGCGCTGCCGTTGCTGTTGGCGTGTTACTTTTTGTCTTTGCGCGGATCGCAAAATGCACCCATTGCCCAGCTTGGGGTCTTGTTTTATTTTCTGTATATCGGCGCTTCGATGGCGTTTGGGGCAGCCTTCAATGCCATGTTCCTTTTTTATGCGGCGCTCTTTTCGGCCAGTCTGTTTGCCGTCATTACCGTCCTGGCGACCTTCGATCTGCAAGCGCTTACCATTCGTATCAAGCCAGGATTCCCGCATCGCAACCTGGCAATCTTCAACGTTGTCGCCGGGTTTGGCACGTTGTTCATTTGGTTGAGTGACCTCATTGGACCGCTTTTGAACGGCAGTGCGCCCGTATTGCTCGGCCCTTACACCACCATGTTCACGCACAGTTTTGACTCGGCCGTCATCACCCCGGCGGCCGTGATAACCGCTCTGTTTCTTCTGCAACGCAAGCCGCTTGGCTATTTGCTTGCTGCGCCAATGCTCATGCTGTGTACGTTGATTGGCGTTGTGGTCATTGCTCAGACCATCAGCCAGACCTTCGAAGGGATACGCTTCCCCATTGGTGTTTATCTTGGCATGATAGGTTCATGGGTGCTCATGGGCGCATTCGCTATCGGATTGACCCTTGCTTTCTTCCGCAATCTTTCCAACGAAAAATAGACGGTCATGAAATACCAAAACGCTCTCCAATGGCTCATTGCTCCGCTTTTCGTCCTGACTCTGGTCGCAACCCTGGCCGGTCTCTGGCCCGCCGAAGGGACATCCTTTCCGCTGACGACTTTCCGCGGCGAGGAGGTGACCATCAACGCCCGCGGCCTGTATTACTGGGATACTGTCAGCATGGTCGCCCAGATGCAAGCCAACGACCTGGTGACGCTGGTGCTGGGCCTGCCCCTGCTGGCGATCTCCTTCTGGCTGGCGCGGCGCGGCTCCCTGCGCGGGCGGCTGATGCTGGCTGGCACGCTCGGCTTCATCCTGTACACCTACATCACCATGTGCTTTGGCGCGCATTACAACGCCCTCTTTCTGGTCTATGTCGCCCTGTTCAGTATGAGCCTGTTCGCGCTCGTATTGGTGCTGATGTCCATTGATATCCCCACCCTGCCGGCGCATTTTTCCGCTACCCTGCCGCACGGCTGGATTGCCGGACTGCTCTTCTTCGCCGCTGCCTTTCTCTCATTGGCCTGGCTGGGGCGCATCGCCGCAACGTTTGCACCGGGAGCAATCCCCGCCCTGGAAAACACCACCAGCATGTTCATTCAGGCGATGGATCTGGGGCTGATCGTCCCGGTCTGCCTCGTATCGGGCATCCTGCTCCTGCGCCGCCATGCCTGGGGCTACCTGCTAGCCTCGGTCGGGCTGACCAAATTTCTAACGCTTGGCATCGCTGTCAGCCTGATGGGGCTGAACATGGCGCGGGTCGGCGTGCCCGTGAGCGTGGCCGAGTTGGTTATCTTCCCCGCGATGGCGCTCGCCGGGGTGGTGATGACGGCCATTCTTCTCAAGCATATTCAGTAGTCTGTGAACGCCGTTGCTTGATGATTGGACGCAAAGGCGCAAACGGTCGCACCCGGCAACAACGGGGCACCCGCAAGGGGTGCCCGCACACCGGGTCCGGCCCCCGGCCGGTAGGGGCACCCCTTGCGGGTGCCCTGGTGGGGTGCATATACGGAAGATGCAATCGCCCTAGGCAAGGTGTTGATGCGAACGCCGCCTGTAGCTGAAGCGATGGTAGAATAGAAAGCAGTGCCCAAGAACGAGGCGGCTTGCCTGTTTGACCAGTTTGAACCGGGGCGACGAGGACGGCGATGCATAAGGGGCGGCCCAGGATCTTACGCGAGTTAGCGCATACGGCGTTGCCCACCGAGGTTGCGGATCTGTTGACGCTGGTTGCGCACTGCGCACAGGCCTGCAATGTGCCGGTCTGGCTGGTTGGTGGCGTGATCCGTGATCTCTTGCTTGATCAGCCGCTGAGCCGCGATCTTGATCTGGCCGTCGAGGGTGAGGTGACGACACTGGCGACCCAGGTCGCTGAGGCAACCGGCGGAAGGGTGATGGCCCTCCACGCGGCGTTTGGCACGGCGACGGTGCTGGTGCCCGGTCGCAGCGATGGTGCGTCGCTCGTCCTTGATTTTGCCCAGACGCGCGTCGAGACCTATGCTGCCCCGGCGGTGCTGCCCGACGTTTCGCCGGCCTCACTTGAGCATGATCTGGTGCGCCGCGATTTTAGTGTGAATGCGCTCGCCGTCGAGTTGCAACTGGTTGCGAGCGGTCTGCACTTTGGGCGGCGGCTCGATCTTTTTGGGGGCGAAGAGGATCTTGCCCAGGGCCGTCTCCGTCTCTTGCACGCGGCGAGTCTGCGTGACGATCCGACCCGTATGTTGCGCGGGCTGCGCCTTGCCAGTCGCCTCGGTCTCCACCCTGAACCAGCGACCCGGTACCTGGTGGCGGATGCGGTGGCCCAGCGCTATCTGATGCTGCTGAGCCCCGAACGGGTGTTGCATGAAGTCTGCCTGGCGCTTGCGGAGCCCGACCCGGCAGAGGTGGTGCGCCTGGCCGATCAGTGGGAGGTGACCCCGCAGATTCTGCCTGGGCTGACCTGGGACGCAACCCTGGCTGCGCGTTGTACGCAGGCAGCGGCGGCGGTCAGTTCCGATCTTCCCCTGACCCCTCTGGTCTGGGCGGGCCTGCTGCTCTATGGATGTTCGCAGGCGACCCTTGATGCGCTAGCGCAGCGCTATCCATTGCCCGGCGATGCGGCCACGCTGATCCGTCAACTTCCCGAGGTACGCAAGCTAACCGGCACGCTCGCCGGGATGAGCAATAGCGCCCTGGACGAAACGCTACGCCTCTGGCATGCCACGACGATCATGGTTCACCACTACGCCGTGCCTGCCGATCGTCTTGCAACGACGCGCTACCTCCGTGAACTGCGAACAATGCGTGCGCCACTTGATGGCAACGACCTGCAACGCCTTGGCGTTCTGCCGGGTCCCTTGATGGGCCAGATCTTGCATACCCTGCGCCAGGCAACGCTTGATGGCATCGTAGCAAGCCGTGAAGAAGCTGAAACATGGGTGCGTCGTTTTCTGCACCGCTTGTAACTCTGCGCGCTACGCTGGCATAGTTACAAGTGCCGCAACGATCTATAATGGAGCACCACCTTTATTCTGGTGGTCTTACGCCAATAAGGGGGCTTTATGACGACACACTGGGACGAAAAATATGTCCGTGAAGGGTTGACGTTTGATGATGTGTTGCTGATCCCGGCGCATTCACAGGTCATCCCTGCCGAAGTAGATGTGACCACCTGGTTGACCCGATCGATCCGGTTAGATATTCCGATTGTGAGTGCGGCGATGGATACGGTGACCGAGCATCGGTTGGCGATTGCGCTCGCTCGTCAGGGTGGCATCGGTTTTGTGCATAAGAATATGACCATCGAGCAGCAGGCCGAGAGTGTGCGCAAGGTGAAGCGTTCGGAAAGCGGGATGATTACCGATCCGATTACGCTGCCTCCCGACCGTACGATTGGTGATGCGCTCGATATTATGGCCGAGTATAAGATCTCGGGCGTGCCGATTGTGACCAATGAGGGCGATCTGGTCGGCATTATTACCAACCGCGATCTGCGTTTTGAGAATGACCGGACACGACCGATCCATGAATTGATGACCAGCAAGAACCTTGTGACGGTGCCCGAAGGCACGACGCTTGAGCAGGCCAAGGAGCAGTTGCATCGCCATCGCATCGAGAAGGTGCTGGTGGTCAATAATCGCGGCAAGCTGACCGGGTTGATTACGGTCAAAGATATTATGAAGCAGATCGAGCATCCCTACGCCTGCAAAGATGATCAGGGCAGGTTGCGTGTCGGGGCGGCCATCGGGGCTGGCGGCGATTACCTTGAGCGTGCGGCGGCGCTGGTGCGCGCCGGGGTCGATGTGCTGACGATTGATACCGCTCACGGCCATTCGCAAGGCGTGCTTGATGCAGTGCTCACAGTGCGCGAGGCTTTTCCCCAGGTGCAGTTGATTGCCGGCAATGTCAGCACCGCCGCAGCGACTGTTGCCCTCGCCGAGCGTGGCGTTGATGCGGTGAAGGTCGGCCAGGGTCCTGGTTCGATCTGTACGACCCGGGTGGTGACCGGCTCGGGCATGCCTCAGGTGACGGCGATTACCGATTGCGCCCGCGCCGCCGAGCATTTTGGCATCCCCGTCATTGGCGATGGTGGTATTAAGTATTCCGGCGATATCGCCAAGGCCATCGCCGCCGGCGCCAATAGCGTCATGATTGGCTCGCTCTTTGCCGGTACCGAAGAGAGCCCCGGCGAGACGATCCTCTATGAGGGGCGGTCGTATAAGACCTATCGTGGCATGGGTTCGATTGGGGCGATGTCGCGGGGCAGTGGCGATCGCTATTTCCAGACGAATGTCAATGAGACGCGCAAACTCGTCGCCGAAGGCATCGAGGGCATGGTGCCCTTCAAGGGTTCGCTGCAAGATACGGTCTTTCAACTGGTAGGCGGTCTCCGGGCCGGCATGGGCTATGTCGGTGCGCCCGATATCGAGACACTCCGCCGCGATGCGCGCCTGATCCGCGTGACCATGGCCGGTCAGATCGAGAGCCATCCGCACGATGTCGTGGTTACCAAAGAAGCCCCCAATTACGAACGACGCTGATGAGACACACAACGATTCCTGATGGCTTTGCCGAGCTTGTGCCCGCGATGGCGGTGTCGTATCGGCAAATTCTGCACGCCTTGCATGATCATGGGGTCGCGGTGGCCCCTTACCCTCGGCAGTTGCCGCCCGCGAACCTGCACGGGATCGCGGCGGCGCGGGCCTATCCGATGCAGGGGGTGCTGAAGTATCACGGCCTGGCCGATTGGCAGCAGCGCATTGCGTTTTTGCCGAGCATTTCGGTGAACAATGATGCCGCCCAGACGGTGACGATCGTCGAGTTTGATCCGTCCCTTGAGGCTGATACGGCGCTCTTTGGCGACGCCCCGGCGGTTGGGCGCGAACTCGAACGCATCAGTCAAATCCTCGATGCCGTCCGCTCGCTTGCCGGGGTGCGGGTCGCCGCCCGGGTGACGACCCGTAATTTGCTCAAGAGCCGGGTGGCCGGCAAGGGCCTCGGCACGAGTGCCGCCGGCGCAGCGGCCCTCGCCGCTGCTGCCGTCGGTGCACTCTTTGGGCCAGAACTCGTCGCCAATACGCGCTTTCTCAGTTGCCTGGCGCGCTTGCTGGCTGGCTCGGGTTGCCGCGCTGCCGCTGGTGGCCTGGCGCTCTGGCTCAGCTACCCTGGCCTCGCGCACGAAGACAGTTTTGCGGTGCGTCTCGATGGCGAAGACCAGCTCGCGGACGTGCGTCTGATTACGGTGCCAATCGACTCGCGGGTCGGGCTGAAGACCGAGCAGGCCCACCACGATGCGCCCCAGAGTAGCTTCTTCAAAGCGTGGATGCTTAGTCGTGGCGACGAGATTATGGAGTGTCTTGCCGCCGTTCGCCGCGGTGACTGGCGTCTGGTCGGGCAGTTTGCCGAACTCGATAGCATGCGGCTGCACGGGGTCACGATGTCGGGGTCGCGTGAGCATAAACTGATCGGCTGGGAACCGGAAAATATTACGTTGTTTCGCATGTGTGATGACTTGCGCACCAGGGGCATCCCGGTCTATGCCAGCACCGACACGGGTCCGACCGTCGTCTTGCTGACCCATCGCGACCACGAAGACGCGGTGGTGGCCGCAGTGGAAGGTCTCGGCCTGGGGCTCGAGACGGTGCGCGGGCGCATTGCAGGCCCGGCGAGCTTGCTCGATCTCGATGCGGCCAGGGCGTTGTTGACATAAAATTTGTATATCGAAGTCTGATCCGTTTCCGTCAGCGTAAACGCTTCGGCTAACGGTAGCAAAGGCCACCTCCGTGGCCTGTTTAGCCCGCGAAGGCGGGCTTTGCATCCCCTAGCCGAGGGCTTCAGCCCGACGGAGCGTGCTACGTGTGCCATGGTAGCGCGGGCTTCCAGCCCGCAAACCGTATGCGGGCTGGAAGCCCGCGCTACAATCTCCGCAAACCCTAGGCGGGCTGGAAGCCCGCGCTACCATTTCCGCATGACACGGTCGCGAGCATGGCTGCCAACGTCGCCGCTCGCACTTCGTCCTCAAGACGTGCTCAAAGAAAAGCCTTTGCCTGGGAGAGTTCTGGTATGCGTAGGAACGTGCTCATTCCATTTTTGCTTACGCTGCTTTGCCTCAGCCTGACTGGATGCGCGGCGAACCCGCAGGGTGCCGCGCCCACGGCGGCCCCATCGCTCGCCGCGAGTCCGCCGCCGCTGGCGACGACGGTCATCCTCGGTGATCAGCGCCCTTCTGAGTTGCCCGCAGTGGCGGCGCAGCGCGAACGCATTGCCGCTGCGCTGGCGATGCCGCCCTTTGTGCTGCTGCGCGACGACCTTGAACCGCGCCTTGGTGCAGCGCAGACCGCTGCTGTCAATGATGCCCGCGTACGCACCGCGATCCTCAGCCCCACCGGGCAGCCGCTGCGCAGCGAGGTAATGACGGTGGCCGATGCGCGGGCTGGCGATGTGCCCGCCGAGGCGGCGGCAACCTGTCCACCCGGGCGCTGCCTGCGCGTCGTGCTCTATGTCTATCCGACCAACAGCACGCTCACGGCGCTTGTTGATGACCGTTCGCAGGTCGTCAGTGTGCAGATCCTTGCCGATGCGCAGCCCGAAATCCCCCAGGATCTGGCGGAACTCGCGACCCAGATCGCTATTGCCGATCCCCAGCTTGCGTCTGCGTTTGAGGGTTTGACGCCAACTGAGGCGATGGCAACCATGCAGGCCACCAAAACTGCACTTGAGACAACAAGTTGTGAACGGAGCCGCCATCTCTGCGTGGCGCCGGTCTTTACCTGGGGCAGCCTGGCGCTCTGGACGATCGTTGATCTCACTGATTTTACGTTGGTGGCGGCGACCACTTGGACCGAGCAGGGGGCGAGTCAACGGCGCATTGTGGTCAGCGAGGCAACCCTGCAAGACGCTGCCTTGGCCCCGCTGTGCGAAACGCCGCAACGTCTCGATTACGCAGATTGGCAGGCGGCCTATCTGTTGACCAGTTCTGATGGGCTCGAACTGCGGGATGTGACGTTTCAGGGGCGACCGGTGGTAACCTCAGTCAAGGTGGTGGACTGGCACATCGGGTACCAGGGCGTTGACGGGCAACGGGTTGGCTTCTCGGATGCCGTGGGCTGCCCGGTCTTCAGCGCCGCCGCCGTCATTCCCTACAGCTTGCCCGAACTGACCGAAGAACCCGACGGCAGCCTGCGGCTCGCCATGACCTTTCGCAGCCCCAACTGGCCCTTGCCCTGCAACTACCAATACAGCTTCACAGCGACCTTTGCCCCCGACGGCACCTTGAGCGTCCTCGTCGGCAACGAAGGGCGTGGCTGTGGCACCGAAGGCATCTATCACCCGGTGGTACGGATCGAACCCCCGGTCACGCCCGAGCTAGCGCTGGTGGAGGAGGCCGGCCGCACCCTGTTGCAGCAGGAAGGCTTCGCCGTCTGGGAAGCGGGGAACACACAGCGTTTTGCCCTCGCGACCGAAGCGGGCGCACTCGCCGTTGCCCCGATCTGGGGCGACGCAGAACTGGCGTACCTCTACTGGACCCAGGCGCGCCCCGAAGAGGGCCAGGGCGACCTGCCGAGCATTGGCACTTGTTGCGGGCTTGACGAACGTCAAGGGCCAGAGCAATTCATCGGCCCTGGTACGCCTGAGCCACTTGGCACTGCGCCGATCCTCTGGTTTGTGCCACGCATCGCCAACGCCGAACGCGAACGCTGCTGGGCCGACACCACGATCATTGATGGCGCAACGGTTCCCGAGATCTGGCCGTGCAGCGCGGGGGTTGAGGTACGTTTCACAGAATAGAGCCCGTTACCGCTGCCAGCGGCGCAGATGAAGCCCGGCGTTATGCGTCTTGAGGTAAACATATGGCCAAGGAACTCGGGAAGGTTGCGATTGAATCCGCTGCTGAACTTCGTGAGTGGTTATCCAAAAACCACTCCTCAAGCGACAGCGTTTGGCTCGTGACCTGGAAGAAGGACTCGGGTCACCCATACGTTAGCTACGATGAGATCGTCGATCAATGCCTGTGTTATGGATGGGTAGACAGCCTCCCTGGAAAGCTTGACGAATTGCGGACAATGCTCAGAATTTCACCGCGCGACCCCAAGAGCAATTGGTCCCGAGTCAACAAGGATCGGATCAGTCGTCTCGTCCAGGAAGGGCTGATGGAACCAGGGGGACTGGCCGTCGTCGAGCAGGCCAAGAAGAATGGTGCTTGGGATTTCCTCGATGATGTCGAACGATTGGAAGTGCCTGATGACCTCCGCCGTGAATTCGAAAAGCACCCGGGTTCACGGCGTCTCTTCGATCGCTTCCCGCCTTCTTCTAGAAGAGGAATTCTCGAGTGGATTAAGACTGCGAAGACGGAGACTACGCGACGTAAACGAATTGTCGAGGCAGCGCGCAAAGCAGCCGCGAACAGGAAGGCCAATTTTCCAAAGGGCCGCGATGCCGGCCCAAAAGACGAGTTGGCATCTGATAAGGCGGATTAACTGTCTTGATAACGGGCGCATAACAAGGCGCTGCACTTGGCCGCTATTCTGCGCAACGAAGGCGGTTCTTGTGCCGCACAGGCGCACAGGTTTTCGGGTCGGTGCGCGACCCCTTCGCGGCTTCGCGGCTTCGCGTGAGCTTCTGTGCAAGGTAGTGCGTCTAGGGTCGGAACCCCATACGCTGGCACGGTGGCAAGGCTGTGTCGCGAAGCATCGGATCTTTTCTTTACGCTGGCTCAAGCAAGGCTTCCACTTCGCTGACGGTGGGCAGGTTGCCGCGCCCGCCTAGCCCCTGGCAACTCAGGGCGGCGGCGGCACTGGCAAACCGTATCGCTAGGCGAATCGGGTCATCACGGAGCAACGCATAGAGCAGTGCGCCATGAAAGACGTCGCCAGCCCCTGTGGTGTCAAGTGGCTCGATCTCGAAAGCCGGGGTGTGAAAGAGTTCGCCTTTGTTGGCGCACCAGCTTCCCTCGGCCCCGCAGGTCACAAGCACCAGTTGTTCTTCGTAGCGACTGTGGAGGACGCGGGCGGCTTCCCAGGGTTCAACAACGCCGGTGGCCTGGCGGGCAAACTCGGCTGAGACAACGATCAGATTGCAGAGCGGCAGCAGGTCGAGCGTATGCTCACGGACGCGCTCGGCGTCGATCATGACGAGGCCCCCGGTGGCCTGCATCGTACGTGCGGCGTGCAACGCCACCTGGGGCATATGCGTGTCAATAAGCAGCGCCCGTGCCGAGCGGATCAATTCGCGCTCGAGCGGTACCTGTTCAAGCACCCTAGGATCATTGTGCCACCAGACGGTACGACGATCACGCCCTGGCTCGGCCAGCACAAAGCTGACGTGCGAAGTCCCCGGCCGGACATGCATCGCCTGCGTGTCGATCCCGGCGGTTTGCAGATCGGCGAGAATCCGTTGCCCATACCCGTCATTGCCAACGGCCCCCGTCATTGCGACCCGGGCCCCCAGGCGCGCCAGCGTCGCCAGGGCCGTCGCAACCGGCCCCCCACCCATTTCGTGCCAACCGGTCAGCGACTGCTTTGCCCCAAAGAGCGGTTGCTCTTCAGTTACACCAATCAGATCGAGTGAGGCAATGCCCAAGCCTACCACATCGTAGCGCATACTGATGCCTTCTCTCTTAGCTTACCCAATGACGGTGCCGTGTCCATCGAGTGCGAGCGAGACCGAATTGACTCGGCGCGCATCACCAATGATGACCCGTCCAACACCGGCGGCCAGGGCTTCCTGGGCCCCAAGGAGCTTCTTCTTCATGCGCCCCTCGGCATAGGGAAGCACGGTTTCAATCTCATCGGGTGCAATCTGCGTGATGAGCGATGTTTCGTCGGGGAAATTGCGGAGCAGACCAGGGATATTCGAGAGCAAAAGGAGGGTCGTTGCACCGAGGGCGGCAGCAATCGCAGCGGCGGCACGATCACCGTCAACATTCAGCGCCTCGCCTGCCTCAGAGCACGCCAGGGGGGCAATCACCGGCAGATAGCCGCCTTCGAGCAGTGACCGCAGCAGGGTCACATTTGTCTGCTCGATGGTCCCGGTCCAGTCATCACGCAAGAGTTTCTGGCGTCCCTGTTCAAGAATCCGAATGGTCGCCTTGCGTCGCCCTTCAAGCAGGCGTCCATCGAGGCCACTCAGCCCAACGGCATTGCATCCACGGGCTTGCAGGCGTTCGACCAACCCCTTGTTGACGAGGCCACCGGTCGCCATCATAAAGAGTTCGAGGGTGCGTCGGTCGGTATAGCGACTGGTGTATCCACTCGGTGACGTGACAAAGCGGGCCGGATGGCCTACCGCATCGCCCAGGCGATTTGTCTCGTGGGAACCGCCGTGGACGAGCACAAGACTTTCGCCCTGCTTGTAGTGTGCGGCGAGATCATCACAGAGGGCATCGTAGTTATTGCCAGCACTTCCTCCAACTTTAATAACAATCATCGAAATCCTCATCTTTTGCAAGGCTTTTGTGTGTTATAACCATTGTTATGGTACGCTATTATAGCAGGCCTGCTTGGGTTGTATCCAGGAAGGTTGGCGTATGAAGCTTCATCAAACCTTAGCGCCTCTGCGCCTTTGCGTCAAATAAGCCGTCTTCTTGGCAAGGTATTGATTCTAGTCCGTGAAGGTTACGTAAGATGCTTCTTTCTGCCCGTCTGTTACCGCTGCTGCTTCTTTCTCTCGTGCTCCTTGCGGCCTGTACACCCGTCTATGCGTTGGCCCCGACACCGACGGCCGTTGTGCCCGATCCCTCACCGGTGGCGCGTGCGGCGCCGATCCTTGCTGCGCCGACGCCGCTGCAAGCGGTGCGTTCGTTTGAGCAGGCTCCAACGAGTACGGCAGTTCCTTCACCGGTCTCCCCCACGGCCGCTGATGAGCCAGCGCCGACTGAGCAAGCTGCGGAGGTGCCGACAATTGAGGTTGCGCCAGGCGCAATGGGTATCCCTACACCGACCCCACGCGATCCCGCAACCCCGCCGCGGGTTGGTCTCCAGGTGGGCCACCTGCGTTCCAATGAATTGCCCGACGAACTGGCGCGTCTGCGCACGTCGACCGGCGCACGCTGGGGGAGGATCACCGAAGCCGAGTTGAATCTCGATATTGTCAATCGGATTACGCCCTTGCTTGAAGCTGAAGGCGTAGTCGTGGATATTATTCCTGCGACGGTGCCACCCGGATATGATGCCGATGCGTTCCTTGCCATTCATGCCGATGGTTCGACCAGTGCCGGGCCGCGTGGCTGGAAACTCGCCACACCTTGGCGCGCTTCTGAGGCGAGCAAGAACCTGATGGCTGCTGTTGGGGCTGCGTATGGCCCAGGTACAGGGATGCCAGAAGATGTTGGCGGCGTGACCTTCAATATGAAGGGCTACTATGCGTTTAGTTGGCGGCGCTACACCCACGCGATCACGTCAACAACGCCAGCGATCATTGTCGAAATGGGCTTTATGACCAACGCCGCCGACCGCGAGATCCTCTTTGGGCAACCCGATCGCCTTGCCAAAGCCATTGCCACCGGCATTCTCGACTATCTGAAGGCACGTGATCCCAATGATGGCGCGGCGCTCTTGCCGCCTGATTATCCCGTCATGCGGGCGCTTGCCGAAGGTACGATCATCCGGGCGATCCCACAGAATAACGGGCGTATTCTGGCCCGTGTTGGCCCCGACGCTCGCATCGTGCCCTTTGATCTTCAGGATGGCTGGTACCAGGTCTTTACCCGTGTCGGCGACCAACGTATCGTTGGCTGGGTACGCGAAGATCAGGTTGCGCCCACCGATGAACAATCCGTTTTTCCTACCCCCACCAACCCCTAACTTATCTCCCCAGTTGTTGTGTGCGCAAAAAAGCCAGCGTAGCTGGCTTTTTTGTGCACACAACTTACAGAGACAGCCCGTAAAGCCCAGGTGCTTTAGAGACTGCTGAAAAAGTCCGGCCCACAACAGGGGAATCGATGGGAACCCACATCCAACCAATGAGTCTCGTCTGCAC
>NZ_RYFF01000007.1 GCF_004138165.1 Candidatus Chloroploca sp. Khr17
GCCCCCGCTGCCGCTGCCGAAGATGACGTCGACCTGACACCCTTCTCGCTCGATGACCTCGGCCTCAGCGCGGACGAGATCGCGCAACTCGAAGCCGCCGTGCCTGCGGAAGAGGCCGCCCCCGCTGCCGCTGCCGAAGATGACGTCGACCTGACGCCCTTCTCGCTCGATGACCTCGGCCTCAGCGCGGACGAACTCGCTAACTTTGAAGCTGCCATCGCGGCGGAAGAGGCAGGCAAAGGGCAGGAAATGCGCCAGACCCAGGGCACTGAGGAAGAGGGAACGGCAGCATTCAGTGAGATGATCGATCTTGATCTTAACTTCGATGATTTGCAGCCCTTCTCGCTTGATGATCTCGACCTCAGCAACCTCGAAGAGGGCACTGAAGGGCTACCATCCTTCCTCCAGCCCTTCTCATTAGAAGAGGCAACGGCCACGCCAAGTGAGAAAGAGGCTCCAGAGCGCGACGAGCCCGAAATCTTCAGTTGGCAAGAACCTGCAGCCCGTGAGCGAACAAGCTTT
Organism: Candidatus Chloroploca sp. Khr17; assembly: GCF_004138165.1. Lineage (GTDB taxonomy): Bacteria > Chloroflexota > Chloroflexia > Chloroflexales > Chloroflexaceae > Chloroploca. The sequence continues at coordinate 523 of NZ_RYFF01000007.1, forward strand.
GGTCAACAAGAAGAACCAGAGCCATCAGGCGTCAGCATCTTTGGCAAATTGACCCAGCAAGCCGCCGAGCGGCCCCCTCATGAACCGCCACCGCTGGCTCCGGTTGATGATGAAGAGGCCGAAGCGTCTGGGTATTTCTCGGATGATGATGTCGCCCTACGCGAAGAGATGTCGGGCAGGCCAGAGCGTTTCGTTTCAGGTTTTCGTTTACCTCGCGAAGGTGAAGAACTCGCCGCTGAAGCCCCAGCCGAGGTCGAGCCTACCCAGGTCGAGCCTGCCGAATTCACCCTTTCACCTCCACCTGAGCAAGACGTTGATCTAACGCCCTTCTCGCTCGCCGATCTGGGCCTCTCGCCTGAAGAAATTGCTGCCCTGGAAGCTGAAGCTGCGGAAGGCGCAGCCATGACTGCCAGTAGTGAAATGGGCTTGCTCGGCGATGACGTTGATCTAACGCCCTTCTCGCTCGCCGATCTAGGCCTTTCACCCGAAGAGATTGCCGCGCTTGAGGGCGTTGAACTGCCTGAAGCGACGCCCGGAGAAGACGTTGATCTGACGCCTTTCTCGCTCGCTGATCTGGGCCTCTCACCTGAAGAGATTGCCGCGCTCGAAGCATCAAATCAGGATCAGTTCAATCTGCCAGTCACTGGCGAGACGATCGTGCCTGGGTGGTCACGCGGTGAAGAACCAGAATTAATCCCGTTTAGCCCCCAGGTCGAACCGCCTATCACACCAGAAGAGGCAACGCCCGAGCGGCTTGAGACCGATCAACCAGCATCTGAGCTATCTACAGATGAGGCTCTTGAATTCACCGACATATTTGAGGGTGATGTCCAACCCTTCTCATTTGATGAATTTGAGCTTGAGACGGGTGAGCCACGCACGCGCGAGCACGACGACGAAGGTATCAGTGGTGATGTGCAACCCTTCTCGCTGGATGATCTTGATCTCGGTGATCTTGATGCGTTTGCCCCCGATGCCGAAGAACGGAAACTGGGCGTCACCAGCGAAGAGCTTGCCGGCCTTGATCTTGGCAATCTCGAATCAATGACAGGCGAAAGACCGTCGCTCAAGATCGCCGACGATCCGGCGGCTGCCCTGGGGCACCTGACAACCCTGGGTCAGCAACAAGGCTATGTGGATCTGACCGATATTATTAGCATGGTCTCTGATCCTGAAACCGAAGCCGACCAGATCGAACAGATGGCGTGGTCACTCCATCACGCTGGCATCCAGATTCGTGATGGTGATGAGATCATTGACCTCGAAGGTGAAGCCGAAAGCGAAGAACTTGAAGCCATCGGTGATGTCTTTGACGCCGAAGCCAGGCTAGCCGAAAGCCAACCCTCTTCCCCCGAGCTTGAACCATTCTCGCTCAACGAGCTTGGCTTGAGCGATGACGAACTTGCCGCTCTCGGGCTCGCGAGTCTCGATCAACCAGAAGCCGCTGCACCTGGCCCACCAGAGGGTGAAGACGCCGATCTGACTCCCTTCTCACTCGCTGACCTGGGCCTCACCCCGGATGAGATCGCGCTTTTCGAGGCCGATCTCAGCGAGGAGACCGAGGAGCCAGGGCCAGCGATGGTACCAACAAGCGAGCCCGAAGCCGAATTGGAACCCTTCTCGCTCACCGATCTTGGCCTCTCCCCCGATGAGATCGCCATGCTCGAAGCGAGTGTCGAGCAAGCCGACCTGCTGGGGGCATCCACTGATCAGGATGCATCAGCCCCGACGGTTGACGCGACAGGCGAAGAAGAGCCAGGCTCAACCGAGGCTATTGACGAAGACGAATTCAACTTTGATCTGACCGAAGCAACGCCAGTTGAAAGAGTCACTGCTCGCACCGAGCCGCGGATTGAAGCGCCAGTGACCGAGGCGGATCCGGCTGATACTGACTTTGAGCCCGAGCCACTCGACAACCTGGATGATATCTGGGACGCGTCGGCAGAGGAAGCCGAACCACTCACACCGGCGCGTGTCGTCTTGCCACCAATGAGTGAACGGTTTGCCGAGCCACCTCCGCCGCCACGTCCGACAAGCATCACGCCTACCGTGCCACCTGCGTCTCCTCCACTGAGTCGTGATGAAGAGCGGTATGCGCGACGGGAAGCAGCGACACGGCGCTACCGCGAGCAAGAGCGGCAACCTCGGCGCTTCCAGCAAGCCGAGGCAACGGCAGCCCTGGCTACCGCCGCCGAATTTGCTGGCTTTGTGCCAACTGGTGATACCTTGCTCGATGATTATCTTGGGCAACTCGACGAAGAACCAGACAACCACGGTCTGGCAATGGCAATCGGTCATCTCTGCGCCCAAACAAACCGGCCAGACATCATGACCCGGGCCTTCAAGCGCGTTATTCGCGCCGGGCAGGGCCTTGAACAGATCGTATCCGAACTCGAAACCTTGATGGCAAGCGTCGAAGAACCGGCGATCAAACAACCGTTGACCCGCTTGCTGGGCGATGCCTACTCCAAACAGGGCCGGTATACCGAAGCCATGCAAGCGTATGGTGCCACGTTCACCCGATGAACAGGATCCACTATCAGGCCGCCTGTCTAGAATACAGACATGTTTGGTCAACATAAGTTTACGAGAGGTCAAGGTATGCGCCGCATCGTTGAAGACCTGCTACGCGTTGAAGGGGTCATTGGAAGCCTCCTGGTTGGCAAAGATGGGCTTGTTGTCTCGAGTACCCTGCTCGACGAAGAGGATGCCGAAATTCTTGGCGCCATGTCGGCCGCCGTCTTTGGTGAGATTGACAAAGCAACCAAACGTATCGGTATCGGCACGCTGATCGACTCGATTATCGATGCCAAAGATGGCTCGATTCTGCTCCTTGAAGCCAAGGAACTGATCCTGGTCGTCATTACCCAGCGTACCGTCAATCTCGGCCTCGTGAAAATGGAGATGCGCCGGGCAGCCAAGCGCATCAGCGAAGCCGTGCCGATCTAAGGGCTATTGCTCTCCAATGCAATCCTGCGGTGTGCCAAAAAGCCAGCGACGCTGGCTTTTTGGTACACCGCGACGTGGTAATCTACCCACAACAGGTAGGGAGATTTACCCCGCCTGTTATGGGTGTGGTATACTGGACTCAATTATTCTTGCTACACAGAATGAGGAACTTATGGAACGTGCATTGATTATTCTCAAGCCTGATGCAGTCCAACGTGGGTTGATCGGGCCAATCCTTTCACGCCTCGAGCAACGTGGACTGCGCTTTCAGGGCCTCAAGCTGATTCAGATGACGAAAGATATGGCGTGCCAGCACTATGCCGAGCACGAAGGCAAAAGCTTTTTTAGCGGCCTCATCAGCTATATCACTTCAGCTCCAGTCCTGGTGCTCGTCGTCATAGGCAAAGCCGGCACCGTCGAACTGGTGCGGGCGATGGTTGGCTCAACCAATCCGTCTAAAGCGGCTCCGGGCACGATCCGTGGTGATTTTGGCCTCGAGATCGGGCGCAACCTCATCCATGCCTCTGACTCGCCCGAAAACGGTGAGCGTGAAACGGAGATCTTCTTCAAACCTGAGGAACTCATAGGCCAATGGGACCGCGCCACCGATACCTGGATTCACGAATAAGCTTGGACAGTCCAAAAAGCGAACGGCCCTGGCTTTTTTGCCCGTCAAGAAACGTAGTTTGCAGAGGTAGTCCTCGCAAACCATGCGCTGCTGCAGAAGAGAAATCGTATGCTCGTGGTTATGGAAGCCCATGCCGATGCTGCCAAGATCGAGGCGGTTTGTGCTGAAATTCGGGCAATGGGCTATGTCCCCCATCCAATGCCCGGTCCAACCCGTACCGCCATCGGCATCACCGGTAATCGTGGCCCGGTTGAACAGGCAACACGCCTCCAGCGTATGCCCGGGGTCGCTCAGCTTATTCGCGTAACAGCACCCTATAAACTGGTCAGTCGTGAGTTTCACGAAGGTGATACCCTTGTCCAGGTCGGCCAGGTTGTTTTTGGCGGCCCCGCTGTGACCGTCATCGCTGGCCCCTGTACCGTCGAGACCCGTGAACAGACGCTGACCATTGCCCACGCTGTCCGTGAGGCCGGCGCAACCATGCTCCGCGGCGGTGCGTTCAAGCCGCGTACCTCGCCTTATGCCTTCCACGGGCTCGGCGAAGAGGGGTTGCGTATTCTCGCTGAGGCCCGTGAGGCGACCGGAATGCCCGTCGTTACCGAGGTGATGGATGTCGAGACGCTCCCTATGGTCTGTGAGTATGCCGATATGCTGCAGATCGGGGCACGCAATATGCAGAATTATCCGCTGCTCCGCGCCGTCGGACGCTCGGGTCGCCCGGTGTTGCTCAAACGAGGCTTTGCCGCAACCGTGAAAGATCTGTTGCTCGCCGCCGAGTATGTGCTCAATGAAGGCAATGCCGATGTCGTGCTCTGTGAGCGCGGGATCCGTACCTTTGATGATACACTCCGCTTTACCCTCGACCTCGGCGCAGTGCCGATGATCAAGCAACTCTCGCATTTGCCGGTCATTGTTGATCCTTCCCACGCGAGTGGACGCTGGGATCAGGTGTTGCCTATGGCACGGGCGGCCATTGCCGCCGGGGCCGATGGGTTGATTGTTGAAGTGCATCATAATCCAGCCTTTGCCCTCTGTGATGGGCAACAGTCGCTGGTGCCTGATCGTTTTGTCGCCATGATGGAACAGGTCGCCCGCATCGCTAACGCGATGGAACGCCCAATGGTATTGTGAGATGGCTTGCATCGTGACGTTGTGAGTGTATGGAAATACGTCGTTGGCGTCAGTATAATTGGCCGTTGCTGGTCTGTGTGATTGTCTTGCTGGTGCTCGGCGCACTGGCAGTCTATAGCGCCACCCTCACGGCGGTTACCGGCACAGGGGTGCCGTTGCATATCATCTATCCCGATCATTTGATCAATATGAGCCTCGGGCTCGCCTTGATGGTTGCGTTTACCTTCTTTGATTATCAGTTGCTCTCGAGTCTGGCGCGCCCGATCTATTTGATCGGGGTCGTCTTGCTGATCCTGGTTCTCTTTATTGGCCGTACCAGCGAAGGTGCGCGCAGTTGGATTGAAGTTGGTGCCCGTACCTTTCAACCAACTGAACTCGCCAAACTTGCGCTGATTATTGTGCTTGCCGCCTATTGGCAACGCTTTGAGCAGATAAGCGACCGCTGGCTTGTGCAACTCGGAGGGTTGGTGCTGGCAGGGATGATCGGGGTGTTGGTGCTCGTGCAACCCGATCTCGGCGGCGCTATTGTGATTGTTTCGATCTGGATTATGATGACTTGGGGATCCGGCGTCCGCTGGCAACAGATTCTGACGCTCACGCTTATTACGCTGCCCCTTGCCTACATCGGTTGGCAATCGGATGCGTTCCTTGATGACTATCAGAAACGTCGCTTGCTCACCTTTTATTATCTGCTGAACGATCCGTCACAAGTTGATTTCAATGATAGCTATAATGTTGTGCAGGCAATGAATGCGCTCACTCAGGGCGGTTTGTTTGGCGCAGGTTTGACCAATGGGCTCTTCAGTCAAGGTAATTATGTTCCTGTACAACATACCGATTTCATTTTTGCAGTCATTGGCGAAGAGATGGGTTTTTTCGGTGGTGTTGTGCTGATTACCTTCCAGGCCATCCTGCTCTGGCAGGCACTCTCGATTGCGAACCAGGCCCGCGATACCTTCGGTCGCCTGATGGCCCTTGGGATCTTTGGCATGCTCTTTTGCCATCTGGTGATCAATCTTGGCATGAATATGAGTCTGTTGCCCGTCACCGGTCTGCCCTTGCCGCTCGTCTCGCACGGTGGTAGTTTTATGATCATTACGCTCATCTCGATTGGCCTGCTCCAGAGCATTGCCCTCCGCAGTAAGCGACTGGTTTTCTGATGTTTGCCCTTACCTTCGCTGATGTCGAACAGGCCGCCGCGCAGTTGCACGGGGTGGCCCATGTGACCCCCGTGATGACCAGTCGTACGCTGGATGCGTTGACCGGGCGGGCGCTCTTTCTCAAGTGCGAGCAATTTCAACGCGGTGGGGCGTTCAAGTTCCGCGGGGCCTACAATGCGATCAGCCGGTTGAGTGAGCACGAACGGCAATGTGGCGTGATCGCGTTTAGCAGCGGCAATCATGCGCAGGGCGTTGCCCTTGCCGCCCAACTCGCCGGGGTGCCCGCCGTGATCTGTATGCCCGACGATGCGCCACCCGTCAAATTGGCCGCAACCCGTGACTATGGGGCCGAGGTCGTGATCTATCAACGGGCGACCACCGACCGCGAGGCCTTTGCCCGTACCCTTGCCGCGCAGCGTGGCCTCACCCTGATCCCACCCTATGACCATCCGCATATTATGGCCGGTCAAGGCACCGCTGCCCACGAATTGCTGACCCAGATCCCCGAGCTTGATGCCCTGATTATGCCAGTTGGTGGCGGCGGTCTGATCAGTGGCTGCACCATCGCCGCCAAAGCCCATAACCCGACGCTCCGTATCTTTGGGGTCGAGACCGAAGGGGCCGACGATGTGCGGCGTTCGCTCGCCTGCGGCGAACGGGTAACGATTGACCCGCCTACCACCATTGCTGATGGCATCCGTACCACCGCCCCTGGGTTCCTCACTTTTCCAATCATTCGGCAGTATGTCGAGCAAATCCTGGTTGTACCTGACGCCGCGGTGCTGGAAACCATGCGCTTTTTGTTGCTGCGCATGAAACTGGCGGTTGAACCAACGGGTGCCGTTGGCCTCGCCGCAGTGATGATGGGCTTGCTCCCCCCGGCATGTCAGCGCATCGGTGTCATCATCAGCGGCGGCAATGTCGATCCTGCGCTGCTGGCATGCCTCGGCTAGCCGTCAGCACGCTACAGCATCCCCTTCAACTCTTCAGCAGCTTTGCGGTTCATCCCCGGCACAGCCGCCAGTTCTTCGATGCTGGCCTTACGGATGCCGTCAAGTGAGCCAAAGGCTTTGATCAGGGCTTTTTTGCGTTTGGGGCCGATGCCAGGGATCGTATCGAGCGAGGAACTGAGGCTTGCTTTGCTCCGCACTTTGCGATGATAGGTGATCGCAAACCGGTGCGCCTCTTCGTCAATGCGCTGCACCAAGCCAAGCACAGGGCTATTGCGCTCAAGCACAATAGCCTCGGGTTGATGAGCAAGCACCAGATCAAACCGATTGCGGTCAGGCCCCTTGGCGACACCGGCAAGTGGGATGCGTTCAAAGCCAAGACTCTTGAGCGCATCAAGGGCCGCATTGACCTGGCCGCGCCCTCCATCAACCAGCAGCAGGTCGGGAAGATCCGCCCATTTCGCCAAGGCTTCGTCGCGCTCGGCATCGCTGGCCCCGGGTGCGGCCACACTGTCCGCAGCATCATCAGGGTCGCCTGCGCCAGTGCTCACTCCCCCAAAAAGATCAGCCTGAACCAACTGAACTTCGTCGTTGGTCGCGGACTCCTCACTGGAGAGCGCTTCGGCGGCCCGCTTGAAGCGACGCACCAGCACCTCGTGCAGCGAAGCGACATCATTGGCCCCAGTCACCGTCTTGATCTTGAAACGCCGATAGGCCGACGGGCGCGGCTCGCCGCGTTCAAAGACGACCATGCTCGCAACCGAGTGCTGGCCCTGCGTGTTCGAGATATCGTAGCACTCGATGCGCTGCGGAAGCGTGGCGAGATCGAGCAGATCACGTAACGCACTCAGGCCAGCCACCGCCCGCTGTTCGCTATTGAGCCACTGCTGGCGCACCTCTTCGAGCTTCTGGTGGGCATTTTTGGCCGCCAGTTCGATCAATTGCTTCTTTTCGCCCCGACGCGGCACACTCAACTCGACCCGATGCCCCGCCTTCTGCTCGAGCCACGACGCAATGATCATCGGCTCTTCGATATGATCGGCGAGCAGTAGGGTCGGCGGCACGTTGGGCGCGTGATCGTAAAACTGCGTAATAAATGACGCAAGCAGATCGGCATCAGTCTCGTCGTCGGTCCCCTGCAGCGTGAAGGGCTCGGCATTGACCAGTTTGCCCCCACGAATAAAGAGCACCTGCACAACGGCGCTGCCATCTTCGCGGGCAAAGGCAATGACATCCTGGTCTTCATCAACCGTACGCAGCACCTGCTGGCGTTCCGAAATCTTCTCAATCGCCTGCAACCGATCACGCACATAGGCCGCCCGCTCAAACTCCAGCGCATCGCTGGCCTGCTCCATCTGACGACGCAAATCGCGCACAACCTGATCCGTCTTGCCTTCAAGAAACCGGCAGACCGCCTCGATCGTGGCACGATATTCGGCCTCAGTGACGAGACCGGGCACACACGGGCCGAGGCAGCGTTTCATCTGGTGGTAGAGACAGGGGCGGCCCAGCTTGCGATAGTGCTTGAACTTATCATCCTTGCACTCGAAGGAAGGACGAAAAGCAAAGAGCCGATTGAGCAGATCGAGCGTCTTGCGCACCGAGCCGGCGCTTGCATAGGGGCCAAAATAGCGCGCCCCATCATCAGCCACCCGCCGCGTCGAAAAGACCCGCGGCCAGGTATCTTGCAACGTCACCTTGATATAGGGGTATGACTTATCGTCCTTGAGCAGAATATTGTAACGCGGGCGATGCTGCTTGATCAGATTCATTTCAAGGAGCAACGCCTCAAGCTCACTCTGCGTCACAATGATCTCGAAATCGGCGATATGACTGACCATCCGCCGTGTTTTAGCACTCAACCCACGGGGTGCCCCAAAATAGGATCGCATCCGATCACGGAGCCGTTTGCTTTTGCCGACATAGATCAACTGGCCCTGGGCATCCTTCCAGAGATAGACTCCGGGGGTGTCGGGCACCAAGCGCAGGCGCTCATCAAAGGCGACCGGATCGGCGATAGCAGTAGCTGAAAAATCTGGCATATGATCTATTGTACCGCAGCTTTTCACCGAGTTGTCATCTATTTCGAGTATACTAATAAGAGTGCCTTCCAGAGGTATTGGTGGCCGCAAGCCCCAGGAAAACAATGACAACGACAAGCCAAAAACCCCGCCAGAAGGGGCGACGCTTTGACCCGAGCCCGGGCAAGATCCGCTATTCACGTCGCTGGATCGGCGCAACCGTCGCGGGTGGCATGCTCACCACCGCCGCGCTAGCAACCGGTCGCCTGAAAACAACCGCCTTGCTGGCAAGCATCGGCGCAACCAGTCTGGCGTATGCTACCTTGTACGAGCCACGCAGCCCGCGGCTTGAACGCATCACCCTGAACCTGCCCAGACTTCCCCTGGCGCTTGACGGCCTCCGGATCGGCCAGATCAGCGACATGCACCTAGGCCTCCGGTATACGACCGAAAATAGCCGCTGGGCCGTCCACCAAATGGCCGTCGAAGAGCCTGATCTGCTCGTCTTTACCGGTGATTTTGTGAGCTACGAACACGCCATTGCCGAACTGCCTTTTGTGCTCGAGGGCTTGCCCAGGGCACCGCTGGGGCGCTTTGCGGTTCCTGGCAACCATGACTACTGGGAAGGCGTGCCCGAGATCAAGCAGACCCTGACCGATCTCGACATCGAGATGTTGATCAACGAGCATCGTCCGGTTACAATCGGGAAAGAGACCCTGGTCGTGGCCGGGCTTGATGATATGTGGGACGGCGTACCCGATATCGAGGCCACCCTGCAACACGCCCCTCCACAGAGCGTCCGGCTCCTTCTGGCCCATTGTCCCGACGCCCTTGATTACATCAGTGGGCAGCGGATCGACGTCCAGCTTTCGGGGCACACGCATGGGGGGCATATGTGTCTACCAGGCTTAGGCTCATTCTGCCTGCCCCGCTTTGGCTGGCACTATGCAAGCGGCCATTTTCACGTCAACGAGACGCAACTCTATGTCAGTCGCGGGCTAGGCGGGCTACCCTTACGGCTCGGTTGCCCGCCCGAGGCCACGATCTTCACGCTCCAACGGGGGAGCGCATAAACACGTCATCCGAGGAACCAAGCTATGTCATCATCTTCAGACGACCTTCAGAACGAACTGACCCGCCTCCAGCATCTTGTCGACCGACGGGACGCCATTCTCTCGGCGATGGCTGAAGTGTCACGCCTACTCTCACTTCACCTTGATCCGCTTGAAGAGGCCCCTCGGATGCTCGAATTGATAGGGCGCGCCCTCGAAGTGAGCCGTGCCTATATCTTTGTCAACGGTGAAAACGAGGCCGACGAACGCACCATAAGCCAGTGCGCCGAGTGGTCAGCACCAGGTTTCCCCCCCCAGATTGACAACCCCGATCTGCAAGACCTGCCTTACAAAGCGGCTGGGTATAGCCGATGGGAAACTCTGTTGAGCCAGAATCAACTCTTGTACGGCCTTGTGGCCGATTTTCCCGTTGATGAACACGAACTCCTGGTCAGTCAGGATATTCAATCATTGATCGTGGCCCCGATCTTTGTCCACGACACCTGGTGGGGCTTTATGGGCTTCGATGATTGCACAACCAGCCATATCTGGGAACCAGTCGAAGCAGAGACCTTGCGGAGCCTCGCAGTCATGTTTGGCGTCGCCCTGCACAACCAGCAGATCCAGCAACAGATCCTCAACAGCCAGCACGAAATGCTGCGTGAACTCTCAACCCCATTGCTCCCGATTGCCGACGAAATTATGGTTCTGCCACTGATCGGCACCATTGACCGTCAGCGTGCCGCCCAGGTCATGGAGACCCTGCTCGAAGGGGTAGCGCGCTACCAGGCCACCCTGGTCATTGTTGACATCACCGGGGTCGCTATGGTTGACACCCAGGTGGCGCAGACCCTAATCCAGGCAGCGCGGGCCGTGAAACTGCTCGGGGCGCGCGTCATGCTCACCGGGATTAAACCACAGATTGCCCAGACCCTCGTGCATCTTGATGTTGATCTCAGTGACATCAATATGCAGGGCAGCTTGAAGAGCGGCATTGCCGCCGCGCTGCAAACCATGCAGAAGGGCTAATGTCGCAAGAAAGCTAGCAAGAATGACGACAACTTTTGCTCCTATGGCCGCTCTTTCGCCCCTCGATGGGCGGTATCGTCGTGATCTGGCCGAATTGGCCGGGTATTTCAGTGAGGCGGCCCTCTTTCGCTATCGGGTACGCGTTGAAGTTGAGTATCTGATCTTTCTTTCCCGGGCGCAGGGGATCGCCTTTGTCCCCTCCCTCGACTCGCACCAACAGGCACGTTTACGTGCCCTCTATCGCGAGTTTACCGATGAGCATGCCGAAGCCATTGCCGCATGGGATCGCAAGGTCAACCACGATGTCAAAGCCGTCGAGTACTGGCTGCGTGAACAACTTGAGGGCTTCGGGCTGACCCATGTGCAGGAGGCTGTCCACTTTGCGCTGACGTCTGAGGATGTCAATAATCTGGCCTATAGCCTGCTGGTGCGGGATGCCCGTGATATGGTGATGGGGCCCGCGGTGGGGCAGATCATCGAGCGCCTGCGCCATCTGGCTGATACCGAGGCAACGACTGCGATGCTCGCCCGCACCCACGGGCAGGCGGCAACGCCAACGACGTTCGGGAAAGAGATCAATGTCTTTTTTATGCGTCTGCGGCGTGCGAGCAATGCGTGCAAAGAGATCAAACTGACCGGCAAACTCAATGGTGCGACCGGCACCTTTGCGGCCCAGGTTGCCGCCTTGCCTGAGGTCGATTGGCTCAAGTTTTCCAAGGCCTTCGTACGTTCGCTTGACCTTGAACCGGTGCTCTTGACCACCCAGATCGAACCGCACGATACGCTTGCGATGCTCTGCGATGCGCTCAAACACACCAATGTCATCATGCTCGATCTGTGCCAGGATATGTGGCGCTATATCAGCGATGGCTACCTCGCTCAGGCGCTGCAAGCCGGTGAGGTCGGGTCATCAACGATGCCGCATAAGGTCAATCCCATCGACTTTGAAAATGCCGAAGGCAACTTGGGCATAGCCAATGCCCTGCTCGAACATTTTAGCCGGAAATTGCCCATCTCGCGCCTGCAACGTGATCTTTCAGACAGTACGGTGTTGCGCAACCTCGGGGTCGCGTTTGGCTATAGCCTGCTCGGCTATCAGCGCACTCTGCGTGGCCTGCAGAAGATCGCCGTGCGCCACGAGACCATGCAGGCTGACCTGATGGCTCACCCCGAGGTGCTCGCCGAGGCTGTCCAGACAATCCTTCGCCGTGAGAACTATCCCGAACCGTACGAAGCCCTCAAAAACCTGACCCGCGGGCGGCCCCTCAGCCTGGAACTGCTCCGCGAGTTTGTGGCAAGCCTGACGGTGCGCGAAGAGGTCAAGGCCGAACTGCTGGCTCTTAGCCCCGAGCGCTATACCGGCCTTGCCAATCGCCTCGCCTTGCTCCGCGATGAACAGGCCTTCGGTGGGTGGTGAGGGATGCACCCCAATAGCCCGATTGCGCTAGTCGCACGCACTCCTGGTACTAAGCCGTTCCCCTCCTTGTGGGCTATTCACAGCAGGGCCTGTCGTAGCGTACAATAGCTATGCGGTACGGAGATAGGTCTGGGAGTAAGGAAGGTGCTGCACCAGGCGTCAGGGGCCGCCTTTCATTCCCTAGCCAATAAGATTGACACCGCAAGCGCAGTCTGTCGTATCAGGATACGATGGGCTGTGCTTCTTTGTTAAAAGTTTTTTGCTTGTCAGATGCTTGCCACGACACTTTTTTAGCATTAGAAAGCGCTAGAACAGGTATAGTGCCGTCAAAAAAGGGATTCAAGGCATTACAATGCGACATGGGGCTTGACAAGTGCGGTATACTGCGTCCCGAAGGGCAAAAATCGCACGTCCGTAGAATACGTGGAAACTATCATTACTAGACCTTAAGGAGGACTGCACCGATGCAGAAGACTGATTTTATCAAGGCCGTCGCCGAAAAAGCCGGGGTGTCGCAGAAGGAGACGAAGCTGGTCATTGACTCGGCGCTCGATGTGATCACCGAGCAACTCGCCAAAGGCGAAAAGGTGACCTTGACGGGGTTCGGGACTTTTGAAGTTCGTCACCGTCAGCAGCGTGAAGGCGTCAATCCACAGACGCGTGAGAAGATCACGATCCCTGAAACCAAAACGCCCGGCTTTAGCGCCAGCAGTACGCTGAAAGAGGCTGTCAAGGGCGAATCAGCATAGGGCGGCACGCCTCTTCCAGGTAGCGCAGTGAGGTCGCGTTGTGGCTCCAGTAGCTCCGGCACTTGTCGCAATCGAGGGGTTGCCAATGCTGGCAGCCCCCCTCCAGCATGAGCTAGCTCGACACAAAGAGGCGCTCAAGACGGCGCTCGCCCATACCCACGAGCGGGCAAGGCTGTGCACGCGACTTGAACAGTACCTCGATGGTTCGCCAGGTGGCCTGATCCTCGTGGAAGGCCCACCTGGCAGCGGCGTGAGTACCCTCTTGGCCCAACTCGCGGTGCGCCGCCCCCTGCCCCTCTGGCAGTCCGCTGTGGCCGGGGCGCAGAGTCTGCATCTGCTCTACGCGCAGTTGGTGGCGTGCTATCGCCCAACGTTGCCGCTCGTTGATCCAAGCGTCACGACCGATCCTGCTGCGTTCGAACGCCTCGTCGCCGATATCGTGCGGCGCAACCCTCACCACCCGGTGGTTCTGGCCCTCGATGAGCTTACGCCGCCCGGCCAACCTCGCTATCCTGGCCCGTTACCCTTGCTCGTCGATCTTCCCCCGGGCGTGACCATCCTGCTTGGCTGTAGCCCAGGGGCAGCCCCGCCCTGGCGCCCGATCGCACGGTTGTGCCTACCTGGTGATGATCCTGACTCGACCCTGGTGCAGGCCCAGATCCTCCGGGCCATAGGCTGCCCTTCAAGCTGGATCGGCCCCTTGTTACTCGCCGCCCAGGGCAATTTCCTCTATCTTCGGCTGGCCGTTGCTATGCTGCACACAAAACAGCTCGCGCTTCAGGCCTTGCCGCAGGGCCTTGAGGCCCTGTTGCTGCACTGGTGGGCCATGCTTGCCCCAGCCGAGCGTCAGTTGGCGCTGGTGCTGGCCGCCGCCGATGCACCGATCCCACCCAGCCTCGCGGCACTCGTGCTCAAGTACAATCCCATCCTGCTGCTTGCCAGGTGGCAACAAGGCAAGTTGCTTACGCTTTCATGCGAGGCGCGGGCCGGGCTTGATGGCGATGGAAGCCCCTTGCCACCGGTGCGCTCTGTCCGTTTTGCCCATCGGGCCATCCCTACCCTGGTTGCCCAGATCGCCCCGACCGAAGTAGCCCGGATGCATCAGAGCCTGGCTGAGTTGGCCGTACAACGCAACGTCACGGTTCCCCGCCACGATCAGCCAGGGCAGCAACCCGTCCGTCACGATGAACCAACCGGACCATATCTGCGCCAGGCGTATGCACGGCATGCCGCCCTGGCCTCATCAACCATCCCCTCCGGGCAAAGGCCAGTTTCCACCGTGAGGCCCAGACCAGCCAACGCTACTCCACATGAGTTTATGCTTGAGCCAGACCACGCCTGGGTACGTACCCACGAACGGAACGGCACCCTCTGGTATGCGTATGATGAACTGCGCTGGCGGTTGCGGATGCTGGTCGAAACGAGTATCTACCAGACAAACGAGTTGGGATCGCTAAGCGACCTGATCAGTACGGCGTTGCGTACGGGAACATTAGCGAGCCGCGTACGCACGCTGGATCCAGCGATGGCCGCTGAAGCGTTTGTGCAGGCGATCGAGCACAGCGGCCGTGAGGTGGCCCTCAAACAGGTCATGGACCAGGTCGAACGTCTTCCCGATGGGCTACAAAAAGCCGTCATCCTGCGGCGTCTTGGCGAGATCTGTTACGCCAACCGGATGCGTCCAACCGCGATGCGCTTGCTCTCGCGAGCCCTCGATCTCGAAGCCAATCCCTTGTCACGCGCCTGGCACGAGAGCCGCGAAACGCTGCATATGGCCCTTGCCCGGGCAGCCCTGCGGCTCGGTGAAGTGGCGGCAACGCTGGCAATTACCGAGCGCATTGAACACCTCGAGCGTCGGGCGATGGTCGAGACCGAGGTTGTACGCCATCTGGTGACCCTGGGAGCTTGGGAAGAGGCATGCCACCTGGCCTGTGGCATGATGCACGAAACAATGGGCGCCTGGGCGCGCGCCGAGGTTGGGGTCGCCCTGGTGCGTGCTGGGCACCCCGATGGACAACGTTTGATTGACAGCAGTTCGCTCGCAACGGTTGTTGCCTGGGCCGAAATCGAACTCGCATGCAGCGAAGTCCAACACGATGAAGCTGCCGCTCGCCAACGGATCGCCCGGCTCGCCACGCAGAGCCAGCGCGACCGCGGGTTGGCGGCGCTCACACGTACCCTGGCCGCACTCGGCAATGATGGGGCTGCGCTCAGTGCCGCCGAAAGCATCGTTGGCGTCGAGACACGGATTGCGGCCCTCATCGAACTGCGCCTCACCCTCAACGGCCTGGTCGCCATGCTCGCCCTGGAACAGGCAACCCGTGCGATCGGTGCGGTGAATGAGGCCGAACGCGCCCCACTGCTCGTGGCGCTCGCCGCTGCCCTCGCCATCCTGGGGCGGATCGAACGAGCGATCACGCTCGCCAACACCTTGCCCCCAGGCGAAGAACGCCATCGGGCAATGGCAAAAGTCGCTGTTGCGATGGTTCAGACCGGTGCGTATGAAGCCGCTTATCGCCTCATGGAAAAGGTCGAGGACACAGATGAGCAAGCCTGGGTCTACACTGAATGGGCCCGTCATCTGGGGCTTACCGGGCACTGGGACGAAGCCATGGCTCTGTGCCAGCGCATCCCCGACCCAACACAACAGGCCCATGCCATTGCCAACCTGAGCATCGAACAGGCCCGGAATGACGACCCGCGCCTGGCCGTGCAAAAAGCGCTGACCATCACCTGGGCAGCCGAACGTACCCGTGCCCTGATCTTGATGGCACCGCACATGATTGCCGCCGGAGCCGACCACGAGGCCCTTGCCCTTGCCAACGATCCCTCGGTACTCGCACCGGGCGAGGATCGCGCCCGCTACCTAGCCGCCATTGGGACAGCCCAGGCCGAACAGGGACACACAATAGCTGCAGCAACCGTCATCGCCTCAATCCGGCGACCAGCCGAGCGCGCCCGTGCGGCCGCCGCGCTGATCTATGCACTCGCCGACGAACATCCCAGGCTGGCCCGATCCATCCTCGCCAGTATTCTGCGCACATCAGCCTATGGGCGCGAGGCCATCCTGCGCACCCTCGAAGTAACGGCCCCCGCCCTGGCGCGCCTGGGGGGGGCCGAATTACTCATCGCAACTGCCGCTGCCGCCGATGCATGTGATCAATGGTGAAAAGCTCGCTCACGGCGAGACAACCGCACCACTTCAGGTAGAGCCCGCTGCGGCGGTACATGCATAGCAGTGTGCCCCGGTACGGATCACCCGTCCGGCCAGATCCGCAGGCGTGAGCGCCAAAATCGTCTGGGGCAGAGCCATGTCGAGCATCTGGTTGAAGTCACAATCGTAGAGGCGCCCATCCCATCCGACTGACAGGATCGTCTTGCACATCAGCCCTTCAACTGTGCTCGGATTAAAGTTGTTCACCAACAATTCCATATACGCGTGCAGCTCACCTGTGGTCAGCAGATGCTCAAGATAGCGACTGATGGGCATATTGGTGAGGGTATAGAGTCGGGTAAACTGGATGTCATAGCGTTGCAGCAACTCACGTCGCCACGTATCCTCAATCGAGGCCTGGGGAAGCGGCAACTCGGGGCCAAGCGGGTTGGCAATCAAATTAAGTTGCAAGGCAGGATCACGGCCATAGCCACGCGCATTAAATTCTTGCAAAGCTGCGATTGACTGCGCAAAGACCCCGTCGCCACGCTGCGCATCGGTGCCCTCGAGCGCATAGTGGGGCAACGACGCGATCACCTCTACCTGGTGTTCGGCAAGAAAGGCCGGCAAATAGGCATAGTTTGGCAAGCGTGTGATCGTTAAATTGCAACGATCAATCACATGCCGCCCCATCGCCCGCGCCCGCCGCACCATCTCATCAAAAGCCGGATGCAATTCAGGGGCACCACCGGTAATATCAAGCGTCGGGATCGCGGCGCGCTCCAAAAACGCAAGACATGCTTCAACAACTTCAGGAGGCATCACCTCGGTGCGATCCGGACCGGCATCAACGTGGCAATGGTGGCAGGTCTGGTTACAGCGACGTCCAACATTGATCTGTAGAACTTCGACCTGCGGTGTTGCACGTAAGGTTGGCAGACCCGCCTCGGCTAGTTTCGTGCTAAAGCGCGGGACGGGGATTTCGGCCAGGATCCGGCGCTGGGCCTCAGGTGATGCGAGCATATGCTTGCGTCGCTGCAAGGTTGGGATCAGGCTGATTTTCTCAAGCATAGGCTATGCCTCCTTCATCGTCTGTAGAATACATCGGCGAGTCTTCCTGGGAGCGTAGGCGGCCCGCCGGACACCGGGAACTGTGGTTGACCCACGACTTAATTTCTCGTTACTGGTATCTATTGTACTACCTTTAGGCAAATCCACCCGTTTGAGCCCCGTAGTAGGGGCGCAGCAGCGCCTGGCCCACCCCTTGCGCAAAGGCATGCCTGATGGCTGCTGCGCCCACAGTGCTATGATCCCGTTCCACTACGAATCTCGCGAAGAATAGCCTCAACCTGGTCTGGTGATTGACCATGACGAGCTAGCACGTTCGCGGTTAGTTCCAGCACCTGATCGGCAAAGCGCTGGGCAAGCTCCTGGCGGAGACCCTGCCCAAGATAGAGTTTGATCAGCGCGTCTACCGACATATCGCGTGCTCCTGCGATGCGCGCCAGGTGTTCGTAGGTCTCGGTTGGCACCTTCAGTTCAACCCTGGTAACAGGCCTTGGGCGAAGCTTCAACTCAGTGGGAAACTCAGGCTGACTCATACTGCTTCCTTTCGGCCCGTGTTGCCGTGCGTGCAGAAATAATCTTTGTACGCTCGCCCCGTTCCGTAAAAACAACCAGCAATAACCGCTGGGAGATCGAATAGCCGAGGATGAAGTCGCGTTGCTCGCTTACTCCATCTGGGGTTGCATCACCGGATTGATAGAAGGGATCGAAGAAGACTTCGGCTGCTTCGGGAAATGCAATCCCATGCCGAACCAGATTCTGCTTTGCCTTCTCGTCATTCCACTCGAACGTCATCCCTTGAAGCCAGAAGACAACATCCATACCGCTGCTCACAGAAAGATCAATCTTTACAGCTCATGATACCATACCATCACTTCCCATCCACTTCCCATCCACCAAGGTTGTTACCGCCTGACCAGAGGCAGGAAGAGCCCTTCCGAGCCAGCCGCGATGTTGGCCGGAACCGCAACCGCAGCAGCCGCAACCCCTGCTGGCGATTCGCGCATCGGCGCATCGGTGTCAAGGCGATAGTTCGTCGTGGCCTCGCTGACGCTGTTCGCCGGGTGCAGCGCGGTTGGCCCAGCGATGACCTGCAGCACCACAGCGGACTGCGCCGACTCGCTCAGGCCACGCAGAAGACCTTTGCAAGCCAAAAGCCGAGCCATTGACGGCCACGGCAAGCAGATGCCATCACCCTGCCTACCCTGCGACAATACTAGCAAAATCAACGAAAAAAGGGTATACTCGTACCCATATGCAACGTAAGCCTTCAGTTGGGGTTGGGGGCCTGCAGCTGCCAAGAATTTTGCGCGTGCTGACGGAAATGGCCAGCACATGCATAGATTATTAGGGCGGATGCCCTAATATAGAGCATTATGACAACTATTCATCCGACTGCTGATGTTTCGTCAGCAGCGATCATTGGTGACAGAACGCGGATCTGGGCTCATGTGCAGATCCGTGAAGGCGCACAGATTGGCGCGAACTGTATCATCGGTCGCAACAGTTATGTCGACTCTCATGTTCATATCGGCGATAACGTCAAGATCCAGAATAATGCATCGCTCTATCATGGGCTGACGGTCGAAGATGGCGTCTTCATCGGGCCGCATGTCGTCTTTACCAATGATAAATTGCCGCGCGCGATCAATGCTGATGGCAGCCTCAAGAGTGCCGCCGACTGGCAGGTAGGGCAGACGCGCCTCTGTTATGGGGCCGCGATTGGGGCGCATAGCGTGGTCGTCACCGGCGTCACCATTGGGCGTTGGGCCATGATTGGCTCGGGCACCACCGTCACGAAAGATGTGCCTGATCACGCCCTGGTCGTCGGCAACCCTGGCCGCATCATTGGCTGGGTGAGTGCCAATGGCGTACGCTGCGCAACCCAGGCCGAGGCCCAGGCTCTGACTGAGCAAGAGATGACTGCGGGCTAGCCCAAAAACCGCCGCTTGATAACAAGGCACGGCCCTGCTTCAAACAATGTGGCAAGGCGCCTGCCCTATTGGGGTAACAGGCAAACCTGGGAGTGAGGACGTCCCACCCTTGCGCCCAGGGGAAGGATGAACACATACCAAGTAGTTGACAATTGACAGATCAGAATGTCACCGGTTTGTCATATTGATCTTTGTATACACCTGATAGGATAGGTACAAAGACTTAGCAGGACACGCTCATGCCCGCATCAGATTCCACTGGTCACAATCCTCGAAACAAGCTTATGCTCAATCCACTACGCTCACTCGCTACACACAGCCAAGGAGGTATGTTGTGCTAGGTATCGGTGTCATCGGCTATGGTTACTGGGGGCCAAATCTCGTACGGAATTTTTCACAAGCCCAAGGGGCCCGGGTTGTCGCTGTGTGCGATCAACGGGCCGAACAACGCGCCAAAGTTGAACGCCTCTATCCAGCGATCAAGACCTATGCCGACGTGGACGAGATGTTGCGTGACGCTGCGGTTGATGCCGTCGCCGTCGCCACCCCCGTACATACCCATTTCCCGCTCACCCTCAAGATTCTTCAAGCTGGCAAGCATGCGTTTGTCGAGAAGCCACTCACGTCAACCGTGGCCGAGGCCGAGCAATTATTGGAAGAGGCCGAGCGACGTGGGTTGACGATCATGGTCGACCATACGTTCATTTACACGAGCGCTGTGCGCAAGATCAAGGAGTTGCTTGACAACGGCTCGCTGGGCACGCTCTATTATTACGATTCGGTGCGCGTGAATCTGGGGCTGTTTCAGAGCGATGTCAATGTGCTGTGGGATCTCGCCGTACACGATCTTTCGATTATGGATTATCTCGTTGAACGATCGCCTGTTATGGTCGCCGCAACAGGCATGGCACATGTGCCAGGTCGCCCCGAGAATATGGCGTACCTGACCTGCTTCTTTGAAGATAACTTGATTGCACACTTCCATGTCAACTGGATGGCCCCCGTTAAGGTTCGTCAGACCTTGCTCGGAGGCTCGGAAAAAATGATCGTTTATAATGATATGGAATTAAGTGAGAAGATCAAGGTTTATGATAAAGGCATTATTGTCAGCGAAGATGAGGCTGAGATCTATCAGCGCCATGTCGGCTATCGCACCGGTGATATGTGGGCGCCGCGCATTGACAATGTTGAGGCCCTACAAATCGAGGCCAGTCATTTTATTGATTGCATAACAACCGGGCAACGCCCATTCTCAAGTGGCGAGTCTGGGCTGCGTGTGGTGCGTATTCTTGAGGCCGCTTCACGTTCGATGGCCCAGCACGGTCAGCCGATCAAGTTATAGCAATGACGATGCGTTGTCCCTGAGGGTCAAAAGGAGTTCGTTTCATGATACCGTTTGTTGATCTGAAGGCTCAATATCTTTCGATCAAAGAAGAGGTTGATCAGGCTGTGCTGGGGGTGCTGGCAAGCACCCAATTTGTGCTGGGCAAAGAGGTCGCCGCCTTCGAGGAGCTCTTCAGTGCCTATACGCAGACGAGCCATACGATTGGTGTGAATAGCGGCACCAGTGCGCTGCACCTCGCCCTGCTCGCCGGTGGCATTGGCCCTGGCGATGAGGTCATTACGACGCCGCATACGTTCATTGCGACTGTGTCGGCGATTGACTATGCGCGTGCGACGCCGGTCTTTGTTGATATTGATCCGGTCAGTTTTACGCTTGATCCTGCGTTGCTCGAGGCTGCCATTACGCCACGTACCAAAGCCTTGCTGCCCGTCCACCTCTATGGGCAACCCGCCGATATGGATCCGATCATGGCAATCGCCCGTAAACACGGCTTGCTCGTGATCGAGGATGCCGCCCAGGCGCACGGGGCCGAATATAAGGGTCGTCGCGTCGGTTCCATTGGCGATATGGGTTGCTTTAGCTTCTATCCGGGCAAAAACCTCGGGGCCTATGGCGAAGGTGGCGCAGTTACCACGAATAATGCTGAGTTTGCCCGTACCCTACGCATGCTCCGGGATTGGGGGGCCGAACGCAAGTATTACCACGATCTCAAGGGCTTTAACTATCGCCTCGAAGGCGTGCAAGGGGCTGTGCTCAAGGTCAAGATGAAGTATATCGAGGCCTGGACGGAAGCGCGCCGGGCGGTGGCCGCACGCTATGATGCGCAGTTAACCCCACGTGGGATCGCTACCCCCGCCGTGCTGCCGGATCGTCGCCATGTCTTCCATGTCTATGCGATCCGTGAACCGAAGCGCGATCAACTTCAGACGTTTTTGCATGACCACGGCGTGAGCACCGGCATCCATTACCCCATTCCCGTCCATCGCCAGCGCGCCTTCGCTGAGCTAGGCTACCCCGAGGGGGCCTTCCCGCACGCCGAAGCCGCCGCCCGCGAGGTGCTCTCGCTGCCAATGTATCCCGAATTGACCCACGCCCAGCAGGATGTCGTGGTGGCAGGCTTGAAGCTATGGGCCGAGCAGGTATAGTTAGCGTGTAAGGAGACAAGATCACGTATGAGCAACCCACAACCACAGCGCGTACTTGTGACCGGCGGCGCCGGTTTGATTGGTTCGCATATTGTTGACCAGTTGATGGATGGCCGCGAGCAGGGCAAGTACGGCGAGATCATTGTCGTTGACAACTTTGTCCGTGGTCGCCTCGAGAATCTGGCCGAGGCCCGCGCCCGCGGCGAGGTGACGCTCGTTGAAGGCGATATTTGTGATCGTGATTTGATGCACCAGGTGATGCAAGGCGTTGATCTCGTCTTTCACCTCGCCGCGATTCGTATTACGCAGTGTGCCGAAGATCCGCGCCTGGCCCACGATGTGCTGGCGACCGGGACGTTCAATGTGCTTGAGGCTGCGGTGCAAGCCGGGGTGCAAAAGGTCGTCGCTTCCTCGTCAGCCTCGGTCTATGGCCTCGCCGAGGTCTTTCCGACGACCGAACGCCACCATCCCTACAATAATCGTACCATCTATGGGGCCATCAAGGTTTATAATGAGGCGCTGCTGCGCAGCTTCAACGAGATGTATGGCTTGAAGTATGTCGCCCTGCGCTACTTCAATGTCTATGGACCGCGGATGGACATCTATGGGGCCTACACCGAAGTGCTGATCCGCTGGATGGATCGCCTGATCGACGGCAAGCCGCCGGTGATTTTTGGTGATGGTACCCAGACCATGGATTTTGTCTATGCGCCTGATATTGCCCGTGCTAATATGCTCGCCGCCGAGGCCGCTGTCTCTGATGAGGTCTTCAATGTTGCCTCTGGGGTCGAGACGAGTTTGCAGGAACTTGCCGAGACCCTGATGCGTACGATGGGCGTCGATCTGCCGATTGAGTATGGCCCCGAGCGCAAGGTCAATCCTGTGCCCCGCCGCCTCGCCGAGATTAGCGCCGCCCGCGATAAACTCGGTTTTGTGGCTCAGGTCGGGCTTGAAGAAGGGCTGCGTGACCTGGTCGCCTGGTGGAAGACGCAAAAGAGCGGAGTGATTGCATGACGACCGCAGCGAAGCATATGACTATCCCGCTGACCCGCCCGCTTGTCGGAGAGGCCGAAGCCGAGGCTTCACGTCGTCCGATTATGTCGGGTTGGCTCACCCAGGGTCCCGAGGTGGCGGCATTCGAACAAGAGTTTGCCGTCTACACCGGGGCTGCCTACGCGACCGCAGTCTCGAATTGTACGACAGCCCTGCATCTGGCGTTGCTGACCCTTGGCGTTGCCCCCGGTGACGAGGTCATTACGGTGAGCCACTCGTATGTGGCGACCGCCAATGTGGTGCGCTATTGCCACGCAACCCCGGTCTTTGTTGATATCGAGCCAGCCACAAGCAATCTTGATCCGACAAAGATCGCCGCCGCGATCACACCACAGACGAGAGCGATCCTCTGCGTTCACCAGATGGGGATGCCGTGCGATCTGGCAACGATCCTCACGCTCGCCCAGGAACACGGGTTACCCGTGATTGAAGATGCCGCCTGTGCCAGTGGCAGCGAGATCCTGTGGCAGGATGAATGGCAAAAGATTGGCAAGGCCCACGCTGACATTGCCTGCTTTTCGTTTCACCCGCGGAAGGTGATCACGACTGGCGATGGTGGCATGATCACAACCAACAACCCTGAGTATAACGCGCAGTTTCGCTTGCTCCGGCAGCACGGTATGAGCATCAGTGACCGTGTTCGCCATAGTGCCAACCAGGTCATCTTTGAAGAACACGCCGTGATCGGCTACAATTACCGCATGACCGATGTTCAGGCCGCCATTGGGCGCGAACAACTCAAGCGCTTGCCCACGATTGTGGCGGCCCGCCGCCGTCTCGGTGAACGCTACCAGCAGTTGCTCGCGGCGATTCCTGGCCTGACGCTGCCCCATGAGCCATCATGGGCACGCACCAATTGGCAGAGTTTCTGGGTGCGCCTTCCCGATCACCTCGACCAGCGCGAGGTGATGCAGGGCATGCTCGACCGGGGGGTGGCGACACGCCGCGGCATTATGTGCGCACACCGCGAAAAACCTTACCAGCGCGAGGGCGGCTATGAGCTACCCGAGTCTGAGCGTGCCCAGGATCGCAATGTCATCTTGCCGCTCTATCCGCAGATGACCGATGAGGAGCAGGAGTATGTTGTCGCGATGCTGAGTGAGGTATTGCTGTAAGCAGAGACGCAGCCGGAGTGCATGGCGCTTGTTGTGTCACCCTGAGTATGAAATGGCCTGCAAGCCAACTACTAGCAGATTCCTGGCGAATGAACTGAAGACCGGAAAAGGCATCTATGCAACCCAAAGACAAACCTTCAACGGTAGCAGAGACAAGCGACGAGGATCAGGCAACAAGCGCATCGCCTGAACACACGCCCTACACCAAGCATCCCGAAGAGCAACCTTCACCCCGCAAGCGCGTCCTGCTCTTTACCAATAGCGTGGCGATGGGTGGCATGGAAGAACACGTCGTCTTGCTGGCGCATCAGCTTGATCGTACCCGCTTTGAGGTCTTTGCGATCTGCCCTGACTGGTCCAAGACGAAAGATCTCACCACCAGGTTGCATCTGGCCGCGGATCATGCTAGTGAGATCTCCCCTGATCGACGCTATGGCTGCTGGACTCAGGCGTATGAAGGGTGGCGGATGTTCAAGCAACTGCGCACGTGGTCAATCGATGTGATGCATATGCACTCGACCGGCTACAAGGGCCAGTTGCTGGCGCTGATCATGGCACGCCTCGCTGGGGTGCAACAGATCTATATCACCGAACACCTCGCCCCCGACGAGCCACTGCCCCTGCCGATGCGCCTCTTGCGCGATCTCTTCAGCCTCCAGGTTGATGGCATTGTCTGTGTGTCGGAAAAAAATTATCGTGCGCGGGGGATGCACCTCTATACGCCCCACGAGCGGACGATTGTGGTGGTCAATGGGGTTGATGTTGACAAATTTACGCCAGTGCCCGAAGACGTTTTGGAGGATCTGCGCAGGCAGTACGATCTGCCCGCTCAGGCCCAGATCATCGGGACAGTGGTGCGTTTTGAGCCCGAAAAAGGCTTGCAAGACCTGCTGGCGGCATTCTCGACCATCCGCGAGGCATGTCCCGATGCCTATCTGTTGATGGTTGGTGACGGCTCGCTGCGTGAAGCGTTGGAACAGCAGGCCCGCGAGCTTGGCGTGGCTGACTATGTGCGTTTCACCGGTTTTCAACCGAATCCACGGCCCTTCCTCGGGTTGATGGATGTGTTTGTCTTGCCGGTGCCAGTTGGTTCAATGTCGATCGGTCTCCTCGAAGCGATGGCGATGCGGCGTGCCGTGGTGATCACGTTTGGGGGCAAGGGTGAAGCCGTTGTCCATGGCGAAAGTGGCTTTTGCGCTGAGCCACATAATCCTGCCTCGATTGCCCATTTTGTGATCCAAATTCTTCAAAACCCTGCGCTCCAACAGCAACTGAGTGACGCGGCACGCCAACGGGTTGAAACATCCTTTTCGTCCCAGCGCGTCGCAGAAGTCCTCGGTGCCTTGTATGAGCAAACCATGGTGCGCTGACGAACCACAGCACCTCACAAGCGCCTTGCCCAATATCTGGGCCGAGAAGAAAGCCTTATGTCACGTTTAAATCCAAAACAGGCCGTGGTGAAACTATTTGATACTGCGGGTACCAAACTGCTCAGCCCGCCGGCAACGGGGTTTGGCTACTTTGTAAACCACGGCCCACGCGATCAACGCAAAGTGGCCCTCACCTTTGATGACGGCCCGAGTCGCCCGTGTACCGAGCAGTTGATCGAAGCGATGGATGCGTTGGAAGTCAAGGGGACGTTCTTTTGTCTCGGGATGAATGTGCGCTACAACCCTGATTTGCTGCTCGAGATGTACCAGGCAGGCCATGTCATTGGCAATCATTCGGGGTGGCATAGCCGCAAAACCGGCCTGATGCCTGGCTCGAATATTAGCCATATTACCGCTGGCGAAGAGGCGATCCGCGAAGTGATCGGCGTACGCCCTCGTTTCTATCGCCCGCCCTGGGGCTGGCTCACCCCCTGGGAAGGCAAACGGCTCACGAAAGCAGGGTATACTATTATCGGGTGGGATGTCTACACGCTTGACTGGGTAATCCCTGAAGTTGACGGAATGACGCTCGCGCATGATGCATATCACGCGACCCAGCCAGGCTCGATCTTCTGCTTTCACGATGCCAAGCCCTGGGAAAAGATCTGGGAAAAACGCGAGACAACCCGGGCAGTGCGCACCCTCGTGCCCATGCTGCGCGATCAGGGCTATGAGTTTGTGACCGTCGCCGAGTTATTGAAGATGCCAGCCTATCGTTAAGACCTATTGCGGTTGAGGATACCGCCTTGTCACCCTGAGCGGCACGAAGGGTCTGCCCTATCAAAGGGAAGATGGGGCCCTTCGCTCAGCATGACAATCAAGCGACATCAGCAACGGTAATTAGGCAAACAAGAGGGAGAGTGTATTGTCGTTACAAATCGTTCACCCGGTACCCGAAGATTTTTGGTGGAATGTGGCCCGTCAATGTGCGTATGCAACGTTTTATCATACCCCGCTCTGGCAAAATATTGCCCTACACAGCTTCCTCGTAACATACCAAGATGCGACCTTCGGAGCCATCCTCGCAAATGGGACTCGAGTCGTCTTCCCGATCATTGCGACCAGAACAATTGGACCTTTCCGCTGGCTTCATTCGACCTTCGAGAATTGCTACGGTGGGTTCATCGCCGATGGTCCCGTAAACGACGATGAAGCGGCGGTGCTTTATCAGCATGCATGTCGAATCTCAACCTATACGTTGTATGCGATTGACAATCCATTTGATGCCCCCTTGCCTAAGCCAATTCAGAGCAGGTTACAGGAAGTCTATACCGAACCAACCTATCTCGTACACCTCGATGCTGATTTTGATGCGATTATGGCCCGTTTCAGTCGGGCTCGGCGTACGGCCTATCGGCGTGGGTTGAAGAAGGGCGTGGAAGTACGCCAGATGCGTTCACTCGATGAGATGGTCATCTATTATGAAAGCTACCGTGATGCCATCGAACGTTGGGGTGAAGCAACAGGGTATGGATATCCGTGGCATTTGTTTGAGCACATTTACTATTTGAGTCGAGCATATCCTGAGCAGATCAAGATCTGGGTGATGATCGTGAATAAGCAGATTGCTGGTGGGCGCATGATCTTTTATTGGAACAAGGTGGCCTCACTCTGGCATGGGGCCTCACATCGCGACTTTCTCGAATATGATGTCATGCCCGTCGGCGACACCGAGATCATTCGTGATGCACTGGATCACGGCTATCGCTACTTTGATTTCAATACCAGTGGAAACAAAGAAGGTGTGATGACCTACAAAGAACGCTTTGGTACCGAGACCCGACCGGTCACGATGTGGCGCTTTGCCAACCCGTTCTTGCAGCCAGTGCAACAAATCTACTGGAAAGCGACGGGTAAACGCTAGCTGCGATACAGGAGGTTATGGCTTTTGAAATTGCTCAAGACGATCGAATCTGAATTCTGGTGGTATGTCGCTCGTCACTGTGACTATGCGACGTTTTTTCATACGCCGCTCTGGCAAGAACTTGCGCTACGCATGCACCCCGAGTTTGCTGACGCCTCAGTTGGCTTTATCTCGCCTCGTGGCGTACATGCAGTGCTACCCCTGCTCGCCACCAAACGTATGGGCCCACTCCAGAGTCTGCTTTCGACCTTTGAATACTGTTATGGAGGCATTATTGCTGATGGCGAACTGAGCGATGAAGACGTAACAACGATGTATCAACTGGCATGTGATTGGAATGTTACTGGAATGCGTTTGCTCGAGAATCCAATTGCACCACGCCTTGATCTATCAGCACAGTTTCAAGGTACAGGGTATCATTCATACATTGTCAAGCTGGATGCAGACTTTGACACGGTGTTTGGGCGCTTTGCCAAAAGCCAGCGTAACGCCTACCGTAAAGGGATCAAAGAGGGTGTAACGATCGATCTCGTCGAGACACTCGATGATTACCGTGCCTACTATGGAGTCTATCAGGATACGATCCAGCGCTGGGGCGAAGACCCATCCACCTATGGTTATGGGTGGGATCTGTTTGCTACAATCTTTGAGTACGCACAACAATACCCCGAAACGATCAAACTCTGGGTTGCCCGGATCGATGGAGAGATAGTTGGTGGCACAATTGGCTTCTACTGGCAGCGCCATGTCGTTGCATGGCACGGTTGCATAGCGACCGCATATCTAAAGCATAAAACAAATGTCGTGCTCGATACCGAAATCATTCGCGATGCGCTGGCTCGCGGCTATGCCTACTATGACTTCAATCCGACTGGAGACCTCAACCCCGGCATTGATGATTATAAAAAGCGCCTTGGCTCCACCATCTATCCGGTGACGAGTTGGCAATATGAAAACGCTCTAGTGCAACAAGCCAGACAGAGAGTCGCAACAATACGGCAGATGGTGTCTCGCTAAGCATATGCTGACTGGGATTACAGGAAATCTATGGACACCGCTGAAGAGGAACCGTTCTTACCCGGATCAGTCCAGCCTCAAGCATACAAGCTCAAAGAGATCTGGTCGAACGCGAGGGCGCTGCTGTGCGCCTCTTGGTATTTGCGCCACGCGACGTTTGTCGGGCGACGGGTACGCCTCTGGGGCAAGCCTGCGATCACTAATAATGGTACACTCATTGTACAGAACCGCGTTCGCCTCGTTTCAAACATTGTGCCTCTGGAATTGTTTATTGGGCACCATGGGCACCTGGAGATTGGCGAGGGTAGCTTTATCAATTATGGCTGCTCGATTGCGGCAAGTCAGTTGGTGCATATCGGCTTAAACTGCAGCATTGGTTCACATGTGATTATCATGGATAATGATTTTCACCGCCTGGAACCTGAACGACGTGAAGAGATGCCCCCTTCAGCACCGATCATTCTCGAAGAAAATGTCTGGATTGGTGTGCGTGCCGTGATCCTGCGCGGCGTCAGGATCGGGGCAGGCAGTGTGATCGGGGCGGGCAGTGTCGTGACCCGCGACATCCCCCCGCGCACGCTGGCCGCCGGGATGCCGGCCCGCGTCCTTCGGCAACTCTAATGGTCATCAATTTGACGCAAAGGCGCAAAGTCCGTTGCGTCAAACAAACCGCCTTCCTGGCATAGAACCATCTCCACAGACTCCCCCCGCTGCTTTGCCCTCATAATAGTTGCGCAAGAAAAGAGATCGCTACCAAAGGTTGTTCTGCTTTTACCTAGTGACGGCAGGCGCAATATATACTGAGTCTATCAGCATGTGACATGAGAAGTTCAGAGAGGAGCCGTTCGAGTTATGGATGAACGCCAGGCACGTGATAGTGCGACCGGCCTTATAGAGCCGATCCCACAGGTGACGATTGATGGCAACGAGGCTGTCGCAAATGTTGCCTATACGCTCAGTGAGGTGATCGCAATCTATCCGATCACGCCATCCACCCCGATGGGTGAGTCAGCTGATGCGTTTGCAGCTGTGAAGCGACCGAATCTCTGGGGTACAGTCCCGACTGTCTATGAGATGCAGTCCGAGGGCGGGGCCGCCGGGGCTCTCCACGGGGCGATGCAGACCGGCGCGCTGACCACGACGTTTACGGCCTCGCAGGGGCTGCTGTTGATGATCCCCAATATGTATAAGATCGCCGGCGAGTTGACCGCCACGGTCTTTCATGTGGCAGCCCGTTCGCTGGCCGCCCAGGGTCTTTCGATCTATGGCGACCACGCCGATGTGATGGCAACCCGGGCCACCGGCTGGGCGCTGCTCTCGTCGGGTTCGGTTCAAGAGGCCCAGGATCTCGCGCTCGTGGCCCACGCAGCCACCCTCAAGGCGCGGGTACCCTTTATGCACTTCTTCGATGGGTTCCGTACGTCGCACGAGGTGAATAAGATTACCCCCGTTGATGAGATGATCATTCGCGCCATGATTGACGATGATCTGGTGCGTGCGCACCGTATGCGCGGGCTTTCGCCTGAGCATCCGGTGTTGCGTGGTACCGCTCAGAATCCTGATGTCTATTTCCAGGCACGTGAGAGTGTCAATCCGTTTTATGATGTTTGCCCTAGCATTGTCCAGGACGCGATGGATCAGTTCTATGCATTGACTGGCCGTCGCTACAATCTCTTTGATTATGCCGGTGCCCCCGACGCCGAGCGCGTCATTATTATTATGGGTTCCGGCGGTGAGACCGCTGAAGAGACGGCA
The DNA here is from genome assembly GCF_004138165.1 of Candidatus Chloroploca sp. Khr17. Taxonomy (GTDB): domain Bacteria; phylum Chloroflexota; class Chloroflexia; order Chloroflexales; family Chloroflexaceae; genus Chloroploca. The sequence continues at coordinate 30,486 of NZ_RYFF01000007.1, forward strand.
CGCTACCTGGCGGCCCAGGGCGAGAAGGTCGGCGTGCTGCGCGTACGCCTCTATCGGCCGTTTACCGCCGATGCGTTTGTGCATGCGTTGCCTGCTTCGACCCGCGCCATTGCGGTGCTCGATCGTACCAAAGAGCCAGGGAGCACCGGCGAGCCACTCTTCCTTGATGTCGTCTCGGCCGTCTATGCTTTTGGGGGCAGCCATTTCCTTGATGCACGGACGAGTGGGGCCACCGAACAGCGTGAGTTGCCAAAGATTATTGGCGGGCGCTACGGGCTTTCCTCAAAGGAATTCACCCCCGGGATGGTCAAGGCCGTCTTTGATGAACTGAGCCAGGCGCAGCCTCGTCCGCGGATCACGGTCGGGATCAACGACGATGTCGGTGGCACCAGTCTGACCTATGATCCATCGTTCAATGTTGAGCCATCCGGGACGGTACGCTGTCTCTTCTTTGGCCTCGGGGCCGATGGTACGGTTGGGGCCAATAAGAATAGCATCAAGATCATCGGCGAAGAGACCCCGAATGATGCGCAGGGCTATTTTGTCTATGACTCGAAGAAGTCGGGGTCGATCACCACGTCACACTTGCGTTTTGGCCCCGAGCCGGTTCGTGCTCCCTACCTGATTGGTGATGGACAGGCCCAGTTTGTCGCGTGTCACCAGTTCAATTTCCTCGAGCGCATTGATATGCTGCGTTATGCCAGCCCTGACGGCGTATTGCTCCTCAACAGCCCGTATGCGCCTGATGAGATCTGGGGGCATCTGCCCGCCGAGGTGCGTAAGGCGATCCGGCAGAAGAACCTGCACCTCTGGGTGATTGATGCCATTGCCGTTGCGACTGCGACTGGTATGCGTGGGCGGATCAATACCGTCATGCAGACCTGCTTCTTTGCGATCAGTGGGGTGCTGCCCCGCGATGAGGCCATCGCCGAAATCAAACGGAGCATCAAAAAGACCTATGGCAAACGCGGGGATGCCGTCATCAAGCAGAACTATATGGCGGTTGACCGCACGCTCGAAAATCTCTACGAGGTGACGATCCCCGCAACTGATGACCCTGCCAATGGGCTGCATCTCAAATCCCCGGTGCCCGATAACGCCCCCGCGTTTGTTCGCGAGGTGCTTGGCCCGATGATTGCCCAGCGCGGCGATGAACTGCCGGTCAGTGCGATGCCGGTTGATGGCACCTATCCCACCGGGACGACCAAATGGGAGAAGCGCAATATTGCGTTGGAAATCCCCGTCTGGGAGCCAGATCTCTGCATCCAGTGCGCCAAGTGTGCCTTTGTCTGCCCCCACGCAGTGATCCGGCCCAAAGTCTATGAGCCTGCCGCCCTCGAGGGAGCACCCGAGACCTTCAAGAGTACGACGGCGCGCTTTAAGGAATTGCCAGGACAACTCTTTACCCTCCAGGTCGCGCCCGAAGACTGCACCGGCTGTGGCCTCTGCGTCGAAGCATGTCCAGTCAAGGATAAACGCCAGACGGGGCGCAAAGCGATCAACATGACCCCACAGCCAGCACTGCGCGACAGTGAAGCAGCCAACTGGGACTTCTTCCTGAACCTGCCTGAAGTTGATCGGACGCTGATTCAACTCAATAGCATCAAGAATTCACAGCTGCTCGAGCCGCTCTTTGAGTTCTCGGGGGCTTGTGGTGGTTGTGGCGAGACGCCCTATATCAAACTGGTGAGCCAGCTCTATGGTGATCGCTCGGTCATTGCCAATGCCACCGGGTGTTCCTCAATCTATGGCGGCAACCTGCCCACGACACCCTGGACGGCAAACAAACAGGGACGAGGACCGGCTTGGTCTAACTCACTCTTTGAGGATAACGCCGAATTCGGGCTCGGGATGCGGCTAACGATTGACAAGCAGGTTGAGTATGCCCGTGAGTTGCTCCCACGATTGGCCGTCTATATCCACCCCGATCTGATTGAAGAACTGCTCGAAGCTGACCAGAGCACCGATGCTGGGATTAATGCACAGCGTGCGCGTGTTGCCGTGCTCAATCAGCAGATCGATGCAGCCCTGGCAGGCAATGTCGGTAGCGATACGTCGCTGCTCAAGGATCTGCGGTCACTCTCGGATCTCCTGGCCCGCCGCAGTGTCTGGATCATCGGTGGTGACGGATGGGCCTACGACATTGGCTATGGCGGGGTTGACCATGTGCTCGCCTCGGGACGCAACATCAACATCCTCGTGCTCGATACCGAGGTCTATTCCAACACGGGTGGACAGGCCAGCAAGTCAACGCCCCTCGGCGCGGTCGCCAAGTTCGCGGCCAGCGGCAAAGCCACCCCCAAAAAGGATCTTGGTCTGATTGCCATGGCCTATGGCAATGTCTACGTCGCCCGGATCGCGATGGGTTATGACGATGTTCAGACCCTTCGGGCCATTCAGGAAGCCGAAGCGTATGACGGGCCATCGCTGATCATTGCCTACAGCCACTGCATTGCCCACGGCATTGATATGCGCCGTGGTCTCGAACAGCAAAAACTGGCGGTGCAATCAGGCATGTGGACGCTCTACCGCTACAATCCGTTGCTGGCGATGGAGGGCAAGAATCCGTTGATTATCGACTCGAAGCCCCCGTCGATCAGCCCCGAAAAATACATCGCCGGCGAGGGACGCTTCCAGATCCTTGTGCGTAGCGATCACGAACGCGCCGATCTTCTGATTGCCGAGGCTCAACGCACCAATGCCGAGCATTATCATCGCCTCAAGCAAATGATGTCGAAGGAAGAAGACTAGGATCATGGCCTTGGTTTGTGGCGTTGCCGCGAGCCAAGGCTATGATGCGTAGACCGCACATGACCCATAACCGGGGCCAAACGGTCTCGTCGAATGCGACATATGTGTAACCAGATAAGGTATGATAAGACATGCGAGATATTTTCGGATATCCTCGTATGTCTTATCCGGTGTCTAATACCCTGAACCAGGAGCATCCCATGGTCGACATGACCACTAGCTATCTCGGCCTCCCATTGCGTACGCCACTGGTGGCTTCGGCCTCCCCTATTTCTCAACGGGTTGAGAAGGTGAAGCGTCTGGAAGAGGCGGGCCTCGCAGCAATTGTGATGTACTCGCTCTTTGAAGAGCAGATCATCCATCAAAGCCTCGAAATCGACTACCTGTTGAGTCACGGTGCCGATAGCTTTGCCGAGGCGCTCTCTTACCTGCCTGATACCGGGCGCTACAGTATCGGCCCAGAACGGTATATCGAGCAACTGCACAAATTGAAGAAGTCGGTTGATATTCCCGTCATTGGCAGTCTCAACGGTGTTTCGCCAGGCGGCTGGGTTCACTATGCCCAGTTGATGCAAGAGGCTGGCGCCGATGCGGTTGAACTCAATATTTACTATATTCCTACGGATCCCGCGATTACCAGTGCCGATCTAGAGCAGACGTATGTTGACCTGGTACGAGCCGTGCGGGCCGAAATTACGATCCCGCTCGCCGTCAAGTTGAGTCCGCAATTCACCGCCCTACCCAATCTCGCGATGCGGCTGGCTGACGCGGGAGCGAATGGCCTTGTCCTGTTTAATCGGTTCTATCAGGCCGACTTTGATCTCGAGAATCTCAATGTCGTCCCATCGCTCACCCTCAGCACGCCCGACGAAGTGCGGCTGCCGCTGCGTGAAGTCGCCATCCTCTACGGGCGCGTGCCGGTTGATTTTGCGATCACGAGTGGCATCCACTCGGCTTCTGAAGTGCTCAAAGCAATGATGGCCGGGGCACGGGTCGCCATGATGGCATCAGCGCTGCTGGTGGGCAATGCGACAGCGCATGTACGCGATATGCTGCACGACCTGCAGACCTGGATGGAAGAGCACGAATACGACTCGATCTCCATGATGCAGGGCAGTATGAGCCAGAAAGCCGTCGCCGAACCAGCCGCCTTCGAACGGGCTAACTATATGAAGGTGCTCGGCGCGTACCGCTTTAGCAGTGGCTCATCGGCCCACGCAGCCCTGACTGGCGATATGCTCTATCCCTTCCTCGGTGTCGGCATCGAAAACGACTAAAGCGAAAAACAACGTGGACATGCCAAGAGGCGCGGCATTGCCGCGCTTCTTGGCATGTCCAATGCCCCTGCCTATTCGAGCGTCAGCATATAGGCCACAAGCGCCTCAAGCTGATCAGGCCGTAGCGCTCGTTCATAATCAGACGGCATAAGCCCCGGGCTATAGCCCGGCGTGACGACGGCATTGGGATTGACCGTTTCACGGTAGAGCCATTCGGCTGCCGTCAGACCCTCGTCATTCTTGGCCGCACGCGTAGCGATCCCCGCAAGACTCGGCCCTAGCGCCGTCGGACCATCAGGCTCAAGGCTATGACACCCAATGCACCAGATCCGAAAAAGGCGCTCGCCCTCTAGAACTGGATCGACCGACGGACGTTGTGCACCCCCACACGCAACCAGGCTCACAAGAAAAACGAGCCAGACCATCCCGCGCCCTAGTGACATACAAGACCATTTCCAGGAGGGGCACGGCGACGCCGTGCCCCCGCTTCCGCCGTACGGGCACGGCGCCGCCGTGCCCCAACACCAGAGATTTCTATTATAATGGATGATATGAATGAAAAAAAGGCAACCACCATCTACGAGCAGATTGGCGGGGCCGATGTTTTACGCCAACTCGTCGAGGCCTTCTACACCCGCGTCGAACGTGATCCGCGGTTGCGTCCGATGTTTCCCGACGACCTCGAACCCGGCAAAGAGCATCAGTTCCTCTTTCTGATGCAGTATTTTGGCGGGCCTGGTGAATATGGGCAGCGACGCGGCCATCCGCGGTTGCGCATGCGGCATGCCCCCTATCCTATTGGCCCGGTTGAACGTGATGCCTGGCTCGAGCATATGCTCGCCTCAATTGCTCAGGTGGGCATTGACGAACCGGCCCGTTCAGTCATGCGCACCTACTTTGAACAGGCCGCCAACGCCATGATGAATCGCTACGCGCCTGAATGAATGCACCTTGTCGTGTTGGTAACCGAAAAACTATCCCTAAACATAGGTGCAACGAAACAACCCTGCTCTACAATAGAGACGCCCCATCAACATGAGAATGTCTTTGGGTCGCTGGAGAGAAGGCAAGCATCGCTAGAGCACTCCTATTTGGGTTGTATCCAACAGTCATGACTGATACATATTGAGTCTTACATCGGGTCTATGGGAGTGCCGGCTTATGAATATTCAATATTACATCGGGTCTATGGGAGTGCCGACTTCAGTCGGCTTCCGGCTCAGTAGTCTGTGAAATAAGTTTTCTGGTAGCGCCGCTGACCACGAATGCTGAGAACGAAGAAACGAATATGGGTTGCTCCATGCGCTATTCGTTCATTCGTGGCCCCAATTTGTGGACGGCTGAGGACGCCAGAAAACTTACTTCCCAGACCATTCAGCCGACTGAAGTCGGCACTCCCTGATGTCATGCTTAAAAACCATAAGCCGACTAAAGCCGATCCTCCTGAGACGCACATCGTCTAGGATTGCCATAGGCGTGTTTCCAGCGAAGCAGCAAGGTACGAGGGCGTGTATATGCGATAGGATAGGAGCGAGCTATGTTCAAAGTGCCGTCGGTTGCGAAAGAAGAAAAGGTTCCATTCTGGCTCGTGTTGGTACTCGGTATCAGTTATATCATCCTGGGGCTGCTGCTCCTTTTTCAACCCCTGATGACAACGCTTTTCATTGTGCTCTACATTGGGGCCTCGTGGTTGATTTCAGGCATCGCAGATCTGATCAGCCTGTTCCGTAGTCGCGAGCGGTGGTTTTTAACGCTGCTCAGTGGGATCATTGGCATTTGGGCAGGCCTGGCCGTCTTGAGCCAACCGCTGCTCGGTGGCGTCGTTGTGGCGACCTTTTATATCATTATGCTGGGCGTCACAGGCATTTTTATGGGCGGCGTCCGCGTGGTACAGGCCTTCCAGGGCGGGGGCATCGGCGTCGGTATCTGGGGGGTGCTCACGATTGTGTTGAGCTTCTTGATCCTATCGTCACCGCTGGCCGGTGTCGTGGTGCTGCCCTTCGTGTTCGGCATCACAGCCCTTGTCGGGGGGATTATGACGATTGTGGGGGCTTTCATCGGGAGAAAGTAGCGCGGCACACAAGCGAAACGCCCATTCCAGCCAAAATGCCAGCAATGCTGGCATTTTTGCTGGAATGTGGTATAATCGCAACAAAGTAGTAATTTGTGAATAACTCCACAAACTTGCACCCCTTCCCCTGGTAGGGCTGTGTCGCCGCAGCGCATTGCGCACAACAAGAAAGCGAGCAAGCCTGATGCAAGCTCTTCTCTTCTGGTTCATCGTGGCTGTTTGTATCGTTGGACAGGCCTTGCTGATCCACGCCGCCTGGCGGCTACGTCGGCAAACCACCGAACTGCCCGCCGGTGTCCCACAGAGTCACGGGGCCAGTGATTTGGCCTGGACAGTAGCGACGGCAGTGTTGACCGGGGTGCTGTTGTACGGCTCATTTCTTGCGCTCAGCGCGTAATTCTCTACGGTGACGATATGCCAGATACGTTGTTACGTCGAAGTGCGGTGATCGGTTCCTTGTTGACGCTGGTCGCCATCGTGTCGGGTGGCCTGGTCAGTGCCACCGAAAGTGCCGGCGTCTGTACCGGCTGGCCGCTCTGTGCCGAGTTGTTCACTAGCCCGGCTACGCCGGCCCTCTGGCTCGCGTTTGGGCACCGCCTCCTTGTTGCCATAGCAATGGTTGTGGCGCTGTTCATTGCCGTGATGGTCTGGCGGCGTCCCGACCTCGATCGGTGGGTGCGGCTTCCCTTGCTGATCGCACCGCTCTTCGGGCTGGTCGAGGTGGCTGCCGGTGGCATCATGGTCACCCTGGGTCTCTATGAAGCAATTAATCAGGTTCACCTGGGGCTCGCGCTGCTGATGCTTGGCGCACAAGCCGTCGGGACGGTAGCGCTGCTGCAGCCTCTGCCGACAACGCGCGCAGGTGGGCGGGCCACCCGTGAAGCACGGCGCTTGAGTGGACTTGCCTGGTGGACGGCAGGCGCAACGGGGGTGCTTGCCCTCGCGCTGAGTGCGCGCATTCTTGATGACCCAGCCACCAGTGCGGCTTCTATCCTGCCCATCAATGCAGGAGGAGCCGTAGCAATGGCCGGGATGCTTGCCAGCGGGACGTTCTGGCAGACGTGGCGTTCGCGGCGCGGTGATCATCTGCTTATTGGCGTCGCTACGGCGGTACTGCTCTTGATCCTTGTTGAAGTGCCGCTCATCTTGTTGCCACCAGCCGCGGCTGGCATGGGCGTCGGCCTCGCCGCGCTTGTCTGGGGGGCGACCCTCGCCCTCGCCGTGCTCGCGCTGCGCCGCCCGTTGCCCGCAACCATGCCCGTAGTTGCCGCACGGCCAGCCACCGATGAAGCACCGCCGCTCTGGAAAGATTATCTCAGCCTCACCAAACCCAAAGTCATCTCGTTGCTGCTGGTGACGACGGCCGGGGCGATGTACCTTACCGAGGCAGGCTCACCATCGCTCTGGTTAGTCTTCTGGACGATGATCGGCGGCTATCTGGCGGCAGGCGGGGCCGGGGCCATCAACTGCGCGTTCGATAGCGATATTGATATCAATATGGGGCGTACCAGCCGGCGGCCTGTCCCTTCGGGACGAATCTCGCGGCGCAATGCGATGATCTTCGGGTTCGTCTTGAGTGCGCTCTCGGTTGTAGTGATGCTGGCCTTTACCACCCCGCTCGCAGCGCTGGTCTCGACCCTCGGCATTTTTTACTATGCCTGGTTCTATACCCAGTGGCTCAAGCGGAGCACCTGGCAAAATATTGTGATCGGTGGCGGGGCCGGTGCGCTCCCGCCGCTGGTTGGCTGGACCGCCGTCACAGGTGAGTTGAGCGTGGCGGCCCTGCTGCTCTTTGCGATTGTCTTTTACTGGACGCCGCCCCATTTCTGGGCGCTGGCGCTGGTCAAGCAGAAAGACTATGCGCGGGCAGGGGTGCCGATGCTGCCCGTCGTCGCTGGTGAAGGTGAGACCCGCTGGCAAATCCTGGTCTATTCCGTCATCCTGGTGGCGCTCAGCCTCTTGCTCACGGCAATCGGCGCGATGGGGTGGATCTACTTTGGCGGGGCCGCGCTGCTCGGCGCACTCTTTCTGCAATCAGCGTGGCACGTCTGGAAGCGCGGCGATCAGGCGAGCATCTGGGGCCTCTACAAGTACAGCCTGCTCTATCTCGCCCTTTTGTTTGCCGTCATGGTCATTGACCGGGTGATGGCCTGATAGTTGCAGCGATGTTTGGCTTACATAACCTTGCTCGACCAGACTTGTGAGGTCTGGTCGAGCAAGGTTATGTAGTTGATTGCTCCTGCGGTGCTTCTTACATACAATAGTGGCAACGTGATACGAGAGGCTGAACCAGCTGTCCCTCATTGGCGTATGGCGGTGAATGATCTTTTTCCTGACCCAAACAATCCCTTTATCCTGCCGGCCTAAAGCCAATCCTTTGCAAATAAAGCGGTTTTTCTGACGCAAAGGCGCAAAGTTTTTGGCGTAGGTGCGCTAACCCTTGGGGGCTTGACGTGAGCTTATTTGCGTGGCGCCCACGCCTGATGCCATCCGTTCGTGTGCCTCGGCTGTTCAACGACAATGGCGAGGACAAGACCAATGAAAACCCGTATTGTCGCACATCGTGGGCATGCCCGTGTCGCACCAGAAAACACTATCCCTGCCTTTGAGGCCGCAATCAGCTGTGGAGCAGACGCTATCGAGTGCGATGTCCACCTGACCGCCGATGGTGCGCTTGTCATCCATCATGACTACTATCTTGGACGGACGACCACTGGCACTGGGGCCATCAGCGATCATTCGCTCGATGCACTGCAAGCTTTGGACGCTGGGCACTGGTTTCACTCGCGTTTCGCTGGACTCCGCATCCCCACGCTTGACCAGGTGTTGGAACTGACCCGTGGCCAGGTTCAGCTTGAACTGGAGTTACGGACGCCCGATCGTCGCCTTGTGCCATGCGTCCATGCACACCTTGACCGGTTTGGGATGCGCAACGACGTGGAAATAACGTCGGAACACATCCCTCTGCTGACCGCACTCCGCACATGTGACGCTCAGATACGCACGGGGTTCTTCTTTCGTCCCCCACCGCCGTGGATGGAAGCAAGCCTGTGGCTCCAGCATGTCCTTGGCTGGATGACATTGGGTGCTGCCCACGTCGCCCATCTGCCACGCGAATGCCTGACCGATGCGGTCGTCACAACCCTTCGTGCCAAGGGGTACATGGTTCATGGTGCCAATCTTAACACCGAGCACGACATTGTTCACGCGCTGCAGCTTAAGGTGGATCAGTTTTCAACTGATGAACTGAACGTAGCGATAACGCTTCGTGAGCGTTGACAGAATAGCAGAGCTATATGATCATTAGGGTCGGGCAACGAATAGAGGAACACGTTTGAGATGGCTGCGTTCACAAAGTTCGCAAACCACAGAAATTGACACTATGCGGTCTCTAGAGTTAAAAATACCCCCTGTCGTCGTACTTGCCATTTTTGCTGTAGCGGCTATTATCTTAGCAAAGTTAACGCCGATCGCTCGCGTTGATTTCGCAGGACGTTACCTAGCATCGTTTCTTATAGCACTTCTTGGCGTGAGCGTCGCCCTTGCTGGCGTCTTTGAATTTCGATGCGCAAAAACTAGTGTTAATCCTCTAAAGCCGAACTCCGCATCCACAGTGGTTAGTACAGGAATCTTCCGCTATAGTCGGAACCCCATGTATGTAGGAATGGCACTAGCACTACTGAGCATCATTACGCTTACTGGATCAATTGTGGCATTAGCAATGGTTCCCGCATTTTGCGTCTACATGACAAACTACCAGATAAAACCTGAAGAGCGCATGCTGCAGCAGACCTTCGGGGAAACGTATTTGAAATACATGCTTTCAGTAAGGCGCTGGCTCTGATGCCTAACAATTCGCTCAACCTGACACATTGTGGCAGGTTAGCTCAAATCGCTCGCCGCGTTAGGAAGTGCCCGTCCATATGCACTTCGATGTCAGCGCAGATCGACAAACGCCCATCGCCTATCCGATCCCCGGCCCAGCATCGCGCTCTAGACCGCCGCTACGTGATCGCAACCCTGCGGTTGCATTCAAGGCCGTCGCGTGCCGCCCCCATCTCGACCTGTCAACGGCACAGCGGCGCGGCTAAGCTCAAGCATTACATGCGCGGACGAGCAGACCTGTGAGGTCTGACCGCCGCGTCCGGAACTGTATGCCTGCGCGCCGAAGGCACCCAGCTTCGCCATTGCCGCTTGACAATCATCACGGTATCTTGTTTGCTCCTACGGTGCTTCTTACGTACAATAGTGGCAACGTGATACGAAAGGAGGAGGTATGCGTACTCGTACCACCGCAACAATTGAAGATTTGTATCACCTGCCCGAGAACGCGAAGGCTGAATTGGTTGATGGAGAAATTCAGATCATGTCACCGACAGGCGAAGCACCAGGCTATGCCGCTGACGAAATTTTCGTGGCTCTCCGTGCCTACAGCAAACAAGTTGGTCACGGACGAGCGGTTGGTGACAATCGAGGCTTCCGGGTGTATCTGCCGCATCGAAGCTCGTTTAGCCCTGATGCAGCGTATTATGTTGGTCCCGAAGCTGGCATGCGCTTTTTTGAAGGGGCTCCCGTGTTTGCGGTGGAGGTGCGAAGCGAAGGTGACTATGGGTCACAAGCAGAAGCACAGTTGGCGCAAAAGCGAACAGATTACTTTGCCGCAGGTACCGTTGTTGTATGGGATGTTGATCTGCTCAATGAAGAGGTCGTGCGCGTCTACCGTGCGACAGACCCAACCAAGCCAACGATCTACCGTCGTGGTGAGATTGCCGAGGCAGAACCAGCTGTCCCTCATTGGCGTATGGCGGTGAACGATCTTTTTCCTGACCCAAACAATCCCTTTATCCTGCCGACCTAAAGCCAATCCTTTACACATAAGACAAGGATTTAGGAGCTAGAAAATAGGAAATAGCCGAGCGCATCAGGACGCGATGGATGCCTCTAAACTGTAAAGTAACCTGAAACCTTGCCTAAGGAAGTTTTTTGACGCAAAGGCGCAAAGGCGCAAAGTTTTTGGCGTAGATATGACAACACAAACACGTATCCATATTGGCAAGGTTGTCCAACATGCTCGTCTGTTTCATGCCCAACAATGGCAAGGAAGCCCAAGGCCTATGGAAGACCTCCTCCAATCTGTCGACAACTTGTTCAGCCTGCTCGATGAGAGAAAGATGAACTATGTTCTTGTTGGTGGTATTGCCTTGCTTCAATATATTCAAGGGAGAAACACTGAGGATATCGACCTTATTCTCAATGTGACAGCCCTGCAAAAATTACCAGAAATCAAGCTCACCAACCAGAGCGAGTATTTTGCTCGCGGCACATATCAAAACCTTCAAATCGATTTCCTGTTAACCAAGAACCCACTCTTTGCCCACGTTCAAACGTATCACACAACCCCGCAGCCGTTTTTTGAGCGAACAATTACCTCAGCGACCGTAAAAGGTCTGCTTCTTCTGAAATTATATGCCCTTCCCTCGCTCTATCGACAAGGTGATTTTGCCCGAGTTGGCTTGTATGAAAACGACGTGGCGACGCTCATGTTCTATTACAGCCCAGATATGCAAGAAATACATGCTGAATTAGCATCATTTATCAGCAACCAGGATTTGACTGCCATTCAAGATATTGTGCTTGACCTTACCCAGCGTATTGCTCGGTTTCAGCGCAATCAAGAGTAAGCATACATTGCGCTACAAGCAAGGCGTCACGCACGATATGAACGACCGCGCCGATGTTCAACCCTATACCTGGAGGTTTCCGTATGGTGTCTTTCAGCAAGCGTTTGCTGCAGTTGGCGATGTTCATCCACACGCTGATCTACCGACTGTCGCACGGTCGGCTGCTCAATGTCGGCGACCACATTATTCTGCTTACCACGATTGGTCGCAAGAGTGGGCAGATGCGCACGGTGCCGCTCTATAGTGTGCAAGACGGCGGCGCCTATGTTGTCATCGGCTCGTACGGTGGTGCCGATGCCCACCCGGCATGGTATCATAACCTCCAGGCGCGAGCGCACGCCCTCGTGACTGATCGTGGGCAGACTCTGCCCGTGAGCGCTACGGTCGTCGAAGGCGCCGAGTACGAGCGGCTCTGGGCAGTGCTAACAACCGAGAATCCAAACTATGAGCGCTACCGCAGTCGCACGGCGCGCACGATCCCTATCGTTCGCCTGCACCATCGTGGCGCATCACAACCAATGCCGTGAAGCTTATCAAGGAGTGTGCCTGTATGTCTGAGACACCCGCGTCCCACTTTATGCCCTTGCATGGGGCAGAGTTTATCGTTCTGACGACCTACCGCCGCACTGGTGCCGCCGTGCCAACCACCGTCTGGTTTGCCGAGGCTGGAGGTAACCTCTACCTGACCACCGGTGCGCAGGCGGGCAAGGCAAAACGGCTGAGCGCCAACCCAGCGGTGCTGGTTGCGCCGAGTGACCAGATTGGCAATGTCCAAGGGCCGGCCTTGCCAGGGCACGCCCGTGTACTCGAGCCACACGAGGAGGCATCCGCCATCGCTGCGCTCCAGCAGAAGTATGGCGAGGCATTTACCCGTCTGACCGCCCAGATGGACGCCGCCCAGCCAACCCGAGGCCGAATCTACATCGTCGTCACGCCGTAAGGCAAGGATTTAGGAGATAGAAAACAGGAAATAGCTCAAGCGTATCTGGATACGGTGTGTGCCTCGGCACTGAAAAATAGCCTGAAACCCTGGCTAACGAGCAAAGATGCGACGACTTTCACAAGAAACCCCTAGCAATAGCGGCTGATCTCTGGTATACTTCCCTTCGAACCTCCCTGCTCAAACATGTGAGCAATGGTAGTGGCATAAAATATCAGGTTGAAGAGGAGTTGCACATGGCAACGATGGAACACACCCTAACCGCGGTGGCCGAGGCCACTCCGATGCTCGTGGTGAGCGAGACCGCATCAAGCCGTCTGCTGGCAATGATGGACGAGAAGCAACTCGAGGGGTACTCTCTGCGCGTTTTTGTGTCGGGGGGTGGGTGCTCGGGGATGCAGTACGGGATGACGTTTGACGACGAAGTACGTGAAGGCGATAGTCAGTTTGATGCCAGTGGCCTGCGGGTACTGGTTGATCCGATCAGCGCCAACTATCTGCTGGGCGCTTCCATTGACTATGTTGATAGTCTGATGGGTGGTGGCTTCAAGATTGAGAACCCGAATGCCGTTTCAAGCTGTGGCTGTGGACATTCGTTCCGGACGGCCAATGACGGCGGCGAGGCGAGCAGCGGGGGTGGTTGCGGCAGCTGCAGCGGCTAAGTGAGCAGTTGACCAGTGAGGGTACGCAGATACCAGGGGAAGGCTTCCGCCTTCCCCTGGCTGATTCGTAGGATCCGTACCGATGAGTGAGGACATCGAGCACCTTGAAGGCGCTTACCGTGAGGGCCTCAGGCTCTTCAATGCCGGCCATTACTGGCATGCCCACGAACAGTGGGAGTATTGCTGGCTGCGGGTTGAGGGCGAAGCGGCGATGTTTTACAAGGCCATCATCCAGACTGCGGCAGCCCTCGTCAAATGGCAACAGGGCAACCGGCGCGGCCTCGCCCTGAACTGGGCCAAGAGCCGTCGGCGTCTGCTGAGCCTGCCAAATCACTATCAGGGTCTTGATCTCGTCAAGCTCCGTGAGACGATGGAGGCCCTCTGTGATGGAACGTCGAACACCCCACCGGTGCTGTAGCAAGAAGCGATGCTAGCGAAAACGGCCAACTTCGTTGGCCGTTTTCGCTAGCATCGCTTTTCAGGGCGGCAGCTTATGCGCGAAGCATGTTACAGCATGGTACCATGAGCGTGTTATCATAGAGTACAATACAGCAAATCATGGAAGATGCTTTGCCATGATGGTAACCCACTGATCCCTCCTAGCATCTTCGGGAAATTAGGGGGCGGCTTCTATGCCACCTTCGAGAAAGGGACGGACGTGTCAGCCAAGATTCTGGTTGTTGATGATGATCCAGCCATCGTCAACCTGCTGGTACGTACACTCAAGCGCGATCACTATACACCAATTACCGCATCAAATGGGCTAGAAGCACTCGAAATGGTGGAACGCGAGGCTCCCGACCTGATTTTGCTTGATGTGACGATGCCAATGCTGGATGGCTTCGCGGTGTGTCAACGCTTGAAAGATAATGAGGCAACCGCCCTCATTCCCGTCACGATGCTGACTGGCCTGGATGATCGCGAACATCGCCAGCGCGGTCTCGAAGTTGGGGCTGATGACTTTCTCACCAAGCCGTTTGACCATAGCCTGTTGCGCGCACGCATCAGTTCACAACTGCGGGTCAAACGGCTGACTGACCAACTTGAACGCACCGAGCATGTCATTTTTATGTTGGCACTCGCCGTCGAGGCCAAAGACTCGTACACCGAAAGCCATCTGCGCCGTCTGTCGAGCTATAGCGAACAACTCGCCGTTGCCGCCCATATTCCCGCCGAGCAACTCAAGGCGATCCGTTTTGGCGGTCTGTTGCACGATATCGGCAAAATCTCGGTTGATGACGCAATCCTGCGCAAACCAGGCAAGTTGACAAACGAAGAGTATGAGCAGATCAAGAAGCATCCCGAATATGGGGCACGCATTATTCAACCGATGCGCTTTGCCGCTGACGTAGGGCCGATTATTCGCCATCACCACGAGCGCTGGGACGGGAGTGGCTATCCGAGTGGGATGGCCGGTGAGGCAATCCCGATTGGGGCACGCATTGTGGCTATTGTGGATGCCTATGATGCGATGATGACCGACCGCCCCTACCGGAAGGCCCTTGGCCTCCCCGAGACGCTGCGCCGCCTTCGTGAGGGCCAGGGACGTGAATGGGATCCGCAGTTGCTCGATCTCTTCTTGGCCCTGGTCGAAGAAGGCCAGTTGATGGAACCGAAGGAAGTTGGTGTGTTGCTGATGGATACTTAAGGTGAACCGCGAGAGGAAACTGGTTGCTGTATGTATGTTGAGGCGTTGCAATATCTGACTTGTCCGCAGCATCCCGAGATGCTGCTTGAGTTGATCGAAGGGGCCGAATACGATGATCAGGGTGAACTGATCACAGGTGAGTTGCGCTGTCCGACGTGCGGGATGCGCGCGACTATCCGCGAGGGCCTGGTCGATCTCCTTGGTACCCCGCTGATGCCCGAGAGCATTGCCCAACTGGCGAATGTGCTGCCGGTCGCAGCCTGGGGCTATGAACGTACTTGGCGGCCCCAGTCGTTGTCGTTGCTCGCCGGTGAGCCGTTCGATTATAGCCGTGAGCTGCCCCTGCTGGTCGGGTTGACGATGCCTGAGCGCGGTGGCCTGATTGTTGATGTCGCTTGCTCGAATGGTCTCTATGCGCGCACGCTTGAACAGGCGCGCCATGGGACGCCCGGACATGTGATTGGCCTTGACCATTCGCTGGCGATGTTGCAACAGGCGCGTACGTATGCCCTCGCCGAGGGGCTGCGCATTACCTATGTGCGCGCCAAAGCCCAGGCGTTGCCCTTTGCCCCTGGTGCAGCTGCGACGATGGCGATGGGTGGCTCGCTCAATGAGATCGGCGATATTCCGACCGCCCTGCGTGAACTGCGCCGTGTGCTCGATCCCACGGGACGCTGTGTGTTGATGAATCTCGTCCAGGCTGAGGAGTTGCCCACCCGCGCCCTCCAGGGCTTGCTCGGGGCCGGTGGGGTGGCTTTCCCCGCACTGGCCGAAGTGAATCGCCTCTTTGCCCTGGCCGGGTTGCGCCTGCGTGCCCAGTGGCAATATGGGGTTGTGCTCTTTAGTCTGGTGACTTGACCGCATTTTTCGCTTTGACGTGAGTTACTCAGGACAGGTATACTGTTACGGTGAGTAACCTTTCCCTTCAGACACAACTTGAACGCCTCGCCAGTGATCGCTGGGCGCGCCGTGGGGTGCGGATTCTGCTGCGGGCAAGCGGGCTAGCCCTGTCGGTGGCTTGCCTCGCCCTTGGTCTGCAGTTGCTGCTCGGCTGGTCGCTGATGTGGACGTGGGTCTCGACGCTGACGTTGATCTGCGTGGCGGTCGGGGCCTTGCTGGTGTTGCGCCCACGGATGTCCAGCCACGAGGTGGCCCGTCGCCTCGACCGGCGCTTTCAGTTGCACGATCAGTTGGCGACGGCGCTCGAAGTCGATCCCGCAAGCGAAGGCGTGGCGGCATATCTCAATGAGCAGTCGCGCCGTACGATGAACCAGATCAGGCGCCGCGTGATGGCCCATCGAGCCTTCCCCTGGGCTGAACTGGGCCTCGTCGTGGCCCTGGCGTTGCTGCTCGGGGGCCTGTTGATCATGGCTGGCGTGGGCTCTACCCTTCCCCAATCTGGAGCAGAACCGCTGCCAGGGCTGGTCACCCCACCGGTGCGTAGCCCTGCCGATGAGGCGGCCCCGCCCGAGCCGCAGCCTCCCGAGGCGGACGAGCCACAGGAGAATCAGGCCAGCCAGAATGAGCTCGCGAATGCCGCTGCGCTCGAAGCGCTCGCCAATGCGTTGCGCGATCAGGGTCTTACCCGACCCGCTGCCGATTCAATCGATCAGGGCAATCCTGACCAGGCCGCCCAACAACTCCGCGATCTGGCCACCCAGGCCAGCGGGCTGACCAGTCAGACGCGCGCCGAGCTGGCCCAGGATTTACGCGCCGCCGCCGATCAGCTTGCGCCAACCAATCCCGAGGTGGCCGAGCAGCTTCGTGAAAGTGCCGATGCACTTGCGCCGGGGAGCAGTACCCCGGAAGCGGGCTTTGAGCAATTGGCCGATACGGTCGAGCAACTCGGCCAGGGGCAGGGCAATCAGGGCGAAACGAATGGGGAAGATGAGAATGCCGCTGCTGGTGCGGGTGGCGGTGCCGGGCAGACGGCCCAGCCCGGTGCCCAGCGTGAGCGCAGTAGTGACCGCCTCGGGGTGGACGGCGTGCCGCTCGAACTCGATGGTGCGGGGCAAGGCAATCAGCCAGCTCAGGGCAGCGGCAACGAAGCCGCAACGGAGGCCGGTACGGCTAATCCGCGTGGCGGGTTTGAACGTGGCGGTCAGAGTAGTCAACGGGTCGAAATTGGTGACGACCCGTTGCGTATCCCGGCGGATCTACGAGATGTGGTTCAAGACTATTTTTCGCCGTAAGCGGCGCACTGCCGATGCCCCGGCACGCTCAAGCCAAGGGCAAGGCCATACCAACCCCCACGGGCCGCTCTTTGATGAAGCCTTCCTGCGCCGCATGCAACGGATGAGCCTCCAGGCCCAGCGGACACTCCGGGGCAACCCGGCGAGCGGCGAACACCCCAGCCGCCATCGGCTGCCTGCGACCGTTTTTAGTGACCATCGTCCCTATAGCAGCGGCGATGACTTGCGGTATGTCGACTGGAACGCCTATGCGCGTCAGTCGCATGTGCTGGTCAAACTCGGCGATGCCGAACAAGATGTGCATATCCATCTGCTGCTTGATGCGTCACGCAGCATGATGCTCGGCCAGCCGTCCCGCCTGCGGTTGGCGCAACAGATTGTGGGTGCGCTCGGCTACCTTGCGCTCACGCATAGTGATCGCCTGCATATCGTGCCCTTTGGCCCAACGCCCCAGCGCCCGTTCGGGCCGGTGCAGGGCAAGGCAAATATGATGCGGATGTTCAAGTTTATCGAGCAGATTACGCCCCAGACCGAAACCCATCTGGCCCATGTGGTCAAGCAGTATGCCCGTAGTCGGCCATTTGGCGGCATGCTTGTCATCTGTTCCGATCTGTTATCACCTGATAATTTAGAAGAAGCATTGCGCTCGGTTGCGCCGCCGCGCTGGCAAACGGTTGTCTTGCACCTGCTTGATCAGCGCGATCTGCAACCCGATCTCGATGGGCCGCTCGAATTGCAGGATAGCGAAACCGGCGCACGGATCGAGTTGACGCTGAATGATGAGGTGCTGGGCCACTACAAACGGCGGGTGGCCGCCTGGCGCGAAGAGGTAGCCCGGATCTGTGCACAACGCGGCGCGACCTATGCCCCGGTGATGAGCCACTGGCCGCTTGAAAAGATGGTGTTGCCTTATCTGCGCACCCGTCGGTTGTTGCAGTAGACCGATAAAGAAGGCTCTTATGTCGTTGCTCGCGCCGCTTGGCCTGCTTGCCCTATTGACGCTTCCAGTTATTCTCTTGCTGCATATGCTGCGCGAACGACGCCGCCGGGTTGTCGTTCCCTCGCTGTTGCTTTGGCAGGGTTTGCCCCAGCCGCAAGAGGCGCAACGGCGCCGCCGATTGCCCTTGACGCTCTTGCTGCTGCTGCATCTGCTGGCTGCCCTGCTGATGGCGCTTGCCCTGGCCCAACCCCATTGGCGCTTTGCGCTCTTTGGCCAGGCCGGGCATCTGGCGATTGTGCTTGATACGTCAACCAGCATGGCCGCACCTGCGTCCAACTTCGGCGGCTCACGCCTCGATGCGGCGCGCGAAGAGGCCCGACGCTTGATCAATAGCCCAACCGCGCCCACCCGGATCACGTTGCTTGAGGCTGGCCCACAGGCGCGCCTGCTCGATACGGCTGATCCCGCGAGCATGGCCCGCCTGCTAATGGCACTCGATGCGCTGCAGGCCGGCGGGACAGGCACCGATCTGGCGGGGGCACTCACCCTCGCCGAAGCAGCGCTCCAGGGTTTCCCCGAGGCTCGGGTGGTCGTGCTGACCGATGCGGCCCTCCCGGAAACCCAGGCGGCCAGTCTTGCCGTCCGTGCGACGAGCGTGCCGGTTGAATGGGTAACGGTTGGTGGCCCGCGCGCGAATCGAGCGCTCGTTACGCTCGCCGCCCGCCCGCGCAGCAACAACGGGCCAGTGCAAGTCTATGCCCGCGTCGTCAACTATGGCAACGAGCCAGAGCAGACGATCTTACGCCTCTTTGGCGATGACCAGTTGCTTGATGCCCAGGTCATCACGATTAGGCCACGCGGCGAGACCGAATTGACCTGGACGGTGCCGCGTGGCCTGGCGATCTTGCGCGCCGAGCTTGATGGCAACGATGATCTGCCGATTGATGATGTGGCAACGCTCAGCCTGAACCAGACGCGACCAGTCGCCGTCACCATTGTCTCGGCGCAACCCGAGACCCTGCAACGTGCGTTGCGTGCGGTGCCGAGGCTTACCGTGAGCACGGTGACCCCGACAAGCTATGGGCGTACCTTGGCGACGGTCGAGCCTGATCTGACGATCTTTGATGGCTACCTTCCCACGACATGGCCCGCCGGCGGGGTGCTGGTGATCAACCCGCCTGCTGGCACACCTTTGCTAGAGGTGAGCACGCAGCCACGCCAACCCGTGCCAGGCCAACTCGCGCTGCGCATCACAGACGGTCAGCCGCCTCTCTTTGAAGGGGTGAGTCTCGATAGTGTCGAGTTCGGGCCAGTGGCGGTGATCCAGCCCCCCGCGTGGGCGGCAACGCTTTTGGTGCGCGGCGATCAGCCCCTGATGCTGCGCGGTCGTACCGGAACCAGCGAAATCGCGGTCTGGGCGTTTGATCTGGAACGCGGCAATCTGACGAGCCGCGTTGCGTTTCCCTTGCTGTTGACGCGCACAGTGCGCGATCTGACCCCGCCTGCTCTGCCCGGTGCGATATTGGCCGGCGAAGCGCTGGTGATTACACCCGATCCGCGGACAACCCGCATCGAACTCGGGCGACCAGATGGGAGCGCCGAGGTGTTTATGGTGGAGCCAGGGGCCACGCAGGCGCTTGATCTCGCGCTACCGGGGGTCTACACCTTGCAAGAATACGCCAATCAACAACTGATCTATACTGGTCAACTGGCCGTCAATGCAGGTGCGCCTGCCGAGTCAGATCTAACACCTCGTGGACTCCCGGCATCAGGTGCGCCAGACCTTGATCAGATGCTAGTCGAAGATGAGAGCGGTCAGCCCTTGTGGCCCTGGCTACTCGGGCTAGCTCTGGTTGTTTTGCTGTTTGAATGGATCTATGTTCACAACCGGCGGCGCACGCCGGGTGAAAGCACGGCATAATGTTTTTGCGTAACCCTCTGTTGCTCTGGTTGCTTTTGCTGCTCCCTCTTGTCGTGCTCTTCTGGTGGCGGCAACAGCGCCGGATGCATCCGGTGATCCTGGTGCTACGGCTGGCGCTCTTTGCCAGTCTGATCGTCGCGCTCGCTGATCCGGTCTTCGGCACGCCCCCGGCCCCACCAGGGCCACTGGTCGTGCTCGTTGACCAGTCCGACAGCCTGCCCCTCGACCTGCGCGCGACGCTCCGTGCCCAGGCCGAAAATCTGGCGCGTGAGGGAGGCGATCAGGCGCGGGTGCTCTATGTTGGGGCAGATGTGGTGAGCGGGCCGAGCAGTGCCCAGGATGCACCGGTGTTCCCTGATCCATCGGGGAGCGATCTGGCCGCCGGGTTAGAGGCCGCACGGGCCTTGCTGCCCGGTGGCGGCAGAGTGCTTCTCCTCTCGGATGGCCTGGCAACCGGCGCTGATCCGCTGCGCGAAGCACGGATAGCCGCCGAAGCTGGCGTGAGCATTGATGTCGTCCCGCTGGCCCCACTCCGCCAGCCTGACGCCACGATCATTGACCTCAGTGCGCCGGCGCGTCTCCGGGTCGGCGAAGAGTTCCCGATTACCATCAATACCCGCTACCATCCCGGTACCGCTGGTCCGACCGCTTCGGTGACCGGCCAGTTGCGGCTGTGGCAAGATGAGATCCTGCTTGGCGACGAGACCGTGACCCTCTTTGCCGGTGACGAGAGCTTCACCTTCCGTCACCAGGCAACCACCCCTGGGGTGATGCGTTTGCGGGCCGAGCTTGATCTGGGCGCAGGCGACAGTTTTGCCGCCAACAATAGCGGCAGCACCATCGCTGTGGTCAACGAGCCGCCCGCCGTGCTGGTCATTGCCAACAGTGCCGACGACGCCATCTTGCTCACCGACGCCCTCGAGCGGCAGGCGATTATTACCCAGCGGATCAGCCCAATTGAACTGCCCACCCGCCTGGCCGATCTGGCGGCCTTTGATGGCATGATTCTCATCGACGTACCGGCAGCGGCGCTCTCGCTCGAACAGATGGCAAATATCCGCGAGTTTGTGCGCAGCGAGGGCAAAGGCCTCGTCGCTGTCGGCGGGCGAACCTCCTTCACTCTCGGTGAATACAAAGGCACCCCGCTCGAAGAGGTTTTGCCGGTGCAGATGGACCCGCCCCCGCGCCCGCAGCGCGGCGAGATCGCCCTGCTCTTGATCGTTGATCGCTCGGCCAGTATGTCCTCGGCCTTTGGCGTCAGCAAGTTTGATATGGCGAAAGAAGCCGCGATTCTCGCGACCGAGAGCCTCGGGCCAGACGATCGCCTTGGCATTCTATCCTTTGATACCGGCACGTTCTGGGTCGTTGATTTTCAGAGCGTCGGCGAGGCGGCCAATCGTGCGCAGATCCAGCAAACAATCCTGAACCTGCCTATTGGCGGAGGAACCGATATCGAACTTTCGCTCGCTACTGGGCTGCCCGCGCTGGCGTTGCAGCCAACAGGCGTGCGCCATGCCGTGCTGCTCACCGATGGGCGTAGTTTCACCAACAATCCCGCCAATTATGAGCGCCTGATGGAGACCGCCCGCGCCAACGATATTACGCTGTCAACGATTGCTATCGGCGACGACGCCGATGCGATGTTGCTCAATCAACTGGCCCGGCTTGGCGGTGGGCGCTACTATTTTGCCAATCGGCCCGAAGATATCCCCCGGCTGACGTTGCTCGAGAGTGAGTTGGCCCGCGCCGATCCTGCGGTCGAAGGGCTGATGCGCGCCAACCTTGGCCAACCGCACCCCATGCTCCGCGATTTTGCGCCCGCCGAACTGCCCGACCTCAACGGCTACGTCGCCACAACCGCCCGCGAGGCCGCCGAAGTGGTGCTCGAGGCCCCCGAAGCCGATCCGCTGCTCGCCGTCTGGCAGTATGGCCTGGGACGTGCGGTCGCCTGGACGCCCACGATTGGCGCGCCGTGGGCAGGCGAGTGGCGTACCTGGGCGGGCTTTGAACGCTTCTGGGCACAGATGGTACGCTACACCCTGCCCGAACCCGACAGCGGGCCGATTCAGGTCGCGGTTGAACAACGCCCCGGCGGGAGCCGCCTGGTGGTTGATGCGGTCTTGCCAGGGGGCGAACCACTCGATCTGGCGACCGTCAATGCCCGCGCGATCCTGCCCGACGGCAGCCAGCGTAGCTTTGATCTCCGCCAGAGCGCACCAGGACGTTATAGCCAAGATCTGGCGCTCGGTCTCCCCGGTGCCTATGTGCTCTCGGTGGCACTGCAATACGACGGCACCCGCGAGGTGCGCGAGATCGGCTATGTGCAACCTGTGCCCGCCGAATACCGGCTGCTCGCCAACCCCGAGTCTGGGCAGGCGCTGCTCACGCAGATCGCTGACGTAACTGGTGGTACCATACGTGAAGAACTGACGCCCGCACGTGCCGAGGCGCCTGCCGAACGCACCACGAGCAGCGCGGGTCTCTGGATCTGGTTCCTGAGTCTTGCCCTGGCCCTCTGGGTCACTGAAATCGCCCTTCGCCGAGGTCGCTTGCGACGCTAAAAACTATGCATCCAACCCATCACCTTGCCTTTGGAGGCCAGGGGCCGATCCTGCACCTGGCTCCAGCCAACGGCTTTCCACCCGAAACGTACCGCCCCTTTGCCGAGGCCCTGACGCCCCATTTTCGCGTCATCGGCCATCGTCCGCGTCCACTCCGTGCCACTTACCCACCTGCAAGCATCACCTCGTGGCACGATCTAGCAGATGATCTGGCTGCCGATCTGAATTACTTTGGCAACGAATCAATTATTGGCGTCGGCCACTCACTCGGCGGCATTCTGAACCTCTACTGTGCCGCCCGTCAACCCGAGCGCTTTCGCGGGCTCGTCCTGATCGACCCGGTGTTGCTGCCGCACCTGCTCTTGCCGGTGCTCTGGGTGATGCGCAAACGCGGCTTGCAGCACTACTTCCCCCTGGCGCGGGGCGCAGCGCGGCGACGGGATCGTTTTGCCAGTCACGACGAAGCCCGGACGCGCTACACCGGGCGCGGTGCCTTTGCCAATTTCGTCCCAGAGGCGTTCGACGGCTACCTCGAAGGCGGCCTGCGCCCCGCCCCCGACGGCGGCTTTGAACTCGCCTGGCCCCGGGCATGGGAGTCACATATCTTTGGGCTGGCCCCAATTGACGCCTGGAACGCCCTGCGGCATATTCACGTCCCGCTGCTCATCATCCGCGGAACAGAATCAGATCTGATCATCGATCGCAGCTGGGTCGAACTACAACGCTACGCCCCACACGCGCATCTCGCCGAAGTCAGCGGCGGCCACATGGTACCGATGGAACAACCCGCAGCCGTTGCCGAAGCGATCGTGGCATGGGCACGGGGCGTGTAGGGAAGATTGACCCATGTTGACGCAAAGGCGCGAAGGCGCAAAGACAAGGTTTCAGCGTACTTTACAGTTTACGCTCATCGTAGTGCCGACTTCAACGCTTGGTGTGAGTTCTCGTACACGGTTTTGCATCAGGATGCGGTACACGCGTAGCCTCCGCATCGCAATCGGGCGAAAGAGGTATTTTTCGGTGGCGTCCCAGTGCGGCAAAAACGATCTCACACCAAGCGTTTCAGTCGGCTGAGTTGGAAGCCGACTAAAGTAAAGTTTTCCGACCTTCCTGGGTGCGCGGGCGGCCCGCCCGCTGGTGCTCCCGAAGCGGGCGGGCCGCCCGCGCACCCAGGGCGCAACAACATCAGAAATTTTAGGTTACACACTACTTCGCGCCTTTGCGTCCAAAACCATCGCCCGTTGAAATAAATAATCCTCAAAGCGCCGCAGGCTCACCAGATGCAGACGCGGGGGGTCGTCAGGGCTAAAGGCGGTGCCTTCGACGAGGCTGGTGCGCGGGGGCGCGGGCGGCACGCGGTTGCCGACGATGATCGGGCTGAGCGTGGTAAAGACTTCGTCAATCAGGCGATCGCGCAGCAGTTCGCCATAGACACGCGCCCCTCCCTCGCTGAGCAGCGTGGTGATGCCGTGGTCAACGCGGAGGCTCCGTAACAACGGGGCAAGGTCAACTCGTTCGCCAGGGGCCACGACGATCGTCAGGTTGGGATGGTCGGGCAAGGCGGCCCGCACCCGTTCCGCGCCGGCGGCGGTGGTCGCAATGAGCAACGGTTGACCAGGCACATGCAGCGCGGGCGCGGTAGCAGGGAGATCGCCGCGGCCACTGATGACCACCAGCAGCGGCAACGGTTGACGACCCTCGGCGGCCCGGAGCGCCGCCAGTTCCACCTCGGCAGCCGGAAACGTCTCCCACGGCGTCCAGCGATGGCGGCCCGCGGCCCGCAGCGTCCCTCCGCCCGTCAAGATCGCATCGGCGCGGGCGCGGATCAAGGCCATCAGCCAAACATCGTGGGGAGCGTGGCGGCTCACCTCGCCACCGCCAGAACGGTGCGGCTCATCAAAAGAGATGCGTCCATCCTGGGAGACCACAAAATTGGTGAAGGTATAGGGACGTTCGGCGGGCGGGGGCGGCATGCGCCAGTCGCTCCCGTACAGGGCCTGGAACAACAAGGGAAGACCAGGGCCACTGCCCCGGTCTTCATCAAAAAGCAGCGTATAAGGCACAATCACAGAGGCACAACCATGCCCAGGCGACTCGTGCCAGCCGTGAGGCGAGCGCCGCTCTGCACCTGAAGGCGGGCCGAATCGCGTTGCAGATAGAGGTCAGCGCGGGTGCCAAAACGAGCGGTGCCGAGCCGCGTACCGGCGTCAACACGATCGCCAGGACGTACTCGACAGGCGAGGCGTCGGCCAATTGGCCCGGCGATCATCGCCAGCAAGATCGGCCCCCATTCGGTGTGCAGGCCGAGGTAGATGCGATCATTGCGATCACCGGCCTCGGCATCGCCGACTGGGCGAAACTCACCTGCGACATGCTCGACCATGCGCACCATCCCCGCAACCGGACTCCGCACAAACGGCACATTCAGCGCACTAATGCCAATGCTGATACGCAGACAATCGGAATGGATAAACCGATGCTCGTAGACATCATCAACATTGAGCACCACGCCATCGGCGACCGCAAAGAGCGTCGCGGGCTCGTAGGGCGTGGTGCGTTCAGGGTCGCGGTAGAGGGCCGCAGTCAGGGCGGTGAGCGCGAGCGGGACGGCAGCGAAACGAGGGCGCAAGCCAAGGGTCAACCCGGTCAACCCAAGCCCAAGCCCGAGCAGAGGCGTCGCCTCAGGATCAAGTCCGGGGATCAATTGCGGGCGTTCATTTGGAAGTGTCTGCTCTGGCATAAGGCATATCGTCGGGGCAAATGGTTTTTAGAAATTAAATGAGGGAGTGCCGACTTCAGTCGGCTTCGGGCTCTGCCGACTGAAGTCGGCACGCCGGTACGCCTGATTTAATTCTTCATCTTCATCTGCCCATTAGGAAGCTTGTTCAACACGCTATTGCTTGATTCTAGCACGGCCCTCGCATGAACGCAACTAGAGAAACTGTTATAATAGGAAGCATGTCAAACCCATTTCGAGCCTTTGGCAGTGCGGTGCGGGACCTCTTTGACGAGATTGTCGTCCTGACCGTCTGCAACGTCATCTGGGCACTGCTCTGTCTCCCGACCTGGATCTTTGCCAACTTCTTGCTTGGCGAAGGTGAGCCCCTGCTGGCCGGGGTGACGCTGCTGGCCGGTATTTTGCCGACTGGCCCTGCAACAGCAGGGTTATCCTATGTAGCCTACCGAGTCGTTGATGGGCGCGCCGTCAAGCTCAACGACTATTTTGAGGGCATGCGACGCTACGCCCGCTCGGGTTGGATAATGGCCGCCATCTGGCTCACCGGGTTTGTCACGATCATCTTCAACCTTAATTTTTATGGTGGTGGTGACAGCATCTTCAGCGTCCTCATGGTGGTCTTCTGGTTCTACATACTGCTCTTCTGGCTTGCCACCCTGATCTACGCGCCGGCGCTGGGGCATCTGCAAGAGCAACCAACCCTGCGGACGCTTGCGCGCAATACTTTTTTGATGGTCATGGGCCGTCCGATCTACACCCTGGTGACCCTCGTGCTGATGGGGGTCTTCTTTGGCTTGAGTCTGATCCTGCTCATCGTACCAATCATGATCACCTTCAGCTTCTTTGCCGTCTGGGGCGCACGAGCAACCAAGCAGCTTGTTGATGAAGCCCGTCGGCGCCGGGAAGAGGCATCCGGTGGCCCGGCAGCGGTGAGTGAGGGTGAAGAACGAGGACGCAAAGGCCAGGTACGACCCAAATAAGCCTTACCGCAGGAGAATGGCACCATGCTTACCCGACGGATCATTCCGTGTCTCGATGTCAAAGCCGGTCGCGTCGTCAAAGGGGTCTCGTTTGTGAACCACCGTGACGCCGGTGACCCGGTCGAACTCGCGGCGGCCTACGATGCCGCCGGCGCTGATGAACTGGTCTTTTACGATATCACCGCCTCAAGCGACGAGCGGGCGATTATGTACGAGGTCGTCGAGCGCACCGCTGCCCAGGTCTTTATCCCACTCACCGTCGGTGGCGGGTTGCGCACTGTCGAGGATATGTACCGCATGTTGCGCGCCGGGGCCGATAAAGTCTCGATCAATACTGCAGCCGTGCTCAACCCCCAACTGATCGAAGACGGCGCCCGTCGCTTTGGCAGTCAGTGCATTATGCTCTCGGTGGACGCCCGGCGGATCAATGCGCCCGACGAACCACCGCGCTGGGCGGTCTTTACCCACACCGGGGCCAACCCGCGCCCGACCGGGCTCGACGCGATTGAATGGATCAAACGCGGCGTCGAACTCGGCGCTGGCGAGATCTGCATCAACAGCATGGACGCCGATGGGCAAAAACAGGGCTACGACCTCGAACTGCTGCAAGCCGTCAGCGACGCCGTTCCAGTGCCCGTCATCGCCTCGGGCGGGGCCGGCTCACCCGACGACATGTACCGTGGCCTCGCCGAAGGGCGGGCCGACGCCGTCCTGGCCGCCTCGATCTTCCACTTTGGCGAATACACCATCGCCCAGGTCAAAGCCTTCCTCAGCGAGCAGGGCGTGCCCATGCGCCGCATGTAAACGTACACACGCTACGTAACTGCGCCGAGTACGATACACCTAGCGGGGCGCGGACGGGCTGACGGCCCCGGCCTCAGCTTCAGCCCATGATTGGCAATCCTGGAGGTCCATATAATGGAGCACCGACTGCATATCGGGCAACATGCCAGTATGCGTAAAACCATCACCGAAGCCGATGTAGTACTATTTGCGAGCGTAAGTGGCGATCAGAATCCAGTACATATAGACGCTCTTGCCGCTGAGGACTCACGTTTTGGGCGGCGCATTGCCCACGGCATGCTCGCCGCAGGGCTGATCTCAGCCGTGCTTGGCATGCGGCTCCCGGGGCCAGGCACCATCTACCTCAAACAGAGTCTCAACTTCCGCAAACCAATCTACATCAACGATACCATCACCACCACCGTCGAAGTCACCGAACTGCGCGAAGACAAACCCATCGCCACCCTCGCAACCCGCGTCGTCAATCAGGCAGGTGAAACCGTCGTTGACGGCGAATCGCTCGTCTTCTACGAGTAGGTATCACGCGAAGAGCTAGGCGCACAGGCCAGCAAAGCTGGCCTGTGCGCCTAGCGTACCCTATTCCTCACGCACCACCAGCGTGCTCAGATCAACCTCATTTTCGGGGGCGACGGTATGGTAATAGCACTTGCCATCAGCCGCCTCGCACCAGATATTCCAGCCATCATAGAGCTTGCGCACCGTATTATTCCGATCAGTGACATAGATCTGCAGATTATCGCCGGGCCGATTCCCCAACCCGATCCGCGGCCCATTCGGATTCCAGACGACCCCGGCCACCGGTTGACTCCAATCAGCCGGATCGAGCCCAAGGTTAGTGAAACGCTCATCCCCCCAACTACGCGGCCAGCGATTATTCAGCTGATAAAACGCATTGATCCGACCGAGAAAATCGGCGGTAAGATCAAGCACCGATGGCGCACCCTCGGCTTGCTCGAACGCCCGCGAAACACCGCCCCCCAGCAGCGTCAGGCCACCGATGGCAACCAGGGCCACCAGCGCGAGCAACAGACTATATTCAACCAGCGACTGGCCTGTTTTTCCTGGATCGAGAAGCATCACACACCACCTCTGCTGAACATCACGGGATCATCAACGTCCCAAGCGCCAGGGCCTGATCAGAAACAATCACCACCTCAAAGCGCACCGGCGCGCCAGCAGCTGGCTCAAGCACCACCTGCTGACGCCCCGGCGGAAGCTCGGCAAAAAAGAAACAGCCATCAGCATAGGTCGCCTTGCGCTGCGTACCAACGGTCACCATCGCCATCACCGGTGCACCCTCGGGCGACGCAAGACACCCATCGAGGCCACCGGGGGCAGCGGGAAAGAGCAACCACCACACCAACAGCAACTCCAACAGAACGATAAGAGCCACGGCCCCCCAGATCCAGAAGCGCCGCCGATGAAACCAATCACGATTGAAGCGTTCCAAACCAGGGCGAGGCCGGGGCAAACGAGGATTCGCATCAGACAGCATCGAAGCACCTCCACACAGCTTTTTGACGCAAAGGGTTTTTGACGCAAAGGCGCAAGGGCGCAAAGGGTTTTTGACGCAAAGGCGCAAGGGCGCAAAGGGTTTTTGACGCAAAGGCGCAAGGGCGCAAAGGGTTTTTTGACCCAAAGGCGCAAGGGCGCAAAGGGTTTTTAGCAGAAGGTCGCTCATCCTTCGCGCCTTGGCGGCTTGGCGTGAGCTTATTGGAAAGGTATTGGATCTAGCATAGCAGAGGCGCATTACGAAGAAGGCAACGGGGAGCGCGACAGGGCGATTGCATCTTCCGTGTATGCACCCCGCCAAGGCACCCGCAAGGGCACCCGCAAGGGGTGCCCCTACACCGGGCCCGCCCCCCGGCCCTGTACGGGCACCCCTTGCGGGTGCCCCACCCCGGTACGGGCACCCCTTGCGGGTGCCCCGTTGTATCCGATTTCGTATGATGCAATCGCCCTGAGCGTAGCCCTCAGGCCCGTATTCGCACGCCTACCCATCTGCTACAATAGAGGCCAGCGCGAAAGGGCGCGTTCGCCCCAAGGCCGCCTCGCCTCATCGATCATCATCGCAAGCATGGCGGCGCAGGGCAGGACGGTGGTGGGCTTGGGCGATGGGCGGTTCCGAGTACCACGACAAAGTTGCCTCAGCAGGTAAACTGCTCTTTGCAGAGCATAGCAAACGAAACGAGCGAGGATATGATTAGAAAACTCACCGCGATCATTGAACGTGAAGGAAATGGCTACGTTGCCCTCTGCCCCGAATTCGATATTGCAAGCCAGGGCGATACCATCGAAGAGGCCCGAGCAAACTTAAAAGAAGCTCTCGAACTCTTCTTCGAGGTCGCCTCACCTGATGAGGTACTTGATCGACTCCATCCTGACGTTTTTGTAACAAGCGTCGAGGTAACAGTTGGGTAAACTTCGTTTACTTTCAATCATTCGTCAGTCTGGGGTGCCAAGAACTGAATTTGAGGCCAATTGATCTTGGCTACATCATCGCAGGCATGGCAGCGCAGGGCGGGACGGTGGTGGGGGGCAAGCCGAACGAGCCGCATTCACCCGTGACAGACGAACAATGCGAAGCCCCACAAAAACAATGATGGCCTCACAGCGCTTGTGGCTTGCCTGCGGCATCGGAATCATTGCTGGCCTGCTCATCAATGTCATTCACCCTGACTTTGACTAGGGTCTGACCGATGATCGACTTTGTTTCACCCTCGTACGTGATCGCAATCAAGGTAAAACTAGGGTTTCATGGGATGTTATGCTAGATAATATGAGCTTGGAGGCTCAAATTCACCTCTTTCGCCAGCGCGTCCAAGTTTCATGGGATGTTATGCTAGATAATATGAGCTTGGCCCAGGTGATCAAACGGCCCACGTTCTGGTACCACGTCATCCTGATCATGATCCTGGTGCTTGCAGCGGTGCTACGACTGTACCAGAATGATCGCCCGTTTGCCAGCAGCGATCATGCCGAACTAGCGGCAATTGTCACCTTTTTCTACCCGCGTAGTCTTGCAAGCCTCATCGAAGCTCCAGCACCAAGCTGGCAAGCGCTTACCAGTGTTCATGGGATGGTGCCGGTGCTCATTGGGATGGTTGCGATGACCCTGGTAGGCAGCATTGGCATCACTATTACCGAGTGGTGGTGGAATCTTCCGTTTGTGCTCATCAGTCTGATGACGCTGTATGCCGGAGCCCAGTTTGCCAAAGCCTTAGGTGGGCAACGAGCTGGCATCTATGCGGCCTTATTCATAAGCGTGTTACCGATCCATGCCGTGACGTCGCGCAGTTCGGGACTTGCCCATGTGACCTTGATGGCCCTAAGTCAGCTGCTTGCGCTGTGGGCTGTGCTCATCTACAGCGAAAACCCAACAAGAGTATCTATGCGTCGTGCCAGTCTTGCGGTTAGTTTTGCGTTGCTCATCGATCTCTTCTTTCCCATTTTACTGGCGCTTATTTGTGCAGCCGCAGGCTTGGGTGTTCGTCATACGACATCTTTCTGGGAGCGTCTGGCGCGTACGCGTTACCTCTTGACACGACCGGGTTTTCTACTGCTGCCTTTCATGATCATTCTTGGCAATGGTGTTTTGATGGTGGCCTCACGCCTGGGTTGGGCGTTCCAGGGTGGGGTCTTCTCACGGCTGTTTGACGGGTCAGATCGTCAGATCGGGATCTACGGGGGCGCATTCTGGACGAATGCGGTCTTTGTGGTTGGTGTTGTCGGCTTGGTTGTGCTGGTTGGTCTCGCCCTCGCGGCGCTGCCCTGGTTGTTACGGCTTGATCGCCGCACCTTGCCCCTCATCTGGGCGTTGGGCTATCTTGTTCCGTTTGTCTTATTCACGCGCGCAAATATAACCGCCTACCTGGTGATGGGCATGGTGGCCTTGAGCCTCAATGCAGCGCTGATCGTCGCAGACCTTGGTGCGCGGCGTTCCTCCTGGCAAGCTTGGGGAGCACTGGGTCTCGTTGCTGTGCTGACCATTTTTTTGGGCTTACGCACATTGACCATCATCTTTCCACTGAACTTTGGATCAGTGATTGGTGCTGGTCAGGCGCAGGGCGGGGTCTTTCCCGATACAGGCCTCAAGGCGGCAGGGTGGTGGCTGCGGATGCATACATCCTCAGACGATCTTGTCTTTGGCGATGCACGTTTCGAACCATATGAACTCTGGTATTATGTGCGCCGTCCATCTTTGGCCCTTACTGATGCCCAGCGTCCCGAAGAACCCTACGCGCGCTTAAAAACAGCCGCGCAACAACCACGCATCTTTCTTGTGCCACCTGACCGTGTCCCGCTCCTCTTTGCATATGTCGAACATGCGCCAAGCTTATTGTTGGTTATTACCGATCAAGAAAAACCGATCCTGCATATTTATGGGTATCAGCCTATGCCTGTGGCATATCTTGACGTAGCACAAGGTAATCGTTGGTTTGATCAAGCTTTTGGACATGCAGCTGCGATGTTTTCGCTGGCGACAACGCCGTAGCCAGGATGTGTCTGATACTCCGTCTATCTTATTGTGATAGGTTCAAAATCCACCCATGACAGACAAACAATAATGCAAAGCCTGCCTAAAACAATGCTTGCCTCACCGCGCTTCTGGCTTGCCTGCGGCATCGGAGTCATTGCGGGTCTGCTCGTTGGCATCATCCGCCCCGACTTTTACCGCGTATTGACCGACATCGGCTGGGCCTTTCAGGCCGCCCGCGATCTGGTTGCTCATCGTGATCCCTACCGCCACTCCATTGCAGAGGGTCTTGTTCCATATCCTTTAACCGCAGCTATCATTGTCATGCCATGGGCCTTGCTTCCTGACAACCTCGGCATCATGCTCTTCTTTGGGGGTAGCAGTGCCCTCCTTGCCTATGGTCTGCTTCGTGATGGGCAGTACTGGCGCTTGATCGTCTTTGTTTCACCTTCGTACTTTATCGCCCTCAAAACCGTCCAGTGGAGTCCGCTCTTGATGGCGGTCTTCTTCTTCCCGATGCTGGCGCCCCTGCTGCTTGCCAAGCCAACCCTGGCACTGCCGATAGCCCTAACCATGCGCTGGAACCGCTACGCGATCATCGGCACAGCGGCCATCGTGGGACTATCGCTGCTTGCGATGCCTGACTGGCCGGTGCGCTGGCTTGCCCAGACAGGTCAGTATCAGGGCTTTATTCCTCTCTTCACATGGGCCGGCCCCCTGTTGCTCACCAGTCTCTTCTTCTGGCGTAACCGGCAAGCGCGCATCTTTTTTCTGTTGACGATCACCCCACAACACTACTTTTTCTACGACCAACTCTTGTTATGGATGATCCCACAAACACGTCGGCAGATGCTCATTCTGACCATCACGGCGTGGATCGGCATCATGCTTACCTGGCACAACCATCCTTCGCTGTGGTATAGCGAGCCATACCTCTTGCTTTTCGTTTACCTCCCAGCCTTGCTCATCGTGCTGTGGCAACAAGCACGGGTGCAGCAGGGCATTGCCTTTGTGCTAACGCGCATGCGGCTTTTCTAAGCAAGGCTCCACACCAGTACTGGTAATACCCACCTGCTACAATAGAGGCCATGTGACGAACCGAGAGCGCGATGGCACACCATAGCGCCAACGGGTGGCTATCCGCCCCATCTGCCACAATTTCCAGGTAAGAAGAGACATCATTAGGTCAAACGTATGCGAGGAGCCTTCCTCTTTGCCCTCACCATTGGACTCATCGTAGGCAGCATCCGATTGACCCAGGGATTGCAAACAAACGATCTCTGGCTCGCGTATGGGTCTGCCCAACTCTGGTGGGCAGGTCAACCACCCTATGATTATCCAACCAACGGATGGCCTTCCAACCCGATGACAACCATTCTTGTCTTACTACCCTTTGCTTGCTGGTTGCCACTAGATATTGTTGGCGCAGGCATGATCGCATTGTCAACCGGTGTCCTCGTCTATGGAATTGCGCATAGTGGCAACCTGGCAAAACTCTGGGTTCTCGCAAGCTGGCCCTTTTGGTACAACGTCATCTATGCACAATGGGGCATCCTCTTTCTCGCGATCCTGATGGTGCCAAAGCTCACGTGGCTGACACCGATCAAACCACAACTGGGGATGGGGATCTTTCTCGCCAACGTGCGGTGGCGACAGTTCGTGTACACCAGCCTCTTTCTTGTGCTCAGCTGGCTCGCCGATCCTGGATGGCCCAATCGCTGGCTCGCACAAGTTGATTCATATGATGGATTTCTTCCCCTACTTTATGCTCCACTCGCAATTGGAGGCCTCCTAACCATTCTTCTACCCTACCGAGGATTGAATCGTAAACATCTCTGGTTTTTGATCTTTTGCCTTACACCCCAACGGCCCTGGCACGATCAAGTCCTGCTTTGGCATGGCCCGAGTCAATGGTGGATGTTAGCATTAATGTCCGCGATGTCGTGGACAGCGATCCTATACCCAACAATTGATCATACGCCTGTGTTGGTAGGTTTATTTGTCGCAGCGGGCGTAGGGTTGATCATCCACCCGTGACAGACAAACAATGCGAAGCCCCACAAAAACAATGATGCGCTCACCGCGCTTCTGGCTTGCCTGCGGCATCGGGATCATTGCGGGTCTGCTCGTCAATGTCGTTCACCCCAATTTCGATCAGGCCTTGACCGATATTGGATGGGCCTTTCAAGCCGCCCGTGATCTGGTTGCCAACCGTGATCCCTACCGCCACCCCGTTTCACCGCACCTTGTTCCCTATCCCCTCACCGCAGCCATCGTCGTGATGCCATGGGCCTTGCTCCCCGACAACCTCGGCATCATGCTCTTCTTTGGCGGTGGCAGTGCCCTGCTTGCCTATGGTCTGCTTCGTGATGGGCAGTACTGGCGCTTGATCGTCTTTGTCTCGCCTGCGTACGTCATGGCCCTCAAAAGCATCCAGTGGAGTCCGCTGTTGATGGCGGTCTTCTTCTTCCCGATGCTAGCGCCCCTGCTGCTTGCCAAACCAACGCTGGCGCTGCCGATAGCCCTAACTATGCGCTGGAACCGCTACGCGATCATCGGCACAGCGGCCATCGTGGGACTATCGCTGCTTGTGATGCCTGACTGGCCGGTGCGCTGGATCACCCAGACAGGTCAGTATCAGGGCTTCGTTCCTGTCTTCACATGGGCTGGCCCACTCTTGCTCACCAGCCTCTTCTTCTGGCGTAACCGGCAGGCGCGCCTCTTTTTTCTGCTGACCATCACCCCACAACACTACTTTTTCTACGACCAACTCTTATTATGGATGATCCCGCAAACACGACGCCAGATGATCGTCCTGACCCTGACGGCGTGGAGTGGCTTCCTCTATGTCTGGCAAACCCATCCCACGCTCTGGACGAGCAGGCCCTACCTACTTGGGTTCATCTACCTGCCAGCTTTGCTCATCGTGCTGTGGCAACAAGCACGGGTGCAGCAGGGCATTGCGGTTGTGCTGATGCGCATGCGGCGTTGAGCGCAAGGCAACACCGATCGGTAATACCCATCTGCTACAATAAAAGCGATGAAGCGAGCGAAGTTGCATCGCGTCTGGCACAGACGCAAGCCTCTTGGTAATAGCCATCTGCTATAATCTAACAAAGAGATTAGGCAGTCGATCGGCTATGAGACTCACTCAGAATGCTAATCTTCAGACCGAGCGTATCGTCGGTAAATATTCATTTTATGACTATGGCAGAGGGTTTCTTCACGCCATTGGCTGTGCCCTCTCGGTAGTACCTGTTGTGCAAGAGTTTATCTTCTATCAGTACATCCTAGTTTGTAGACCAGTCGCAAATGAGTTGCGCTCAAGCGCCGAGGTGTAACATGTATCGCGTACAAGTTTTTGCTAGGATCACAGCTAAGCGCCGGATCGCATAGCGAGACAAGGAGTTCCAAATGAAACTTGGTGATCTCAATGGGAAAACGATCCTTGTCACCGGCGGGACAGGCTCCTTCGGCAAAAAGTTTACCGAGGTTGTGCTCCGTGACTACCGTCCAAAGAAGTTGATCATCTTTAGTCGGGATGAACTGAAGCAGCATGAGATGCGTCAGGTCTTTTCCGACAGTGGCACATCGCCAATGCGCTACTTCATTGGTGATGTGCGCGACCGTGACCGGCTCTACCGTGCATTTAACGGTGTTGAGATTGTTGTCCACGCTGCGGCGCTCAAGCAGGTGCCTGCCTGCGAATATAACCCGTTTGAAGCCATTCAGACCAATATCCTGGGCGCTAAAAATATTATTGACGCTGCCATTGATCAAGGCGTCAAAAAAGTGCTAGCGTTGAGCACCGATAAAGCCGTCAATCCAGTCAATCTGTATGGTGCGACCAAACTGTGTGCCGAAAAGATGTTTGTGCAGGCCAACTCTTACACTGGTGATAGCGAGACGCGCTTGGCTTGTGTGCGCTATGGCAATGTCCTCGGTAGTCGTGGCAGTGTCATCCCTGTCTTCCAGGAGCAACGCAAGCGTGGGGTCATCACCATTACCGATGAGCGTATGACGCGCTTTTGGCTGACCCTAAGCCAGGGCGTTGAGTTTGTCATCAACTCCATCGATCGTATGCATGGTGGTGAAATTTTTGTGCCTAAGATCCCGAGTATGCGGCTGATGGATTTAGCCAATGTGATCGCTGAGGGTTGTGAGATTCAGTTGATTGGCATCCGTCCGGGCGAAAAGCTACACGAGATGTTGCTCTCACAGGACGAAGCTCGCCATGCAGTTGAACTCGACGATAGTTATGTGATTGAGCCCTCACAGCCGTTTTGGGGGTACCATAGCTGGCGTGAAGGGGTGCGCCCGCCTGATGGTTTTTCCTACGCTAGTGATACCAACACCAACTGGCTGAACCATGCCGACCTGCAGAGGCTCATCAATGAGTAGGCCGCACGCTCTTGACCAAGCGCTCGCACTCTATGGTGGAAGGCCAGTGCGCCAGACTATGTTGCCCTACGGATGCCAAACGATCACTGATGACGATGTGCAAGCTGTTGTCGAGACATTGCATTCGGCTTGGTTGACCACCGGGCCGAAGGTTAGCGAGTTCGAGCAGGCATTTGCCGCATTCGTCGGTGCCCGTGAGGCGGTGGCCGTCGCTAACGGCACTGCTGCGCTTCATGCTGCCGTCTATGCGCTTGGCATTGGCCCAGGCGACGAGGTAATTGTCCCGCCGATGACCTTCGCCGCAAGCGCGAACTGCATCGTCTTCCAGGGTGGTACGCCCGTCTTCGCCGATGTGGATGCGGAGACTCTGCTGCTTGATCCCGCCAGGGTTGAGGCACTGATTACACCCCGCACGCGAGCGATCATCGCCGTTGACTACGCCGGCCAACCCTGCGACTATGAGGCTTTGCGAGTTGTCGCCGCACGCCACGGACTGCGCATCATCGCCGATGCTTGCCATGCCGTCGGCGGAAGCGACCGCGGCCGGGCCGTCGGCACCCTGGCCGATCTGAGCACGTTTAGCCTGCACCCGGTCAAGCACTTTACCACTGGTGAGGGAGGCCTGATCACCACCGACGACCCCGAGCTAGCCAGGCGCATGCGGCTCTTCCGCAACCACGGCATTACCAGCGACCATCGTCAACGCGAGCAACAAGGCTCGTGGGCCTACGAAATGGTTGATCTAGGCTACAATTATCGCCTGAGTGACATCCAGTGTGCCTTGGGATTGAGTCAACTCACTAAACTGCGTGGTTGGGTCGAGCGACGGCAGGCTATTGCCGCCCGCTACGATACCGCCTTTGCCGCGATGACTTCGGTGCGACCACTGGCCGTCCGCCCCGAAACCACTCACGCCTATCACCTCTATGTGATACGTTTTGACTTGAACGCTCTGGGGATTGACCGATCAACCATTTTCCAAGCGTTACGTGCCGAAGGCATTGGCGTCAACGTCCACTACATCCCTGTCCACCTACACCCGTTTTATCGGCAGCGCTTTGGCACTGAGCCGGGCCTCTGCCCAGTGGCGGAAGCAGCCTACGAAGAGTTAATGACCCTACCGCTGTTTCCAGCAATGAGTGAGCAGGATGTGGATGATGTGGTCATATCTGTCGAAAAGATCGTCACTGCTTTTTATGCAGCATGACTTGAACTGAGGAGTAATCCTATGGGTTCGTACCATATTCGCTATTGTCGGCGATGCGTTATGCCTGAAACAAAACCCGATCTTTTGATTGATGAAGAGGGCGTCTGCAATGCCTGTCGAAGTTATGAGCAGCGGACGGTGATTGATTGGGAAAGCCGCAAGCAAGCATTACTGAATATTCTTGAACGGTATCGAGCAAAGCATAGCAATAATTACGATTGTATTGTGCCAGTTAGTGGAGGGAAAGACAGCCACTTTCAGGTTATTCGTATGCTTGAATTAGGAATGAACCCTCTATGTATTACTGCATCAACCGATCACTTGACTGAGATAGGGCGTCAAAATATTGAGAATCTCAAACATCAGGGTGTAGATTATATTGAAGTTACACCAAACCCAGTGATACGGCGTCGCATCAATCGCTTGGCGTTGGAGCAAGTGGGTGATATATCATGGCCAGAACATGTAGCGATCTTTACCATCCCAGTGCGTTTAGCTGTGCAGCTTCATATTCCATTGATCATCTGGGGCGAAAACTCGCAACATGAATATGGCGGGCCAGCATCGGCAGCAGAGAATAATGTTCTCACACGGCGCTGGCTTGAGGAATTTGGGGGTCTACTTGGCTTGCGTGTCTCTGATTTGATCGGGCAAGTCGGTATTCAGAACCACCACCTCATCCAATTTACGTACCCCTCCGATGAGGAACTGCAAAGGGTTGGGGTTACTGGGCTCTTTCTGGGATATTATTTGCCTTGGGATGGCTACAGTAACGCGCTCATTGCCCAAGCCCATGGCTTTCAAACATACCACAAACCCGTTGAGGGTTCATTGGTTAATTACGAGAATCTTGATAATGCGCATACTGGCATCCATGATTACTTTAAATTCCTTAAGTATGGGTTTGGTCGTACGACCGATCTTGCCTGTCTCCATATTCGGCGTGGTAGAATTTCGCGTCAGGATGCCATAAAACTCGTACAAAAACTAGATGGTAGATTTCCGTGGGAGTATTTGGGCGTACGCCTTGAAACCATTCTTGATAGTATTGACATGTCGCTAGATGAATTCATACGCATCTGTGATCGATTTACCAATAAGAAACTGTTTGTGTGTGATAATCGAGGAAAGCTCATGAAAGACAAACTGGGCAACCTTACGCGAGTCAACGATGACAATCTCGCGTGAACTTGGTTTCAGCAAGGCAAGTTATGAATATTGTTGCAATCATTGACTATGATATGGGTAATTTAGATTCGGTTAGCCGAGCAGTGGAAGAGTGCGGCGGATCACCTTTGATCATAACCCATCCTCATCAGTTGTCCCAGGCTAATCGCATTATCCTCCCTGGTGTTGGTTCGTTCAAAGATGCAATAAGTAATCTTCATCTTCGAGGGTTTGTCGAAGCATTAGCTATCCAAGTATTTGAGCACAAGATTCCATTTTTAGGTATCTGCCTTGGCATGCAGTTGCTCGCAACAACTGGATGGGAGGGTGGAGAAACACCCGGTTTAGGATGGATCGATGGCGAAGTTCAGCGTCTTATCCCAACAACCGAGGATCGGCGCATTCCTCATATTGGCTGGAATGAAGTTCATATCGAAAGAGAATCGCATCTGTTTAAAGAGATTCGATCAGGTTGTGATTTTTACTTTGTTCACAGTTACCACTTTTGTCCGTACAACTCGGATGATATTGTTGGGCGAACACCATACGCAAGTGGATTTGCCTCAGTCGTGCAGCGTAACCATATCTATGGGGTACAGTTTCATCCAGAGAAGAGTCAACGCATCGGGTTTCAAGTGCTCCGTAACTTCTTGACACTGTAGGAAGTATGCTATGCCGACAAAAATACGGATCATGCCAACGCTGCTATACAAAGAAGTAGGACTAGTCAAAGGCGTAGGTTTTGATGCCTGGCGTCGCGTCGGGAGCGCAATGCAAGCCATCCGAGTTTACAATATGCGTGAGGTAGATGAACTTATCTTGCTTGATATTACAGCAACACGAGATAAGCGTCCCCCAGATTTTGAATTAGTAGATGAACTTGCCGATGAATGTTTTATGCCACTTACTATCGGTGGTGGTGTGCGTACTATCGAGGATGTACGACATCTCTTACAGGTGGGTGCCGACAAAATTGCACTCAATACTGCTGCAATTGAAGAACCTAATCTGATTACTCAGATCGCAAATCATTTCGGTTCACAGTGTGTCGTTGTGTCAATTGATGTCCGATGCCACGCTCAGCAAAAGTATGAAGTCTTTACACATGCTGGCACCATTGCTACGGGGAGAGATCCTGCAAGTTGGGCACAAGAAGTTCAGGATCGTGGTGCTGGCGAGATTTTGCTTACCTCGATCGAGCGCGACGGTACGATGAGTGGCTATAACAATGATCTTACGGCCAAAGTTTCTACTACCGTCTCCATTCCTGTGATTGCATCAGGCGGTGCAGGTAACTATCAACACATGGCATCTGTCTTGCGTGAGGGGGGAGCATCGGCAGTAGCAGCAGCAAGTATTTTTCATTTTACCCAACAAACCCCACTTGAAGCGAAACGATATCTCCACGAACATGGTTTTATGGTGCGCCTGTAGATGATAGGTAAAGCTTGTAATGCTTTCATTGTCTATCAAAGTTCCAAGATGATCGTTTTGCTAGATGAGGAGACCTATGAGCAACGACTCACGTAGCGCTGCAGAAGCCAAACGTTTGGAGCAATTGTGGTCAGGTGAGTTCGGAAATGCCTATATTGAGCGCAATCGCACTGCCGGCGAACACCGTGCGGCATTCTGGGCAGCAACGCTAGCTGCGTTCCCAGTCCAGCGCATTCTTGAGGTTGGGTGCAATCTCGGCGGCAACCTGCAACATATCGCTTCACAGCTACCACCTGAGCAAGTGTATGGCATTGATATTAATCAGCAAGCTCTTCTTGAACTACATCGCCTCGTCCCAGGGGTCAATGCCCTCTATAGTCCCGCCCGTGAACTGCCTTTCCGCGATCGTTGGTTCGATCTGGTCTTCACCATGGGAGTGCTGATCCATCAGCCTGAAACTACGTTGCCTCTGGTCATGGCTGAGATCGTCCGTTGCTCGCGACGTTATGTCCTTTGCGGTGAGTACTATGCAGAACAAACGACGGAGATCTCCTACCGTGGTGAGCATGCAGCCCTCTTTAAACGTGACTATGGGCGTATCTACCAAGAGTTGTTCCCCGACTTACAGTTGCGCCAGACAGGTCTGCTTGGTCGTGATGAAGGTTGGGATGATGTAACCTATTGGCTCTTCGAGAAACCGTGACGTAGCGCAGGAACGCCTATGAGACGCGTGATTATTGTTCAGGCACGGATGACCTCAAGCCGTCTACCGGGCAAGATCCTGATGGATGTTGCTGGGCAACCCATGCTGGCCCAGCAATTGCGTCGCTTGAAAGCCTGTAAGGCGGCTGACGAAATCATCATAGCCACAACAACGAATCCTGCTGATGATTCGGTCATTGAGCTGGCGCGACACGAAGGTGTTGGCTGGTTCCGTGGGAGCGAACCTGATGTGCTGGCACGCTATGTTGGCGCAGCACACCAAGCGCGTGCTGATGTCGTCGTACGGGTAACCGCAGATTGTCCCCTCATTGATCCTGAGGTAACCGATCAAATCATCAATGAGTTGGTAAACCACCGCGCAGAGTGCGACTACGTGAGTAATGTCGAGGAGCGTACCTTTCCGCACGGGCTTGATGTCGAGGCATTCTTCTTTGATACGCTGCTCCGCGCCGAGCGCCTAGGCCGTTCAGCCGCAGCGCGTGAGCACGTGACAGTGGTGATGCGCGCTGAATACCCCGATCTGTTTCTGCGTCGTTCAGTGCATGCCCCACATAACGCGGCTGACCTACGCTGGACAGTCGATACGGCTGAAGATTTGCAACTTGTGCGGTCGCTCTACGACGATCTTGATCTTGGAACACGCATGCTAGGCTATGAGGTGATCGTGGCGTATGCCCGAGCACATCCCGAGTTGGCACGTATCAATGCCAGTAGCCACACATGGCAACCGAAACCATGCAATACCTGATCATCCGTGCCGACGCAAGCACTCAGATGGGCACAGGCCACGTGATGCGCTGTCTGGCCATCGCCCAGGCCTGGCAAGATAGCGACGGCACAGGTATGCTTGCAGCAGCGACGCTCCCTCCCGCACTCCACGAGCGACTACGCGCAGAGGCGGTGGATGTACGACTGATTGATGCCGAGCCGGGTAGCCCAGCCGATGCTGCGCAGACTGCGACGATCGCTCGTGCGTACCGTGCTGCATGGGTGGTGGTTGATGGCTACCAATTCGGCAGCAGCTACCAACGGGCGCTCAAAGACGCCGGGCTACAGGTACTCTTCATTGACGACTATGGTCATGCTGATCGCTATGATGCTGATCTGATCTTCAATCAAAATATTTATGCCAATAAAAGTCTATACACTAATCGTGCATCAAATACAAAATTGTTACTCGGGGCACGCTACGCGCTGTTAAGGCGCGAGTTCTGGCCTTGGCGTGGTTGGAGACGCGAGATTGCGCCAGTGGTGCGCAAGGTGCTCGTTACGCTGGGTGGATCCGATCCCCCCAACGTGACGATCAAAGTCATACAGGCGCTTGAACTCCTTGACCTCCCTGAACTAGAGATCGTGATCGTCGCTGGCAGCGGCAATCTGCACTATGAAGATCAGCAGACGGCAGTGAACAACAGTCGTCACACTATGCGCATTCGGCACGACGTTACTGATATGTCAGGCTTCATGGCATGGGCCGATATCGCGATCAGTGCAGGAGGCAGCACAACCTATGAGCTAGCCCGCATGGGCTTGCCCACGTTGTATATCTTGCTTGCAGAAAACCAACATGCCAGTGCGACAGCCCTTGCTATGGCAGGCGTGGGGATATGCCTAGGTTGGTACAGCCAATTAACTGCCGAGACGATTGCAGGTGCCATATGTAGCCTCCTAGCCAACGCCGATGTGCGCCACAAACTAACACACAGTAGTCAAGACTTGATCGATGGCTATGGAGCCAATCGCGTGATTGCCAAGCTCTGCCGTGAACCGATCACGTTACGACAAGCTACCACTGAAGACTGCTACCTGATCTGGAATTGGGCGAATGAACCAACTACACGGGCCGCCTCATTCTCTTCAGCATCAATCCCTTGGGAAGAGCATATGGCATGGTTTGCCCAACGTATCGCAAGCCAAGAGCATCGGATCTGGATCGGGGTTGATGCCAAGGCCACACCCATTGGTCAAGTGCGTTTTGAGCGCAAGCACCACGAAGCAGTTATCTCGGTCGGCATTGCTCAGCATGCACGTGGCCAAGGCTATGGCAGCACCATCATTCGTCTAGGGGCAGAGGCTGTTTTTGCCGAGTGGCCTATTCGTCAGATCATCGCTTATCTAAAGCCAGATAATCAAATCTCATTACGCGCCTTTTTAGATGCGGGCTTTGTTGAACGTAGCCCATCTAACGTGCATGGAGTCCATGCCTTGTGCCTGATCCTTATGCGGAAGGAGGATGTCGCTTGAGTAACCTTATGCAGATCAACAATCGACACATTGGCCCTGATGCACCAACCTACATCGTTGCTGAACTTTCGGCCAACCACAACCAAGATTTCGACGAGGCGATCCGGCTGATTCATGCCGCCCACGAGGCCGGTGCCGACGCGATCAAGCTCCAGACCTATACTCCCGATACGATCACCATTGATAGCGACCTTCCCCCCTTTCAGATCGGTGGCGGAACACTCTGGGATGGGCGTAACCTTTACGATCTCTACGGGGAGGCCTACACACCTTGGGAATGGCAGCCCAAGCTGAAGCAAGCAGCTGAAGATCTAGGTATGGATCTTTTTTCGACACCTTTTGATGCGACAGCCGTTGATTTTTTGGAAGAGATGCATGTTCCTGCCTACAAGGTCGCATCATTTGAGCTCATCGATCTGCCCCTCATCGCGAAGATCGCTCGCACCGGCAAGCCAATGATCATTTCGACGGGCATGGCCAGTTTGGGCGAGATCGAAGAGGCGGTCGCAACGGCGCGGGGGGCTGGAGCGACGCAGGTTGCATTGCTCAAGTGTACCAGCGGGTATCCCTCACCACCGGAAGAGATGCATTTGCATACCATTCCACACCTAGCTGCGGCCTTCGCGGTGCCAGTCGGGCTCTCCGACCATACCTTGGGCATCGCGGTTCCCGTAGCTGCAATCGCACTAGGTGCCGCCATCGTTGAGAAACACTTCACCATGTCACGCGCTGTCCCTGGGCCCGATAGCGCCTTCTCGCTTGAACCACACGAGTTCAAGGCAATGGTTGAAGCAATCCGCGTCGCCGAACGAGCACTTGGGCGAGTTCATTATGGCGTGAGCGAGCGTGAAACGGCGAGCAAAGTCTTTCGCCGTTCGCTCTTTGTTGTAGCTGATGTCGCCGCCGGCGAGCTTTTTACCGAGGCGAACGTGCGCTCGATCCGTCCAGCCCACGGCTTGGCCCCAAAGTACCTACCCGAAGTCTTGGGTCGGCGCGCAGTACGAGCTATCGAACGAGGTACGCCGCTCAGTTGGGAGTTGGTGGGTACATACGACGAGGATAGATCTTGATGCGTATCATTCTATGCGAGACGGCCAGCCAAATCCGACAGATTGTGGCCTTCCAAATAGCTGAACCTGAGATCTCCATCGTTGCCCTAACCCCTGACGCAGCGTGGGCATGCCAACGCCTAGGTCGCACCTACATAAAACCTGAAGACATCTATAGTGATGAGGAATTAGCTTGTAATAGCAGTCAAATATTCACTAGTTCGTTTGAGTGGATTGATGAGATTGATGGCTCTTTGCAGGCGCACATTCCGCAATTTGCTGATGCGCAGTTTGGTCCAGCACAGGCATGGTGCCTCGTACTACAATCTTGGCTTGGCGAGTACTATCGGGGGTGGCACATCCTCCAACGGTTATTTAAGCAATATCAGCCAAATCATGTACTGTGCTGGCCATATCATGAGATTGAGCCTCGTTGGAATTTTGTTGAGGATCAATCTGTTTTAAGCCTGCTACTACCACAAGTAGCCTCATACTGCGGAGTACCATTCAAGATCCTCCCAGAGGTTTCTGAACATAATAGTACCATTTCACAAAACTCAACAACTCGATCTTTACCTTACTCACGATTTGCTCTTGAACGATTCATCAGATCATATATAAATCCCTTGATCATGGCCGCACAGCGTCAATTTGGAAGCAGCAAATGGTGGGCCGAAGTACGCCACATCTATAAAACCGGCTTGATGAATGTGCCAATC
Source organism: Candidatus Chloroploca sp. Khr17 (assembly GCF_004138165.1). GTDB lineage: Bacteria > Chloroflexota > Chloroflexia > Chloroflexales > Chloroflexaceae > Chloroploca. The sequence continues at coordinate 75,072 of NZ_RYFF01000007.1, forward strand.
CCAAAGATCACATCCGCACACAAACGTATGCGGTTATTAACTATTGGGAGAGGTTATGATTTAGATCCGACTATTACAATACTACGGCGCGAAGGTATACCAATCGACTGGCTAGATATGTATGTTCCCGGGACAAGCCACGGCCCGACGTGTGCTGATCCACCACTTGATGCTGGACTTCAAACGTTACTGCATCAGCTGTGGAAGAGCATCACCCCAGAATCAATGTTATGGAAACTCTTCAAGGCCTGGGGGCTTCAACCTGTGCAACGAGCTCAACAGCAGTTCTCTCACTGGTGGCACGAGATTATCCCCCAACTTTGGTCGGGTCACCAACGTGCAGCAGTGCAACTCGCACGCAAGCGCTACCATGCCGTCATCGGTATGGATGCAGGTGGCGAGACGCTGAGTGGGGCAATGATGCAAGCAGCGGCTGCAGCTAACGTGCCGCGTATCCTGTATCAGCATGGAAGTTCATCACGTATTCGAACTGTCGGTTGGCAACATTTTTTAGTTAACACCGATCTGTTCTTTGTCTATGGCTCTGGCACCGCTCAATTGATTGAGCGTGACCGACTTAGACATGCGGAAACGATAGCACAAATTAGCTTAATAGGATCTGCTCGCCTGGATTTTCTACGCACCGGAACGAGCAAACTACTCATCTCGTCACTTCGTGCGCTATTGCACCGTAATGACCCACGTCCACTCATCCTCTATATCCCCACCAATTTTGGTGGACCAGCGCGACCTTTTGGTGAACAAACTGGCTACCCCGATGTCTCCTACTTCGAGCTCCAGCAGCGTATCCTCCGCATCTTCAAGGGCTACCCGAGCGTGCGGCTGCTCTACAAGGACTTTAGCCTCGCCAATAGCAGCTATAACCCTGTTCCCGATTTCATTCGGGCCGAACTCCCAGACGTGACGATTGTTCACGATTTGCCCCTTACCCGCCTGATGTGGGCTGTTGACGCCATTATTGTTGACCACGCGATCACGGCTCTTGGCGAAGTGCTGTTGACCAAGAAGCCAATTGTGGTTTACGATCCCGATCCAATCGAAGGGCTTGAACTGCCCGATGCCCGCGACCTGCTGCGCCGCCGAGCCACCGTAGCCATCACACCTGACGAGTTTGAAGCAGCGGTACGAACGCTGTTAAACAGGGGAGACTTCACTGAGGTGAACCAGCCCGACGACAGTTTCCTACGCGCCTACTGCACTCATCTCAACGATGGCAAGTCGGCCGAACGTGCTGCCGCCGAAGTCATGCGCATTATGAGGCACTCGTGACGACAGTTCCGTCACCAGCATCCAAGCTCAACCCACTGACTATGCTGGGTCGGTCTTCGCGCTTGACCCTTGGTACCCAGATCGGTGCGGTGCTCAACTTTGCGGCAAGCCTACTGGTTGCCCGTACACTTGGCCCTGAGCAGTTTGGTTCAATCTCGTTGGTCACTCTGGCGCTGCTCTATGCCTCATTTATGCGCCTGGGCATCTTCGATGGCGGTGAACGTGAGCTTCTTGATCGACTTGGTCGCGGGGAGCAGGCCGCAGCCGAGCGGATCCAACGCATTGCTTTTACCGGTGAGTTGGTGTGGAGTATCTTGCCAGCGCTTGGGTTGCTTGCAATGAGCTTCATGTTCGATGAGCCAGTTCGCCGCATTGGCTTTCTGCTCGCACCGCTGATGGCGTTCGGTACCACGCTCTACCGGATGCTGATGCGGCTACATCTAGCCCACCAGCGGCTTGATCTTGTTGCCCCAATCAATGCACTCAGAGCAATTGGGGTACCAGTGCTCACCGTAGCGTTGTTGTATCCACTTGGAGCGTTTAGCCTACTGGTTGCCCCCCTCGTCGTAGAGTGGATCTTGGTCGGCGTGTATCTGCTACGCACACCGCTGCATCTACGTCCGTGCTTTGATCAGTCTACCTTGCGTCGCCTCGTCGTAGTCGGGCTACCCTTGAGTTTGATGAGCCTGATCTATTGGACTTATCGGCTGGTAGGTGCCAGTAGTGTCGCGATCTTTTTGCCGGTGCAAGACCTCGGCTACTACAACTTTGTCAGTGGCCCTATTAACATTATCTTGGTCGCCTTTGCCGAGTTTTCGGCTATTCTTACACCAACCCTCTGGTCAGAGCTGAGTCGGGTTGGTGCTGCCGAGCGCCTAAGCCAAGAGTGTGCCCGCATAACTATTTTTACGACATTGGTAGCGTGTGTGTTGGTTAACATGGCTCAGGCTGGATTTAGACCTTTTGTCGTGCTTGTAGCACCCGCATTTGCGGTAGCAACCCCTACATTCGACATCTTAGCATTCAGCATTGTGCTCTTGACGATCACTTTTGTGCCGGGCCTGATCCTTGACTCGGCTGTCGTAAATCGTCAATGGCAGCATTTGAGCATCTGGGTGGGAGGCTTGATCATCAATGTAACGGCAAACTTCATGGCGATCCAACTCGGCGGTGGCATAGAGGCAATTGCCTTCAACAGTATCTGGGTTCAGCTTGGAGTGGTCATAGCCTTATTTATGTTGGCCCAACCCTTCATTTTCCAACAGCCAGCAGCTGCGCTGCGCCTCTATGCCGTGCTAGCTGGGATATTGACCCTATGTCTTGCAACATATTTTCTTATCCAAATCGTTACGCTCCATTCGACAGCAAGCATGAAAGAGTTGATCATAGCTACCGTGCTGCGCGTGGGTCTCGTCCTAGCGATCTGGTTTGCCCCCAGTGTGTGGCTATGGCGAAACATAAGCCAGCGTACGGACGAACAATCGCTGTAGTCTGAACATAACCCAATGACGATGACGTATCATCAGCCACCAACCCATAACGTGCCTACCCTCTCGATCATCATCGTCAATAGCGATGGGCTGAGGGATACGCTGGCGTGCCTTGCATCCATCTACCAACATCCACCGCAAGTGTCTTTTGAGGTCATCGTGGTTGATAATTGCTCACGTGAGGCTTGTCTTCCAGTTATTGGCGAGCATTTCCCACAAGTACGAGGACTGATGGCACCTACACGCCAGGGCTTTGCCAAAAACTATAACCAGGGGCTGCGTACAGCGAGTGGCGACTACCTGCTGGTACTCAACAACGATACGCTGATTCCGGCGGGGGCACTCGATATGCTGCTTGAGGCGCTGCGGGCCGAATCAAGCTATGCTATGGTTGGCCCTCGTTTAGTTGGTATTGATGGCGTGCTCCAACCCGTATGCGCCCGCGATCTCCCTACCCCGCTCGACTACCTTATCGCTCAAGGGCTGCTCGACGCCGGGCTGCCGTTGGGTCGCCTCTGGCAACGTTGGTTGATACGACAAGTTACCCGCCGCCGTAGCGGGCCGGTTCCTTCTATTAGTGGGGCATGTATGCTGCTCAGACGCAGCGATGTAGAGACAGTCGGCTTTCTTGATGAAGGTTTTGATTTCTACTATGAAGATGTAGAATGGTGCCACCGTTTTCAACGCCATGGACGAGCGATTGGCTTTGTTGCCGAGGCCGCGATCACCCACCTAGGTGATCAAACACTTTCACGGGTCAAAGTCTGGGCAAAACGGAGCGAGTATCTGAGCGCACAGCGTTATTTTATTCACTACTATCGTCTTTCAAATCGACAGCAAAATCTAATCTGGTTAGCAACAAGTTTTAACTATTTGATGCGTGGACTAGTTATGCTGCTTGCCGAAGCGATAGGAAAACAAACGCTTTACGCTCGCGAGTATCTTCTGCTTTGGGCATGGCTGCTCACTCAACGCCCCAATGGGCACAAGAGGGACTGAGTTTATGCATTTCGCCTTCCTTGCGCGCCTGCTCGGCCCGGCGTATGCGGGCTACGGGGTGCAGACGCTGCTGCTGGGTCTGCTCCGTGCCATCGCCGAGCTAGATACCGAGCATGAACTGACGTTGTTCGTGGGTTCTGATCAGCACGTACCGGAAGAGCTGCGTGGTGCGTTTCGAATCGCGCCGCTGGCACCGGCACCCAATGCTGCCGCTGCTCGTCTCTGGTGGGATCATGTGGCGATTGGGATGCTCTGCCGTCAGCTTGGTGTTGATGCGCTCTACTGTCCGGCCCATGTGCGCCCACTCTATGTACCCTGTCCAACCGTAGTCTTGGTGCCAGATATGATGTACCACCGCTTCCCGGAACAGTGGCCGTGGAGCGAACAAGCTTACATTCGCTGCACGGTTTCAGGGCTGACGAGCAGAGCAACACGGATTGCGGCGCTCTCTGAAGCGACAAGGCGCGATCTGTTGGCCCTGACAGCTACGCCATCTGAGCGAGTCGAGGTCATCTACCCCGGTGTCCCACTGGGTTTTCACCCAAGGAGTGCTGCGGACGTAAGCAGGCGCTACGATCTGCAGCAGCCCTACATCTTATCGGTTGGCAGCGATCATCCCCGGAAGAACCTGCTCGGGATGCTTCGGGCCTTTGAGCAAATTGCCCCATCGATCACGCACGACCTGGTTCTCGTTGGGCCTGCGGTCTGGCCGAGCGCCGCATTGGAGCAACGGATTGCAGCGAGTCCCGTCATTAACCGCATCAGGCGACTAGGCCTCGTCTCCGAGGCCGATCTCGTCGCGCTCTACAGCGGTGCCGACCTTTTTGTCTTCCCATCGCTCTACGAAGGCTTCGGCTTCCCTGTCCTTGAGGCAATGGCCTGTGGCTGCCCGACGATCACCAGCAATGTCAGCTCGCTTTCCGAGGTGGCCGGTGAGGCCGCGCTCCTCATTCCACCCGGCGACACCACCGCCCTAACGGCAGCTATGCGGCGTGCCCTGGACGACTCCTCGCTGCGCGTCGAGTTGCAACGACGTGGCATCGAACGGGCCAAGGCCTTCAGTTGGCAGGCGACAGCCCAACAGACACTGGAACTGCTGATCCGTGCAGGAACAGCATAGTAAGGGAACCCCATGAGCCCACTTCCCAGCGATTACCCCCGTTATGCCTGGCAGATGCTGACCGGCCAAAGGGCCGCGAAAGAGGCTGAGACCTATGCCCAGCGCATCCGTGATCTTGAGCCCTGGCTTGATCTACGTCAACCACGTGCGATCCTCGATGTCGGCAACGGGAGTTTGCGGCCACAGTATGCGTTGTTGCGCAAGGCAAATCATCAGGTGACTGGCATTGATTATGTCAATCGACCAGGCAAAGGTTGGAGGCGAGGGGCGTACCAGGTTTTGCGGCGGATGTTTGCGGCGCAATTGGGTCTGACGCAAGCGGCCATGGCCGCGCAAGGATTAGTGGGGGGCGACGTCACGGTTCTGCCTTTTGCTGCCGCTAGTTTTGATCTTGCTGTTTCGCAGGCAGCCTTTGAGCATTTTCTGGATGTCCCTGCGGTCGTGCAAGATCTCGCCCGGGTTGTGCGTCCAGGAGGCATGCTCTGGATTGGCATCCACCTCTTTACGAGCCCGTCGGGTGGGCATAATGTCAGTTTCACACAATACCCATTGCGGACACTCCCGCGAGGGGCCGAACCATGGGATCATCTACGCCAGCGGCGACGACCGTTTACCGTCCCGCTCAACCAGTGGCGGAAACACCAGTATCTCGAAGCCTTTGCGCAACATTTTGCCATTCTCAAGGCATATTGCAACCTACGCGAAGGCGAACAATGGCTCACCCCCGCACTCGAAGCCGAACTGAGTGCGTATACCCGTGATGAATTGACATGTGCGACATTGGTGATTGTGGCGCGGAAGTAGGGCAAGCAGGCAGGGTCTCTATGATCATCTTTGCGACTGATCGATCTCGTCAACGCTTCATTATGCTCCTGATGATCATCTTAACGATACCGATTGTGATCTATGTAATCACAATGAGCCGCATGATTCCTCTTGGCTTTGATGCGTGGAGCTATATAGCCGCAGCGCGTGCCCTGATGAGCGGCAGTGATCCCTATGCGCAAAGTTTGCGTGATCTGGTTCCTGAAGGAACATTATTGACATCACGATTTTATTTGCAAAATACACCCTATATTTATCCACCATTTCTTGCTTTTTTATGCATGCCAATAGTTTCGATGAACATGCAAATGGCTATGTATATATGGATTTTGATTATTGGGATTATAAATGTTCTTCTTGTTTTCTCTTTAAAACAACTGATGGAATGGAAAATAGCCTGGTTTTCGGTTTTCTTCTTTTTACCAATCTGGGAAAGCTGGTATAACGGACAGGTCAATGCTCTCATTGCTTTATTATTCATCATCAGTATCAATAGTATATCAAATCATCGCGTTTTTACTAGCATATTCTCTCTTTTTCTTGGCACTATGATCAAAATAACCCCGCTCGCTGGGCTTCTTGTTCTTATGTTCTATCACCCACGTCGCACCCTTATGACAAGCCTAGGCATAGCAAGCGTGGTTGTAATCATCACCTTGCCACGCATCAGCCTCGATACCTGGCTGAAGGGTTTTCTGGTGCCTTTTCAAATCGAGCGTCAAACCGCAACGCTTGTTTCACTGGGTTCACTGATAAAAGGGTTGTCGGGGTCTAGTTTGATAGCAATGGGCCTGGCAGGTGGCCTAATAGCCATTACCTTATATCGAGCCAGGCATCTTGCTCCAGCCACTGCACTGGCAGCCATCTTGCTGGTGCCACTTTTTACCGCACCAATCGGATGGAGTCATCACCTCGTGATGGCGTTACCTGCTCTTGCCGTGCTCTGGTCATCTGGTGGCTTAAACCGATGGTTAGCAGGAGCAACATGGCTTTTGCTTACGTTGTCTGCCACGCAGCCACTGGCACTGGTGCTGCTACCCGTCTGTTGGGGTACGCTCTGTTTTGGACAAGCCCAGATACCGGCAGCCTCACGAACGCAAATGAGCTACGACCAGGCCGGAATTGAAGCGAAGACGAAGGTGGTAAAAACATAAACCCTCTAGCCTGAAATATGATCAACCTTGCTTATCGCACTTGTTCCCGAGAGGCTCTCTCTCGATCCCAGCAGGTTCGGCCAGCAACAAACAAGCCAGCAGAGCGTAAGCATGATCGGTTGAAAGATCCCTCCTATCAGCGAGATCATGGCCCACGTGACCAGTGCAAGCAGGCGTGCGCGTGCATTGTGTTGCCACAACACGGCAAGGGCGGGGAGAACCGTGACGGCCGAGTAGTGCCACACCACCCCTGCGATCAGGAGGGGCAGAATGATGCTCACGGCAAAACCCATGGCCGGGCTAAGCTGACGCATGCGGAGCAGGCTGACGAGCAGCATGATTGCCGTCACAACCAGTGGCCCAACCGTAGCGATGCTTCCAGGCTGCTGACGCAGAATGGCGGTCCACGAAAGCAAAAGGGGTGAAGTCCAGGTGCTGGTTGCAGCATAGAGCGATCCGGTATACCAGACATCAATGGTCGTGAGAAGGAGTGAGCCAACCACCACGATCAATCCGGTCACGGCCGCAGCGACCAGACCACGCCACCGTTGGTGAAAACCAAGGACAAGCAAGCTCAAGGCTGGGGTGATTTTCAACAGGGCACCAATCGCCAAGGCAACGCCAGCACGCACATCTTTCTGCTGCACGCAAGCCAGCAGCGCAAGCGTCAGCAGCACCGCAATCAGCGCATTAATTTGCCCAAGCCAGAGCGACTGCCAGGTTGGCAAAAAGAAGAGCACACCGCACAACGCGACATACCATGGAACCAGACGTTGCAGTACAATGATGAGCACAAGCGTTGTTACGCCAACCAGAATCATCCAGAGCGCAAGCGCGGTAGCATAGGGCAACTGCGCAAGGGGAAGCAAGAGCAGCGCCAGGAAGGGTGGGTAGAGGTAAACTGGAATCTCAGCCTCGGCCTCGGGAAGGAACCGTTCAAGCTGCACCTCGACTGGATTCTGACCTTCACGCAAGACCCGTGCAGCGGCGATATACGAACGAGCATCGCCACCCAGAGGAATGACCGTCGCAGCATAGCGCATCACAAGGAAGATATGCACGCACGAGAGAACCAGAAGCGCACTCATTGCGACTGAGCGCATCAGTGTGGTTGGCTGGATTGATCGTGAATGAGACACAAATGATCCTTATTGTTTGGGCAGAACTTGATTAGTCTGTAAAGTATGTTTTCTGGGGTCGTTCGCCGTCCACGAATGAGGGCCACGAAGAAACGAATACCGCACCACAACGCCCATATTCGGTTATTCGTGCTCAGTATTCGTGGTCGGCGGCGCTACCAGAAAACTTTGTTGACACACTACTGATTAGTCTGTGAACGAAGTTTTCTGATATTTTGTCACCCTGAGCGCAGCGAAGGGTCTCAGGCGTCCCCTCGGCAGAGATGCTTCGCTCCGCTCCTAAGCAACAAACCGTGTTGTCGGCTCCAGCGTGTCCTCTGTCATTCCGAACGGAGCGGAGCGGAGTGAGGAATCTGCATAGGACTACGTATACCAAGGTAATGGTATTATGCCACTAGCGCAAACGTCACGCTGTCATCTGCGTCAGACCTCACAGGTCTGCGAGACCTTGTGAGGTCTCTATTGTACCAGTCTAGTAAAGCCAACCCATGAACAACACGCTCAACCCTAATCACGCTACAAAAAACCGCTTGTTATCTTCTTTTCAATGGCTCCTACTCACCGTCGTCTTGCTCGCCTTTGGCCTTTGGAATCTGGACGGGCCGCCGATGTGGTGGGACGAGGGGTGGACGTTGTCGGTGGCACGGCACTGGGTGGAACTGGATCATTATGGGCGTTTGCGCGATGGCGAACTCGCCCGGGGCGGGCTCGAGGCATCGTTTGTCGTGACGGTTCCGGTTGGCGTCAGCATGAAGCTCTTTGGGGTGGGGCTATGGCAGGGCCGACTCTTTGGGGTGCTCTGTGCCGTCGGCGTCATCCTGCTGCTCGCCGCGCTGGGAGATCGCCTCTTTGACCGGCAGATAGCCTGGACAACCGTCTTTGCTGCACTCCTGTTGACCATGCAAATCCAGATCCACCCCTTGCTCCAGGGACGCCAGGTGCTCGCCGAGATGCCCATGATGTTCGCTTTATTGGCGGGCTATCTGGCGCTCTGGTGGGCCTTGCGGGGCCAATGGCTGGCCTTGCTGCCAGCCATGCTTGGCCTCGGGTTCGCCTGGATCAGCAAAGGTCAGACCGCGCCCTTTTTGCTCGCCTCGCTCGGGACAACGCTGGGCGCGGCGTTGCTCTGGCGGCAGTGGCGGGTCGCCGGGATGGTCGGGCTTGCCATGCTTGGCGCTTATGGGACGACCCGCCTTCTTGGGCTGTTGAGCGGGTGGCTCCCAGTTGATCCAGCCTTGCCCCTCGATCCGGTTGAGGGTCTCCTTGGGGTCGTTGCGCTTGTCCTGAACCCTTTTAACCGCCAATTTGCGCTGATCATCCTCTTTGTTCTGGGATTACCAACCCTGGTAGCGCTGGGATGGGGGCTACGAAGCCTGTGGCAGCAGCGAGCTATGGCTACGGGTGGCAAAGAGATAGACGCATACGGCCTGGTTGAAGAAGGTCAGCACATCAAGCGTGACAACCTGGCCCGCTGGTATATGCGGCTGGCGCTGCTGGCCTTTATCGGCAGTTGGCTTGGCTGGTTTGTGCTGCTTTCGGTAGGGGTACCACGTTATATTGCGCCGCCCGTTGTGATCGGCAGCATCTTTGTCGCTACGATGCTCCGCGACTTCACCGCAAACTTTGCCCTGGGCCAGAGCATGCGGCGCCTGACTGATCTCTTGACACTACGGAGCCCGAGCTGGCAAGGTGCTGGGGCACTGGTTGCCATCATTATGACGACAACAGCCCTGGCCCTTACGATCCAGACCCTTGTGAACCACTATTCCAGCGAAGACCGGGCCGCCTTTCGGGTCGCCGCGCTGCTCAACGCCGAGCCACCGGGAACGCGCATCGAGACCTACGAGAGTGAGTTGCACTTTCTGCTCAATCAGCCCTACACCTTTCCACCGGATCAACTGCATGTTGAACTGAATCGGCGCAGCCTGCTGGGTGAAGAGGTGGGGATTGATTACGACCCGCTAAAGAACGACCCTGATTACCTGGTTGTGGGGCGCTTTGCACGCGAGAATCGCCTCTACGAACCAGTTATCGAAACTGGGGCCTTCCGGCTGATCCTGGAAGACAGCCAGTACAAAGTCTTCGAGCGCGTACGGCCCTGAGATGGAGCCTCACTCCTCCATCTCAATCATCACCATCAGCGTGCCATGATCCTGGCGCAGTTGTTCAGCCGAGAGGTCGATCACCTGAGCAATGCCCTGCTCATCAAAGGGGGCTTGATAACGATTGGCCCCGAGCTGCACCACGGCATGGCCGACCACGGGCGGAATAACACAGACACGAATCGCCCAGGTACCGTCGGGCTGCGGATGCACACTGAGCTGAAAACTATAACCCTCTTGCTCAACCTCAGTGATGAAGAGATCTTCCTCTTCGCCATAGGCCACACTAAGCGCCTCACGGGCCTGGATCATCCGCACCACCATTTGCGAAGCCACAGCGATGCGCCCAAGGAGGCGATGCGAGCGCAGGGATGGCGGGGCGGGGCGGCGTACCGGAACGCGGGAGGCAAAAGGGGGCAACAACCGACCTTCACGTTCAGCCGTCGCGAGCGCAGCGGTACGGACAAACACCTCGGTACAATCAGCGCACTCCCAGAGATACCACCAGACCTGAGGGAACGCCACGGCGGCGGCGCGGGCACCGGCATCAAGCGAGCGATCAACATACGCAGCCAGCGCATCGTGGCACGCCTGACAACCGCCGCGAGGCTCATCGGCACCGGGGAGCAACAGGCCAAGAATGTGGGTACGGAGGGCCATGCACTCGGGGCAACGGCGCATATGGCGGGCAATCGCGGGCGTCTGCAGCGGCTTGTGGGTACTAGTAAGTGTCAGCAGCAACGCCTCACGGATATCGTTACAAGAGGGTAGATTCATGATACAACCTTTGTCCGAGTGTGCAACACCACCCGAACAGCAAAAACACCTATCTCATTCTACCCTATCTGTACCAAATTGCGCCAATTGACTCTTGTTTTCGTCACACCGAGCCGAGCCACGGGGATAGGGCTGAAAGGCAACCTCTTAGGAAAAAGCCAGCTAAGCTGGCTTTTTCCTAAGAGGTTGCTTAATAGATCCCACCATCATACCAATTGCGCAGATCAGGCCTAGCGCGGAGGTACGCCCGTGCCTCAGCAATAATCGCGTGGATGCGGGCCGTACTGAGATGCACCCGATGGCTAATCATCTCAGCGGTGAGATCATCGCACGCCCAGAGATGAAAAATCCGCGCATTGCGCTCACCCATAGTCCGGATCAATTCAGTCTCAACCAAACGATCGAGCATCTGACCGAGGGCCATCTTGTCGGGCGTATCGGGATCAGGATCTTCGACCGGCAGCGTCATCCAATCAACGGTACGATCAAACGTACCGGAGCGTTTGCGTGCGTGGAGATCGCGCAGATGGCGATTGACCGCATTGGAAATGACCTGATAGGCCCAGGTAGAAAAGCGACTAGCAAAGCGAAACGAAGCGAGCGAGCGCAGCAACTCAAGCAAGGCCACCTGCGCGAGATCATCGAAATCGACGGCATCATCGCTCACCCAATCGAGGCCCGTATGGTGAAGTATCGCCCGCACCTGACCAAACCACGCCAACCACTCAGCTTCGTGGCCGGTCAAATCACCAGAGCGCAACGCATCAACGAGAGGCGCATCAAAATAGACATTCCACACCACCGAGCGCACATCCTCATCGCTGCTATCAGGTGAGACACACATCGCCACGCGTTGAGCCAGCGCCAATTGCGCGGCCTCAGTCAACGACCACTGTTCAGCCACCACCACACGGCGCACCACGGCGAGACATCGCAAACCAGAGGAATCACACGGCTCCATCAGAGGCTCCGACTTGCTACAGAAGGATCGAGTGAACAGAAACAAGTCACGTGACAGGGGTAGTGGCGTACCAGGAGCCAGGGCGGCCCACGCCAGCACCGTAACCTTTTCACAGACCTATCATAGCATATATGACAGGCATTACCAACATATGACCAAAAGGTTACAAGAATCTAACCCTGGTTAAGGCGGGGTTAAGAGGGCAAGGTACGACTCTTGATGAGGGCCGCCCAAGGCCAACGCGCAGACCGGTGCGGTCTGGTCGAGCGGATTAATGTCTGGAACACCAGAAGCCGGCACTAGGGAGTGCCGGCTTTAGCCGGCTAAAGCCGGCACTCCCTTCGGCAGCAGCGCAGAAAGCGTACGCTACATACCAGTTCGTCATTAGAGCAAAAAAAACACAACCCCAACGATTAAAAAATCTTAACCAAAAAAGCAAGAGTCAAAAAGGGGGATTTGGTACAGATGGAGTGATGGGTAAAACTCTGAGGTTTTGTGCGGGAAGATCAAACAGAGAGCGTAAGGTAGGCGTATGGCTGAGGTAAAGATTCGTCTTCGTTTAGGTCCATCTTCAGCTGATCAACGAGAACTAAATATTTCAGATGAGAAGATTGTTGGTGACCTGATTACCTATTGGAAAAAAGATTATCGCCTGGCCGAACAGGATGTCCAGGGTGAATTAATCCCCTATGCGCTCTACCGCGATCACGGCTCACATAAAGAACGTATTGACCCAAAACGCACGCTGCGCAGCCTGCGCATGCAAGCTTTTGAAGAGCTCTATCTGACCGATGCCCGCCAACCCTGGTGGCAAGGGCAAAAGCCTACAACACAACCACTAAAAGAGCCAAAGACTCCAAATCCTGTACCACGACCAGATCCCATCACCAGGCCAGCGTTTGGCCCATGTTCGATTGAAATCGCACCGGGATGCGTCCACCAGATTGGGGAAAAAGGCCTGGTGCTAAACCGCGAATATTTGCTCAATGAGTTACCAAAGTCAGTCGTTGCGCGCGAACGAGCTTTGACGATGCTCGGGATCGAATCACGCCTTAGCGCAGTGAGTCGCGGTGAGCCAGGGCATTGCAGCATTATCTGGCGTCAAAATTGGTACCTCATCGCTCATCATCAGATCTACATCAGTGGAACAAAATACACGCGGAACGAGGCTGTTCACATTAATCAAACCACAACCCTCCTCCTGGGTCGCGAGGGTTGGCCAATCACCATACGGCTCCATTCAACGATTATTGCACGCTAACATCTCCCGCAAGGGCTGGCTTGATAGACCGCACAGGTATAGACGGATTCGCACACACAGGAGGTTACACCCATGGCCATGATTCGGATGGATATCGACCAGGCACAGCAAACGATCGATACGATGCGGCGGACAATGGAGGAATTCAATTCGCAACTGACAGCTTTGGGGGGCTCAGTTGAAGGTCTGATGGGTGCCTGGGAAGGCAATGCACAGATGAAGTTCTCGAATGTTTGGCAAGAATGGCGCACGCGGTTTCAGGCTTCGATCAACGATCTGGAACCAATGATTAGTGGTGTGACCAACGAACGCCAGCAGATTATTGATGCAGACAGCAGTGGCAGTTTTTGAGACTAGCGATCTGATTAAGAATAATCGGTGAATCTGATAATGCATCGTAGTGCTATCAAAACAGCACTACGATGCATATCGTCAAAACGTACGAACGAGACTATCTTCGAGCTTAAGGCAACTTGAACCTTGTGCTTGTCCTATCGCCAGGAGCTTTGCGATGACATTTGCGACTGCCGAAAAAGTAGGTGATGCGGATCTGGCAGCATCAGGCGGATCAAACGAGCAACCGCTTACGCTCTTCAATCGTCCTCCGCGCATTTTGCGCACCCTGCCTGATGATGAGATCAATATCCCTGGGCCACCGCAAGAGCCAACGATGCGCGGTGGGATGCGGTTAATTAGCATCCTGATTCCACTCATCTCGTCCCTCGTCTATCTTGGCATTGCAGGAGCACGGAGCAGCACAGCTGGGGCAGGTTCAATGCTGAGTGCCTTACCGATTGTCGTGATTGGTATGCTCACTGGCGGAGCGGCTTTTTATACCTATCGGCAGCAGAAGCGTGAATACGAAGCGGCGCTGGTGACGTATCGCGAGACCTACCAGGCGGCCCTAGAAAAGATTCGCCGCCAACTCCAGCAACTCGAACGTCAACAGCGCAGCTATTATGAGGAGAATGACCCAGATCTGAAAACCCTGCTCCAGATCGCCCATGGTGAGATCAACAAAAAGAATGAACCAGTACCATCAAGTCGGCTCTGGGAACGTCGGCCTGAAGATGCTGATTTTCTTGCGTTGCGCATTGGGCGCGGTGATCGACCAACCAGTGTGACGATCAAGCCGCCCAGCGTCAATGCCTACACCAAAGACGTTGAAGACTCGCTGCTCATCGCTGAGCAATTTCGCCTTGTACGCGATGTTCCCGTTAGTCTCAATCTGCGCACCGTGGGGTCAATTGGCATCGCAGGCCCCGACGGACGAACACTCAATCTATTGCAGGCCCTGATCTGGCAACTTGTTATCCACCATTCATCAAGCGAAGTGCGGATTGCGGCCTTCTGGGATGCAACCTTTGATGACTCATGGGACTGGCTCCGCTACCTGCCCCATACACGGCCCCTGGATGGCGATGAGAGTTATCGCCTTCTGGCCCGCTATGACCGCAATCCAGAAGATAGCGTCCGCGTTCTCTCAGCCTTGAGTAAAGAACTCAAACGGCGGCGTGAAGATGACCAGCGTGGACAACGTCCCCACCTCGTTGTGATTCTGAGCAGTTACCTGCTGCATCGTGAAGACTACCCGCTCTTTGCGCAACTTATTACCGGGCGAACAGCTGATATCAGTGCCATCTGCCTTGTCCCTGAGGTACGTGACGTGCCAAGTGAATGTGGTGGGTACATTGATCTGGTTCATGGAGGTTCCCCTGAACACGCACGGCTTGGGGTTGCAGGCAAAGGTGGCGGCTACAGTATCTTCAAAGCAGATATGGCAACAACCGAACAGAGTCGGGAACTCGCTCTACGCATAGCCCCGGTCGAATTGGCTGATACCGATGGTGGCCGTGAAATGCCCCGTAATGTTCCGCTGCTCTCGTTGCTTGGTATCCTCGACGCAGCAACCTATGATCCGCAAATCCTCTGGGCGAAGGCACCTACCGATAGCTGGCATCCTGTGCCGGTTGGGGCTCAGGGTGCTGGAGTGCCAATGGAAATCAATTTGAATGAGGGCATTCACGGGGTGCATGGCATGATTGCCGGGGCTACCGGTGCCGGTAAAAGTGAATTGCTCTTGAGTTTTCTAATGGCCTTGGCGATTCGTCATCACCCAGATCGACTCAATTTTCTCTTGATCGACTTCAAGGGTGGGGCCACTTTCCGCGATCTTGAAGCCTTGCCCCATACCTCCGGGATGGTCACAGATCTCTCGGGTTTTATGGCTGAACGAGCATTGATTGCGATGAATAGCGAGCTCGATCGCCGTAAGCGCCTGTTGAGCGCCAAGGGAGTGCCCAATATTAAAAGCTACCGCCGGGCCGGTTTCGACCAGCGCGGCGAGCCCTTGCCCAACCTTTTCATTGCGATTGATGAATTTGATGAGATGATTCGCGACTATCCTCAGTTTCAGGATGAATTGATCCGCGTAGGCAAACAAGGGCGCAGTCTAGGGGTGCATTTGCTCTTTGCTACGCAGCAGCCTTCGCTGATTAAAGAAGGTCTACAAAATAACCTAAGTTATTGGATGTCACTACGGGTCAATTCAAAAGATGATAGCCGTACGATGCTTGGCCTACCCGACGCTGCCCAACTGGGGACAGATACACCCGGGCGAGGTTTTCTGCGCGATAAGAATAGTGGTGTGCGGGTTTTCCAGTCGGCCCTCATTACGTCAACCTATCGCCAGGTTACGGGGCGGAGTACAAGCGAGATTGATCTTACAGGGCATTTGCGCATCAATACAAGTGAAACACGTGCCCAACAGATGTTTGAAGTGGAATTAGACGATCTGGTCAATCAACTCAAAACAACGCTGACTGAAAGCGGGCGCAACAAGTTGATTGAGGCAAGCATAGCCTCGATGTGCAAACAGTTCAATGAACTGTTCGAACGCAACCTGACTGAAACCGAATTGAAAGAACAGCACCGGACAACCCGCGCTGCTATTGACCTCTTTCTCCAGGCTCTCCATCAACTCTCGTATGACCCGAAGGAGATGAGTGAAGCTGAAGCAATTGACCATCAAATCAATCTGGCTTCACGCAAACTCATTACCCTATTAATGGGTAATCGCGAGCAGATTAGTGAGATTCGTCTGGTTGCACGCCATATGGTTGAGGCGCAAGGGGCACGCTATGCAGCACAAAAGTATCGCATCTGGGAAGAACCCCTCCCCGCCACCTTGCCCCTCGCCGAACTAATGCAACGTAGCGGCGGCAAGGCCAACTGGCTTGATGTGCCCTTTGGCGTTGTTGATCAGCCCGAACTTGCCTGTCACGATCTGCTAACAACTGATCTCGCAGGTGCCGGGGGCAATTTGCTGGCACTGGGAGCTTCGGGCAGCGGCAAAACAACCCTGCTCCAGACCATCATGCTGGCCTTAGCTCATAGCCTCAGCCCAACCGAGCTCTGGTTTTATGTCATTGATAGTACTGGCGCAGGCATTGGTCTGCAAGGCAAGCTACCGCATCTTGCCCATGTGCTTGGGCCACGCCAACATCTGTTGATTGAACGTATGTTTGTCGAGTTGCAGAATCAACTCGAAGATCGTCGCACCATGTTCCAACAACAGGGCGTAGCTTCGCTGAGCCAGTACCGCGAGCGCTATAGCCGACAGCCGGATGGTCTTCAACCTCCGCCCCCAGCGCTTGTCATTGTCATTGACAATCTGGCCGAGGTAACGAATCAGAATGAACTGGTGCTTGAGACCCTTAAAACCTTCATGCGTGAGAGCCGCGCCTATGGGATCTATTTTCTTGTGTCAGCCTACACGATGCGTGAAGTTGGCTCGCTCTTGGCCAATTTCGAGACCCGTATCGCGCTCCGGCTCAATAGCGACGATGATTCAGCCGCGCTGATTGGCAAAGATTATGCGAGCAAGCTGATCAAACCTGATCAACCTGGACGTGCGTTTTTGCGTGGTACCCCACGCCCCATCGAAGTGCAACTGGCGTTGCCAGCCCTGCGTTCGCGCAAGGTAGCGGCAGATGTTGATGTGCAAGCCGAAGAGAAGGAAGTTGCGTACAGCGACCTTGTTGAGGAACTGCAACGGTCAGCCGATCTCATACGAGCAACCTGGCAGCACATCATGGCAAGCGGTGATCCTCGCAAACCCCAGGGCTTACATCTGCTGCCGCCAACAGTTGAAGTGGGAACCTTGCTCACACAGTTGCCTCCAGACTCAAGCCCGACGATCCCCCTGGGAATCGAGAGCGCTTCACTCCAACCGTTGCTCTGGTCGCTCGAACAAAATGCGCATCTCTTGATCACAGGCGGCTTGCGCAATGGCAAACGCTCGCTCTTACGCACACTGATACTTGCGGCAACCCGGCGGATGGCGCTTGACGATGTCGAATTTGTGCTGGTTGACTATAGTATGCGCGCCCTGCGCGATCTTGCTGCACTGCCCCAGGTGCGCACGTTTGCGGAACTGACGCTGGCAAACAAAGAAGTCCGTGACATCACTGTTGTGACGGAGAAGGATGAATTCCTAGCGGTGCTCCAAAAATTGACGGGCGAACTGGCTGAACGACTCAACCTGCTGCGCCGTGGCCTCCCAATTACCCGACGTACCATCGTGATCATCCATAACTGGGATCTGGTCGCGCAGGATAATCCGATGACAACCGCGTTTGACCCCTTTGTTCGCCGTGGTAGTGATGTCGGCTTGCATTGTGTGATCTCCTATACCGATCCGATGAGCCTCAATAGTGGCACGCTGCTACGAGCCGTCCGGGCTAGTGCGATTGAGGTGATTAGTGGACGCCCCCCCAGCGATTCGGCACCCTATGCTCCGCCCATTACCAAACGGTTCAAGAGCGTGCTTGCCAGTGAGATGCCCCCTGGCCGTGGGTTTGTCCTGGAAACCGGGCAACCTGCCCGCCTCGTGCAACTTGCCTATGCCAGCCCGGAATATGTTAGGGAAGAACTGAAACGCATTGGAACCGACTCACATCATCCCATCGCACAGTAGCTATGCAGTGTTGCAGAAAGGTTTACCGAAATGACGACCCAAGCCACCTTCGTGTTGAGCCAGGAAGAAGTCTATGTTGCCCTTTCTTACGTACGTGCCCGAGGACTCCTTGGCATTGATCCGGCCTCGCTCGCCAGTGTTAACGCTGAAGAGCGTCAGGCGCTGCTTGCCGCAGCTGGGCGTGCTCTGCAAGCACGAGGGATGTTGAACCGCGATGAAGAGAAGCAACTCGTCCTGGAAGAAACCGTCCGTACAACGCTCAATGGGGCAGCCCGAGCGCCACGTTCACTCTCAACGATTACCCGTAAAGCTGGACAGGAAGCCTTGCAGAGCTATATCGTCCATCACAACGATGGTCTTTGGATCAAGCATACGCAGCCCGAGAGTGGCTTGCATCAGTTTACGCTTGCCCGTGAAAGGCTGTCCCTCCAGGAAGATTTGACTGCACTGTTTGCGATCGCCGATCAGACACGGCCACAAGCGACAACTTTTACGCTTGATCAAGCCGAGTTAGAGCAAATCCAGAACGCCGTGCAAGCAGAACCAGATCATGTGGCAGAACGCGTGGTTGCAGCCGGGGCCGACGAGGCAACTGGACAACTATTTGCCGAATTGCTCACTGGCGAACGTGACTCGGCCATCGTGCAAACGATTGATCGCACAAACCCGGGAGCGGAAGAAGAGACGCGCACCGTAACGCTCTTGCATAACCATCAGGGCTTCTGGATGATGCGAACCTTGAATCCAACTCAACTACAGTGCCAGCCAGCCAGTGCCGAAGAAGTCAGGCAGATGCTGAAGGAACTGATTGACCTGTTGTAGCGCCTGCGCAACCGGGTTCGACGAAGAGCCAGCCAAGCACACCAACGGTTTCACCCAGACCATGTGGAGCCTCGAACATCATTCATATTCTGTTTTGACCTCTATATCACGGACACAAAGGAGCTCAAACCATGCCAGGCATCATTCGTGCTGATACCGATCAACTCCGTGCCGTCGCCAACCAGATGCGTACAACTGCCGAACAGATTTCCACCGGAACTGGTTCGATGCAACAGTCAATGGAGATGCTCGATATGGTCTGGAGTGGCAAGGCGCGTGATCGTGGCATGGAGGCATGGGCACGCATTGTCGCCCGCTACAACCCCGAGGTCAACACCCTGCTTCACCTTGCCAAAGAACTCGAAGCCCTGGCGCAACGCATGGACGAGGCTGCGGCTGTCTTTGGCGATAGCGGAAGTGGGAGTGGGGGAGGTACAGCAGGCGGCATCGGCGAGGGCCAGGAAAAACCGTGGTATGAAGATAAACCAAAACTTGAGCAACCACCGCAAAACATGGGTGAAATTTTTGATCTTTTAGGCCCAGATAAAAATAATGGCAATGAAATCCAAATCTACCAGGTTGGCCCAAATGAGTTTGCCGTGCTACTGCAAGGGAGTGATCAGAGCCGTACCGGGATCAATTCGCTCTGGACAGATGCGCCTGAGGCTGGTTTCGGTGGAGACACTGAATATGCGCGAAAGGTGCGGGAGATGTTGCAGGAGTTGGGTGAAAAACACCCTGGCGCAGCGGTCAATCTGTTTGGTTATAGCCTGGGAGGCATTGTTGCCCAGCAAGTGGCGAGTAACACGTCTTTTTTCAACCAGAATGGCTTGAATCTCAAGACTGTCAGCACCTATGGAGCACCAAAAATCGACACTGTGCCAGAGGGCAAGACCTATGCAGATTTTGATGCCCCGGGTGACATTGTGAGTGGCTTACCTGTTTCGGTTACACCTGAGTCGGTTTTAACAACCGTTGCTTTTGGGTTAAAGCCAGGAGAAACACTTGCGGTAGGTGGTGCAATGCATATGACTGGATATCAACATGATTTTATGCCAACACGCCAGGACATGAATAATACAACTCCTCCCTTCAACGCCGATACATGGGTTCTGGTTGACAGCTATAACGATGCAACGGACTACGGCGCACAAGCTGATGAGAACATCGGAGATATCGTACAAGATACCGGTAAGTCCATCGGCGAAACCATAAAAGATACGGGCCAGAAGATAGGTGATCAAGCCGAGAAGATTGGCCAGGAAGTTCAGAACAAGGTTCAGGAGGGCAAAGAACAGGTTGATACATACATAAACAAGTTAGGCGCATGGATACCCGATCCTTTCTAACTGAAAGCGCATGGAATAAGTGAGAGGGAGCAGCATATGAACAGTTTCGAGTTCTGGGCGCATATGCAGAGCTACGCGCAGATGAGTCGCCTCTGGTGGTACACATTTGCCGCGTTGCCCGCAATGATCATTGCCGGTGGGGCGTATCCGTTGATGGCATTTGCGTTGCGGCGCAAGACGTCGCCGCCAATGATCTTTTTCTGGCTCGTCGTCGCTGGCATTCCGGCCTTGATGGTCTTTCCATCGTTTTATGTCAGCACCAACCTTGAGGCCTCGCTTGCTCACGTGGAGTTTGCGATCCCTGGCCGACCACAGGATTTTCCCCTTGCGCAGGCACGGATGCTCGGGGCAAGCCTTGATACGCTGGCCCTCTATGGCATTGTGGGGGCAGCCCTGACGATGATCATCATGGTAGCAGGCTCGCTCGTTGGTGATGTGCCAGTCGCAAGCCCGATTGTGCAACAGATTTCACAGTCGCTGACCAAAGCCGTGACGAGAGCGATGAATCCTGGGCGAAGTGCAGCGGCCCTCAGTAGTCAATACGGTGTGCTGAAAGTCACCCAGGGGTCAGCAACTGGCAGCCAGTATGCGGTACGCAATGGCACCATTGGCAAACAGGATGCCGATATTTTGATTACCGATACCGTGGTCTCACGCAAACATGCCCGCCTCGAAGTCAAAGGTGGCACGCCACAACTCATTGATGATGGCAGCATGAATGGAACCTATATTGTGCGGGCCGGGCAAGAATATGAGCTCAATGGGGCCGCGATGGAACTGCAACCAGGCGATACGATCTATCTTGGTCCACCGAGCCTACCGACGGCTGTGGCAATGGTCTATGAGCGAAATGGAGCCTAGCAATGCGTTATCTGCTCATCCTCGTTGTTATGCTGGCCCTGTTGGTGCCAACCTTTGCGGCAGCTCAGGGAAGCCCAGACGTTCAGGTTGACACCTATGGCCTGCGCATTGATGGCCGGACGGTCGAGGTGCTCTTTCGTGTCCGCGATCGAGCAACTGGCCGTGACCTGCAAGGGATCACCCCACGCGATCTACGGCTCATTGAGGATAATCTCACGATCAATCCACGCCTTGAAGTGAGCGAAACCCAAACCGATGCCGTCAATCCATTTCAGAGTGTCGATCTGGCGACGCTGCCAGGTGGTACCCAGCCAGTCGCAGGGAGTCAGGCAGTTGAGTTGGAGGTTGTAGGTTCAACCATTGGCATTGTCTACGATGCCAGTTTGCTGATGAATGCGGCGGGCGATCCAACCGATTACGTGGCGCGTGGGCGGGGATTGATTATTGATTTTCTGGAAGCCGGACGAACGATCGCCCCGAACAATCCCGAGCACATCGGACTCTTTATCCCTCTCAGTGTTCCTACCGTCAGTGGTGAAAACATACGACCGATGGAACTACCCGATTTTGTGCATGATCGCAATGCAGTCATCAACACTCTCAATCAGATGGCACCACGTACCGGCAAGACCAATATCTTTGATACGATTTCGCTTGCAGTGGCGGCAACAGCCGATGCAGCCGCTGAGCGAGGGGCCGAGGCCTATGTGCTGGTGGTGACCGATGGTGGCGACTCGACCAGCGTTGGTTCACTTGATGCACTGATGGCCGAGGCAAGCGCACGCAATGTCAGGATGCTCATTGTTGGCGTTGGCCCACAGCAACGCCTCGCAAGCAATGCTGCCACCCTGACGACCCTGGCAAACAAAACCAAGGGTGCGTATATTGGCAACCCCTCAGGCGAAGAGATCCAGAATTTTTATGGCAGTCATGTCAACGTTGTCAGTCAAAGCGCGTATGTGTTGCGCTACACAACTGACCTGATTGATGACGGCAAAACCCATAATCTGATCATTCGTGTTGAAGGCCCCGGACGGGGCGAAAGCCCGGCTGTGCCACTCTTTGTTGACATCCCTATTGATGGACCCGAAGGTGGGCTCAACCTGCGCCCAGCTTTGCAGGGATACGCGCTACGAGCCGTGCCATTGCTCATCGTCGTCTCCGTCTTGATGACTTCATTGGTCTGGTTTAGTCGACGGTTCAAAGGGCCAAGCAGTTCGATCAGTGGTGGTATTACCCGAACATAAGAGGTTGTTATGCAAGATCTGGCCCCTGGATCACGCTATGGCAGCTTTCAGATCATTACGAAACTAGGACGTGGTCTGACTGGCCCTGTCTACAAGGCAGTCTATACAAGGGACGGTTCTGAAGTGGCCCTTAAATTTCTCGATGGGCAGGACGAGAGTGTTAAATCCTATTTCTTCAATGAAATGGGCCTCTTACGTCGCGCCAAAGAGCATGGTCGCAACCATACGCATCTAGTTGAGTATGTTGCAAGTTATACCACACAGCAACCTTTCTGTCTGGCAACCCGGTTTTATGATGGACAAGAGCTGACTGAGTTATTGACAAGTTGGGTCGCCCCTGGGTTGGCCTTACGCATTATTGAGCAGATTGCCGGGGCACTCGATTATCTGCACTATGGGCATCCCGATGCACCTGTTGTCCACCGCGACGTCAAGCCTGGCAATATTATGGTAAATTCCGCCGGGGATGCACTGCTCATTGATCTGAGTGCAGGCAAGTACCCAGGGTTTATGCGCGAAAACGAGCGTAGCCTGGGCACGCCACAATATATGCCCCCCGAACAGTATGAAGGCGACGAACAGCCACAAACGGATCAGTTTGCCCTGGCAATGGTCGCTTACCAGCTGCTGAGTGGCAAGGCCCTGCTCGGTGGACATGCCGACCGTGAGCAGAAGCAGATGCGTGCGTTGCGCGATAGTGGGTATGCCCGCATCCGCCAGGGCCTCTCCAAGATGCCTGCCACGGCAGACGTGATCATTCGTGCGGTGGCATATGAATGGACGTTACGTTATGCAACCTGCGAAGAGCTTGCCTATGAATTGCGCCGTGCCCTCGCGAGCGATGGGATTTCGCTTGATCTGATGGCCCCGGTACCCGTTCAGCACAAATACAAACAATGGTTGGCGTACGGGGTAATGGGCGTGGCAGTGGTCATAGCCCTCTTGATCCTCGTGATGAATCCGTTTCAGACAAGCTCCCCTCAAGTACCTGGACGAACGGTGAATCCACCAACAGCAACCCTGGCGGTTATCGAGCAACCTGGAACAGGCGCGAATCAAGCAGGGTTCGTCATTAATCCACCAGGCGCGGGGTCGGTCGCAATCGATCCAACCACGGGGCTTGCACCAACCACAAGCATTGCTGCGCCGAGTACAGCCTCACTGAATACCGGTGGCAGCATCACTCCAGCCCGTTCGGGCTGTGCGCTGCGCAACATACCCTCGACCGACGGCAGCATTATTCCATACAGTGCGCAGAGCCGGTTGATTCCTTCTGGGGTCAACCTGACCATCCTTGAACAACGGAACACATGGTATAACGTGCGCCTGCCCGACAGTCGCACCGGCTGGTGTCCAGATTATCAACTCAACCTGGGAGGTATCCGATGACGGCCAAAACGTTCACCCAGGCCTTTGACATTGGCAGTCAATGTGACAAAGGCCGTCGCCCAAATAACGAAGACCGGGTCTTGCGGGTTGAGGAGCAAAAGCAGGTCACTGAAGCCCAGCGCCGAGCCCTGGGACGACTCTACATTGTTGCTGATGGCGTTGGTGGCAATGATAACGGCGAGGTCGCGAGCAAACGGGTCGTCGAAAGGTTAATGTTCCACTACTACGAGGGCGAGCACCCGGAGGGAAGTAGCTATGCCGAGCGTTTCCAACGTGCGATCCAGGCGACAACCCGCGAGATCTTTGAGGAGTCAGTCGCCGCCAATAATAATATGCGCTCGACCATGGCAGCGGCGCTGATTCTTGATCATCAAGGCCAGCCAGACAAACGCCAAGCCATCATTGCCAATGTGGGCGATAGTCCCGTCATCCTCTTTCGCAAAGGGGCAAAACCACAAAAACTAAGCCAGGATCACGTGAGACGCGACCAGTCGCTGTCGCAGGCCATGGGCGACGCAATGGTCAACGTCACGATCTTTAACCAGACTCTCCAGCCCGATGATATCCTCGTGATCTGTTCCGACGGGCTCAGCGACGGGGCCAAGGGGCCTGTTCCGCCCAGTGCCATCGAAAAAATAGTCCGCACGATGCCTTCACAGGCCGCCGCCGACGAACTGGTGCGCTTAGCCAAACGGATCGGCAGCAACGACAACATCTCAGCGATTGTGATCCGCAATGGCGAGCGCCCGCTGCCCGTGCGCCTGATAACGCAAGGGGTCGGGGCATTCTTTGGGGTTGCCGTGCTGATCCTTGCGGCCTTTCTGCTGATCAGAGCAACCGACCCGGAAGGCAGTTTCTTGCCTGAAGGCATTGAAATCAATTTCCAAGGACTTGACGATCAAGGCAGTGGCCTTCCGCCTGACCCGACAACTGGCATCAAGCCAAGCTCGACACCAGCGCCAACAGCCACCCCCGTGCCAATCCAACCAGTTACAACAAATCGCCCTGGGGCGCCTGCTGCTGCAACCCCAAGGCCAAACCCGCCGCAACAGCAACAAGGCGGGCCGACAGCAACCCCGAGTGTAGCCACAGCGGCACCAAGTGCAACGGTGGATCCTAAGCTATTGGCACCACAACCGACAGAAACGCCGACACCGACGCCGACACCGACGCCGACACCACCGCCAACCCAACCGGAACCAGAACCAGAACCGGAACCAGAACCAGAACCAGAACCGGAACCAGAACCGGAACCGGAACCGGAACCACAACCGGAACCACAACCGGGAGATGGCAATGGAAATAAAGATCGTGATCCTTATCCATAGCCCACACCTCTAAGAAACTGCCTGAAAAGGGCGGTTGGGTGCGCGGCCTCTGGCCCGCATGCGGGCCAGAGGCCCGCGCACCCAGGTTGTCCCAAGGATTTATCGCTAATGCACTAGCCGCACCCTCACTATTTGGAAGTAGCATCATCATGATTTGGAAGAACCATCGCATAACACTGACTTCACTCGGCCTTAGTGCCATAATCATGCTCCTTGTGGCCCTGATGAATTTGGTCGAGGTGATGCAGCCGGTTGGGGCAAGCGAAGGCGAGCCATCCCCTCATCTGAAGGTGGAGAGCATTCCGGCAGCAGATAACCCACTCGCTGCGGGAGACCAACTCATGTTGGTAATGACGATCAGCAATACTCTTGATCATGAACTCGAGATCTTCAGGCTTGATCAGGTGCTGTCACCAACGCTTCCGCTGGAAGGTACTATCTATTTTAGTGATGCCATCAGCGGATGCACAACTCTGCCGTGCGAGACTGCGACAGTAGTGAGCAATACGACAGCGCTCATTACCACAACATACACTGTCAAGGCAGATGCCATTGTAGGAAATGTGATTAGTCATACAACCACACTGAGCGCACCAATTCTAGCAGCGCCGCTCGTCTGGCTAGGGGTAACAAGCCAGGTTGATGGCCCGCAATTGCATGTGAACACGCACTATGATAGTGAAGACCCCACGATTGATGGGCATCTTAGCCTGACTATCGTCATCACAAATCCGTCGCAACGGGCCATTGAAAGCATGACTGTATCGCAAACGCTTGTACCAGAACTACCACTGGTAAACGTAGAGCTAGGTGATCAGATTGCCAATTGTGAAGCATGGCCGTGTGATACGCTGACAATCTTGAGCAATACAACTGGATTGATTACGGCCACCTACTACATCGATCAGGTGGTTGATCAACCGATTACTCATACTTCCACCTTGAGTTCTAGCATTCTGCCCAAGCCACAAGTCTTCATTGATGCAACTCGACCAGTCAAACGGCAACGCCTCTTTTTACCCATCATTCAAGATACCTACCCCGATATCTATGCCCAATGGGTGCAATTGGCACAGCCAGCAGGTGGGACTTCAATCAACTATATCTATGTCTCACAAGCAACCATGGCATGCAGCGGACCAACCAAAGAGCAATATCTGCCAACAACAATTCTCGCAGCCACAAACAATGGCATCTATCAATTGCGTCACGCCAGTGTGCCAGGTGAGCTACCAACCTGGGAACTACGTGGGAGTAACACGATTTCGGTTTCACACATCATTAGCACAACCAATGGCTACTTTGCCAGCAGTTTCAACCAAAACAGCATCTTTCGCAGCACTGATGGAGGTCAAACCTGGCAGACTGAAACACTTCCAGAAGATAATCGGTTTGTCTACTGGCTTGCGGCAAGTGGCGAACGAATCCTCGCCGCTGGCAATCGTGGCTTGTTTATCAGGGAAACTGACGGAGGATGGGTACAAGATACACAGGTAACCGGAAGCATCTTTGGTGTAGCGGCCCGTGGAACCAATGCTTATGCCATCCAAATCGGCAATGACAAAGACACTCTCTGGGGCAGCACGGAAGGTGGCGCACCAGGCACATGGGCAAGCATCGGAGCATTGCCTGGGACAGCCAACTTTATGCAAACCCTCTATGCTGACAATGAGAGCTCAGATGCTCTTCTCATTGGAGTAATAGGCGGTGGCATCTACCGGCTACATGCTGACGGAACCTTCACTCCTTTCAGCCAGGATGCCAACTTGACCGTCTACGGCATGTGGCGTGACGCTCAACAGCGTCTGTACGCTGCATTTCGTGAACCAGGCGGCCTACAACGCTTTGCGCCAGAAGGTGGTGCGGGTGAACCCTTGCATACACTTGGCGGAGACGCACCATCGAACAACGAGCGGATCTACAGCATCAATGGCAATGCCGGCGATCAGTGCGGGATGATTATTACCGGAAGTCGCCAGGGCACGATCCACCTTCGTCGCATTCCGTGAGGACACCTAGGATGAGCACTTCAAATCATGCTTCAAGCAATCAAATGACAAGAACTTTCCGCATCCATTTCAGTGAGCGTCATGTGTTGCAAGAGGATCTCGAAATCGACACGCCGCTCTATCTGGTGATCAGCCAGTTGGCGCAGCGGCATCAGTTGCCGGTCGTCGAAGGAGGCTATGGCTTCTTTGCTGGTGCTGAGCGACGGCCACTCAGTCGCGAGGTGCCCTTGACCCGTACGCCTTATGCGAATGGGGGCGAACTCTATCTTGCCCCGGTGCATACACCCTGGTGGGCACCGATACCCACTGTGGCGGCGATGCCGACGCCAGCAGTGCCTGTCAAGCGAACCCCAACGCTGAGTCTGCCAGCGCGCCCTCGCTTGAGCCTCACACCACAGAATATCCTGCTGATCACGATTGGCGTTATCGCCATCGCGATGCTGGGCTTGCTTTTCTGGCCCCAGGGGACAACGAATGGCACAGGCAGTAATCAGAGCGTCAGCATCGTTGCACCAAGTGAAGTCATTGCGCTGCCAACGGCCACGCTCTTACCCGCAACCCCAACGCCTGATGCGGCAACACAAGCGCGTCAGCATTACCAGGATGGCATGACAGCCTATGCCGCCGAAAACTGGTCCGTCGCCGCTGAACATTTCCAGGAGGTCTATGCCTACGATGCGAGCTATCGCGAGATTGCGTCGGTCTTGAGTGCAAGCTTCTACAACTGGGGCATTACGACACGCGATGAAGGCGATATCACGACAGCCCTGGCTCATTTTCAATCAACGATCAAGGTCGATAGCAACCACACGCTGGCCCGCACCGAAATCCAGAAAGCGAATATCTATCTGGATGCGCAAAAGAAGGTCGCAAATGGCAACCTTGACGGCGCGATTCAACGGTATCAAAGCCTGATCGAAATGAATGGCGGCAATTATGCCGATGCAACGACGCAGATCTACGAACTCCTGTTAAACCAAGCCGAAACAGTTGCCCAACAGGGCGGCGATGAGAATCTGCAACGTGCGTTGGAGCTCTATCGCGCAGCGGCGGGAGTTGAAGTTATCGATCGCAGCAAGGCTGAGCAAGGCGTGGTCGAGATTCAGGCGCTCCTGCCAACTCCTACACCCATACCCAGACCAACGGCAACACCTCAACCAAGGCCAGCTGCACGGCTACGCTTTTCGGTCGCCAACTATAACGATGATCCTGGGTGCATCTCGATCAAGATCAATGGCATCTCTCCGGCTGGTTGGTACTTCTCGGTCGATGGCATTCGCGGGGTAAGCGGACGTTTCGATGGGGGAGGCAATGCGCGCGCCTGTGGCCTTGCGCCAGGGCAGGAGGTTACGATCTCGGTAATTGATGGCAATGGACGAGTTGTCCCCGGAGGCAGTGGCGTTCCTTCAAAGGGAAGTGCGATCATGATTGCAAATTGGAACTAGATTTTAGAATTTATTTACATCGCGCCCCCCGGTGTGCCAGCTACGCTGGCACCCGAGGGCCGCGATCTTTTACGCCTGCTCTTCAACCGAGCGGAAGATGTCGGTTTCGCTGATGATGCCGATGGGGTGGTTGTCGCGGGCGACGACGATGCGGCGGATGTTCTTTTCGAGCATGACGCGCGCGCATTCTTTGAGGCTTACGTCAGGCGCAATGGTGATCAGGGGCCGGGTGGCGATGTGATCGACGGTGATGCCGTCGAGTGACCGGTCTTCGCGGACGATCTTTTTGAGCACGTCGCGCATGGTCATGATGCCCCATCTGCCGGCGGCGTCGGGTTCGACGACGACGCTGGTGATGCCCCGTGACCGCATTAGGTGCGTGGTGTCGTGTAGCGGGGCTGACCCGGCTACCGAGACGATGCCGCGGGTCATTAATGCGCCCACAGTGTCGCGTGGATAGGTGGCAGTTTCGATGGGGCGGACGAGTTCTGGGCCGAAGGCGGGGTGAATGCGCTGTTCGTCACCCAGTAGCCGATCCATGTTGGCGATCATGGCGTCGGCAAATTCTGAGGTTTTCACCTCTTTGGCGTCGGGCATCATGCGCGCAAAGTCGTAGGTGACGATTTTCTGCCCAATGGTGCGTTCGAGTGAGCCGATGATGAGATCCGCCGCTTCGGTCCAGCCCATGTAGCGCAGCATCATGTCGCCCGAGAGGATCACTGAGCCGGGGTTGACTTTGTCGAGGTTGGCGTATTTCGGGGCTGTGCCGTGCGTCGCTTCGAAGATGGCATGCCCGGTGACGTAGTTGATGTTGCCGCCAGGGGCGATGCCGATGCCGCCTACCTGCGCCGCCAAGGCGTCAGAGAGGTAGTCGCCGTTGAGGTTGAGCGTCGCAATGACGTCAAATTCGTCGGGGCGCGTCAAGATTTGCTGGAGCGTGATGTCGGCGATGGCGTCTTTGACGAGGATTTTGCCGCTGGCAAGGGCGGCCTTCTGCTCGTCGTTCGCCGCCGATTCGCGATACATCGAACGGGTGCGCTCCCACTGGGCCCAGGTGTAGACATAGTCGCCAAAGGTGCGTTCGGCGTATTCGTAGCCCCAGTCGCGAAAGGCGCCTTCGGTGAATTTCTGGATGTTGCCTTTGTGAACCAGGGTGACGCTCTTGCGCTTGAAGGCGATCGCGTATTGGATCGCGGCCCGCACGAGCCGTTCCGTACCAACGCGGCTGACCGGTTTGATGCCAATGCCCATGTCAACACGGCCATCGGCAGGCGCACCGATCATGGCAAGGAATTCGTCAACCTTTTCGGCCGTGCCAAAACGGATCTTGGCAAAGTCTTTGGGATAGCTCTGCTCAATGAATTCGAGCACCCGGCTGGCCTCGGGTGTGCCCGCACGATACTCGATACCGGTGTAGATGTCTTCGGTATTCTCCCGAAAGATGACCATGTCCACCCGTTCGGGATGAAACACCGGCGAAGGGACGCCGGTAAAGTAGCGCACCGGGCGCAGACAGACATAGAGGTCGAGCATCTGGCGGAGCGCCACGTTGAGTGAGCGGATGCCCCCGCCGATCGGCGTGGTCAACGGCCCTTTAATGCCAACCAGATAGTATTTGAAGTCCTCAACCGTCTGGTCAGGAAGCCAGTTGCCCGTCTCGCGGAAAGCCTTTTCGCCAGCCAGAACTTCGTGCCAGGCAATTTTGCGAGCGCCGTCGTAGGCCTTGGCGACCGCAGCATCAAAGACCCGCACACTGGCCCGCCAGATGTCAGGGCCGGTGCCATCACCTTCAACAAACGGGATGATCGGGTTGTCTGGAACAATCAGCGTGCCGTCCTTGAGCGTAATGCGCTCGCCGGTTGGGGTTGTTCGCGTGGGCATGCTTTGTTTCTTCCTCTCCTCTATTCGTCAAAGCCTGAGTACATTGCCGCCATTATAGCCTATGAGAAGGATTTAGGAGATAGAAAAGAGGAAAGGTAGGGGCACGGCGATGCCGTGCCCCCGCCGCCGCCGCCCTGCCATCCCCGTACGGGCACGGCGCCGCCGTGCCCCTACTCATGGCAAATCAATAGAATGCAATGCTCTTGTTCACTCTTCGTTCCCGTTGACACAAGTTTGATCATTGGTATAATTCCAATGCACATCTGAGCACACCGCCCGCGTATTGTGTTGGTTCTTGCCTATTCGTCTGGGTAGGCTGGCACAGTCGCACCACTGCACGCTGCGACGCATCGCTTGGCGTCACGTCGCCTGGAGAGGGTCCTATGCTCGGTTCATTTCTACCCATTCTTGTTCTCTTCCTCATCGCTGCGTTTATCGCTGTTTTTGTGATTACGGTTTCGTCGCTGCTTGGCCCTCGTAAGAGTACCCCGCGTAAGCTAGCACCCTATGAGTCGGGCATGGAGCCGATTGGGGCGGCGATTCGTCGTATTCCGGTCAAGTTCTATGTGGTGGCAATGCTCTTTATCGTCTTCGATATCGAGGTCATCTTCTTCTATCCCTATGCACTCGTCTTTCGCGAGCTGGGGGTGCCGGGGTTGATGGCAATGGGCTTCTTCTTCCTGGTGCTGGTGGTGGGCTTTGTGTATGAGTGGAAGAAAGGGGCGCTGAAATGGGATTAGAAACGAAGGCTGGCGATCTGGGGGTCGTGACGACTTCGCTCGAATATGTGGTCAATTGGGGTCGTACCAATGCGATGTGGCCGCTGCTCTTTGGCCTGGCTTGCTGCGCCATCGAGATGATGGGGGCGCAGAGTCCTAATTATGATCTGTCCCGCTTTGGGATGGAGATTAATCGGGCTTCGCCTCGTCAGGCTGATCTGATGATCGTGGCCGGCCGCGTGAGCCGCAAGATGGCCCCCGTGGTGCGCCGCCTCTATGATCAGATGAGTGAGCCCAAGTGGGTGATCGCGATGGGCGATTGCGCCTCGTGTGGGGGCATTTTCAATAATTATGCGATTGTCCAGGGGGTTGATGAGATTGTGCCGGTGGATGTCTATGTGGCCGGCTGTCCTCCACGCCCCGAGGCGCTGATTGATGGCATTATGATGCTGCACGAGAAGGTGAAGCGTGAGAAGATTAGTGGCATCAAAGAGCAGCCGGTGCGCCTCGAGCAGCCGCTGATCCAGCAGGTGGATGTGAAGAAGTATGGATAATCAGATAATCCGTGATCGGCTTCAGGCGCAGTTTCCTCAGGCGATCCTGGCCGTTAGCGAACGGTTCGGCGATCTGAGTGTGACGCTCCGTCGTGAGGATCTGCTCGCCGTGGTGACCTGGTTGCGCGATCATCCCGAGACGCCCTACGATTTTCTTGAACACCTCTCGGGGGTTGATTACCTTGGACGGACGCCGCGCTTCGAGGTGGTGATCCATCTTATGAGCCTCCGCTATCTCCATCGGATCTGCCTGAAGGTCACGGCACCCGAGGATGATCCCCACGTGCCCTCGCTGACGCCGCTCTATCCGACGGCGAATTATCAAGAGCGCGAGACCTGGGATCTGCTTGGCATTGTCTTTGACGGCCATCCTTCGTTGCAACGCATTCTGATGCCCGATGATTGGATCGGCCATCCCCAACGCAAGGATCATCCGCTCGGCGAAGAAGAGGTTGCGTTTACCTTTAATCAGGAACGTATCTACGCCCAGAAGCCTTTTGCAAAAGAGTAAGTCTATGACGATCCTTGAGGTTCCAACCCCTCACGATATTACCGAGCCAGCCCTCGCTGGTACCACCGAGACGATGGTGCTCAATATGGGGCCGCACCATCCGAGTACCCACGGGGTGCTGCGCCTGGTGCTTGAGCTCGATGGCGAGATTGTGATTAGCGCTGCCCCTGATGTCGGCTTCCTCCATACGGGTATCGAGAAGAATATGGAGAGCAAGACCTATCAGAAGGCGCTGGTCATGACTGACCGGATGGATTATCTTGCCCCGCTCTCCAATAATCTCTGTTATGCGCTGGCTGTTGAGAAGTTGATGCAGGTGGAGATCCCGGAACGGGTGCAGGTGATCCGGGTGTTGCTGGTCGAGTTGCAACGCATTTCGTCGCATCTGGTCTGGCTCGGGACGCACGCGCTTGACCTGGCGGCGATGAGTGTCTTTCTCTATGCGATGCGTGAGCGCGAGCAGATCCTCGATATTTTTGAACTGGTCTCGGGCGCACGGATGATGACCAGTTATATTCGGATCGGTGGGCTCGCCTATGATGTCCCGGCTGATTTCTTGCCCACGGTTGATGCGCTGGTTGAGGTGATGCCGAGCCGCATTGATGAGTATGAGGATCTGTTGACCGGGAATCCGATCTGGCTGGAGCGGACGGTTGGCGTCGGGGCGCTTGATGGCAAGGCTGCGGTTGCCTATGGGCTGACAGGCGCGAATCTGCGTGCGACCGGGGTGCCCTACGATGTGCGCAAGGCACAGCCCTATTCGGGCTATGAGACCTATGAGTTTCAGGTGCCGATTGGCAAGAATGGCGATATTTATGACCGCTATCGCGTGCGGATGGCCGAGATGCGCCAGAGTGTGTTAATCTGTCGACAGGCCGCTGAACGCCTGCGGGCCATCGGCCCCGGCCCCTATGTGACGCCCGACCGCAAGGTCGCCCCACCCCCCAAGAGCGAGATTACCCATAGCATGGAGTCGCTCATTCATCACTTCAAGCTCTGGACCGAGGGTTTCAAGCCGCCGGTCGGTGATGCCTATGTGAGCATCGAGAGTCCGCGGGGCAGCCTGGGCTGTTATGTGGTGAGCGACGGTGGCCCTAAGCCATGGCGGGTACATTTTCGTAGTCCTTCTCTGATCAATTTGCAGGGCCTGCACCATATGGCGAAAGGTCGCCTGGTCGCCGATCTTGTGGCCCTGATTGCCAGCCTTGACCCGGTGCTGGGTGAGGTAGATCGGTAAGCATATGCTGCTTGAGACACATCGCGAAGCGATTGAGACGATTGTTGGCCGTTATGCCTCGCCGCGCAGCGCGGTGCTGCCGTTGCTCTATCTGGCCCAGGATGTCTATGGGCATCTGAGCAATGCGGCAATCCGCGAGGTGGCTGGCATCCTGGCTTTGCCCGAGACTGATGTCTTTGAGGTGGTGGGCTTCTATACGCTCTTTTATAGCCGGCCTGTGGGCACCTGGATGCTGCAGGTCTGTGATGATGTGCCCTGTTGCTACCTAGGCGCCGAAGAGTTGATCACGGCACTCAAAGATAGTTTGCAGATCAAGGAAGAGCAAACGAGCGCCGATGGGATGTTTACGCTGCAACGGGTGAAGTGCCTCGCGGCATGCGACCGTGCGCCGGTGCTTCAGGCAAACCTTGATTATGTCTATGATGTGACGCCTGAGAAGGTCGAGGCGCTGCTCAAGGATCTGCGGAGCCGCGCCGCTGACGCGCGACGCCGAGGGGTTTCAGGGCGTTTTGCCGAAGATTTTGCGGTAACAGAGCAGGGTGCGGTCGAACTGGTTGCGCGTGATGCACCCTATCAGTCCCGTCAGTTTGAGGTGCAAGGCCCGCCCCCGCCCCCCGAGCCGATTCCACCTCCCGAGGTTGAGTCAGGGCAAGATCGAGCCGAGACGCGGCGGGCGTCGCCTCTGTAGGGGGCATTGTCACCCCCTCCCCAGCCCTCCCCCGCTGGGGGAGGGAGCCGAGCGCTCACAGATGCGTACACTAGCAGGAACATGCATATGGGATTGAGTGAATATATTATTATGCGGGAATTGAATTTCCCCGAGATTAATCGCTTTGAACGCTACTGCCAGGTTGGTGGCTGGGAGGCCTATCGTACGGCGGTGAAAGAGCAGACACCAGCCACGATTGTGCAGATGGTGAAAGAGGCCGGTCTGCGCGGACGCGGTGGCGCGGGCTTTCCGACCGGTATGAAATGGGGCTTTTTGCCCAAAGGCGTCTATCCACGCTATCTGCTCTGCAATTGCGATGAGTCTGAGCCTGGCACCTTTAATAATCATCAGATTATTGATCGTAATCCGCATCAACTTATTGAAGGTGTGGCGCTCTCGGCGTATGCGATTGAGTGCAATACGGCCTATATTTATATGCGGGGCGAGTTTGCCGCTGCGGCGTTGACCCTCGAGCAGGCCATTGACGAGGCGTACCGCGCTGGTCTGCTGGGCAAGAATATTCTCGGGACGGGTTACGACCTCGATATCTATGTGCATCGCGGGGCCGGGGCGTACATCTGTGGCGAAGAGACGGCGCTGATGGAGTCGCTCGAAGGCAAGATCGGGCAGCCGCGCCTCAAGCCGCCCTTCCCGGCGGTCGCCGGGCTCTATGGCAAGCCGACGATCATCAACAATGTGGAGACGCTGGCGAATGTGCCGCGCATTGTCGAGAAGGGTGTGGCCTGGTACCGTTCGCACGGCACCGAGAAGAGTCCCGGCACCAAGTGTTTTTCGCTCTCGGGGCATGTGAATCGCCCCGGCAACTATGAATTGCCCTTTGGCTTGCCGCTGCGCGAGTTGATCGAGAGCCCCGAGTATGGTGGCGGCATGAAGGGTGGCCGCCCGGTCAAGATCATCATCCCCGGCGGCGCCTCGGCACCCTGGTTGACGGCCAAACACCTGGATGTGCCGCTCGACTATGAAGGCGTGGCGGCGGCGGGTTCGATGCTTGGCTCGGGGGCAGTGATTGTGCTCAATGATACGGTCAAAGCACCGCATGTCGCCTACAAAATGGACGAATTCTTCAAGCACGAGAGCTGTGGCAAATGCACGCCGTGCCGCGAAGGTACGCACTGGCTGGTCAAGGTGCTGCATCGCCTCGCCGAAGAGGGCCACGCCGAGCCCGATGATATTCCGACGTTGCACGGTATCTATCGCCAGATGGCAGGGAATTGCTTCTGTCTGCTCGGTGAAAGCGCCGTGATGCCGATCAAATCGGCGCTTGAACTCTTCCCGGAAGAGTTCGAGGCGATTATCAAGGCGAGCAACGAACGACACCAGCGCAATGGCGCCCACGCGATCCCGTTGAGAGTGAGTTGAGACTATGGTAGAGGCAACCCTCGCGATCCACCCACACTGGACCGTCGACCTGTTGCGGCAGATGCCGCAGGTCGCGGGTGAGCGCTATGAGTTGATCCAGGGAGAGTTGCATGCGACGACCCAGTCCCATACCCGGCATCAGATTGCGTGTACCCGCCTTGCCACTGAACTCAACAACTGGAGTCAGCCGACCGGGGTCGGCATCGCAATTGGCGCTCCTGGACTGGTGTATGCAGATAATGAAGCCGTGGCCCCCGATGTTGTCTGGGTGAGCCATCAACGCCTGGCCGAACTGCTCGGTGACGATGGCAAGTTGCACGGTTCGCCTGAATTGATTGTTGAAGTGCTGTCGCCTGGTAAAGCCAATGAAGTGCGTGATCGCGAACTAAAATTGGAACTCTATGCACGCCATGGGGTCAGAGAGTATTGGATTGCCGATTGGCGCACGAGCATGATCAGCGTGTATCGTTGGGTAGAAGCAGATTTCGCCCTGGTCGAGACATTGCAGAGCGGTGAGATCCTTACGTCCCCCTTGCTACCAGGTTTTGCATGTGCGGTTGAGCGGTTGTTTGCCCTGGCATAAGCTTGCTGGAAAGAGCTATCTATGGCCGATGTTACGATCACAGTGAACGGTGTCAGCTTCAAGGTACCTGCGGGTACGAATGTGGTTGATGCCGCACGCATAGGCGGTATTTCGATCCCGGTCTTCTGCTACCATCCACGGATGAAACCAGTCGGTATGTGCCGGATGTGCCTGGTGCAGGTTGGCACGCCCCGCCTCGATCCCGCGACCCGTCAGCCGATGCTGGGTGAGGATGGCCGTCCCGTGATCGCGATGATGCCCAAGTTGCAGACCGGGTGTACGACGCCGGTCAGTGAGGGCATGGTGATCAATACGGAGACCGATGAGGTGCAGTTTGCCCAGAAGGGTGTGCTGGAGTTTTTGCTGACCTCGCATCCGCTCGATTGTCCGGTGTGCGATAAGGGCGGCGAATGCCCGTTGCAAAACCTGACGATGGCATGGGGGCCAGGCAACAGTCGCTTTGATTACAACGACAAGGTTCACTTCGAGAAGCCGGTGCATCTCGGCGATCTGATTCTGCTCGACCGCGAGCGCTGTATCCTCTGTGCGCGGTGTGTGCGCTTCCAGGACGAGCTCGCCGATGATCCGGTGCTTGGCTTTGATAACCGTGGCCGCAACTGGATGATTATCTCCAAGAGCGACCCGCCGTTCAATAGCAAGTTCTCGGGCAATACAACCGATATCTGCCCGGTTGGTGCTCTGACCAGTGCCGACTTCCGCTTCAAAGCCCGCGTCTGGGAACTCAGTTCGAAACCGGTGGTCTGTACGCTCTGCCCGGTCGGCTGCAATCTCAGCCTGGATATGCGGCACGACCAGTTGATGCGGGTGATGCCGCGTGAGAATGGGGCGGTCAACGATATCTGGATCTGCGATAAGGGCCGTTTTGGGCACCGCTTTATCGAGCACGAGAGTCGCCTGACGACACCGCTGATCCGCAAGGGTGGGCACCTGGTCGAGGCGAGTTGGGACGAGGCGTTGGCCCTCGTCGCCGAGAAACTCGCGGCTGTGCAGAGTAGTCGCGGGGGCAGTGCGATCGCGGGCCTGGCTTCACCGCGCCTTAGCAATGAGGATCTCTACCTCTTCCAGAAGCTCTTCCGTGAGTACTTTGGCAGCCACAACCTTGACCATATGCCTGGCAGTGCTGCCGATGTTGATTACGACGAGCACGGGGCGTTGATGGGGGTGGGCAAAGGCACCAATTTGATGGAGATGGGGGCCGAGAGTCTGGTGCTGGTGATCGGGGCTGATCCCGAAGAAGAAGCGCCACTCTATGTGCTGCGCTTGCGGGCGATGCTCGAGCGCGGGGCGAAACTGGTGGTCGCAAATATGCGCCCGACCAAGTTGGAACGCTCGGCGACAACCAAGCTCTATTATCAGCCGGGCAGCGAGCTTGCGTTTGTGCGCGGCTTGCTGCGGGCGGTCTTTGATCAGGTTGGTCACGAACGGTTGCACCTCAAGCATAGTGGGCTTGAGCAGTTGCGCAAGACGTTGAGCGACCTGAGTGTTGAGCAGACTGCCGAGTTGTGCGGCGTGCCTGCGGCGACGATCCGGGCGGTGGCCCAGGCATTGCTCGAGGCGAAACAGGGCCTGATTATGTACGGGGCTGAAGCGCGGAGTGCCGGCCCTGGGATGAGCGAGAGTCTCGGGGTGCTGGCGGCGTTGGCGGGGAAAGTCGGCAAGCCAGGCAGCGGGCTGATCGCATTGCTACCGGGAGGCAACAGTCGCGGGGCGCTTGATATGGGCGTGCGGCCCGATGCCCGCCCCGGCTATGCTGTGCTTTCGCAGCGCGGCCTGGGGGCACGCGAAGTCTGGCCGGCGTTGCGCGAAGGGCGCGTCAAGGCCGTCTGGATCGCCGGGCTTGATCCGGCGGCACAGTTGCCAGCGGCCCGTGCGGCCCTGGAAGCGGCTGACTTTGTGGTGGTACAAGAACTCTTCTTGACCGAAACCGCGCAACTGGCCGA
Organism: Candidatus Chloroploca sp. Khr17; assembly: GCF_004138165.1. Taxonomy (GTDB): domain Bacteria; phylum Chloroflexota; class Chloroflexia; order Chloroflexales; family Chloroflexaceae; genus Chloroploca. Next base: position 113,153 of record NZ_RYFF01000007.1, read on the forward strand.
TGTGGTCTTGCCCGCCGCGAGCGTTGCCGAACGCGACGGAACGTATACCAATGCCGAGCGCCGGGTGCAACGGTCGCGCCAGGCCCGTCAGGCCCACGGCGAGGCGCGCCCCGACTGGCAGATCATCCAGGGTGTTGCCCAGCACCTGAGCGACCTGAGTGTCCCTGTGGCCGTGCCAATGCAGAGTAGCGAAGAGCAGGAGAAGCCCGTCGGTGGCAAAGGCAAAAGCAAAGGCCCGGGCAAGACGACTGCGGTCGCCGTGGTCGAGCCGTCAACCTGGGATTACCTGACCCCCAGTGAGATTGCCGCCGAGATTGCCGAACGGGTGCCGGGCTATGCCGGGATCACCTACAGTGCGCTCGCCGCCACAGGCCAGGGTGGAGCCTGGGGACGCCAGACCAACGAGGCGATCTTCTATGATGGTACCAACTACGAAAATAGCGAAGGCATCGGAATTCAACTGCCGAATCTGATCGAGGTACAAAAGACCGCGGTGAGCCTCGGCGTACGACCCTTGAGCAAACCGACGCACGAACGCAGCCTGCTGTTGGTGAGCCAGAGCCTCGCCTATGATGGCGATCTGCTGCTGCGTGGGTCCTTGCTGGAACGCAAGATCCCGCAACCCTACGTCGCACTCAGCCAAACTGATGCAGACAAACTCAATATCAAACCGGGCGATACGGTACGGCTCGACTCGGCGGTGGGCGAACTGACGCTCAGCGCACGCGTTGTTGACGATGTACCCGCCGGGGTTGCGCTGATCCCGGCGAACCTGCCAAACTTCAGTGCGGCAGCCGTGCAGACCGGACCGCGCACACGGGTCAATCTGGTGAAGGTTGTAACGGGATAGGGGTAGCTATGAACTGGCTGGGCCTTTTGATCATCATTATCCAGTCTGTGGTGATCGCGCTGGCGGTCACCACGGCCTTCGCCTATTTGACCCTCTTTGAGCGGCGGCTGCTGGCGCGCTTTCAGAACCGGGTGGGGCCAAACCGGGCCGGGCCGAACGGCTTTCTCCAACCCGTCGCCGACGCAGTCAAGCTCTTTTTCAAAGAGGATATTGTGCCCTCGGCAGCCGACAAGGCGGTCTATCTGCTGGCGCCTGCCATCGCGGTGATCCCGGCGATCATCATCTGGGCCGTGATCCCCTTTGGATGTCTGAATATTGACTGGAATTACCGGGCCTGCTTTGCCGAGTCGTCGAGCGGGGTCAATAATATTCTGCAGATTGCCGACATCAATGTAGGCGTGCTCTATCTGCTCGCCATCACCAGCATCGGGGTCTATGGCATTACGCTGGCAGGCTGGGCAAGCAATAACAAATACTCGATGATGGGCGGCATCCGGTCAACGGCGCAGTTGATTAGCTACGAACTCGCGCTCGGAACGGCGGTGCTGGCCGTGGTGATGACCTTCAGCACGCTCAGCACGCACGAACTGGTCTATCACCAAGGGACGCTCTGGGGCATCGTGCCGCAATTCCTCGCCTTTGTGATCTTTATGATTGCCTCGACCGCCGAGGTGGTGCGTGCGCCGTTTGACCTGGTCGAAGCCGAACAGGAACTGGTCGGTGGCTACAATACCGAGTATGGCTCGATGAAGTTCGCGCTCTTCTTTATGACCGAATACATCAAGTTGATTGCGGTCAGCGCAATGGCCGTCACCTTCTTTTTTGGTGGCTGGCGCTTTCCGGGGCTCGAAATGCTCGGGGCAGGGGTCGAAGGCCTGGCAGGACCGGTGGTTGCCAGCATTGCGGTGGGCCTAGCCTCACTCGGGTCGTTCCTGTTGAAACTGGTTGGGTTCCTCTTTCTCTCGGTCTGGATTCGGGCCTCGTGGCCGCGTATTCGCTACGACCGCCTGATGGATCTGGGGTGGAAGTGGCTGCTTCCGCTGGGACTGATCAATCTTGCGGCGACGGCGGTGGCCTTTGTGCTCATTGAGAGCTTTGTGCTGGCGTCGTTTATGCTGCTCGCCTTTAGCCTGCTCAGCCTTGCTATTGCAGCAGGCATCAATCGTGTGCCCAAACCAGTTGACAATGTCACCTATGTGAGTGATGTTCGTAGCCGGGCCGAGACAGGTCAGTAGCCGCAACAACGCCCCGGTGCGGGCACACGATAAGGAGTAGTTGATGATCGGACAATTGTTGAAGGGGTTGCGCACAACCTTTGGCTATATCTTCACGCAGCCGGTAACGGTGCAGTACCCCGAAGTCAAGCGCCCGGTGCGTGAGCGGTTTCGTGGACGGCACGAGCTCAAACGGTTTGCCGATGGCAAAGAGCGCTGCATTGGCTGTTCGCTCTGCGCGGCGGCGTGCCCTGCCGATGCGATCCTGGTCGTACCCGCCGAGAATACGCCCGATCATCAGGTCTCGTATGGTGAACGGTATGCGGCGACGTACGAGATCAATATGCTGCGCTGCATCTTCTGTGGCTATTGCGAAGATGCCTGCCCGACCAATGCGATTGTGCTTGAGCATCAGTACGAGCTTTCGTTCTATGATCGGCGCGACTCGATCTATACCAAAGAGATGCTGCTGGTACGCGAAGATCAGGGCCACGGCGATCCGCCGCCCATTCTGAGTCAGCTCGAGCGCCGCCCAAGCCCACCAGCGCAGATCGACCTGTAGGGAGTGACCATGGATTTTGTGCTCTTTTTCCTTACGGCAGCCATCGCCCTCGCAGGGGCCATTGCCATGATCGTTGCACGGAACGCTGTCCATAGCGCCCTCTTTTTGTTGTTGAATTTCGGGGCAATTGCCGTTCTCTTTTTGCTCTTGCAATCACCATTTCTCTTTACAATCCAGCTCTCAATCTATGCCGGCGCGATCATGGTGCTCTTTCTCTTTGTGGTGATGCTGCTCGGGGCAGAACAGGTAGAGGCGGCACAGGACAAGTTGCCGTGGCAACAGCCGCTGGCGTTGGTGATGGGGGCGGGCTTGCTGGTGATTGCGATGATCACGGCGGTACGCGGTGGTTCGAACGATGCGCCGCCGGGGGGTGAAGCTGCCGAAGCCTTTGGTGACCCGGCGAGCCTGGGCGAACTGCTCTTTACCAAGTATCTGTTGCCCTTTCAGATTACCGGGATCATCCTGCTGGTCGCGGTCATCGGCGTCGTGGTGCTTAACCAGCAGCGCAACCAGGCGCAAACCGAGGAGACGCCGGGCGAGCGACCGAGTTCGAGCGTGCAACCGTAGTCGTCTGATGCAATCGTATAAGGATCTTGCATGGTTCCCACGACCTTTTATGTTCTGTTGAGTGCCGTCTTATTCACGATTGGCGTGCTGGGGGTCTTGATTCGTCGCAACGCGATTGTGGTCTTTATGTCGGTTGAGTTGATGCTCAATGCGGCCAACCTGGCCCTGGTCGCCTATGCACGCGAACGGCTCGCGGTTGATGGTCAGGTACTCGTCTTTTTTGTGATTACGGTAGCAGCGGCTGAGGTAGCCGTCGGCCTTGCGCTGCTGGTGGCGATCTTCAAATCGAAACGAACCGCCGATATCGACGAGGTCAGTATGCTCCGAGGATAAGGGAGGCGCAGTGGCCCTTCCTTTGGCTTTGCCCATTGAGGTTGTGTGATGCTGAACTGGCTTATCTGGCTCATCCCGCTGTTGCCGCTGCTCGGCTTTCTGCTCAATGTGTTTGTCATTCGCCAGGAGCGCCAGGCTGGTCTGGTGGCGAGCGCACTGGTGGGTGGCTCGTTTCTGCTGGCCGTGGTCGCGACGGTCATGCTGGGCGGTATGCCCGAAGAAGAGCGCCGCGTGCAAGCCATCGCCTGGGAGTGGATCGGCACGGGGACGATGAGCATTCCGTTCGGGTTGCTCTTTGATCCGTTGACGTCCGTGATGGTGCTGCTCGTCACCGGGGTCGGCGGCCTGATCCATGTCTACTCGCTTGGCTATATGCACGGCGATCCGCGGGTCGTCCGCTATTTTGCCTACCTGAATCTCTTTGTGACCATGATGCTGATGCTGGTGATGGCGAACAATATGCTGCTGCTCTTTCTTGGCTGGGAGGGCGTGGGGCTCTGTTCGTTTTTGCTGATCGGCTTCTGGTTCGAGCGCAAGGTGGCGGCGGCGGCGGCGGTCAAGGCATTTGTGGTCAACCGGATCGGTGACGCGGCCTTTCTTCTGGCGATGCTGGCGATCTTTTCGCATTTTGGGACGCTGACCTTCTATGATGTCGAGGTAAATGGGCAGATCATTCCGGGCTTTCTGGAACAGGTGCCCAACCTCCTGGGGCAGACCTTTGGCCCCGAGTGGCAGACGATTGCGGTGGCAACAGGCATCTCGTTTCTTTTGCTGATTGGCGCAACCGGCAAATCGGCCCAGTTCCCGCTCTTTGTCTGGCTGCCTGATGCGATGGCTGGCCCGACGCCGGTGTCGGCCCTGATCCACGCGGCCACGATGGTCACCGCTGGCGTCTATATGATGGCCCGCACCGAGCCGATCTTTGTGGCGTCGCCAGCCACGCAGAGCTGGGTGGCCTGGATCGGGGTGCTGACGGCACTGATTGCAGGCACGGCGGCGCTGGCGCAGTGGGATATCAAGCGCGTGCTCGCCTATTCGACCGTGTCGCAACTTGGTTTTATGGTCGCCGCCTGTGGCATGGGGGCGTATGCCGCCGCGATCTTTCACCTGCTCACCCACGGCATCTTCAAAGCCCTGCTCTTCCTCGGTTCGGGGTCGGTCATCCACGGAACCCACGATACCCAAGATATGCGCAAGATGGGCGGTCTGCGCACGGCGATGCCAACAACCTACTGGACCTATCTAGTCGGGGCGGGGGCGCTGGCCGGGATCGTGCCGCTCGCGGGGTTCTGGAGCAAAGATGAGATCCTAGCCCACGCGGTCAGTGCGGGGTACTGGCCGCAACTGATCGGGCTCTTCATTGCTTCGCTGCTGACCGCATTCTATATGGGCCGCCAGGTCTCACTGATCTTTTTTGGCACCCAGCGCGACCCGCACTACCACGCGCACGAGAGTGGCCGGGCGATGACGGTGCCGCTGGTGATCCTGGCCGTCGGGGCCGCCATCGCTGGGCTGATGAACCTGCCGACCCTCTTTAGCGGGATGCCTGCCGCACACCTATTGACCGACTGGCTCAAGCCGGTCTTGCACGAAGAGGCGGGCAAGTTCAATCCGCTGCTCGCCCTCTTTGCGACCATTGGGGCCGTGGGGATGGGCTATCTGGGCTGGTCGGTCTATACCCGGAATGCCGCGAAAGTCAAGGTCGGCGGGCAAGATCCGGCGTACTACTACACCGGTGATATCTGGGATACGCTCGAAGCGGCCTGGTATGTTGATACCCTCTATCAGCGCGCCGTCGTCGGGCCATTCCGCACTATCGGCAATTTCCTGGCGCAAGTCTTTGATCCGCAGGGCATCGACGGCCTCGTCGTCGGCACTGGTCGCTTCTTTGGCTGGGTCGCAACGGGAGTACGCCAACTCCAGAGTGGCTATGTCCGGATGTATGCCCTCGTCTTTACCATCGGTGTTGTGCTGGTGCTCAGCTTTATGCTGATGATCGCCTGGTAGGATAAAAGGAAGCCGCATGCAAGTTCCGATCCTGTCATTTGTGCTCTGGCTGCCCGCACTCGGAGCCCTGCTGTTACTCACGGTGCCACGGAAGAGCGATGAACTGGCGCGCCGGATTGCCCTGGTCGTTGCTGTGGTCACCTTTCTCGTTTCGTTGACCCTGCCGCTCCGGTTTGTGCCCGAAAGTGCGCTCGGTGCGGGGCCGGTGACGATGCAGTTTGCCGAGACGCTGCCCTGGTTGCCCTCGTGGGGCATCAGCTATAGCCTTGCAATTGATGGCGTCAGTCTCTGGCTGGTGATGTTGACGACGTTTCTGACGCCAATTGTGGTGCTCTCGACCTGGGACTCGGTACACAAGGAAGTTCGCAATTTCCAGATCCTGCTCTTGCTCTTGACCACGGCGATGCTCGGGGTCTTTATGGCCCAGGATCTCTTGCTCTTCTATATCTTCTGGGAATTCACGCTGATTCCGATGACCTTTTTGATCGGGATCTGGGGTGGCAGCAACCGGGTCTATGCGGCGCGCAAGTTTTTCCTCTATACGTTTGCCGGATCGGTGCTGATGCTGCTGGCCGTGATCGGGCTCTATGTCTTGCACCGCGAGAGCATCGCGGTGAGTCAGCCCGGCTATCAGGGCACGCTCAACTTTGGCGCGATTGTGGCCGATCTGCGGAGCGGGGCGTTCGTGCTGGAGACAGCGACCGAGCGGTTGCTCTTTGGGGCGTTCTTCCTCGCCTTCGCGATCAAGGTGCCGCTCTGGCCGTTCCACACCTGGTTGCCCGATGCGCACGTCGAAGCGCCTACGGCTGGCTCGGTGGTGTTGGCGGGTGTGCTGCTGAAACTTGGTGGCTACGGCATGATCCGCTACTGCCTGACGCTCTTTCCCGAGGCGTCGCGCTGGGCGGCCCCGGCGATCGGGGTGCTGGCGGTGATTGGCATCATCTATGGCGCGATTGTCGCTTTTGCCCAGACCGATATGAAGAAACTGGTCGCCTATTCGTCGGTGAGCCATATGGGCTTCATTGTGCTTGGCATCTTCGCGCTCAACAGCGAGGGCATCAGCGGTGCCATCATCCAGATGATCAACCACGGCCTCTCGACCGGCGCGCTCTTCTTGATTGTCGGCGTGCTCTACGAGCGACGGCATACCCGCGAAATGGCGGCGTACAGCGGCATCTGGACGGTGATGCCAATCTATGCGGGCATCACCTTGCTGGTGGCGCTCTCGTCGGCAGGCTTGCCCGGGCTGAATGGTTTCATTGGTGAATTTGTGATTATGCAGGGGGCGTTTCTCTCGCCTGAGCTTGGCTGGCCCTTTCTGGCGTTTGCCGTGCTCGGCGTTGTGTTGGCGGCGATCTACCTGCTGAAGCTCTACCGGGAAGTCTTTATGGGCGAAGTGAACGAAGCGAGCGCGGGCCTGCCCGATCTCAACCAGCGCGAACTAGTCACGCTGGTGGCTCTGTGCATCCCGATTGTGATCATCGGCCTCTATCCCGGCTTTCTCTTTGGCCCGATGCAGAGCAGTGTCGCCGAGGTGGTCAATGGTCTGGCCCCTGTGATTGCAGGACGTTGAGGCGCTGCCAGGCGCTATGTGTGAGCCGCGATGGGCCAGTGGCCCGTGACCCTCGCCGGGAGGCGTAATGGACTCAATTCAGATTCCACCAGTTGATTTCAGACTGATAGCACCATTGCTCGTGGTGACTGGCTGGGCAATGGTCTTGCTGCTTGTTGATGTCTTTGCCATTCCAGCCAACCGCAAAAAGCTGACGGGCTATCTTGCCATTGCCGGGTTGGTGGTCGCGGGCCTGGTTGCCATTCCGCTCTGGGATGTGAGTGGCAGCACCTTTAGCAATATGCTTGTGCTCGACCGCTATAGCCTGATCCTGACCTGGATCTTCCTGATCATCGGGGCGCTGAGCATCACGATGGCGCTCGACTATCTACCGCGGCACGGCATCGAACAGGGCGAGTTCTACCCGCTGATCATGTTTGCCGTCGCCGGCATGATCGTGATGGCCCAGGGCACCGATCTGATCGTGCTCTTCCTCGGCGTCGAGTTGCTCTCGATCACGCTCTATATTTTGACCGGCTTTGCCTATCCACGCCTCACCTCGGAAGAGGCGGCGATGAAGTATCTGGTGCTCGGGGCGTTTGCGGCAGGCTTTTTCATTTATGGCATCGCACTGACCTATGGAGCCGTGGGGACAACGAATCTCGCCCTGATTGCCGAGCGCCTGGCTGACCCGGCGGCCGAGACCAATCAGTTGCTGCTACTCGCCGGGGCGTCGCTCATTCTGATCGCCTTTGCCTTCAAGGTTGCGCTGGTACCCTTCCACATGTGGACGCCCGATGTCTACGAAGGCTCGCCAACCCCGGTGGCGGCGTTTATGAGTGTCGGCACCAAAGGCGCGGCGTTTGCCGGCCTGTTGCGCATCCTGGTGACCGCCCTGCCCGCGCTCCAACCCTTCTGGCTGCCAGTCCTCGGCGTGCTCGCGGCGCTGACAATGCTCATCGGCAACCTCGGTGCCTTGAGCCAGACCAACGTCAAACGCATGCTCGCCTATTCGAGTATCGGGCACGCAGGCTACATTCTGCTGAGCATCATGGTCGCCTCGGAGCGCGGGGCGCAAGCGTTTCTCTTCTACATGCTCGCGTATGCGCTGACCAACCTGGGGGCGTTTGCGGTCGTCATTGCGCTGGAGCAGCGCAGCAACGCAACCTGGAGCCTCGACGATTTCACGGGGTTGTACAAACGGCAGCCGTTGCTCGCGCTGGCAATGGCCGTCTTTATGTTCTCGCTGGCCGGGGTGCCGCCAACCGCCGGCTTTATGGCGAAGTTCTATGTCTTCACCACCGCCTACGAAGGTGGCCTGGGCTGGCTCGTCTTGATTGGCGTGCTGACGAGTGCGCTGGCCGTCTTCTTCTACCTGCGCGTCGTCATCCGCATGTTTATGCACGAACCGCAAGGCGACCTCGAACCCGCGCTGAACCGAGGGCTCTCGACCGACATCGCAATTGCCGGCGGGCTAACCTTGCTCTTTGGCATCGTACCGGCACCGATCATCTTCCTGGTCGAGCGTTCGCTAGTCGCGGCGGGAGGCTAACGCAGCTCCTTCCGCCGGTTAAAAGTTGTGAATTTTTCGCCTGTTTGCACCCAAAGTGGCGATTTTGCTACCCGCAAACGGACACGGCAATGCTAGAATAGCCCGCAAAGAACTCCTCAACCATCAATTTGCGGTAACTTCATACTGCTTGCAAAGACGCAGGGGCACGAGGCAAAGACGCACGGCATGCCCCTGCGTCTTTTTGTGTTCCGTGTAGAATCGTCGCCCGCGTTGCCATGCTCGTGATGACACCGCGAAGGGTTGCAACTCTATGGAAGCGCACGCCTACGATGCCTTGGTGATTGGGGCCGGGATTAGCGGGATGCAGGCGGCCCTGGATCTTGCCGAGAAGGGCTATCAAGTGCTCGTCGTAGAACGCCAGGCAAGCATTGGCGGCACGATGGCGAAGCTGGACAAGACCTTCCCCACCAATGATTGCGCGATCTGCATCACCGCGCCAAAGATGGTCGAGTTGGCGCGCCATCCCAACATTACGCTGCTCACCTCGGCGCAAGTCGAGCGGGTCGCGGGGTCGGTTGGGCATTTCGAGGTGACGATCTGGCGGCAGACGACCTATGTTGACCCCGAGAAGTGTACGGGCTGCGGCGATTGCGCCCGCGCATGTCCCGTTGAGGTGGCCGATACATTCAACGGACGACTGTCGCAACGCAAGGCGATCTATCTCCAGTTTCCCCAGGCGGTGCCGGCGGTCTATACGATTGACTATGCCCAGTGTACGGGCTGTGGGGCCTGCGACCGCGCCTGTGGCCCCGGGGCCATCTCGTTTCTGCGACGCTCGCAACCGCTGACGGTCACGGTCGGCAGCATTGTGGTCGCCACGGGTTTCGAGGTGCTCGAGCCGACTGAGTTGCGGCGCGAGTATGGCTACGGGCGCTTTGCGAATGTGCTGACGGCGCTGCAGTACGAGCGGTTGATGGCTGCTTCCGGGCCAACCGATGGGCATGTGACCAGGCCTTCCGATGGGCAGGCACCACGCAGCATCGCCTGGATCCAGTGCGTCGGCTCGCGCAGTACCCAGGGCGGCCATCCCTACTGCTCGAAGATCTGTTGCATGTATGCGACCAAAGAAGCGCTCATTACCCGCGAACATGCTCCTGACACCGCCACAACGATCTTTTATATGGATCTGCGGGCCTATGGCAAAGATTTTCAGCAGTACTACCAGCGTGCCGCCAGCCACGGCGTGCGGTATGTGCGAAGTCGGCCCGCGAGCGTGAGTGAAAATGCCGATCAGAGTCTGCTGCTTGAGTATGAGGATACGTTGACGGGAGAAGTAGCGAGCGCGACCTTTGATCTGCTGGTGCTCTCGACTGCCGTGGTGCCCCCGCCCGAGAATCGGCGCCTGGCGCAGGCGCTCGGCATTGCGGTTGATGAACATGGCTTTTTTGTCGCCCGCGATGCATTGCGCGCCCCGCTGCACGCGACCCGCGAAGGCATCTTCCTCGCCGGGGGTGCCCAGGGACCCAATGACATCCCCGATTGCGTGGCGCAGGCCAGCGGGGCCGCCGGGCTCGCGGCGCTTCCGCTGAGTCAGCGCCAGCGCACCGCCGAACCGGTGCCGCCCGCCGAGCGCGATGTCGCCGCTGAAGCCCCGCGTACTGGCGTCTTTGTCTGTAGCTGCGGCAAGAATATCGGCGGGTTTGTTGATGTCGAGGCCGTGACCGCCTCGGCGCGTGCGTTGCCCGAGGTAGCCTTCGCCGAGGCCTGTATGTTCGCCTGCTCGGAGGATGCCCAGCGCAAGATCAGGGGGGCCATCGAGGCCAACGGGCTCAATCGGGTTGTCGTGGCGGCCTGCTCGCCCATTACCCACGGCCCGGTCTTCCAACAGACCTGCGCCGAAGTTGGGCTCAATGCCGGACTCTTTGAGATGGCAAATATCCGCAATCAGTGCTCGTGGGTGCATTCGTCTGAACCCGGCCCCGCGACCACCAAGGCCGCCGATCTGGTGCGCATGGCAGTTGCGCGTGCTAGTTACGTCAAGTCATTACCTGTCCAGACGATCGAGGTAACCCCGGGATGCCTGGTGATTGGCGGTGGCACGGCTGGCATGACGGCGGCGATCACCCTGGCCGAGATGGGCATCGCGACCTATCTGGTTGAACGCGAGACGGTACTGGGGGGCAAGCTGAATCTGCTTGGCAAGCTGGCCCCCAATGATCTGCCGGCCAGGGCGTTTCGCGAACAACTGGTTCACGAGGTACAACGCCGCCCACTGATCAAGGTCTTTACGGGCACCGAGGTGGGTGCGCTTGCCGGTCATGTCGGCAATTTCGAGGTGACGCTCGACGGCGGGTTGGGTGAAACAGTGACGCAGGTGCAGGTTGGCACAATCATTGTGGCAACAGGCTTTCGTGAGGTTGATCTGCGCGGGCGCTATGGCTATGGTGATGACCCGCGCATTATCACGCAGCTTGAACTCGAGCGCCGCCTGCGCGACGGCACGCTCGGCAAGCCCCGTTCGGTGGTGATGATCAACTGCGCTGGCTCGCTCGACGCCGAAAATCCGTCGTGCTGCCGCATCGGGTGCAGCGTCGCCGTCAAAAATGCGCGCCTGGTGCATCAGGCCGCCCCCGGCTCGCAGGTCTTTCTGCTCTACCAGGATCTGCGCGTCTATGGCAAAGGCCAGGAAGAGGCTTTTACTCAGATGCTCGCTGAGGTCGCACCACAGCGCATCAGGTACGATGCCGAGCGTCCGCCCCGGGTGAGCCTCGAGCACGGGCGCATCATGGTGACGGTCTACGACACCCTGCTGCGCGACGAGCTTGAGGTCGAGGCGGATCTGGTGGTGCTGACGGCTGCCTTGCGCGGCGATGGCGAAACACCGCGCCTCAAGCAGATGCTCAAGGTTGGGGCGAATGCCCAGGATTTTTATCACGAAGCCCATGCAAAGATCCGGCCACTCGACTTTACCACCGAGGGCATCTATCTCTGCGGGGGCGACCATTACCCCCGCAGCATTCCTGATACGCTGGCGCAGGCCGCCGGTGCTGCGTCACGTGCGGCGATCCCGCTGTTGCGCGGGCGGGTCAAGGTTGAGCCAATCGTCGCCGAGGTTGAGGCAGCACGCTGTTCGGGCTGCGGTCTCTGCGTGCCGCACTGCCCGTATGGCGCCATGAGGCTCGATGCTGAACGGGGCGTGCTGGTGATCGAAGAGGTCTTGTGCAAGGGTTGCGGCACGTGCGTTGCGGCCTGCCCATCGGGGGCGCTGCAGCAACGTGGCTTCGCCGATGCACAAGTGCTGGCCATGATCGAGACCGCCTGGGAGGGGGCGCTGGTATGAGTGAGCCGTTCGAACCAAAAATCGTGGGGTTGCTCTGTAGCTGGTGCGCGTATGCGGGGGCCGACACCGCAGGCGTCAGTCGCGTCCAGTACCCGCCCAACCTCCGCATTGTGCGCGTGATGTGCAGCGGGCGCGTTGATCCGCTCTTTGTGGCGCGTGCGTTTGAACATGGTGCCGATGGGGTGCTGGTCGCGGGGTGCCATCCCGGTGACTGCCACTATCTTTCGGGCAACAACTACGCCGAAGAGCGCTTTGCCAAATTTGCCCAGTTGCTCGACTTCTTTGGCCTTGACCAGCGTCGCTTCAAACTGGCCTGGGTCTCGGGATCAGAAGGTGCGCGTTTTGCCGCGCTTGTGGCCGAGATGACCGAGGAATTGCGTGCCCTCGGGCCACTCGAGTTGAAGGTGCAGTGATGACAACCTCGCTTGAAACCCAACTCCAGAGGCGTGCCCACGACCTGCTGGCCGAGGGCGTTGTTGAGCTCTTTCTCGGCTACCGCCAGGGTTCCAACCCGCTGCGGGTTGCCCCTTTTGTCGCCCGCACGCCGCTCGAAACGGCCAAACTCGTCTGGAATGCGGTCTGTGTGCCGAATCTGGCCGGTACGCTGGCGAAGCATGCCGGCCAGCGGATCGGGGTGGCGCTGAAAGCGTGTGATGCGCAGTCAGTCCGCGAGTTGCTGAAGTTGAACCAGCTTGAACGCAGCCGCCTCTATCTCATTGGCATCGGCTGCGCAGGCATGGCTGACCCCGAAGCGATCACCAAAGCCGCCCCAGGGCGGGTCACTGGTCTCGCTGAAGATGGCCCCGACTTGGTGATCACCACGGCGGACGACGTTGTCCGCCGTGAACGGGGTACGCTGCTGCTGACAAAATGCGCAACGTGTATCGGGATGCCAACCGATTTCTGTGACGAGTGGCTCGGCGAAGTACCGCCCACGCCGCCTGCCATTCCCGCCGAACGCTTCGCGGCGGTGCAGGCACTCGCCACGCTTGCGCCCCCCGAACGCCTCGCTTTCTGGAGTGAACACCTGAGCCGCTGCACGCTCTGTTATGCCTGTCAGACAGTCTGCCCGCTCTGCTTTTGCAAAGAGTGCGCCCTGACGCTCGAACGCGACCATCCCCGGCGGCAGGCGCGTGAGCCAATGACGATCTTTGCCTACCATCTGATGCGCGCCTATCACCTGGCCGACCGTTGCACCGGCTGCGATGAGTGTAGCCGGGTCTGCCCCGAGGATATCCCGCTCAACCTGATCTGCCGCAAGCTCGAACAAGATCGGAGCCAGGTATGACCACAAGCATCCGTATCGGCGGTGGGCGCAACGAACTGTTGCAAAAAGTCGAGGCCTTGAGTGGTCAACACCTCGCCAACTGCTACCAGTGTGGCACCTGCGCCGCAGGTTGTCCGTTTCACCAGGCGATGGATCTGCTGCCTGATGCCCTGATCCAGCACCTGCGCCTCGGCTTGCCAGGCATCCTTGAGCGACAAACCTTCTGGATCTGTGCTGGTTGCGATACGTGCAGTGACCGCTGCCCACGGGGGCTGGATATCGCGCGGATCATGGAAGCCCTGCGCCAGATCTGCCTCCGTGAAGGCGGCGATCATCCCGCACTGACCCAGTTGGAGCGAGCCGACCTCGGTGCGTTGCCGCCGATTGCGCTGGTTGCGAGTATGCGGCGAAATTCAGGCTAGGAGAGGGAAAGCGGAAAGCGGACGAGGGCAGCAGGATTGAATGCCCAACTCGGAAGGGTTAGAGAGTCTGGGAACGACATGTCTCGGTAGCGCCGCCGACCACGAATGGGGGCACGAATAAACGAATATCGCACCGCAACGCCCATATTCGTTTATTCGTGAGTGTTCTTCGTGGTCAGCTGAGGACGCCAGAAAACTTCGTTCCCAGACTACTAAAGCATTGTCGAAGAAAGAACCGTGGCATGCCGATCGCCTACTATCCTGGATGTACGATAAAAGTCTCGGCCCCCGAGCATGAAATTGCTGCGCTCGCGGTGATGCATGCGCTTGGCCTCGACTTGCACGAGATGCGCGAGTGGAATTGCTGTGGCGTGGTTCATTCGCTCGCCACCGATAACCTGATCCGCCATATGGCCCCCGTCCGGGTCTTTGCCCGCCTGCAACAACAAGGCGAACGCGAGGTCGTCACGCTCTGCGATATGTGCTTCAATACGCTGGCACGGGCCAACCAGGTTGCCCGGCGGCAACCCGAGCAGATGGACGCGCTCAAGGCGACCAGCGGCGACGAACTCAACTACGACGGCAGCGCCGAGGTGTTGCATCTGCTACAGATCCTGCGTGACCGCGTGGGCATGGCGGTCATCAAGGCGCGGGTGCGCCAACCACTGCACAACCTGCGGGTCTACCCCTACTATGGGTGCAAGCTCTTGCGCCCGACCGACGTGGGCCTTGACGACGCCGAAGTTCCCACGGTGCTCGGTGATTTGATGGCAGCGCTGGGGGCCACCGTCGTCGAAGGCAACCTGCAGACGCGCTGCTGCGGGGCGTATCACGTGGTCAACCGCGAAAGCCTGGTGGCCGAACGTGTCGCGGCAACGACGGCGCAGGCCCGGGCCAATGGAGCCAACGCGATCGTGCTCTCGTGCCCACTCTGCCACTTCAACCTTGCGACCCGCCAGAGCGACCCCGACCATGTGCTACCCGTGCTCTACTACACGCAGTTGATGGGCCTCGCCTTTGGGTTGCCCCCCGCAACGCTCGGGTTGCCAGACGCGACCGCGCTCTTTCCGGAAGCGTTGTCCACCGCGCACCACGCGCAAGCCGTGCCTATTTGCACGAAAGGAGAACGGTGATGAGCGAACAAGCCCCCCTGATCACGATGCAATTGATGGGCAAGAATTACCGTGTTCCCGCTGGCCTGACGATCATGGCCGCCATCGAGTATGCCGGTTACAAACTGGTACGCGGGGCCGGTTGTCGCGGCGGCTTCTGTGGCTCGTGCCCAACGCTCTATCGTCGCGAAGGCAACCACCGCATCTTCACCGCCCTCGCCTGTCAGACCCTGGTTGAAGACGGGATGTGCCTCGTCCAGATGCCGTTTGTCCCCCTGATCACCAGGCCCTACGATCTGTATACCATCAAGCCGCAGGCCAACACCCTGTTGCAGCACTTCCCCGAAATTGCAGGCTGCGTCGCATGTAATACCTGCACGCGTTCATGCCCGCAGGGGTTGCCCGTGATGGACTATATCCAGGCGAGTCTGCGCGGCGACATCGAACGCGCCGCGCTGCTCTCGTTCGATTGCATCTCGTGCGGCATCTGTTCGAGCCGTTGTCCTGCCGACATCAAACACTATGCGGTCGGCCTGCTCGCCCGGCGACTCTATGGCAAATATATCACGCCGAACGCCCCCGATCTTGCTGAGCGCGTTGGTGCCATTGAAACCGGAGATTTTACCGCCGAACTTGATGCCTTGATGGCCTTGTCTGCCGCTGAACTGCGCAGCCGCTACGAGCAGCGCACCTTTGAGGTCGCGGCTGAACAAGAAGACCCGTACAGCGCAACCCGCTCGTACAACTCAGCCATGGATCCCGTTGACTACCAGGACGAGCTCGAAGTGAGTCGGTGACGGCATCGTCAGCGGGTTGCACCCGCTGACGATGCCATGCGCTGACAGCAATTGGAATTGAGCAATCCGCATCAGTATTGCTGCCAGAGCGCATTGGAACATCATGCGCGGCAATCTGCAATCTGCAATGCTCTGACGGGATGCAAAAGGAGACGCTCCTATGGAAATAAGCGATGGATACCCCGCCGCTATGCGGCAAAGCATCGCCAGGGTTGAAGCAACGCGCTCGGCGCGGTTGGGGCGCACCTTCCCTGCGATGAGCCTGGACGAGCGCAAAGCGTTGTTGCTCAGCCACCACCCCGACTACAAAGCCGGCGCCAAACGCCCGCTGCTTTTTGGTTCCGGCAAAGGGATGTCGCTCAACCACGAACTGACCGATCTCTTCGAGGCGCGACCGCTGGTGCGTGCGAGTCTCGATCTGAGCAAGATTGACCACGACGTTGACCTGCTGGTGATCGGCGGGGGCGGCGCCGGTACGGTCGCGGCGATCTGGGCGGTGAAAGCCGGTCTCGACCCACGGAAGGTGCTGGTAACGACAAAATTGCGCCACGGCGACTCGAACTCAACGATGGCCCAGGGCGGCATTCAGGCCGCCGATCGCCCCGAAGATTCGCCAGCGCAACACTTTCTTGATGTGATGGGGGGCGGCCACTTTACCAATCAGCCCGAACTGGTACGTGCGCTGGTGCAGGATGCACCGTTGATCATCCAGTGGCACGAGCACCTCGGGATGATGTACGACAAAGATGCCAATGGTCACTTCATCGAACATCCCGGCGGCGGCACGTCGCGCAACCGAATGCACTCGGCCCGCGACTATACCGGGCTCGAAATGATGCGCGTCTTGCGCGACGAAGCCCGCAACCTTGGCATTCCGGTGATCGAGTTTTCCCCGGTGATCGAGTTGCTCTGCGATGACGAGGGGCGCGTGAGCGGAGCGGTGCTGATCAACCTCGAGACCAGGCATTACCATATTGTGCGCGCTAGGGCGACGATTATTACGACGGGCGGCCTTGGGCGCTTGCATATGCAGCAGTATCCGACCACCAATCACTATGGCGCAACCGCCGATGGGCTCGTGCTCGCCTATCGTGTCGGGGCCAAGCTCGTTGACCTGGATGCTGTGCAATACCATCCGACCGGGGCGGCTTTCCCGGCGCAAATGGCCGGCCTGCTCATTACCGAGAAGGTGCGTGGCCTGGGGGCGCAACCGCTCAACTGCGACGGCGAACAGTTTGTCTTTCCGCTCGAACCACGCGATGTCGAAGCCTCGGCCTTTATTCGCGAGTGTGCCGAACGCGGCAAAGGCATCAAGACGCCACAAGACATGTGTGGCGTCTGGCTTGATGCACCGATGGTTGACCTGATCCACGGGCCAGGTACGATCCGCGAAGCCTTGCCCGCAATGTTCCGCATGTATGCCCGCTTTGGCATTGATATGACCCGTGACCCGATCCTGGTCTTTCCCACACTGCACTACCAAAATGGCGGCATTGCGACTGACGAGCACGGCGCAACCAGTGTGCCCGGGCTCTATGCAGCGGGCGAGGTGATGGGTGGGGTTCATGGGAAGAACCGGCTGATGGGCAATTCGCTACTCGACTTCAATGTCTTCGGGCGACGGGCGGGCATGGCCGCCGCCACGTATGCCCGCGAGCATCCCGCCGGAAAGCTCAGTCTTGCCCACGTTGCCGCCTACGAGGCCATGTTGCACGACGCCGGCATCGCAACGACGCGGACGGCCCCGCGCATCTTGCCCGACTATCGCGGCAAAGAGGCGCTGGATCGGTACCTTGATATTCCGTTATAGGCAAAGGATGAAGACCATCGTTCGTTGGTCTAAGAGGTTTGTGAATGAAGTTTTCTGGCGTCCTCAGCCGTCCACGAATGGGGGCCACGAATAAACGAATATGGGCATTGCGAACGGACGGAGGCTGAGCCTGTCGAACGCAGGCTCAGCCTGTCGAAGCTCCCGCTGGGATCAAGAAACTTCTGTTACAGACTACTACGTTCAACGAGCAAACTAGCGTCTAGAGTAGGCAGGGAACGATGCATGTGATCGAGCTAAATGAACACTGGTGCAAAGGGTGTCGGGTGTGTGTCTTTCACTGTCCGACCAAGAGCCTGCGTATCGCGTCACGGTTTACTATGCGGGGCATTCATCCACCTGAACTGGTCGAGGCAGAACGCTGCAATGGGTGCCGCCTCTGCGAATTGCTCTGCCCAGATTTCGCGATTACCGTCATGGAGGCTGTCAGTGTCAACGCATAGAGACCGTCTTCGGCAAGCGATGGGCGACAAGGTTCAGTTTGTCCAGGGCGACGATGCCTGTGCCTACGGGGCGATTCTGGCCGGCTGCACCTTTTTTGCCGGCTATCCCATTACCCCGGCGACCGAAGTCGCCGAGCGCATGGCCGAGTTGTTGCCCAAAATCGGCGGGTGCTATATCCAGATGGAAGACGAGATCGCCAGCATGGGGGCCATCGTCGGGGCAAGTTGGACCGGTGTCAAAACGATGACCGCCACGTCTGGCCCCGGTTTTTCCTTGATGCAAGAGAACCTCGGCTACGCGATCATGACCGAGACACCCTGCGTGATCGTCAATGTCCAGCGCTCGGGGCCGTCGACCGGTCAGCCAACGCTCGGTGCCTACGGCGATATGATGCAGGCGCGTTGGGGCACGCACGGCGACCACGAGATCATTATGCTCTGTCCGGCGTCGGTGCAAGAGGCGATGGAGTTGACGATAGTTGCGTTTAACCTGGCCGAAGCCTACCGGACGCCGGTGCTGGTCTTTATTGACGGCGAACTGGGCCATATGCGGGAACGGCTCGTCATTCCCGAGGATGACGAATTTGAACTGGTCGAACGCACGTGTGCCACTTCACGCGAGGGCTACCGTCCTTTTGCGGCGGGCGAAGACCTTGTGCCGCCCTTTGCCCCCTTCGGGGCTGGGTTCCGCACCTATGTCACCGGCTTGACCCACAACGAAGCGGGCTTGCCTCGCTCGGCGAGTGCGCCGATCCACGACCAACTGGTGCGCCGTCTGGCCGATAAGATTCTACGCAACACTGACCAGATCATTCGTTATGAAGAGTTTGGGGCCGAGCAGTGCGAGATCGCGATCATTGCCTATGGCATTACCGCCCGCGCTTGCCGCGATGTTGTCGAAGAAGGTCGCCAACGCGGCCTCAAGGTCGGCCTGTTGCGCCTGATCACCATCTGGCCCTTCCCCGACGAAGTCGTCGCCAAGTGGGCAACACGCGTGCAGGCCATCCTGGTACCCGAAATGAACCTCGGCCAGATCGTGCATCCAATCCGCGAAGCGGTCGCCGGGCGCTGCCCGGTCATGTTGCAGAGCAAAATCGGCGGCGAGTTGCATACACCAACCGAAGTGATCGACGCGCTGGAGGAACTGCGATGTCAGGTCTGCTAAAGCTCAAAACCGCCGCCGAGTTGCGCCAAATCTATCTGCGCCACGAGATGTTCCCGACCATCTTTTGCGATGGGTGCGGCCTCGGCAACGTGCTCAACTACACCCTCTGGGCGCTCGACGAACTGCAGCTCGACCTTGACCGCACTGTCTTTGTCTCGGGCATCGGCTGCTCATCGCGTCTCTCGGGGTATGTCAACGCAGACGGGATGCACACCACGCATGGCCGGGCGCTGGCATTTGCGTCGGGCATCAAAGCTGCCCAGCCCGACTTGAACGTCATCGTCTTTACTGGCGACGGCGACGGCTCGGGCATTGGCGGCAACCACCTGTTGCACACGATCCGGCGCAATATGGATCTGACGGTCATCCTGGTCAACAACTTCACCTACGGCATGACCGGTGGGCAGGCCGCGCCGACAACCCCCATCGACAGTTTCAGCACCACAACGCCGTACGGCAACATCGAATACCCGCTCGACATCTGCGCCCTAGCCCAGACGCTTGGGGCACCCTACGTAGCACGCTGGATGATCAACCAGCCCTACCCACCGATCAAATCAATTGCCCAGGGCATCCAGAAACGCGGCTTTGCGCTGATCGAAATGCTCGTGCCCTGCCCAACCGCCTATGGCCGACGCAACGGGCTCAAGCAACTCGAAACGATCTGGCAATGGTACCGCGACCATACGATCCTGATTGACGACTACGAACACATCATGCACTTTGGCTCACCCGACGAACGAGCCGCACTGCACGACAAGATCAAGATCGGCATCTTCCAGGACTGCGAGCGTGAAAGCTTCGAGGCACGCTGGGCCGCACTGGTTGAACAGGTGAAACTATGAAACAAGAGATCCGCATCTGTGGGTTTGGCGGGCAAGGGGTCATCACCGCAGCGGTGATCCTCGGCAAGGCCGCCGCCGTCTATGATGGCCTGATCGCCTGCCAGGTGCAATCGTACGGCCCCGAAGCACGCGGCGGCGCAGCGCGCGCCGAGGTCATCATTGCCAACGAAGCAATCGGCTATCCAGGCATTCACGCCGCCGACATCCTCGTCGCCATGTCGCAAGAAGCGTTCAACCGCTACATCAATGACATCAGGCCAGGGGCAACGATCATTATTGACCCCGACATGGTGATCAACTACGAGGCAGCACCCTATGCGCACCTGGTGCCCTCAACCAGGATCGCCGAAGAACTAGGCAACGTCGTCGTCGCCAACATCGTCATGCTCGGCGCAGTGACCGCCTTGACCGGCGTCGTCTCACGTGAAGCGATGCTCGCCTCGACCCTCGCAAGCGTCCCGAGCAAGTTCAAAGCGCTCAATCAACAAGCGCTTGAGGCAGGCATGACGGTAGTCGCGGGGCAGTTGCCCTAAAAACCCATGCTTGTGCTCGCGAAAACGGCCAGCTTCGCTGGCCGTTTTCGCGAGCACAAGCGACAGCATCTCAACGTCTGAGCTTGAGCAGGTTGGCATAGATCACGCCACCATCAACGAGTTGCACCGGCAGCATGCTCAGGACAAACAGCAAACCGTGCTGAGTAGCAGCAATGGCAAGCAACTGCCTCGCCAGGGAATTGGTGACACGGCTGCGTAGCAGCATCAACACCAACGTGGCAAGCAGAGAGGCCGCAACACCACCACCAGCACGACCAATATGCTGCTGCGGCGAAACATCATGGTTGACATACACACTCATTGGATACAAGCCAAAATCGACCGCATCCATCGGTGCGCCCACCGCCTTGGACGAGACGATATGCCCGACGACGTGGGCAAAATCGGCAGTATACCAGAGTCCACCGGCGGCAATGCCCAGCACAGCGCGGCGTTCGCGGGCCACAAGGGCAACGACAAGTGCGGACAAGAGACCGGCCCCGAGAGACGTGGGCCGCATCGTGACAGGGACACCAAGCAACGAAAGGTTTATGTGCATCACGTTTTCCTGTAGGGGCACGGCAGCGCCGTGCCCTCCCACCAGGCACGGCACTGCCGTGCCCCCACCGCCGTGCCCACCCACCGGCCACGGCAGCGCCGTGCCCCCACCGCCGTACCCTCCCACCAGGCACGGCGCTGCCGTGCCCTACCCGATCCGTTGGGCGATACTTGCCAGTACCACCTGATCATCTTCGGTCAAACCAAGCTCGGCCATGGCCGTGGCAACCCGTTTGATCAACGGATTAACGTCGTCCTCGGCAGGAGGGTGAGGGTGGCGCGGGACGGCAGGGGCGAGGTGGACAGAAAGATCAAGCGACGCTGGGGTCACATCCCAGAGCGGGGCGTTGCGATAGCGTTGCACAACGGGCCAGCCATACCAATAGGCCAGTGTGCGCATATAGGCGAGCGCCGCCCCTGCTAACGTATGTTCAGTCGCAACATACGCACGGGCCCGGGCACCAAGCGCCTGCGCCAGATCTGCCTGGCCCAACAAGAGTTGGCAATAGGCGAGGATCTGGTCGCGCTCGGCAGGCCCCGGGTCGACTTGCGCAGCCACACCCGCCGGTAGTTCAGCAAACGAACCCACGGCACTCACGAGGGTAGGACGACCTGCACCAAGCAGGCGCAAGAGGCTTGCACTCGTCTCACCGCCAGTTGGGTAGCGCAGATTCACACAGAGATCAGCCGCAGCCACATAGGCCTCAAACTCTTCACGTGGCACATGGCCGGTCACAATGACCGCATCGCCAAGGCGCAAACGCTCGATCAGGCTCATCAGATCGTAGTTTGGCGACACACTGCCCACCAGAAGATAGCGCACATCAAGCCCCTGGGCACGCAGATCACCGAGCACGCGCAACGTCGGCTCGACCCGCTTCCAGGCATTGATATGCCCAAAACTCGCCAGCAAGAGCGCATCCGGTGGCAAGCCAAGGAAGGCACGGGCCGCAGCACGCTCTACCGGTGGCGGCAACGGCACCCCCATTGGCACAATCGCCACCGGAAGATCGGGGCGCAACGCGACAACATGCTGCTGGACATAGCGACTATGCACAAGCAAGCCTCGGGCCGCAGCGAGGACAGGCTCACACAAAGGAAAGTCAAAAGCCGCATCGGTAAAACGCGAGCGAATCATCAGTTGCGCCATGTGTGCGCCCGCATCGCCATAGCGTGCCTCCATCGCCCGCACATACTGCTGAATATCACGGCCCACATTCGCCGCGTACCAGAGCATAAAATGGTGCAACACGAGATCATGGAGCACAATCACCCCCGGCAAGCGGCGCGCCTGGCGCCAGATCGCGGCGTGAGCCGGACTGTTGCCCATATGATAGACCAGCGCATCAAACGGGCGGCGGCGCGCCTCACGTTCAAGCCGGCGGATCGGGAGAACGTCGAGATGGCTGTGCAAGGCTGGATTAGTTGGCTTGAGACCATCTTCCACAAAAAGGGTGACATCAGCATACTGCCCAAGATAGGGCAGCAACTCTTCACTATAATCAGAAATCCCCGAAGGAGCGGGGTTGACTGGTGAGCAATAGGCAATTCGTGGGATATTCATGGCATTGCTATTGTACCATACGGTTTTTAAGGGCGGTCGCCCTCAAAACCCAGGCTTGTGCTGGCGAAAACGGCCAGCTTCGCTGGCCGTTTTCGCCAGCACAAGCAAGATTTTTGGAGCCATCCCCCTTTTGCACAACCCCTGTACGCGGGTTGTGCAAAAGGTACAAAACGACTTGACAACTTTTGGCATGCATTGTATAGTAGCCAACAATACTATCCGGCAAAACTACCACATCCTAGTGCGACAATGGCGCTCGTCAATTGCTCAGTGATCTGAGTTTGGCGAGCGCCTGTTTGTAGGTTTTTCCTCGGTCCAACGTTTCAACGGTTCGACACTCTACTAGTAAGGTGAATAAGCGTGAACAATCTCCCTGCGCGAGTGACTGAGAGTCTGTATGACCCACGCTTTGAGCGTGATGCCTGTGGGATCGGCTTTGTTGCCCAAATTAATGGGCATCCTGGTCACGAGATTCTAGCGATGGCTCTTGAGGCGTTGGGTAATCTTGAGCATCGCGGGGCAGTCGCCGATGATGCCAAGACAGGTGATGGTGCAGGGGTATTGATTCAGATTCCACGGGAATTTGTGCAACGTGAGTTGCGACGCCTGAATATCGGGGCTGATCCATCCACAGTTGCCCTGGGGATGTTTTTTTTCCCGGCTGAAGCTGAGGCCCACGCAGCAGCACGAGCGGTGGTTGCCCGCGAGCTCGAGGCCCATAGCCTCCGTTTGCTTGGGTGGCGAGAGGTACCCGTTGACCCCGAGGCACTTGGTGAACGCGCCCGCGAGGCGATGCCTGCCATTGATCAGGCGTTGATCGCCCCGACCAATGGGCTCGATGAACTGGCTTTTGAGCGGACACTCTTTATTGCCCGCAAGGCGATGGAGCAGGATTTTGCCCGCGAGGGGCTCGCAGCCTATGTCCCTTCCCTCTCGTGTCGTACGGTGGTCTATAAGGGTCTGCTACTGGGAACGACGCTAAAGCAGTTTTATCCCGATCTGAGCGACCCAAGCGTGAAGACGGCCCTGGCCGTCTATCATCAACGCTATTCGACCAATACCTTCCCGACCTGGGAACGCGCTCAGCCCTTCCGCATGCTTTCGCACAACGGCGAGATCAATACGGTGCAGGGCAATGCCAATTGGATGCACGCCCGCCAGGCGGTGCTGCACCTGCCGGCCGATTTTCTTGAAGTAGCCGTCGATGGGCCGTCTGCCCTCAATCCCGTGCTTGATGATACTGGCTCAGACTCGGGGATGCTCGATAATACGCTCGAGTTGCTGGTGCTCGCCGGACGCGATGTTCGCCACGCGCTGGCAATGCTTGTGCCCGAGGCATGGGAGAAGATTCCTGATATGAGCCCGGCCCTCCGTGCGTTTTATCAGTACCACGCCTGTCTTGTTGAACCGTGGGACGGTCCGGCGGCGCTGACTTTCTCAGATGGGCGCATTGTGGGAACCTCCCTCGACCGCAATGGTCTGCGCCCGGCCCGCTATATCATCACCGATGATGGCCTGGTGATCTCGGGGTCTGAGGTAGGTGCGGTTGCCATTGATGGGGCGCGCGTTGTCCATAAGGGCAAGCTTGGCCCTGGGCAGATGATTGCCGTCGATACAGCCACCGGGCGCTTCTTTACCGATGAGGAGGTAAAAGACTATCTGGCCCAGCAGCAACCGTATGAGGCCTGGGTCGGGCAACATTTGCGCCGGATGGCCCAGGTGGCCGAAGAGGTCCGCAATGCCGGAGGCGATACGCCTGCCCTGCCCTACCCCTCGGCGGCAATCCTTCAGCCATTGCAACAGGCCTTTGGCTATACGAGCGAAGAATTGAATGTAGTGCTGAAGCCGATGGGCATCACCGGGCAAGAGCCGGTTGGTTCGATGGGTGATGACACCCCTGCGGCGGTGCTATCAGCGTTTGAACTGGGCCGCCCGCTCTTCCAGTATTTCAAGCAGCGTTTTGCGGAAGTGACCAACCCACCGATCGACTCGCTCCGCGAAGAACTCGTGATGTCGCTGAGTGTCGCGGTTGGTCGTCGGCGCAATCTGCTCAAAGCCACTCCTGAACACGCTCATCTGCTCGAACTCAATTCGCCGATCTTGACCGATCGCGAGCTCGCCGCGCTGCGGGCAAATGGCGATCCGCTGCTGCCCGTGGCTACCGTGTCTGCCTTGATGCCCCTTGGGGCATCGTTGCAACAGGCCGTCGAGCACCTCTGTGCCAGCGCCGAGCAAGCGGTGCGCAACGGGGCCGCCGTCGTGATTGTTAGCGATCAGGGCGTCGATGCCGCGCATGCGCCGATTCCGGCCCTGCTCGCCGTGAGTGCCGTTCATCATCACCTGATCCGGACGGGGCTGCGTACGCTCTGTAGTTTGCTGGCGGAGACCGGTGAGATGCGCGAGGTGCATCATCTGGCTTGTCTCGTTGGGTATGGGGCCGAGGCGGTCAATCCGTATCTCGCCCTGGCGAGTGTGCGCCAACTCGCCCTCGAGCGCGATGCGGTCAAGCAGCGCGCCAGTGCCCCCATCGGGGCCGATGATCCGCTGATTGCCGCGCCGCGAGCCCATTCGCTGAGCCTCGAAGCCGAACGCAATGTGATCAAGGCCCTCGAAAAAGGCCTGCTCAAAATTATGTCCAAGATGGGCATTTCAACCCTCGATAGCTACTGCGGTGCCCAGATCTTCGAGGCGCTCGGCATTGAACAAGCCCTGGTTGATCGCTGTTTTACCGGGACACCAACGCGCATCGGGGGCATTGGCTTCGCCCGCCTTGAGCAAGATGTACGTGCCCGTCATCGCAAGGCCTTTGCGTCTGAAGAGCGTGACGGCGTGGCGATCTTGCCCCATCCGGGCTTTTACAAGTACAAGAAGGATGGCGAGTACCACGCCTTTAGCCCGCCCGTGGTACACGCGCTGCAGAAGGCCGCCAAGAACCCCTATGCCCTGAACGGCGATAGCCACGGGCCGGGGGTGAGCGCCGAAGGCTATGCAATCTATCGTACCTATGCCGATCTGGTCAATGGCCGCCCGGCCACCGATCCGCGCGATCTGCTCGAGTTTGTGCCCGCTGGTGCGCCGGTGCCACTTGATGAGGTCGAGTCAATCGAGGCGATTGTGCAACGCTTCAGTACGGCGGCGATGAGTCACGGGTCAACTAGCAGCGAGGCCCACGAAACACTGGCGATTGCAATGAATCGCCTCGGTGGGGCAAGCAATTCTGGTGAAGGTGGCGAGGATGCCGAACGCCTCAAGGACGAACGCAATTCCAAGATCAAGCAGGTTGCCTCGGGACGTTTCGGCGTCACCCCTGGCTACCTCGCAAGTGCCAGTGAGCTGCAGATCAAGATGGCGCAGGGTTCAAAACCCGGTGAGGGTGGTCAACTCCCCGGCCATAAGGTCAATGAGGAGATCGCCCGGATTCGCCATACGGTGCCCGGCGTGGCCTTGATTTCGCCCCCACCCCACCACGACATCTACAGCATCGAAGACCTGGCCCAGTTGATCTATGATCTCAAGCAAGTGAATCCGGACGCGCGCGTCTCGGTCAAGTTGGTGGCAACGTCGGGCGTGGGCACCATTGCCGCCGGTGTCGCCAAAGGCTATGCCGATACGATCCTGATTAGTGGTCACTCGGGTGGTACCGGTGCTTCGCCACTCAGCAGCATCAAAAATGCCGGGTTGCCCTGGGAACTGGGCCTCGCCGAAACCCAGCAGACCCTGGTGCTCAACGGGTTGCGTGGCCGCGTGCGCCTCCGGGCAGATGGGGGCCTCAAGACCGGGCGCGATGTGGTGATCGCCGCGATGCTCGGGGCCGACGAATATTCGTTTGGGACAGCCGCCCTGGTCGCCGAGGGCTGCATTATGGCCCGCGCCTGCCACAATAATACGTGTCCCGTGGGCATTGCAACCCAGCGCGCTGAACTGCGCTCCAAGTTCCCAGGCAAACCCGAGATGGTCATGGCCTTCTTCCGCTATCTCGCCCAGGAAGTGCGTGAGTGGCTCGCAAGCCTGGGGTTGCGCTCGCTTGATGAGGCCATCGGGCGCAGCAACCTGCTCCGCCAGCGCCAGGTCGGGTACGCTGGCCCTGACTCGCTTGATCTGACGCCGGTGATTGGCGCAGCCCACATTGTCCCTGGGGCCGAGCTCAAGCATGCAGGCGGGCGCAACCCCCTGCCAGCGATGGAGAGCCTCAATGATCGCATTATGCACGATACCCGTGCGGCCCTCGCTGCACGTGGGCCAGTGACACTCACCTACGAGGTTCATAGCCGCGACCGCTCGGTGGGCACGCGCTTGGCCGGGGCGATTGGGCAGATCTACGGCGACAAGGGGCTGCCTCCCTCCACCATCAGGATCAACCTCCGTGGGAGTGCCGGGCAGAGTTTTGGGGCTTTCAATGCCCCCGGGGTTGACCTGCTCTTGACTGGCGATGCCAACGATTATGTTGGCAAAGGCATGGCGGGAGGAAGCATCGTCATTGCCCCTGACCCCAAAGCTCGCTTTGCATCACACGAAAATGTGATTGCAGGCAATACGCTGCTCTATGGCGCGACCGGGGGCGAACTCTACGCTGCTGGTCAGGTGGGCGAACGGTTTGCTGTACGCAATTCAGGGGCGGTTGCGGTTGTCGAAGGTGTTGGCGATCACGGGTGTGAGTATATGACGGGTGGCCTTGTGGTCATCCTCGGTGGTACCGGACGCAACTTCGGGGCCGGTATGACCGGTGGCCTTGCGTATGTGCTCGATGAAGCCGGCCATTTTGCCCAGCGCTATAATCCCCAGTTGATCGAGTTGCGCTCGATGAGCACCCGTGACGAAGCCCAGGTGCAGACCTTGATCCGCCGCCACGTCGAGTTGACCGGAAGCTCGCGGGGCGCGGAAGTCCTCGCCCGCTGGGAGGTCTATCGTAGCCTCTTCCGCGTTGCCGTGCCACGCGACGCGGTGGCAAAGATCGAGAATGCGAGCGAAGGCACCGAAGAGATCAAATCAGCTTCGGCCCGCGCAGCCTGATCACGCTCGACTGATTGTGTGGTATAAAAGGTATTGCTGCTAGGCCTGTGAGGTCTGATGCAGATAACAGCGTGACTTTTGCGCTAGGGCGAAACAGCGTAAGGAGACCTATGGCCTGGCTTGGTTTGCTTGTTTTGATGGTGTGCATTGCTGCACTCCCTGGGATTTCCGTTTACCTCGAGTCAATCCGTTCCAATCAAGCATCTGATCTACCCGAAGGCGACGCTTCATAGCTTCTCTGGTGCGCCAGAGAAGCTATGGTACAATAATCTTGCCTTCGCTGGAAAAAACCAGCTATGCTGGCTTTTTTCCAGCGAAGATGTTGCGTGAGCGGGTCTAAACCCGAAGACAGGAGGCCTGGATGGATCAAAGCATCCGTCACCCTACCGGGCCGACACTGGTTGTGGAGACTGAACAAAAGAGTATCCGTCGCAGCCGACATTTCACTGCACTCGGGATGTTGCTCTGGGATCTGGCCCTCATTCTCGCGAGTGTGGTTTTTGCCTACTGGTTACGTTATACGGCGAGCTGGCCTGAACCTTTTGACCGCATTGTTTCGGAAGTAGCAACCCAGAATCAGGTCGAATTTGAGGCTTTTTTGCCGATTTTTTTGCCCATGATGGTATTGCTTGCCTTCCAGTTTGGTCGGCGTGGGCTCTATCAGTTATCTCCTCGCCTCAGTTTGCTCGATCAAATAGGCATTATTGTGAGCAGTACCCTCACGGTGATCGCCTTCCTGATTGTGGTCGTCTTTCTCTACAAGCCTTTTTACTATTCACGGCTGATCTTTGCCTTTACCGGGGCAACGATCATCCTGCTGCTCTCGGTGTGGCGGGTCATCCGTACCGGCGTGCAGCACTGGCAATGGTCACGCGGGATTGGGCAGGAACGGGTGCTTGTGGTCGGCGGAAGCGGGCTCGGCCAGGATGTGATGAATGGGATTGTGAGTTCGCCGGGCCTTGGCTATGCGCTCGCTGGCTATCTCAATGATCGTCCGGTCGTGGAAAATGGACGGGCGACCCGCGTCTATCGGCACCTGGGTGATTTTAATGACCTCGAGCAAGCGATCCGCGCAAGCAACTCGCAACAGGTCATTCTTGCGCTGCCCTTCTGGGAACAGGGGCGACTGCCCGAGTTCGTCATGATCTGTGAGCGCCTCGGGGTCGAGTATCTGCTTGCGCCCGATTTTTATCAACTCAGTTTTGATCGGGTTGATCTGCATCAACTCAGTGGCGTGCCGCTCTTGCGGCCCAAAGAGATCCGGTTGCAGGGGATTAATCTGACGATTAAACGGGTGATGGATGTCGCCCTTGTGCTTGCCCTTGCCCCTGTGATCCTGCTGATTGGGGCGCTTGTGGCCCTGCTCGTGCGGCTTGACTCGCACGGGCCAGTGATCTTTCGCCAGCAACGCGTCGGACGAGGGGGCGCGATCTTCAATTGCTATAAGTTTCGTACGATGGTGCCTGATGCCGAGGCGCGCAAAGCTGAACTGGCCCACCACAATGATGCCGATGGTCCGCTCTTCAAAATGCGCGACGATCCCCGCATTACCCGGATCGGACACATCTTGCGCCGTAGCAGCCTCGATGAACTGCCCCAGCTCTGGAATGTGCTCCGTGGCGAGATGAGCCTGATCGGGCCTCGCCCGGCCCTGCCAGACGAGGTCGCACGCTATGAGCCGTGGCATCGCCGCCGCCTAGAGGTGATGCCTGGCTGCGCTGGCATTGTGCAGGCCCTCGGGCGCAGCGATATGTCGTTTGATGAACAGGTGCGGCTCGATATCTATTACGCCGAAAACTGGTCGGTCAGTATGGATATCCGCATTCTGTTGATGGTCATCCCGGCCGTGATCGGGGGGCGTGGTGCCTACTAAGAGAGGAGCGGGTCTGATGCGTGTGTTAATTACCGGTGCGGCAGGCTTTCTCGGTTCCCATCTATGCGACCGGTTTTTGGGCGAGGGCCATGAGGTGATCGGGATGGATAATCTGATCACCGGAACAACGGATAATATTGCCCATCTCGCCAATCATGCTCGTTTCAGCTTTATTAAACACGACGTTACCAACTATATCTATGTCGCCGGCCCGCTTGATGCGATTCTGCACTTTGCCTCGCCTGCGTCACCGATTGATTATCTGGAATTGCCGATCCAGACGCTGAAGGTCGGCGCCCTCGGCACCCATAAAGCCCTCGGCCTCGCCCGCGATAAGGGGGCCCGTTTCCTGCTCGCGTCAACCTCTGAGGTCTATGGCGATCCACAGGTGCATCCGCAACCCGAAACCTATTACGGTCATGTGAATCCGGTCGGGCCTCGTGGGGTCTATGATGAGGCCAAACGCTTCGCCGAGGCGATCACGATGGCCTATCATACCTACCACGGCCTCGAGACGCGCATTGTGCGCATCTTTAATACCTATGGCCCCCGGATGCGTCTGCGTGATGGACGAGTCGTGCCCAATTTCATTGCCCAGGCCCTCAAACGCCAACCCCTGACCCTCTATGGTGATGGGATGCAGACCCGGTCGTTTCAATATGTGAGCGATCTGGTCGAGGGCATCTATCGGTTGCTTCTTTCTGATGAGGCCGAACCCGTCAATATTGGCAATCCGGGCGAATTTACCATCAAGGAGTTTGCTGGGATTGTCAATGAACTGACCGGCAATGAGGCAGGAACCGTGACAAAAGATCTGCGCACACTGGATGATCCCCAGGTGCGCCAGCCCGATATTAGCAAGGCGCGACGGATTCTCGGGTGGGAACCGCAGGTAACGTTGAGCGAGGGCCTGACTTTGACCATCCCCTGGTTTCGGGAGGAACTGCACCGCCGCAATGAGATCTAGCGCACGCGGGACAATGGCTTTGATGGTATGACGCATCCGTGGTTCAAGGTTGTAGTCTGGTTGTTGGTCGGCAGCAGTGCGCTCGCGCTTGCCCTGCTGCCTTTGACGACCGCAGCATTGTTGCTCTTTGCTCTGGTTGCCGTCGCCCTGGCGGTGGTCAATCCGGTCTGGATCATCTACCTGGCGATCCTCTCGGTACCCGTGCAAGAATTACTGGTGTTGCCAGGCGGGCTTTCGTTGACCCAGACAGCCCTCGTGCTGATGATCGGGTCGTTTGCCCTACATACGCTGATCCGGCCTGATGATCCTCAGCGCTTCGGGCGGCTCTTGCCCCCGCTGGCGCTTTTTGTCTGGACACTCGCGCTATCGGCGGTCGGAACACCCTACAACCGTAGCGAGGCGGTGCGTGAGGTCGTGCGCTGGGCCACGGTACCCTTGATCTATCTTTTTGCCCTGCGAATCCTCGATCCGGTGCTGCTGCGCGAAGACCGGGGCTGGGCCGGCGTGAACTGGCGCATCTGGGGCCTGGTGGCCGCCCTCTTGATCGCCCCTGCAGTCACTGCCCTCGTGGGCCTCGTTCAATACTGGTATGGCCTCGGGCCACCAAGTTTTGCGATTGGTGGCGGAAGAGTGCGTGCGTATGGTACGATAGGTCAACCCAATTCATTTGCGGGCTATCTGAACCAGGCCTGGCCGCTGGCCGTAGGCATCGCCCTCTTTGCCATGGTCGGGTTGATCCGTGGGGCAAGGCGTCTGCCAGCCGTGGTGGCCCTGGCAGGATCTGGGCTTGCCGGTGGTTTGCTGCTAGCTGGATTGGTGGCAAGCTTCTCGCGGGGGGGCTGGATCGGGGCCGTCGGGGGTACGCTGGCCCTGGGGGTTGCGACCGTGATCATGCTGCCTGCCCAACTCCGGCGCCTGGTGCGACGACTTGCCCTGGTTGCGGCCGCTGGGCTGATCGGGTTGGCCCTCCTCGGCGGGGGAGGCTTGCTGCCTGCGACCTTCACCCAGCGGATTGCGAGTCTGACCAATAACCTGCGCCTCTTTGATGCCCGCGGGGTGGCCATTACTCCGGCAAATTTTGCGGTGGTCGAACGCATGGCGCATCTTCAAGCAGCATGGCATATGCTCGAACGCTACCCACTGACCGGGGTTGGGCCAGGTAACTATAGCATTGCCTATGAAGAGCCGCCGCGTCTGGGGGAACGTCCGATCAGTATTCGGCCCTGGTATCAGTCACGAGGTCATGCCCATAATTACTATTTACATATTGCCGCCGAGGCGGGTATTATTGGTCTGACAGCCTACTTGATTCTTATTGGGACGGTCATCGTCCAGGCGGTGCGTGCCGTGCAAGCGGCCGAGGGCTGGTTTTGGCAGGGGATTGCAGCGGGAAGCGTCGGGGTCGTGGGGGCCGTGGCGGCCCATAATCTGTTTGAACATCTGCATGTCCTGAATATGGGCCTGCAGCTCGGCACCATCTGGGCGTTGCTTGTCCTGGTAGAATGGCATGGCCTCGGCACATCACAACCAGCGCCAGATCGCGTACCAGCGGGCGGAAACTGGTTGTATGAGCGTTGAGATGCGCAAGATGAAGGTGGCGAAGTGGCAGCGAAGCGCGACAGCAAAAGGGGTAGATTGAGTTGATGATTGATAAGAGCAACACCAATGAGGAAGAGTCTGATTTTACATCAGATGCGCTGCCCGACGAAGCAGAAGTCGAGCAGAAGGGCTTTGTCCTCTGGGATCGGCTGCGCAGTCCCCGCACCCTGATTTCATTTGGTCTCGCGATTGCTATCGTGGTCTTTGTCTTTTCGGGGCTCAATATTGATGTTCGCCAGACCTGGCAATACATCCAGCAAGTCAATCCATGGATGCTCGTGCTCGGCTTTCTGATCTTCTATCTGACCTTCCCTATGCGTGCCTTGCGCTGGCGACTCTTGCTGGGCAATGCGGGGGTTCCTGTCCACGAAGGACGGCATGACTGGGCCTCACTTCCTGCGTTGATGGAATATATCTATCTCTCGTGGTTTGCCAACTGCATCGTGCCGGCCAAGCTCGGCGATGCGTATCGAGGGTATCTCCTCAAGCATAACGGGCGCGTCTCGTTCTCGTCGGCCTTTGGCACCATCTTTGCCGAGCGGTTGCTCGATATGCTGGGCCTGTTCTTGCTCCTCCTTATTTCGGCCTGGTTTACCTTTGGCGTCCACATGCCCGAAGGAACGCAACTCATCTTTGGCTTCGGGGCGATCCTGGTGGTCGCAATTCTGGCTGGGCTAGCCGGGATGCGCTGGCTCGGGCCAGTGGTGCGCAAGATCATCCCGCAGCGCATGCACCAGTTTTATGACCGTTTCGAGCACGCAGCGCTCAGTTCATTCAAGCCAACCGTCCTGCCGCGCCTGATCCTCTTTACTGGGATGATCTGGATGCTCGAAGGTTTTCGGCTCTTTTTTGTGATCGAAGCCTTTGGCCCAGCCGTCTCGGGGCTCTCGCTCTCGGCGATCATCTTTGTGGCGCTCGCTTCATCGCTGCTGACGGCCCTGCCGATTACACCTGCCGGGCTCGGGGTTGTAGAGGGGGCGATCACGGTCGTGTTGCTCTTCTTTGGCATTGAACAGAGCCTGGGGATCGCGATTACGCTGCTTGACCGCCTGATCAACTTCTGGAGCATTGTCGTCGGGGGGTTTTTCGTCTATCTGTTTAGCAAGCGACGCTAGTAGAGCCGAAGCACCCGCCGTTACCCAGCGGCAGCAATGCCCTGGATGCCACCTTCGGTCAGTTTACGCGCATCGATCAGCTTGTCAACCTCTTCGCCCGAAAGCAAGCCCTTCTCGACGACAACTTCTTTGATCGTCTTGCCCGAGGCCATCGCCTCCTTGGCGACCGCTGCACCGTTGTTGTAGCCAATCACCGGATTCAGCGCCGTCACCAGGATGGCATTCTTGGCCAGCCAACCTTCGGCCTTTTCGCGGTTGGCGGTGATGCCGACCACGCACTTGGTCGTAAAGGCATTGATCGCACCAATCAAGACGTGCATCATCTCAAAGAGGTTGTGGGCAATAATCGGCATCATCACGTTGAGTTCGAGTTGCCCGGCCTGCGCAGCAAGATTGACCGTCAGGTCACAGCCCTGCACGTGGAAACAGGCCATATTGAGCATCTCGGCCAGCACAGGATTGACCTTGCCAGGCATGATGCTTGAGCCAGGCTGCACCGCAGGCAGGCGGATCTCGTCAAAGCCCGTCGCCGGACCCGAGCTAAGCATCCGGAAATCGTTGGCGATCCGCACGAGCGTCCCGCAGAGCGTACGCATACTGGCCGAGAAATCGGCCGGATCAGCCATGCTCTGCATCGACTCAAAGAGGTTGCCCGAAGAACGCAGGCCATGGCCGGTCAGCTCGGTCAACTTGTCAACCATGCGCTGATGGTACTCGTCATGGGCATTCAGCCCGGTACCGGTTGCGGTACCGCCAATGCCCAGACGGCGCATCCGCTCAGCCGCAGTCACAATCCGCTCCATATCATTGCGCACCGCCAGTGCATAGGCACCAAACTCTTGCCCAAGGCGCACCGGCACGGCATCCTGCAGGTGGGTACGGCCCGACTTGACCACATCGTCAAACTCGACGGCCTTGGCTTCGAGTGCATCGGCCAGATCATCAATGGCGGCGAGCAACTCGGGCAAGCGCCAGAGGCATCCGAGGCGGATCGCGCTCGGGATCGTATCGTTGGTTGACTGCGCCATATTGACATGGTCATTCGGATTGACCGGCTTCTTGGGGTCATCGAGCGCAAACCCGAGGATCTGATTGGCCCGATTGGCAATCACCTCGTTCACATTCATATTGTGGGACGTACCGGCCCCAGCCTGGAAAGGATCAACGACAAACTGATTCTGCCATGTACCGGCAAGCACCTCATCGGCAGCCTGGATAATCGCCTCGGCCAATTCCGGCTCGAGCAAGCCGAGATCACGGTTGACTTCAGCCGCCGCCCGCTTGAGCATGGCCTGCGACCAGACAAACGCTGGATAGGGGCGCTGCCCACTTACCGGAAAATTGAGCACAGCGCGTTGCGTCTGCGCCCCATAGAGCGCATCAGCCGGAACTTGCATCTCACCGAGCGAATCCTTCTCAATGCGGAAACCATTCATACTGTCGGGCTCCTTTGTCCATTTCATTACGCCACAGAGCGCATCGCCACGGCTAGATTGTAGCACACGTCCAGGCAACTGTGGTAAGGCGCTGAAAGTCTCATGCAAAAGCGGGAACCAACGGTCAGCTGATGCTGGCCGTTGGTTCCCGCTTTTGTGAAATAAGCAGTAAAATTTACAGTTCACCAACCACGATGAACGTATCAAGAATGCGATCAAGTGCCTCAAGATCCGCTTCCGTCACTACCTGTACCTGCACCAGACCGAGGAACGAGCCATCTTCTGGTTCAAAGGCGACGACGATCAAGACGGTATCGGTGCCACCACAGTTTGTCCAGGTATCGAAGAACCCGGTGTAGAGGCCATCGCTATAGTCTTCACGCCCTTCATAGGCACAACTCTGACTGAAGGAGTTCTGATCAAGCAGATCGGTGACACTCATCTCTTGCGCGAGTTGCTGCGAGGCCCCAATAAAGACACCAGGGCTATCCCAGGTATTGATGAAGGCATCAATATCAGGAGCAGCCGTCATACCAACACTGCGCTCCAATTCACGGCCAGCAAAGTTCCAGGTGCCCGACGAAACATCGCTCCACGAGGTAGGCACTTCAACGATCAAAAGCTCGTTGGCATCGGTGATCTGCTCGTAGCCATCATAAGTGGCCGAGCCACCATCCTGAATATCAGGAATATTCTCATCACGCGCAAACGAGAAGGTCTCTTCGAGTTCGCGCCCATTGATCTGACCCTCAAGCACCTGCTGGGTATCACTGCGAAGAATTTCGATCGCCAGGGTATCGCTCGGGTTACGGCTGCGCAGAATATCGCAGTAGTCGGTCATCGTGCCATCGGTCGCCAACAAGAGACGTTCGAGCTTGGTAATGATATCACCTGGTTTGACCCCGGCATTATCGGCCGGTGAACCCGACTTGACCGACCAGACCCAGATACCCGAGTCTACGCCATTGCTAAAGGCTTCACCGTTAATCCCGATCGAGGTGACATCCTCACCCTCGCGCAGCTTCTCGATCAGCGGCAGCGCCTCATCACGCGAAACCGCATAGTACTGGTTCGTATCCGAGCGACCGGCATAGTTGACGCCAACGACCGCCCCCTCATTGCTCAACAAGGGTCCACCAGAATTACCGGGGTTGATCGTCGCATCGTGTTCGAGCACATTATCAACCGAGGCCCAGCTTGTTTCGCCATCGGTACGGGC
Source organism: Candidatus Chloroploca sp. Khr17 (assembly GCF_004138165.1). Classification (GTDB taxonomy): domain Bacteria; phylum Chloroflexota; class Chloroflexia; order Chloroflexales; family Chloroflexaceae; genus Chloroploca. The sequence continues at coordinate 148,844 of NZ_RYFF01000007.1, forward strand.
CTTCGAGATAATGCCACGGGTCAAGGTGAACTCGGGATCGCCGAGCGGATAACCAGCGGCAAAGACATCGAGGCCGACCTGCAAATCGTTATCATACCAATCGAGATAGGCGAATCCATCGCCTTCAATATCGATCACGGCCAGATCAGAGCATTCCGAAACGCCAAGGACACGGGCATTGCGCGGACGACTCTCACCATTGACAAAGATCTTGAGCAACGCCGCACCCGTGACCACGTGGTTATTCGTGACCGCAATGCCACTCTCATCAATAATGAAGCCCGAACCGCGTCCGGCAACATTGAAGAGCATCCCTTCATCGGGTGAGACAAACGTTCCCTGGGCTTCAATCTGAATGACTGCTTGCTGTGCATCGGACAGCGAACCAAGACCACGGGCAGGCTCGGGGGTCGGCTCAGCTATTGGGGGTTCGCTTGTTGGGGGTTCGCTTGTTGCAGCCTCGGTGGGCACAGCGGTTGCCCCGGTAGCACCAGGGATAGCAGCCCCACACCCACTCAGCGCCACCATTGCGATCACAAGCATCAGCCAGCCGAATGTCCCTGCCTTTCGCCCAACATACCATCTGTTCGACTTCATCACAACCTCCTATCAGGGCCTTGTAGAAATGAAAAGCGGCCTACAACATCTCTAACTCTGGCTGTCTTCTGGTCGACCAAGTAACATGTGAGCGGTTGAGGAGAGGGTGAGGGGAGCACCGGGGAGATCCCATCAACGCCAGACCTTTGTGCCTACAGGAAGCAGGACGACCTGGACATCTTCAGCCTAAGTATACAACGCTTTTGGCGACTTGTATTGCATACAACGGGGCTTGCGTAGGGCGATGGCATCTTCCGTTGGTGCGTATCGCCCTACGCGCGGATCGCCTCTATCCGCCCCCACCGTTGGCGTCAACGCCTCAGCTACGCTGGGCAAAGCCGGCCTGTCGGCTGGATGAGGCCACGCAGGTGGCCTTCGCTGTCGAGGAGCCGCGCCGTTGACGGCCACGGCAAGTAGATACAATCGCCCTAGGGTCCTGCGGCTCCAAGAATCGTCAGACCACACAGAGCGTGAAGACCGATGAGGTCTCAGGCGAGTTTTGTTTCTAACGGGTAAAACGATGCACAACCACCAACAAACCCTCGCGCACACTAACGTGCGCAGGCGTTGTGATGATGGTATTGCTGATGCCACGGGAGTGTTGGAAGTAGAGGTCGGCTTCATACAGGCTATACTCAAGCCCCCGGGTCGTAATGCCATGGGCAGGCCCTCCCAGCGGCAAGAGCGAAACAACATCGCCGATAGCGCCATTGATCACCACCGACCGATGCGCCAGATACACCTCTTGCTCGGCATCAAGCAGACGCACCCGACACGAGGCGAGCTCGGGCAGGGCGAGCAGCGCGACATTCGCCAGGCTCTGATCGAAACGCCCGCCGAGCGCACCCAGAATATCAATGCGAGTTGCATTAGCGTCAACGGCCTGGAGCAAGGCCAGTTCCAGATCAGTCTCGTCTTTGGCAGTTGGATATTGACGGATCACAACCCCGGCCTGGCGAAACGCATGTAACGCCTGTGGCTTAAGGGAGTCGAGGTCGCCCACCAACAGATCAGGGGTCAAACCGGCGCGATGCAAGCTATTGCCACCACCATCTGCAGCAATCAAAAGATCAGCATGACTCAACAGGCCATAAAATGGCTCTACCGTAAAAGCAGGGGCATTGGCAACAATGACAGCATACATGCGCATCATTGTAACACGCGGCACGCACTCTGTCCCGGCTTGACACTCATCGCAGAGTGCCCTATCATAGTGTAGAAGTAACACTATCATGAGGAGCACATTATGGAGGAGTCTGCTGCCACATATGACCCGACCCGCTACCAGCGCCCCTCGGTGACCGTTGATGTGGTAATCTTTACCCTGATCAACCAGGAGCTGCACGTTTTGCTTGTCCAGCGGCGCCACTGGCCTTTTGAGGGCTACTGGGCCATCCCTGGTGGCTTTATCAATATGGACGAGTCACTCGTCGAGTCAGCGCGCCGCGAGCTAGCCGAAGAGACCGGGGTACGCGATGTTTACCTCGAGCAACTCTACACTTTTGGCGAAGTAGGCCGCGATCCGCGTTCGCGGGTGATCAGTGTCGCCTATATTGCCTTGATCAGCGCCGATGCCCAGAAGATCCGTGCAAGTGACGAGAGCACCGACGTGCGCTGGTTCCCGGTCAGCGCGTTACCCGAACAGCTTGCGTTTGACCACGACCAGATCCTGGCCTATGCCATCTCACGGCTGCGCTCGAAACTTGAGTATACAACGCTCGCGTTTCAATTATTGCCCGAGCTCTTTTCCATCCTTGAATTGAAACATATCTATGAGCAGATTCTCGGGGAAGAGCTTGATAAAGGCAATTTTTACCGCAAAATCAAAGAGTCAGGCCTGCTCGAAGAGACCCAGTTGACCCGCGAAGGGCGCGGACGCCCAACGCGGCTCTGGCGCTTCCGCCGCGAGCGGGCCGGTGAAAAGCAGTTTGTCTTCCGCTGGCGCGAAGATCGCCTGAGTAGATAAGAGATGGTCAGATCGTTTTATGCATGCAACAACCACCGCTCAAAGCGAAGTTCGCATTCCTACCATCAAGATCCGCAAACGCGTCTTGCTCCTGGCCCTACCAGCCGTTGGCGAACAACTCCTCAATACGCTGGTCGGTCTGGTTGATATCTATCTTGTCGGTAACCTAAGTGCCGAAGCAACGGCCCAGCTTGGGTATGGCAGTGCGACCGCGTTGACGGCAGCCGGGCTCGGCAATCAATTCACTTGGCTGATGATGGTGCTGTTTATGGCGGTTGGCATCGGGGCAACAGCGCTGGTTTCGCGCGCCATCGGGGCCAACGACGAGGCCAGTCTGGTGCGGATCATCCGCCAGACGATCTTTCTCGCTTCACTTGTGGGACTGACAGCGACCCTGCTGGGCTTTTTCGTTGCCGAGCCTTTCCTGCGGCTGGTCGGGGCACCAGAAGAGGTACAGAGTCTCGGCGCGAGTTACATTCATATCAATGCTGCCACCTTTTTGCCAGCAACCTTGCTCCTGGTTGGCACGGCCTGTTTGCGTGGGGCGGGCGATACACGCACGCCGTTGCTCGTGATGCTCGGCGTCAATGCGTTGAACATCGGGGTCTCGTGGTTGCTGGTCAATGGACAACTCGGTGCGCCTGCCCTCGGGGTCCATGGGGCCGCCGTTGGCACCGCCCTGGCCCGCGGGCTAGGGGGTCTCGTGCTGCTGGGCCTGCTCTTCCGTGGGCATGCCGGTCTGCGCTTTGTCTTTGACCACCGGCCTGACCCTGAAACGATGCGGCGACTCGTCAACGTCGGGCTACCCACGGCGGGCGAGCAGTTTGTCTTTCAAGCCGCCCTGTTGATCTTTGTTCGTTTTGTGACGGGCCTGGGCACTGCCGCCTATGCTGCGCATACGATCTCGATCACGATCGAGTCACTCTCGTTTCTCCCCGGCATGGGCTATGCAGCCGCGACCAGTGCCCTCGTTGGGCAGGCGCTGGGCGCACGCCAGCCACAGCAAGCGCAACGTTTTGCCTACGAAGCGCTGCTCCAAGGTGGCTTGATGATGAGTACCGTCGGTGGGCTGATGATCCTCTTTCCGCAGCAACTGCTGGCCTTCTTTACCAACGATCCGAATGTGATCAAAGCAGCAATTCCTGTGCTCCGTGCCGCTGGACTGGTGCAGCCGGCGCTGGCCGTCAGCTTTATCCTGCTTGGGGCATTGCGAGGAGCCGGCGATACACGCTGGCCGCTCTACAGCCGCCTTGTGACGACCTGGCTCGTCCGCTTGCCCTTGACCTTCCTGCTGGTTGGCGGGTTAAACCTTGGGCTGGCTGGCATCTGGCTCGCGATGTGCAGTGATTTCACGTTGCAAGCCATCCTGGTGCTGTGGCGCTTCAACGCAGGCACATGGCAAAAGATTCAGGTCTAATAGCTATTTTCGCCAGCACAAGCCTTAACTTTAGGGTGCCAGCCCTAAAGTTAAGGCGAATGGATCTCACTCCCAACGGCGCAGCAGCGCAAAAACGAGCGCAACCCCGGTCAAAAGGAACGCCGCGACACTAAAGCCAAGCAACAGGTTGGGCAACACCCCCGTCCACCCACCAATGCCAATGGCGACCGCAAGCATGCCAATACCGAGGATCAGGGCCGCCAGCACCACCGCCACCGCCAGCCGATTGGCGGCCCCAACGAGCGCACTAGACACCCGGCGTAATTCGCGTTCTTCAGTCTGAATGCGCAATTCGCCGCTATTCAACCGATGCATCAGATCGCTCGCCTGGTAGGGCAATTCGACCGCCACTTGGCCCAGATCACGCACCCCGTGCAGCGCTTGATTGCCCAAATTCGCCGGGGCGAGGTCTTCCAGAATAGCCTGCTCGACATACGGTCGCGCAATGCCAAAGACATCGAGTTGCGGATCGAGCTGCAAACCGACGCCTTCCATCATCACCAGCGCCTTCATCAAGAGGGCCAGTGGCCCGGGAAGGCGGATGTGATGACGGCGCAGCAGGCTCAGCAATTCATTGATCGTCTCTTGAGCAGAAATTTCACAGAGTGGACGATCAACAAAACCCTGGGTAAAGCGTTCAAGATCACGCTGCAATTGAGGGGTAATATCACGCCGCGTAATCAGGCCCAGGCGCTCGAGTGAGCGAATCGTACCGTCGGTATCCTGGTCAACCATCGACGTCAAGAGCAAAAGGAGCGCGTGGGTCGTGTGGGCATCAAGGCTCCCCATTTGCCCATAATCAACGACGCCAAGTACTTCACCGGGCATGGCGAAAAAATTGCCAGGATGCGGATCGCTATGGAAAAAGCCAAAGGTAAAGATCTCGCGCAGAATCAAGGCAAGACAATTGCGCGCCAACTCGACCCGATCAATGCCAGCGGCTTCCAGGCCGACATGATCCGTCACCTTGACCCCATAGAGTCGCTCACTCGTCAGAACCTTGCTGCCGCTATACTCCCAATAAATCTGCGGAATATAGATCGAGTCATGCTCAGCAAAGAGGCGTCGGAAGCGATCGGCATTGCGCCCCTCACGCCGATAATCAAGTTCAGCCCGGAGTGTCGCGGTAAATTCCCAGGTCAATTCAATCAAATTATACTGTTGCCCCAGGGGCAAGCGTTCCTGCGCGAGGGCCGCAAGATCAGCGAGAATCGCGAGGTCGGTATTGATGCGCCCGGCAATATCGGGGCGCTGCACCTTGACGACGACCTTTTCGCCGCTATGCAACTGCGCGGCATGGACCTGACCAAGCGACGCGGCGGCCAGGGGAACCGGATCGAAACTGGCAAAAATCTGATCAACCGGGCGGCCAAGGCACTCTTCAATCGTCGCAATAGCTACGTCCGCCGGAAACGACGGCACGGTATCCTGCAGTTTGCCAAGCTCAGTGACAAACTCGGGGGGCAAGAGATCGGGGCGCGTACTAAAAGCCTGCCCCAACTTGACAAACGTTGGCCCCAGCGCCACCAACGCCTCACGCAGGCGGCCAGCCGTGCCAAGTGGCGGGGTCGGCGGCACGCGCAGCACCGCACGGCGGGGCAGCGACAACAACGAGATCAGACCAAGTTGCTCGACCAGCGCACCAAACCCATGCCCAACAAGGACCTGGGTAATTTCACGGTAGCGCCCAAGATAACGAGCCTGGCGAACCAGAGGCCACATGATCGTAACTTACTATCAAAACCAGGCAATCAGCCGGGGCAAAAAGATCAAACACCCAACAACAATGCTGCCACCCGCACAGAGCAAAACCGTTCCTGCCGCGACATCCTTGGCAATTTTCGCCAGGGGATGATAGCTCGTTGTGGCGAGATCAACGGTGGCCTCAACGGCCGTATTGACCCCTTCGGCAGCCAGCACCAGGGTCATCGTCAACACCAGGATCAGCCATTCCCAGCGCTCGATGCGCAGCAACGCACCAAGCAGCGTCGCCACGAGCGCAGCAAAACAATGGATCTGCGCATTGCGCTGCGTGCGTACCAGATACCCAAGCCCCTGAAAGGCATACTTGAACGACGCTATCAGTCTACTCAGACGATAGGCATTCCCTCGGGGCGGCATCGACTGCTCATGCTGATTACGTGGCGTTTGCATAACGTGCTAAATTATACACCAGGTAGCTACAGAGATGCGCGATTGCTTTATAATGGGCACCTGGAGGTTTGGTGATCTCTATGTAACATAAAGGTAAGCTTGATATGCGTCTCATCATTGTTCGTCATGGCGAAAGCGAATGGAATCGGATTCATCGGTATCAGGGCCAACTTGATGCAGCCCTCTCAGAACTGGGTATGCGCCAGGCCGCCGCGCTCGCCGAACGCCTCAAGTCTGAGCAGATCGATCAGATCTACAGTAGCCGCCTGCAACGCGCTGGGCGTACGGCCGAAGCTATTGCCGTCTTCCATCCCAACACCCCCTTTGCCTATTCTGAAGCCCTGCTTGAGATCAATCATGGAGAATGGGAGGGCAAATACGCCGACGAAATCACCAGCAAATACGCTGACGGTCTCCGTGAATGGCGTGAACATCCCACCCGCTCGCAGATGCCCGGGGGCGAGAGTTTCTCGAATGTACTGAAGCGTACCCTCGATTTCCGTGAGCAGATCACGGCGAGTCATATGGATCAGACGGTTTTGATCAGCACGCACGATGTTGTGGTCAAAATTCTCGTGGCCGATGCGTTGGGGATGAACATGGATCGCATCAACCGGATCTGGGTCACCAACGCCAGCATCTCGGTGATCGAATACGGCAGCGACCTGCCCTACCTGGTCAGCCTCAGCGAAGCCTGTCATCTTGGCACGCTCGCCAGCACCCGCGAAGGCCAGAAGGCGTTGTGAGCTTAGCGTACGAGGCCAGCTTCGCTGGCCTCGTACGCTAAGCTTACGCGCAATCGCCAGAAGGCCTCACCCTCAACAGGTTTGATTGGTGGTCAAGCGGCACCGATCAAAGAGCAAGGCACCAAGCCGGTCAACGATCTGGCGAGGCACCTCGACAAACTGGTAATAGAGCATCTCAGACCAGATCAACTCGCGCCGCAGCGCGGGGCGGATAATTGTCCACTGGGCAATCAGGCCGACATTCCAATAGATCAACAACGCCGCACCAAGCAAGATCGGCCCAAGCCCGATCCGTGGGCGAAGCCACATCAGCAACGCAGCCAACCCCATCACAAAGATGGGCGTCGCCTCGATCAGTCGGCGAAAGCCAAACGCCCCCCGCAAATGCCAGGTCGTCCCAAACGCCCCGTTGATATAGGTCTGCGCGAGAAAACCGGCCAGCAGCAGCAACGCCAACCACCGGTCACGACGAGCCAACCAGATCAACCCCAGCAGACCAAGGGCGAGCACAGGTGCCCAAAGAAACGCCCCCCGCCCCGGATCAAAGAGGGTATTGAAGAAATTGGGACTTGTCCAGTCGAGTTTCCCTGCCACCGTTGCCGACGGGCCAGGGTGCCCGTTGAGGATCTGATAGGCAACGAGTTGTGGCGTCACGGTCAGTACCAGCATGAGCAGAAACGCAATGTGACGGCCCAGGAGCCCTGGCACAGCGGCGAAACGACGTTCACGCACCAAGCGCCAGTAGAGTCCGAGGGCTTCAAGGGCAGGGACAAGCATCAACAAACCGAGTTGCTCGCGGGTGATCACCATCAACCCACCGATCACCCCAAGGAGCAACCAGCGCCCCAGGCTGCGCTGCTCGCCCTTGCCCCAATCATCAATCCAGAGATAGAGAAAGAGCGCCCAGAGAAAAAAGCCCGGCCCGTGCGACCAGACCATCGCAATATAGGTATAGAAGACGAGCGGCGACGCCAGGAACACCGTCAGCGTCGCGATCGTTGCCACAAGATCATCGCTATACCGTCGCGCCAACCGATACGTCAGTTGCAGTCCAAGGCAGGTATAGAGGACGGTCATCAGGGAAACCGCCACGATATACGGGCGCGAAAAGCCATCACGGGGAATAGATGCGCCCAAGGCATTAGCCAGGACAACCGCAAGATCAGCGAGCACAAAGCCCGGTGCCCACATGATGGCCGACCCAATCGGGGCCACATTGCGGAGGAGACCAGTGGTTGGATTGGGATTGACGGCATCCTCACGGAGCAACGCATTCGCGACGGCTTCATCACCAAACTGCCGCCCCTGCTCGGCAAAATAGCGATACTCATTCTGAAAATCGAGATCGCGGTCAAAATAGACCGAGCGCAGATACGCATAATATTGCACCTCATCACTCAACGCGACGCGGGGCAAACTGATTGGGAGCAGCAACAGACAAACCGCCAGAATGATCCAGGGGCCATACGCTCGATCTTTCAGGCGCACCAGCAAAGCTTCACGACGCAACACAGATCTTATCCCCAACAAATGTCTGTCAACGACGTTTTCGGGCGTTTCTGCACCCTGGGTACGCGGGCCTCTGGCCCGCATGCGGGCGGGACGCCCGCGTACCCAGGAATGTCGGAAAACTTCTTTCCCAGACTACTTAATAGTCTGTCAACAAAGTTTTCTGGTAGCGCCGCCGTCCACGAATACTGATCACGAAGAAACGAAGATGGGCGTTGCGGTGCGGTATTCGTTTCTTCGTGCCCCCATTCGTGGACGGCTGAGGACGCCAGAAAACTTCATTGACACACTACTTAACGACGGATCAACGGCAGATGCACCTTTGGCTGCGTAATCGTTTCAACGGTGATCATCGTGGAGATCACCCCATCAGTCGCATTGCCAGCACCATCAAGGAATCGCAGATAGATATAGTAATCACCAGGCGACACAGCACTCGCCTCAAGACCGTTGGCAAGGCTCCACCCTGGTACATCAAAGCTACTTGCACCACCCGGCACCTCAACCGGAATCCAGTTCAGGGCCGACGACGTTGCAGGTGAGGCAACAGGCGTACGGCTATTGGCAGCCCACACGCCCCAGAAGCCGCGACCCGGATAGAGATTATCTGTCACCGCGACATCACGCACAGTGAGACGGGTCACAATTGTAGCAGAAAGATCGACGGTCGCCGTCAGCGACTCGGCGGTACTCGAACCCAGCACTGGTTTGACGGTATCATAGATCATCGTCGCTGGATAGTCGAGGAGATTGCCAACCTTATCGGTGACACGTACAACCAGCGCGTTTGCACCCTGAGACATCGTCCCCGGATAGGCGACCACATTGGCAAAGCGTTCATTGGTCAGTTCAGTTGGGTCACCAAGGCTATTCGCATCGCGGCCAAGGGCAACCGAATGCAACTGACTGCAATCATTGAGACTACGCAACTCAAGATAAACCAACGGCGCACGGGTATAGGCCGGATGACCCTTGCTGGCACCTTCTCGTCCATCATCAGCCAGGGGCGCAAGGTCACTCAGCGCGGTAAAGATCGGTGCTTTGTTACTACCATAGGGATTGCCCACATAGACACTGGCATCAATATCACCATCAAGGACAATCTCATCGCTCTGCACTGGACTCACTGAGCCATCGTCGCCACGCACCTGGGTATAGAGGGTAACAGGGGCGCAGGCAAGAGCACTAATAATGCGCTCAGGCACCTCGATCGAGGCAGGATTCGCAAAGGATTGCCAACCACCCGAGTCATCATTGGTGGGATCAAGTGGCGCACCCCAGCGCCAGCGCATCTGAACCGGGGTACCCTGAATATTATCGAAGCGAACCTGCACAAGCTTTGAGGTCGTATCAAAACGAGCGATAGGAGCACCACCCTCAATCACGGGCGAGGCATTGACATCCTGGGCGATATTCGCCGACACAAGCACATAATTGGCTGTGAGGCTACTGCCGCCAAAGATCTCGTGAACCGTATGGGTAAAGGCCTGACCATCACCAAGGGTCGTCGCAATACGGCCATTAAAGATGCTGCCGCCGGGATGCGGCACCGGAAGAGGATTGCCAAAGACACCGCCGCGAGGGCGAATGGAATAGAAGACTTGTCCGGTAATCCAGACAGCATGCAGATTCCCGCGTGCGTCAGCAAAAATATTCGAGACACTGATCGAATTGACGCGATCGGTCAAGCGATTAACTTGCCACTGCGTGCCGCCCTGGTACGTACCGAGCCAGATCCCCGAGTTTGGTGAATTTTCGATGCCCCGCCAGAGCAGATACAACTGACCATCAGGCGCAAAGGTTGCCCCGGGATCGGCATAATCGCCATCAAGTGGACTCACGAGCTGCGCATCGAAGCCATTGCCATTCCAAAACGCAACAAAGATGCGCAGACCATCAGCAAAGCCGGCGGCATAGGCAACTGCGATCTGGCCCTGCAAACCCCTCGCGATCGTGGGGGCACCAAGGGCGGTAGAAGCACCAAGGCGATAGGGTGAAGTCCAGTTCACACCATTATCCCCTGAGCGGACAACATGGATCGGAGCATCAACTTCACGCCAGCCAATAAAGATGCCCCCGTCACTAGCGACATTCATGTGCAAATTGGCTGGAAAAATGCTTGAAACATAGGCAACCCGAGTTGGGCCAAACACCCCTCCCAAGGGTTTCTGGGTATAGTAAACCGTCCGTTCAGGCCCATTGATCCACGCAACGTGGACGGTTCCATCCACGCCTGTTGCAGTAGCAACTGGCGAGAAGTCAGGAGTACCTTCAGCACGACCAAGCACCTGGATCGGCGAAAAGGCCTGAGCGGTATCCTGTTTGGTCAAATAGACGGCATGCTGGCGACTTGAATTCGTCACAACATGGATCTGGCGGTCAAACCCGGCTACACTCGGAAACTTCGGGTCTGAGATACCGGGTATTTCGAACTGAAAGGCAACGTTTGGCACGGGTGGATTCTGCGCAAAAACAGGGCCACTCACGGCCAGCAAGCTGATCATGAACAAGCCGCTTAAGGCGAGATAAAAACGACGCATGGTGGTATCCTCCAACAAGGTACGCGTAAGCCAAGTTACGCAAGAACGGTGGTTATCGCAGCAACTAGGCCTACGCTATGGCGTCACCACCACAACATCATCAAAGAGGATCGTCCCGACCGCCCTGGTCGCGATCCCGGCTTTGCCTGCTGGCAACGGATTGGTATCAACAGCCTGGAGCATCACCTCGCCATTCATACGAACTTCAATGGCATTGCCCTCGACCTGCATACTCAAGACATGCCACATGCGCTCCTCAAAACCAACCTGCTGCACTTCAGCCAGTGGCACGGCAACCCCCCGTTCGACCCGTTCGAGCACCTGACGCGGCGTATCGCGGAAACTATTTTTGATGATGCGATAGCGATAGTAGGTCGCGGTAAGTGGATCCTCACCCTGGTAGCGAGCAATCAGGCCAACCGTCCCATTGAGTTGGTCATAGAAACTGACCTGCACGGTATAATCGCGCCAGGCATCATCGCCGATCAACGCAGCCGTCTGGTGGATCGACGGGCTGAAGGCCGGGCCAGCGCGATTCTGCACCAGGCGGCCATCACTCACCTGCCAGTTGGCCCGATTATCCGAGAGCACAAATTCGAGATCAACAACCTCCCAGGCATCGAGCGCCTCAGGAGTATCAAACGTTGCTTCGGCAAGCGTAACGCTTGCCAAGGCGGGCACAGTGGTTGGATTCGGTCCAACGGTTGGCGTTGGATCCTGGGGAGGATAGATCAACATCGGTTGCTGCTCTTGGGCAACCCCCTGAGGCACCTGCCAAAGCACAAATGCAAGCGCGGAGCCCAGAATTGCGATGACAAACGCCCCGATCACCGTAGGAATACGCCATTGTTTCATGGTGAGACCTGGCCTTCTTGTATTAAAGTCTTCACAGACTTAAAACGTAGATTCGTTCACATTTCATTGTACTATGTTGGCAGGTGCGTTGTGAGTAGGAATCTGGTCACATCTTCTCGGCCAGGGGTTCGCCTGGCATAACAAAACGGCCAGCAAAGCTGGCCGTTTTGTTATGTCAACCAAAAAGGGTTACGCTTCTTCATCGAGTGGTGGAAGCAACGCATCCCACCAGATTTTGCCCGAGCGGTGCCGTTGGAAATCAACGTGGATATGCTTTGGCTCGGTATATTCAAGCATACCAGCGATACCCATTTCGCGGCCAATGCCACTCTCTTTATGGCCGCCAAACGGGGCATAGGGATTAAGCACGTGGTGCTCATTGATGCCAACCGTACCAGTGCGCAGGCGTTTCGCAACTTCGATCGCCTGTTGAATATCTTCCGACCAGACCGAGGCGGCGAGACCGTAGATCGAGTCATTTGCCATTTCAATGGCATCACCGATCTCGTCATAGCGAATGACCGCAAAGACCGGGCCAAAGATCTCTTCCTGGGCCAGGCGTGAACGGTTTTTGACATTGGCAAAGATCGTCGGCTCAATGAACGGCCCGCGCTCATACTCTTCACCGATGGGGCGCCCACCGCCAATCACAACATTTGCGCCCTCTTCACGACCAAGCGCAATATAACGCTCAACCGTATCACGCTGTTTGAAGCTAATCAAAGGGCCAATATCAGTCGCAAGATCAAGTGGATCACCAACGCGCAGTTGCCGCGTCCGATGCACGAGGCGCTCGACAACCTCGTCATACATTGAGCTCGGCACAAGGCAGCGTGTTCCGGCTTCACAGAGCTGGCCGGCGTGATAAAACATACCAAAGAGCACGCCATCGATTGCTTTTTCGAGATCGGCATCAGGCAAAATAATGCTTGGTGACTTGCCCCCAAGTTCGAGTGTCACCTTCTTGATATGGGGGGCGGCAATGCCCATAATCTTGCGCCCGACCTCGGTCGAGCCGGTAAAAGCAACCTTGTCAATCTTGGGGTGGCCGACCAGGTATTCACCAACGTCACCGCCAGGCCCGGTGATCAGGTTGACCGTGCCGCGTGGCAAGAGGCCCGACTCATCAATAACGCGCACGAGTTCGATCGCGGTCAGGGGGGCCAGCGACGACGGTTTGAAAACCACCGTATTGCCGGTTGCCAGGGCCGGGAAGATCTTCCAGACGGCCATACAGAAGGCATAGTTCCACGGAATAATCTGGGCGCACACCCCGAACGGATCGCGCCAGACAAAGTTCCATGAGACGGTTGGGAAATCATTCCACGGCAAGGGCTCGTAGGGCGAACGACGGGCGAGTTCGCCAAAGACGTGAATCATATGAAGGCCAAGCGGGATGTCGTTGAAGGTCGTCTTGCGGATGGGCACGCCACCGTCGCGCGTTTCCAACTCGGCCAGTTCTGAGCTACGCTCTTGAACTAACTGAGCCAACTGATGAATAATATGCGCACGCTCGTAATGGGGGGTATGCGGCCAGGGTCCTTTATCAAACGCGTGACGCGCAGCTGCAACCGCCCGATCAACATCAGCATGGCTCGCATGCGCAACACGAGCCAGCGGATCCCCTGTGGCAGGCTCAGTCACCGTGAACCTGCGTCCCTCTTGGGCATCACACCATTCACCATTGATATACAACTGATGATAGGGCACATCACCTTCTGCTGGCTCAAGCGTCATTGCTTTACTCCTTACGATTTTTCTTGTATGCCGCTATGCGTCATGATAACACAATGCGTTATCAATCACAAGCCCTGGCACAGATAATCTAGGGCTGTTGCAAAGTCCACCTGACCGGAGCACCGTCGGGCTGAAGCCCTCGGCGACGGGTCGCGAAGGCCACCTGCGTGGCCTCATCCAGCCGGCGCAAGCCGGCTTTGCCCTGCGTAGCCGAGCCGTTTACGGCGACGGTGACCCCGGAGAGTTGACTTTGCCTCAGCCCTGACAGATAATCAGGGCGATTGCATCTTCCGTGTATCCACCCCGCCAGGGCACCCCTTGCGGGTGCCCCCCCTTGCGGGGTGCCCCCCCCTTGCGGGTGCCCCCGTCAAAGGGTTTCACCACCATGGCCCGCTGGATGCCCGCGTGCGCGGGCATGCCATGGGGATGCCGCGGGCATGCCATAGCGCGTCGTGTTGTCTCCGGTTTCGTATGATGCAATCGCCCTACACAGATGATTAGAAAGGCGCAAAGCTACGTAAAACTGCTTACATTTCCCGGGCGGTGGCAACAATATCCGCCAGGACGCCGGCAGCGGTCAACGCCTGCCCTGCCCCGGGACCACGCACCACGAGCGGGCGTTCGGCGTAGCGGGCCGTGATGAAGCTAAAGAGATTATCAGCCCCACGCAGGCTGGCAAGCGGGTGCTCGGCGGGGACGATACGCAGGCCAACACTTGCCCCCTGGGGTGTCACGGTCGCCACATAACGCAGTGCCCCACCGACGGACCGGGCCTCGGCGACCCGGGCGGCAAAGGGTGCATCGAGTTCCTCAGCGCGTGCGAGGAATTCATCGCGACTGAGCCCGGCCATCGCCGGGGGGAACCACGGCTCGGCGGGGATGTCGTTGATGCTCCACGGCAGGCCACAGGTACGGGCGAGAATAAGCGCTTTGCGGGCAACGTCGGCCCCGCTCAGATCATCGCGGGGATCAGGCTCGGTATAGCCAAGAGCATGGGCGGCCCGCAGCGCGGTCGAGAGCGCCTCGCCCGCTTCGAGTTGGCTGCACAGATACCCGAGCGTGCCACTCATCGCGGCCTCGATGCGCGTCACGGTATCACCGCTGTCAAGCAGGGCTTGCAGGGTCGCAATGATCGGCAAGCCAGCGCCAACCGTGGCCTCATAGCGGGTCGCAGCATCAGCCATCAGAGCCTGAAACTGCGCAAGCCCGGCGCTGAGCGGCAACTTATTCGCCAGCACCACCCGGCTCCCTGCGGCAACGCGATCAGCCAGCATCATCTCGTGACCAGGGGCCGCCGAGACATCAACAAAGATCGCCGCCTCGCGCAGCGCCAACGAAGACCAGGGCATCCCTGAGCTTTTGCCTGCGACCGTGGCAACCGAGCGCCCTTCGGCTTTGGCCGCCAGCGCCGCCTCGATCTCATCCCTGGTGAGCGCCGCGCCGGTAGCACGCACACCGCCACTATCAGCCAGGGCAAGGTAGACCAGGCTCAACCGATAGTGCTTGGCCAGCGCCTCACGGGTGGCCAGCACCTGACGAACAAGCTCGCGGCCAACGCCGCCGAGTCCAATCTGTACAATGGGTATGCTTCGCATAGGCGTATTGTCGCTCCTTATGGTACGTTGGCACGTAATTCATCTAACCAGACCCGTGACTCAGAGTCGCTGGGGGCACGCCAGTCGCCACGCGGTGAAAGTGAGCCGCCCGAGCCGACTTTGGGGCCATTCGGCATGGCCGAGCGTTTGAACTGGCTGATCTGGAAAAAACGGTACAAAAAGACGCCGAGCCACTGTTTGATGCTTGGCAGATCATAGGCGATCTGCTGGGCAGTGGGCAAGCCGTCCGGCCACGCGCCCCGCCTGGCATCTGACCAGGCGTGGTAGCAGAGAAAGGCAACTTTGCTTGGGCGAAAGCCATAGCGCGTGAGGTAATAGAGGTTGAAATCTTGTAGCGCGTATGGCCCGATCTTCGCCTCGGTGCTCTGCGCTGGTTCACTCGTCGAGCCATCGCTCGCCGGCACAAGCTCGGGCGAGATTTCGGTATCGAGGATCGATTGCAGGATAACGCCTGCCGCCGGGTCAAAGTCGCCTGACCTGATCACCCAACGAATCAAGTGTTGAATCAGCGTTTTGGGCACCGAGGCGTTGACATTGTAGTGCGACATCTGATCGCCAACCCCATAGGTGGCCCAACCCAGGGCCAGCTCGCTCAGGTCGCCCGTGCCGAGCACCAACCCGTTGTGAAAGTTGGCAAGCCGAAAGAGGTGCGAGGTGCGTTCGCCGGCCTGAACATTTTCAAAGGTAATATCATAGACCGGTTCTCCCGCTGCATAGGGGTGTCCAAGATCGTGGAGCATCTGCAAGGCTGACGGGCGAATGTCAATTTCGTTCGCCGTTACGCCAAGCGCCTCCATCAAGGCATGGGCGTTGGAGCGGGTATGCTCAGAGGTCGCAAAGCCCGGCATCGTATAGGCGAGGATATTGCTGCGCGGCAACCCGAGGCGATCCATTGTCCGTGCCGCCACAATCAGCGCCTGGGTGCTGTCGAGCCCGCCCGAGACGCCGATGACCAGATGCTTGATACCGGTGGCTTTGAGCCGCTTGATCAGGCCGTGAACCTGAATATTGTACGCTTCGTAACAACGAGCGTCGCGGGTCGCCGGATCGTTGGGCACAAAGGGAAACCGCTCGACTGTGCGGATCAGGGCAAGTTCGCCTGTGGGCACAGCAAGATCAAAGGGGATCTGACGGAACTGGCGCAAGCGTTCACGGTGATCGTGAACCGTGTCGGTAAAACTACCGAGGCGCATACGATCTTGGGCGAGCCGCTCCAGATCAACATCCGCCAGGATCAGTTGCTCATCATCGGCAAAGCGGGCCGACTCGGCCAGCAATTCGCCATTTTCATAGATCAACGCGTGGCCGTCCCAGGCCAGATCGGTCGTACTCTCACCGGGGCCAGCCGCCGAGTAAAGGTACGCCGCCACACAGCGGCCCGACTGACCGGCACAGAGCGCCCGCCGATAATCGGCTTTGCCAATCGTAATATTGCTCGCCGACAGATTGCAGAGCACCGTCGCCCCCGCCAGCGCAGCATAGGTGCTCGGTGGAATGGGGGTCCAGACATCCTCACAGATCTCGGTATGCACCAACAAGCCCGGCAAACCCTGCGCGACATAGATCAGGTCGGTACCAAAAGGAACCGACACACCACCAATGTCGATAGTCGTGCCAAGGGCATCGCGGGCGGCGGCAAACTGACGCTTCTCATAGAACTCGCGATAATTGGGCAGAAAGCTCTTGGGGGTCACGCCGAGGATGCGTCCCGTATGAATGGCGACGGCACAATTGAAGAGGCGTCCTTCAGTACGCAGCGGCACGCCAACGATGATCAAAAGCGGCAACGCCAGACTCGCCTCGACGATCTGGGCCAAAGCTTCACGGGACGCATCGAGCAGGGCATCCTGATGAAAGAGATCTTCGTTGCTATAGGCCGAGAGCCCAAGTTCAGGGAAGATGACCACCACGGCCCCGGCCGCGTGGGCGCGCTGCGCCAGCGCAACCGTCTGCTGGGCATGGAAGAGCGGATCGGCCACACGCACCGCCGGCACGCCAACGGCAACCCTGGCGAACCCATGACGATAGATCGAGAAAAATGGCTTGCCCACGCTGTGATCCTTGTCTTTCACCCTCTGGTGGCTCAATTGTAGCATGGGTTTGGATGAATAGGCGAAAACAAGGATCATACTTGGTAACAATTTGATCACAGGCTGTGTCTAGCTTGCGATCGCGTCTGGTGGTACAACAGAAAGAGACGATATGATCATTGGAGGATACCCATGCGACGCATAAGCTTGTTGCTTGTCTTGTTGATCAGTGTGCTGAGCCTTGCTGCCTGTACCGAGGCGCTGCCCACTGCCGAAGAGATTGTCGAACGGATGGAGACGGCCCGTGCGGGGATGAATGATGCCCACGCGACCGTGGCAATTGATTTTACCTCGCCCGATCAGTCAGGTCGGATTGTGATGGAAGGTTGGATGCAGAAGACCGGGGAGACCGATGCCGCCGGCAAGCCAATTGGCCGGATGCGCGTCGAGGTGCTTGAGGCGAGCGAGGCGGCCATGGTTGGCACCATCGCCGTGAGCGACGGGACGACGTTCTGGCTCTACAATCCCGCCGAGAATACCGCGATTACGGGTGAAGCCGACCAGATGAAGGATGCCATGCAGGCCACCCCGGCTGGCGCGGCCACGATGTTGACTGACATCATCGCGCAGGGCCTTGATGCCGTGAACCTGGAAGTGCTTGGCACCGAACAGGTTGCTGGCAACGAGACCTGGAAGGTCCTGGTTACGCCAAAGAGCGAAACGACCGCCCAGTTGCAACTTGATGGTATCATTGAGGGGACAATGTGGGTTGATACCGAGCTCGCCCTGCCGCTCAAGCTCGCCGTGGATGCCCGTGACTTTGGTCAGGGAACGATGGAAGTGCAGAGCATCGAGACCAATAGTGGGTTGAGTGCGGATATCTTTGCCTTTACCCCACCCGCTGGCACGACGATCATTCAGGCCGAGGAACTGATTGCGCAGATGAGCGAGCGGGCACCTACGGCAGCAACGATCGAAGAGGCCCGTACATCCGTTAGTTTTGTCCTGCGTGAGCCGACCTACATTCCCGCCGGGATGACGCTGATCGAAGTACGCGTAGTTGGCACTTCAACCGTCATTCTGAACTATAGCGGCGATACCGGCAGCATGAGCGTGGTGCAGAGCAATGAAGATGTCGGGCGCGACCGCGAGCCACCTGCGGGCAGTCTGGTCGAAGAGGTCACCGTTGATGGCGTGCCAGCTACGTTGATCAGCGGCGACAACGGCCAGGGGAGCCTGTTGCGCTGGGAGGTAGACGGGATTCGTTATGTCATTGCCGGGACACTGAGTGGGGATGAGGCCATCGCGGTAGGCGAAGGGCTAGAGTAGAAGGGTCTTGCTGACCCGCGCTGCCAACTAAGTTGGCAGCGCGGGTCAGCAAAAAACCTTCGAGGATCACTATGCAGGAACCGTTGATCAAGACAATTGCGCTGGCACGGCGTTATCAGATGGGCAAAACGTCGGTAGACGCGCTCCGTGGGGTTGACCTAACGATTGCGCCCGGCGAATTTGTCGCGCTTGTCGGCCCAAGTGGCAGTGGCAAATCGACGCTACTGCACCTGATCGGTGGTTTGGTGCGCCCCACCGGCGGCGAGGTCTGGGTGGCAGGGCTAGAACTGGGTCGCAGCAGCGACGAGCAACTCGTGGCCTACCGGCGCGACACGCTCGGGTTTATTTTTCAGAGCTTCAACCTCTTGCCGATCAAGACTGCCTGGGAAAACGTGGCCGTGCCCTTGATGCTCGCGGGCATGCCCACATCACAGCGCAAGACACGTGCCCTCGGCTTACTTGAACAACTCGGGTTGGGCCGTCGTGGCGACCATCGTCCGTCTGAATTGAGTGGTGGCGAGCAACAGCGGGTTGCCATTGCCCGCGCCCTCGCCAATAATCCCCGGCTCATCCTGGCCGACGAGCCGACCGGCAACCTCGACAGCAAAACCGGCACCGACATTATGCACCTGTTGCGCCAACTTGTCCGCGACGAAGGTCGTACACTGTTGCTGGTCACCCACGACATGGGCGTAGCGCGCTACGCCGACCGCATTGTACACCTACGCGACGGGGGAGTGCAGACGATTGAACTGGTGACGAACGAGCAAGAAGCGCAACCCGCAGGGGCAGGCTACGCATAAGGTAACGCACACCGCGACCTGCCTTTAACCGCGACCGGCCAATGGCCGGTCGCGGTGTGCGTTTAAAAATCCCACCCCTCAGGCAAAGCATACCGCTCGCGTCGCCAGCGCCAGTCCGGCTCAAAAATGAGGCCCGGCTCTTCGGCGGTATAGAGCTTTTCGAGTGCGTAGTGGATCACGCTTAACTGCTGCGCGGCATTGCCTGGTTCACCGAGCGGATGCCCAAACGGCCACTTGAGATGCACCGTACGCGGTGGGCGCACTCGCTCGGCGATTTCACGCAGCCCAACAATGCTCACCGTTGCGATACCAGCGGACTCAGCGGCGCGTGCGATCAGTCCCACGGACTGATTGCAGAGTCCTCAGCCAGGGGTAAGCAGCAGCGCATCGACGCCTTCCTCGCGCATCAAACGCGCCGCCTCGGGGGCCGTCGCATTGATCAAGGACTCGAGGTGGGGTGGCTCGATATGGCCCATAAAGCCATAGCATGTACCCAGGCTACCGATATGGCCGGCAGCAACCAGATCACGCAGATGTTCCATTGGAAAGAGAATATTGAGATCACGGATGGCATTGGTATGATCGTAATAGTCATGCGTGATCATCAAATCCTCACGCGGGGTCGCGGCTGGTATTGGGCGAAAGGTCGCATCGCCGCGCGAGTCGGTCATATTAAACGGTTCCTGGTTGTAGAGATGAACCCCGCCCGTCGTCGCCAGGGCGAGGCGCACCTCACGCAACGGCTTCTGCAACCGAGCAAACGGCACCTCTTCACTGATCACCGACTCAAACGTCCGGCCCCACGTCTGGGCCAGAGCGGGCACATGCGACAAAACCTGCCCAAACATCCGCGACAAATTCTGGCGCAACCCATCGAAATCTGACATATCGTTTTTTCCTTTATGGCGCAAGCATAGGGCTACCGCCCTTCAACCTGTTCTTATTGTGACAACTCCCAATTCTAAAGAATTGGGCTTCTCGGTTCATCCGGCAACCTATCGGCCACCGTCCCCGAGGGCGGT
>NZ_RYFF01000045.1 GCF_004138165.1 Candidatus Chloroploca sp. Khr17
GTCGTGTCAGGTAACACTCCATGTACACCCTTCCGTGAAGGTTGGCAAGTTTATACCCAAGCAGAAACGGCGGTCAGGCCGGAATAACGAAGCGCCTTGGTGACGGGGTGCGTCCTAATGCCACTGCGTAGTCCCTAATGTGTATCGGTCTCTGGCGGCTAACGTCAGTGATCACCGGGCCGGCTTCGCCGGCTCCGGTGCATCACCTTGTTGGGCGTTTGTATTGTTTACAACAAAATGATTAACAATGACTATATCACCTAAATCTGCTCTGTATAGTGCGACGCCGCACGGTTGCCGCCTAGCCACGATCCTGGTCGGTGCGAGGCCCACTACTGTTCAAAGAAGCTCACGCGAAGGCATCGCCTGTGACGACCACCGCAGGTGTGGGTTGCGGTTCAGGCTGGGGCGGGGCGGCATCGGGTCCGCTGACCAGACGGTACTGGCTGGTGTCAGGATTCCAGCGCAGGCCAAAGCCCTGCGCGTAGCCCATGCCATCACCGTCGAGCGGGATGGCCGCCAGCGGGGTAGCCTCGTCGAGCGGCGTGGCGATGAAAAAAGCCGCTCGACGACCGCTGACTCCAGCCAGGGTCGCCAGCACCATGCGTTCCGAACGAACCTCGGTCGGGCTGATTGTTGCCAGGATGCGCAGGCTGCCATCCTGCGCCTGAATGATCATCGCCTCCTGGGCGACCCGATCGTAGGCATCGTAGCCTGGGCGATCAAACGTCGCCCGATCGGGCACAATGGTCGAAGGTAACACATAGACCTTCTCGTTCAGGCCGTCACCGTTGAAATCGCCCTCATAAGCCACTTGCCACGCGGGGCCAGGCCAGTTCGGCTGGACGCCAGGCGTCATCAATTCAGCCAGTTCGAAGCCGCCTTGGGCCGAGGCCGAGCGAATGATGAAGCCGATCGCCGACGGGCGACCCTGCGTATCGAGGGGCACCAGACGCAGTGGCGCCGACGGGTCATCGTGGGCCAGCGCAAAGCCCTGGGTATTGAAGGTAGGGCCGCCTGACACAAGGGTACTTTTACAAACCTGTTAGGTCTGCTATATAATCAACCCAACGTATCTCTACTACCGAGGTGAAAACAACATGTCTTTCAGTGTCACCCAAGCCAGGAAAATAGCTCTTCAGTACAGTGATGATCAAGGGGACGAAGCAGGTCTTGCCGGCGCCTTTGCTCAGATATGCAGCTTGTAGTCTGGGAACTACATTTCCCGGTCGCGCCGCCGACCACGAAGAACCCTCACGAAGAGACGAAGACTGGCTTTGTGACGCACGTATTCGTTGCTTCGTGGCCACAATTCGTGGACGGCTGAGGACCCCAGAAAAGTTAATTCACAAACTAATGAGTGCCGAAAATTGTGTCGGAGCACTGCTTGAACGATATATCGACTCGGTTCCCTGTTGTTCAAAACGCCCTCTCTGCATGCGCTCAAATTGCTGCATCCAGAGCGCGTCATTCGTGTTGCGATAGCGTGAATAGTTGAATGACGCAGGCTCCTGATACGGTTCACCTCGCAAGAGGCTGATCACCAGGTGCCCGATCGCCAACCCAAGACTGCTTGGCACAGCGTTGCCTATTTGCCGGTATTGCTCAAGCAGTGGGCCAGCAACCTGCCAATCATCGGGGAATTCTTGCAGCCGTTTGTATTCTTCGATCGAGAGCGGTCGGTCTTCTTCAGGATGCGCAAGATCAGTCGCCGGCATCGCCGGATGCGTCACGAGGGTCGGGGCCGGCTTGTCCCAGGCAATGCGCCGCAAAAAGCCGGTTTTGCCACCACCGGCAAAAAAGGCTTTGCCAAGTGCTTCGCGTTGCAGATCCTCAGGCAGCGCACGCCAGTTTTGCCCTTCCTTGAGCATGCGATAATAGACCAGACGTTTCTCGGGAAAATCAATATGATGGTGCTCAGCGAGATCCGCCGTCGCATCACGAAATGTGCGCCAGGGTGGTAAGTCCAGCGCCTTATTTTGCGCATGCGTCGGTTGGAGGTAGGGTGGCCGTTTGCCATCGCGACTACAGACAATGACAACCCGTTCGCGTATTTGAGGGGTGCCAAAATGGGCCGCATTGTACAGGGTAAATGAGTAGGCGTAGCCGGCTTTTTTGATCGTGTCGAGCACAAAGTAGAGCGCGCCGCCAGGCAGTTCATCCAGGGCTAAATCAGGATAGGCTGGCCCGCGCAAGGTGTGCGGTCGGTGCTTCATCGGGCTTGAAAGCAAACCACGCACATTCTCGATGACAAAGTATTTCGGCTTGAGGGTTAAGGCTAGATCTACATAGGTCAGAAAGACGTTTCCTCGCTGGTCATGAAACCCGTTCCGTCGCCCGGCTGTGCTGAACGCTTGACAGGGCGGTCCGCCTACAATGAGATCGATGTCATCACTGCGTGTCAAACCAGCATAGTGCAGGATCTGCTCGGCAGAATAGTCAGTAATATCACCAATCAGGGGGATGTCTGGCTTGTTCCGGCTGATGGTCTCACGACAGTATTTATCAACTTCGCATGCTAGTTTGATCTCAAATCCAGCCCGTTCGAGCCCAAGATCAAGCCCCATTGCGCCAGAAAAGAAGCTGAGCGCAACGGGTCGCTTGCTTGTGTCAATGTGCTCTGTTCCCTGCAAGGCCTTGTCCCCTCGTCCAGTGCCAGCCAACCTCTTCGAGCCTCACCGCGCAGCCACCCGCCTCCAGATGCGCTGCGCCCAATCTGCAATCTAAAATCTAAAACCCAAAATCTAAAACCCAACTTCTTCCAACGCCGCACCAACCTCCGGCCAGAGCACTCGATGATCGGCGACGTTCTGGTTCCGGTCGGTGCGGACTTCGATCAGATGCAGCCCTCGCCCGCTGATGCCGGTCCTCACGGCGCGGCGGAAGCCCTCCCAGTCCTCGGCGAGCGTGTACTGCGCACCGTAGATCGCGGCCAACGGGGCAAAGTTGAGCCCGTGGGGGGTGCCAAAGAGCAACTCGAAGCGGTCAGTCTCGCTTGTCTGGGGCAGGAAGGAGAAGATGCCGCCGCCGTCGTTGTTGATCAGGATGATCGTCGCGTCAAGCTGGTGCAGTTTCGCCGCCAGCAAGCCGTTGGCGTCGTGGTAGAGCGAGATGTCGCCCAGCACCAGCACCAGCGGCTTCGCCCCCGCTGCCGCCATGCCAAGCGCCGTCGAGACGAGGCCGTCAATGCCGTTGGCGCCGCGGTTGCCCAGGATCGCGATCTCGCGCTCGACGGCAGGAAAAAAGGTGTCGCAGTCGCGAACCGGCATCGAGTTGCCCACAAAAAGCGTTGCCCCGTCCGGTAACAGTTCGGCTAGCGCCGCAAAGATGCCCGGCTCGTTGATGGCGGCGCGCTGCCGCAGCGCCTCCCCAAGCACACGCTGCGTCACGGCCTCGGCGCTGCGCCACGCCGCCGCCCAAGGCTGCGTCGCCGCCGCATCGGTCGCCTCGTGGCCCAGCCGCTCAGTCAGCGTCTGGCACAGCGTGACACTGTCGCACGCCAGATGCGTCGCCGCCAGGCTCGTCGGTTCACGCCAGCCGGCACCTTCATCAATGACGATCTGGTGCGCCGTCGCGTGGCGTTGCAAAAATTGCAGCACCGGCTTGGCCGTGGGCATCGCGCCAAAACGCAGCACAAGCTCGGGCGCAAAACGCGCCGCGAACGCTTCGTCACGCACAAACGCATCATACCCCGCCAACACCATCGTCCGGTCGTGCCGCCCACACCGCACCCCCGAAAGCGGATCGGCCAGCACCGGATAGCCCAGCCGTGCCGCCAGGCGCGTCACCACCGGCGCAAGCCCGGGCGCACACTCGGGGCCACAGAGGATCAAACCTCGCTCGGTCGTCGCCAACCGTGACGCCAAGGTCGTCACGGTCGCCTCGTCAAGCTGACGCGCCCCAACTCGAGCCTGCACCGTCGCCCACCGGGATGGCTGCTCAGCCGACCCAGCCGCATCTTCGGGGAAAAACCGGGGAGGCAAAAAGGCCGCCTGCGCCGGCCCCAGGGGCGCCCCAGAGCCCGTCGCTTGCCCTGCAAACAGATCCGCAAGCAGTTCGCGATCAGGCACCAACGGCTCACGAAATGGCAGATTCAGATGCACTGGCCCCGCCGGCGCAGCAAGGCTTGTCGCGATGCTCCGGGCGACCGTACTCTGCAGATAGCGCCGCAACCCCGGGCTCGCATCAGGTGTCGGCAGATCAGTCGCCCAGCGTGTACGCGACCCAAAGAGACGCACCTGATCGATCGTCTGCGGTGCGCCATTATCGCGCAACTCGGGGGGACGGTCGGCGGTCAACACGATCAATGGAACCCGGGCGAGGTCAGCTTCGGCGACCGCCGGCAAAAAATTGGCCGCCGCCGTGCCCGACGTACAGAGCAGCGCCGCAGGCTGACCGCGCTGACGGGCAAGGCCCAGCGCAAAAAAGCCCGCCGAACGCTCATCGAGGTGCATCCAGATCTGCGCCTGTGGATGGCGCGCCGCCGCCAGCGCCAGCGGCGTACTGCGCGACCCTGGACAAATAACAATGTCACGCACGCCGCCGGCGATCAACTCGTCAATCAACGTACCCACCCAGAGGGTCAGGGCACGAATGTGGTCATGTGTTGTCATAGGTTCCCTGCCCCCAGCGCCCCGAGCATCGCACGCAGCTTGATCACCGTCTCTTGCTCTTCGCGAGCGGGCTCAGAATCGGCCACAATGCCCGCCCCGGCAAAGAGGCGGGCGGTATACTTGCCCACGAGCGCCGAGCGAATCGCGACCGCAAATTCACCCTGGCCGCGTGCATCAATCCAGCCGACCGGGGCACCATACCAGCCCCGGTCGAGCGCTTCACGTTCACGAATCCAGGCCAGCGCGGTTTCACGAGGCTGCCCACCCAGGGCCGGCGTCGGATGCAACCGCTCGACCAGATCAAGCACCCCCGCCTGATCAATAATCTGCCCGGTCAACGGCGTATAGAGGTGCTGCACATTGCGCACCCGCATCAGCGTTGGCTCATCCGGGGCCGAGACCTGAGTACAGACCGCTTCGAGGGCAGCGCGCAACATCCGCGTCACCACTGCGTGCTCGCCACGATCTTTGGCACTCGCCAGCAACGCCTGCCCGAGCGCCGCATCCTCTTCGGGAGTCGCCCCGCGCCGGATCGAACCCGCCAGCGAACTGGCGAGCACCGTGCGTCCCTGCAGACTCACCAGACGTTCCGGCGAAGCCCCCAGAAACGTCTGACCACCACGGGCCACCGCAAAAATAAAGGTCTCGGGATAATCACGCCGCAGCGCAGCAAGGGTCGCCGCAGGATCAAAAGGATTGGCGGTATGCGCAAGCACCTCACGGGCAAGCACCACCTTTTCGAGCTTGCCCGCACGCAGATCAGCCACCGCGTCAGCGACCATCGCCTGCCACTCACCCGCAGGCAACGCATCACGCAGCGTCACCGCCTCACCGATGCGCGGCGCACGCCAGGCACGCCCGAGCAAATCGCGCAAGCGCCGCACTGCCGAAAGATGCAGATTGATCGACGACGTCGAAGGCCCAACCAGACCATTGACCGTCAGACTTGCCCGGTTGCCATCAGTGGCAAGGATCAAACGGGGCAGCAGCAACAGACCATCGGGATAGCCATCCCACCCGCCATCGCTCGGGCGCAGCGGATCAAAGGCAAACCCTGCCGCCGCCATCGGCCCACTGAAAGGCAACGCCGGATCGGCATCAATCGCCGCCGTCGCCATCAGATCACGCCACGCCTCAGCCGCCTGCGCAAAACGGCCAGGCCCACTGGCAGCAAAACTCCAGGCCGACCCAAGCCCCGCCACCGCCAGACCACGCGACGGCACACTCCAAAAGAGACGATTATGCGTCACCCCGATGCCACGAGCAAAGAGCGCCAGCGGATCGCGCACCTTGACCTCAGCCGTCACACTCACCAACACCGGACGACCAAGGCGTCGCGCACGTCGCCGCGCAAGCTCAGCCTGCTCTTCTATCCTGGGCACCTTGCGCAGCGCCGTTGTCGCAACACTCATCCCAAGCATAAGCACAACCACATTTCTGCACAACCGACAAAAAAGGGTAGCGACCGCTACCCTTCTTCATTATACCAAATTAATTCCCCCGTCCCCCAGAAAGCTTCACTTAGCTGGTCGCAACAGCCAGCTACGCTGGCTGTTGCGACCAGCACAAACCTGGGGTTTTTATGGCAATGCCCCCTCCATCTGACTCCATGCATTCTCAAAATCTTCGGCCACAAAACGCACATCGCCGATCTCAACCACCTGGCCGGCCACAACCTTGACCGTCTGCTCACGGCCAACATTGCGATAGCCAACCACCACCACCTGATCACCGGCTGGCACGTCACTCAGCATAAACCGCCCCGCCTGATCTGATAAACCAGCAAGAGGCGTGCCAAAGACATAAATCTCGGCCACAATGGGTTGCCCACGCTCATCATAGACAGCCCCCGCAATGGTACCTGTGCCAGCAAGCAACGCCATATTGCCGCTACGCACGAAGGTGACGGTTATGAGCACAAGACTCAGCAGACTCAAGCCGATGATGACATACCAGATCTGGCGGCGCTTGCGCGACGGATCTGGCGGCAATTTCGGCGGCATCCCATCTTTATAGGACTCAAGTGAAGGATAATCTTCCATTGACATTATGGAACCTCCTCACAGGTGCTCGGCTTGGCCTGGAAATCGCTGAAATTGAGCTGGGTACCATCATTTGCCAGCACACCAACGCCGCCACTGGCATAGGTCGAGTCACTGGTTTGCAAGATCTGTTTGCCATCGAGGTAAGCGGTAAAGGTATCACCTTCGACGGCAATACTCATATCTGGCGGGTTGTTCCAATCAATGCCTGTCGGCAAACTTACGAGAGCCCCAGGTATTTTAATTTGCTTGCCATTCACCCACTTACTGAAGTAGAGCTCGGTATCAGAGTTTTTATTCTTGCGCTCGATTTCAAACATGTAGCCATTCAAACCCTTTGGCCCATACTCAGATCGAAAAGCGACACCATAACCATTCCAGGAAGTCTTTGTATTGGTGACCTGCACACCCGACAGATCCAGCCGATAATCGCTATCGGTATAGCCTGGCAGCATACCAATGCAGAGCGGGCACACCTGATAGCCATCGGCCTGCTGGGTAATCCCACCCTTCCAGAATGAATTGGTAGGCGACGGATCCCAGGCTGTTCCTGCGCTTGCCACGGGGGTACAGGCCGACTCTTGGTCTTGAAAGAGGCCAGCAATCCGCTCAAAGACATCGTCCACCGAATTGCCCGTGGCAGAGAGTGCCGCCGCCGCAACGATGGCAATCAACGCAATCAGCAGGGCATACTCAACCAGGCCTTGCCCATGTTCGGTCTTTTTCATGCTCCTTTGCATACGAGACCTCCTGAAATGATCAGTGCGTTGCTGGGAATGCAGGCGGGCCGCCCGCGCTCCCGGGTCGCCCAACTCTAGACCTATTTGCCAGCGAGTTGTCCTAGCCCCAATACTTGTCAAATAAGCTCACGCGAAGACGCGAAGACGCGAAGACGCGAAGGGTTACGCTCACCTACGCAAAAACCTTTGCGCCTTTGCGCCTTTGCGTCAAATCAGCCGCCTTCTTTGCAAGGCATTGACCCTAGCCCTCTTCGATCGTCGAAAGTACACGGTGGGCACGCAGGGCCAGCCAGAGAGCAAAGTGTTCTTCAGCATTGTCGAGATCCATGCCACTGATATCTTTGATGCGTTCGAGGCGATAGAGCAGCGTATTGCGATGGACATGCAAGGCCCCCGAGGTGGCCCGCAGGTTCCCAAGGTGATTGAAATAGGCGTCCAGGGTCTTGATCAGATCAGCGCCCTGACGCTGGTCATAGTCAGCAAGCCGGGAAAGCGTCTCGCGATAGAAGGTCCAGAGTTCAGGCGTTTCACGCAGCCGCACCAGCAACCGATAGACCCCGAGGTCAGAAAAAGCCAAGACGCGCCCGGGGCCAAAGAGTTGGCGACCAAGCACCATCGCCTGTTCCGCCTCTTCGAGGGAACGTCGCCACTCGGCAAGCGTCGCGACTGGCGTTCCCGAGGCCAACAAGACCTGCGGATAATCGATGAGCAAGCGCTCGCGCAACTGGTCAACCAGTTCACGAGGACGCGCACTGGTTGCGGTTGGCAGCATACAGAGCACACTGCTTTCACGGCGCGAGAGCGGTGCCGGAATGCCACGACGGGTCAACTCATTCTGGATTGTCCCACTGAGCCGGGCAAGGGCCGACGGCCCGGCATCATCGATCTTCACCAGCACGGCCATATGCGGCACGGTCAGCGTATAGCCCAACTCCTGACCACGCTGCAGCGCGGCGGCGAGATCGCCCGGTGGCCCACTGAGGATATTTGAAACAAAATCGCCCCGAAGGCGATCTTCGGCGGCCTGGACGGCCTGTTCTTTGGCGAGTTCAAGGGCGAGGGCTGCCGCGCCACGCTGGGCCGCCTCACGATCCCAGGTATCCAGCGCTGTCCCAGCCAACGCCAGATAGCCAGTGGGAAAATCACGCGGCCCGATCAATTCAACCCAGATCTGCTGATTGAGCATCGAGGCATCACCGGCTGCCGTGGGGCGCAATGCCTGCAACGCGACCCGCGCCGAGCCACGACCGCGCTGGGCGCGCAACTCACCATTGGGCGCATAACACGCCACACTCTGACCAGTCCGTTCGGCCATGAGATCAAGCAAGCCAGGCAAGCCGGCCCCGGCCAGCGAGCGTTGCGTAAGTAGATCGTACAACTGCGCCCC
This sequence comes from Candidatus Chloroploca sp. Khr17, assembly GCF_004138165.1. Taxonomy (GTDB): domain Bacteria; phylum Chloroflexota; class Chloroflexia; order Chloroflexales; family Chloroflexaceae; genus Chloroploca. The sequence continues at coordinate 8,783 of NZ_RYFF01000045.1, forward strand.
GCGTCGCTCGAACTGCGCCTCGTAGTCACTCACCAGACGCGTAATCTCGCGTTCAACCTCGCGCAGATCGGCACCTTCAGGCAATTGCAGCAGGGGGAGGCGCGCCTCTTCCGCCGCCGTGACATCGTCGTTGGTAATCGTGCCCAACGCCACCACCCCAGCGACCGGAATCGGAGCCTGCCCAAGGCGGCGCACCAGAACAGCCAGGCTCAAGCGGGTATCAAGGGTACGGATCGCATCAACCGCGAGCAACGCAAGCTCACCACCACGCAATTCAGCGAAGGCAGGCAGTGTCGAACGCAACGTCGCCACCCAGGTGACCTGCCGTCCAAGACCGGCGCTACCAGCGGAAATGGCAGTTCCCAAGGGAAGGGCGAGTCGGAGCACATCGCGTACAGTAACCGAGGGCATGGGCTTACTTTATCAAGCACTTATCACATTAGCGGCTATTATACCACCGTAGCGATACAATTAAATTATTTGTGAAGGTCTCAGCCCATATCAGGGTGAAGCCTGACGGCCCGGATGATCAGGGGCTTCCTGTAGCGCAATTCCAGCTTGTGGCGGGGGTGTTACGCAAGCCACAGCTTGTCGTTTTGCCCTTAACGGGGGTAGTTGAACGATAGGCCGAAACTGCGGTCAGCAGAATCCTGCAATCCGGGGTACAATCTAGGCAAGGCAGGATGGGCAAGAGGGGGGCAGGGAATGAAAATCCTCCACGATCTTTCGATGTTGATCAATGCGACCATGCCGGTCTATGCGGGCGACGCGCCGGTGTGCCTTGAACCGCACTGCACCATTGCTGCCGATGGCGTCAATATTACCGCGATCAAGAACGCAACCACCCACTTCGGGACGCACATCGATCTGCCACGGCACATTTTTGCCGATGGGGCGAGCCTCGATGAGGTGCCGCTCGCCGATCTGTGTGGGCCTGCGCAGATCATCGCGATCGAGCATCCAACCGCGATTACCGTTGAAGAGGTTGCCTGCCATCGCTTCAAGCCCGGCGAGATGGTACTCTTCCGTACGCGCAATACCAGGGATGGCTTGCTTGCGCAACCTGCGTTCCATCATGATTATGTCTACCTGACGCCTGAAGCCGCGAGCTATCTGGTAGAGCAGGCGGTGCGGCTTGTGGGCATTGATTATCTGTCGGTCGACCCTCCGTATACGCCGTCCCTGCCTGCGCATCATATCTTGCTGGGGCATGGCGTCCTGATCCTTGAAGGGATCATCTTGACTGACGTGCAACCGGGAAAAGCAACGCTTCTCTGCCTACCGCTCAAATTGCAAGGTGTTGATGGCGCACCAGTACGAGCTGTTCTGGTTGAGGGGTAATGTGATTTTAGATTTTAGATTGCAGATTGCAGATTTTAGATTGCAGATTGCAGATTTTAGATTTTAGCTTGCCGCGTATGGCGTTCCGGCGTGCGCTGGCAGCACGAGCGATGCGGATTGCTCAATTCCAATTGGTGTAAGAGGGCACCAGACCGCGTCGTTGTGGACAAAGAGGAGAGTCTTATGAGCAACACCATTTCTACTTCAACCCCTCACCACCTTGCAAAAACACCAACTGGCATCTATGGGATTGATGAAATCACGGCTGGTGGCCTACCGCAGGGACGCCCGACGCTGGTTGCTGGTAGCGCAGGATGCGGCAAAACGCTTCTGGCCATGGAATTTCTCGTCCGTGGAGCGACCCTCTACAACGAACCGGGGGTCTTTGTGACCTTTGAAGAGAGCCCCGATGAATTAATGGACAATGTGGCCTCGCTGGGTTTTGATCTCGACGATCTGCGCGAACGCGGCCTGCTGTGGATTGAGCATATCTACCTTGAGCGCAGTGAAATTGAAGAGGTCGGGGCATACACGCTTGATGGGCTCTTCATTCGGCTTGCGCATGCGTTTGAGCGAATTGGGGCCAAACGGGTCGCCCTCGACACCCTCGAAGTGCTCTTCAGCGGGCTCCGCGACGAAGCGTTGATCCGCGCCGAGTTGCGGCGGCTCTTTCGCTGGCTCAAAGAGCGCGGGGTAACTGCGGTGGTCACCGCCGAACGCGGTGACGGCACGATCACGCGGCACGGGCTCGAGGAATATGTTGCCGATTGTGTCATCGTGCTCGATCACCGGGTCACCTCGCAACTCTCGACCCGCCGGATACGCATTGTCAAATACCGGGGTACGATGCACGGCACCAATGAGTATCCCTTTTTAATTGATCAACACGGATTCACGGTCTTTCCAATCACGGCGCTCGGCCTTGACTATGATGTAGGCACCGAGCGGATCAGCACGGGGGTAGCCGGGCTTGACGAAATGCTCGGGGGGAGTGGTTATTATAAAGGGAGTACGGTTCTGATTTCAGGGACGGCCGGGACAGGCAAAACGAGTCTCTCTTCAGCGTTTGCGGCAGCGGCATGTGCTCGTGGCGAACACGCGCTCTTTGTTGCCTTTGAAGAGTCGCCCGCGCAGATTATGCGCAATGTGCGCTCGATTGGGATCGACCTACGGCCTGCGTTTACCGAGCAATATTTGCATTTCCACGCCGTACGCCCGACCCTCGCTGGCCTGGAATTGCATCTTGCGACCATTACCGACCAGATCGCCCGCATCAAACCGTCCGTCGTCATTATTGATCCGATCACCAGCTTGATCTCCCAAGGCTTCAATAGCGAAGTACGAGCACTCTTCACCCGGCTCATTGATTTCTGCAAACAGCATGGCATCACGCTCTTGCTGACCAGCCTGAGCGAGATGGGTCAGGATCCCGAGGGAACCGATATTGGCGTTTCGTCGCTCGTGGACTCATGGCTGCTCGTGCGCAACCTTGAGATGCACGGCAAACGCAACCGCGGGTTGTATATCCTGAAATCGCGGGGTATGGCGCATTCCAATCAAATCCGTAAACTTGTGCTTTCGTCGGAGGGGATCAGTCTGATCGAAATACCTTCTTCCAGCCTACAGCTAACATCATAGGGAGGATCGATGAGTGAGCAGAATGGGTCAAAGCATCTACCGGATCTTCCGAGCGACAAAAGCGAGTTCTGGATCCTCCGGCTCTATGTGGCGGGGCATACGATGCGCTCACTGACGGCGATTGCCAACTTGCAGGCAATTTGCGAAGAGCATCTGCCTGACAAGCATCATATCGAGGTGATCGATGTGATCGAGGATCCTGAGCGGGCCAGTACGGATCAGATCCTGGCCTTGCCAACCCTGATTCGGGCCTTGCCCCCGCCGATCCGGAAAATCATCGGCGATCTCTCCAATACCGAGCGGGTACTCGTGGGGCTTGAAATTGCGCAACGTTCACCTTGACGCGCATACGCGTCAAGGTGGGTGGGTGGTTTGACGCAAAGGCGCAAGCGCTGGGTTCCCGCGTACGCGGGAATGGCAGGGGGCGCTAGCCCTTCGCAAAGACGGGAGGTTGACGATGTCGAGACTCCACGCTCTTGTTGTTTGCTGCGTAAGTATTGGTTTGCTTGTGTTGGCTGATCCCCAAGTGCGGGCCGCACCGTTCGTCCAGGCGCTTGCTACGTTCACGCCCACCCCAGCGCCATCGTTTACCCCTTCACCAGATACGACACCAACGCCCTTTGCCACCATTCTCCCTAGCCCGCCGCTTCCCTCATCACCGCCTGCAACGGCGACGATCACCGCCTCGGTGACAGCTACGGTTCGCCCTACGATGACAATGCCGCCACCTGAGGCCACGCGTGGCACCGTGACGCCACTGCCGGCACCGGCACAGGAGGTAGGTCTTGAGATCAGCAAGACCCTGCTTGGTAGTGATGAAGTTCAGGTCGGCCAGTACCTCACTTTTACGATTCAAATTCGCAATACTGGTTCAACCGTGATCACGGAACTTCCGCTTGTTGATGAGTATCAGACTGAGATCCTTGATCCGGTCGTTGCGTTGATGGTGCCGCCGCCGACGAGTCAAGAACCAGGTATCTTACGCTGGGCAAATCTGAGCGATACCTTTGGTGATTTTGCTCCTGGTGAGACGATCGAGGTGATCGTCGTCTTTCGGGCGATCACGATCGAGGATGAGGTCATCAATCGGGTGCGCGTCGAGGCTGGCGAAGGACTGGGAGGCGAAGGAGGTGCGGCGGCTGAAGATAATGCCGGGGGTACGATCAAGGGCGGGCGCATTGTGATCGAGAAGGCCCTTGTCGAGAGTTTTGTGCAGCTTGATACGCCGGTGATTAGCTTTACACTTTCGCTGCGCAACGACGGGTTCGCCGATATTGTCCGTGCGCCGGTCGTGGATTTCTACCGCCCCGATCTGCTCACCTTCACCGGGGCGAGTGTGCCGCCCGATTTCCATAATCCGGTGACTGGTGAATTGCGCTGGGATGATCTGCTGGCAAGCCTGGGCATCGAACGTCTGGCCCCACAAGCGATGGTCTCGTTTACGACGGCCTATCGGGTCAACGGGCCGATTGAAGATGCCGTCGTCAATCGGGCCAATGCGGTCAATGTGGCCGACGAGTTTGGCAATGCGGTCGTCTCACCCCGCGAGGCCGAGGTACGCATTCGCCTGCGTGGCCCGGGTGGGGCCGAGTTGCCGACACCAACACCAGTCGTTGCGCCGATCGAAGACGAGCAGCCGACCCCGGCCCCGGCCAGCGCGACCGCGACGGTGACGAGCACGGTTGCCCCTACGCCGACCCTGGTGACGACGACCCCAACGCCAACAACGGGGCCAACGCAAGGCAGTGCCGAGGCACTGCCAACGGAAGCAGCGGGCCAGCCTGTGACGTTGCCGGTGACAGGGGGGCGCGGGTTGACGACGGTGCCGGTCTTCATTGCGGTGCTGATCATGATCGCCGGAATTGCCTTGCGCTATGCAATGCGGCAACAAGGGTAACCGGGCGCGCGAGCGCCTCGGCCTCGGGGTGCGAGACACCCTCGCGCCCAGGCTTGGGCAGGAAGGCTAGGGCGGAGGAGGGCAGTGATGAAGCAGCAAAACAGCTACCGATGGTTGCGTATGTGGCGCTATGGCACCCTCGTGATCCTCTTTGCTCTGCTAAGTAGGTATCAAGATGGCATGCTGAGCGCCAGCGAAACAGCGCTTCCGCGTCAGCAGAAGAGTGTTGGTTCCAGTGTCGCTTTGATGAACCTGCCGCTTGTCTGGCAGCGTCCGTTCCTTCCATCCACTGAACAACGCCCCTCGCTCCTGAGCACGACCCTAGAGCAAACCGCGCTACCTTCGTGGTCTGCCAGGGGTTCAGCGGGGCGAGGGTTGAACGGGCAACCCTTTCAGGTCTGGATCCCGGTAATAGCAGAGGCACCAGGGCCACGCGCGAATTTGCGTTTTGGTGCAGATCGCGATGGTGACGAACTGCTTGAAGAAGGCACAAGCTTCAGCTTTGGTCTGACGACCCTCTACTATGCGGTTCGCATCACCGACAGCAGCGAGGGCCACTTTCGCGAAGAATGGATCATCAACGGGCAACGCCAACCAACGCTTGAGCGGAGTGGCCTCTTGCCGCAACCGGAAGGGGGCAGTTATCTCAGTGGCATCACGCTCAGCACGGGAGCTCCGCTTCCCATTGGCGTGTATGAACTCCATATTTTCGTTGATGCGCGCCTGGCAGGTATTGGGCGCTTGCAGATTCTGCCGTTGCCGTAAAGAATGCTTTGGACAGAATGTGCTATCATATGCGGAAACATCAAGAAGGTGAGAGGCGATCATGACGCAGGGGTCAGCTGAATGCCCAGTTGTGCTGGTAGGGCTGAGCGGGGCGGGCAAGTCTACGGTCGGGCCGGTGCTGGCGGCACGCCTTGGGCGTCCGCTCTGTGATACCGATGCACTTGTGGCGCACGCAGCTGCGATGCCGGTGCCCATGATTTTTGCGACCCACGGCGAGGCGATCTTTCGTGAGCGCGAGGCTGAGGCGCTCGCCAAGGCCCTTGCGGGTGAACTGGCTGTGGTGGCAACGGGCGGCGGCATTGTGTTGCGACCCGCGAATCGTCAGTTGCTGCGCGAGCATGCGTTTGTCGTCTGGCTTGATGCGCCCGATGGGTTGCTGCTGGCGCGCCTGCGCACCGACGCTGAACAACGCCCGCTCCTTGGCGCTGAGGCGGCCACCCGCCTCGCCACGATGCGGGCGGCCCGGGCGCACTTGTATGCCGAGGTTGCCCATGTGACGGTTGAGACGAGTGGCCTCACGCCTGAGACGATTGCCGATCAGATTGTCGCTGCGTATACAGATGCACTGGTGCGTGAGAGACGGAGTTGACTTCATGGCGAGGATTGAGATTCATGCCTGGTATCGCCAGTATCGCAAGCTGAAGGATCAGGCGGCTGATGCGATTCTGCTCTTTCGGTTTGGCGATTTTTATGAGACTTTTGATGATGATGCCAAGCTGATCGCCGAGTTGCTTGATGTGACGCTGACCCGCAAAGATTATGCGGTTGATAAGAGCAAGCCCCGTGATCAGCAGAAGCTCTATGCGCCCATGGCCGGGATGCCCTACCACGCGGTTGAGCGCTATGTGACCGATCTGGTTGGGCGCGGTTATCGGGTGGCCATTGCCGAGCAGATGACGGAGACCGAGGCGTCGCGCAATGATACGCGCCCGCGTTCGGTCTTTGCCTCGGGCTTGCAACAGACGACGCCCACTGAACACGGCAGCAAGATGGTGCATCGCGAGATTGTCCGGGTGATTACGCCCGGCACCGTCGTTGATAGCTCGATGCTGGCTGCGACCACGAATAATTATCTTGCCGCCGCCCTGGTAGAAGGCGAAGCCATCGGGTTGGCCTATGCCGATCTGAGTACGGGTGAGTTTGCGGCGGTTGAATTTTATGGTGAGCGCAGCGCAGCCCAGTTGCACGGTGAGTTGTCGCGCCTCCAGGCTGCCGAGGTGTTGGTGCCCGATCTTGAGAATCTGCGCCTGCCCGAGTTTGCCCCGTCGCAGTCTCGTTTGACTCAGGATCTCGCGCCAATGACCAAAGATGAGCGCGACATGCTCTTGCCGCACGAGCGGGTCGCTCGGCGGCTTGACCAGGCGAGTGAGGCGCGCTGGACGCAGGGCCATGTGACGGCGTGGGCTGCCTGGCGCTGGGATCTGCGTGAGGCGACCGAGGTGTTGCTGCGTCAGTTGCGTGTCAGTTCGTTGGCCGCCTTTGGTCTCGATGCACACCCCCTGGCAACCCGCGCGGCTGGCGCGTTGCTCCAGTATGTCCACGAGACGCAACGCCACCATGCCGCTCAGCTCAATACGCTGCGCGTCTATGCAACGGGCAGTTTTATGCTGCTCGATCCACAGACGCGGCGTAACCTTGAGTTGCTTGAGCCACAGCGCCAGGGGGCGAAGACCGCGCTGATCAGCGTGCTCGACCGTACGCGTACGCCAATGGGGGCGCGCCTCTTGCGGCGCTGGCTCAATCAGCCGTTGCTGGAACTGGAGCCGCTGCTGGCCCGTCAGGCGGCCGTAGCGCGGTTGGTCGAAGAGACGGTGTTGCGGGCTACGTTGCGTGAGGCGCTTGGCCCGGTGGGTGACATGGAACGGGCGCTCAATCGCATTGCGCAGGGCAACAGCGTCGCGACCCCGCGTGACCTCGTGCAGCTGCGCAGTTCGCTGCGGGCGCTGCCGGCGGTGTTGGCAGCGGTTGGCGTTGTCCTCGCTGAGCTCTTGCCAGCGGAGGCAGCGCACAACGATGCGGTGGCGGCAGCGCCCTCCCGTGAGACCGATGAGGATCTCTTTGGGGACGCTGAAGACGCGGTGGTGGCGCAGCAGCCGCTGCTTGATCCATGTGGCGATCTGCTCGCCCTGCTCGAGGCGGGGCTTGATGATGATCCGCCAGCGCTGCTCGGGGCTTCCAATTATTTGCGCGCTGCCGAAGAGGGCGGCGAACGCCCGCGGCGCGTGATCCGCCCCGGTTTTGACCCACGGATGGATGCGCTGGTGCAGGCGAGCCGTCATGCGCAGGAATTTATTGATCGCCTGGAAGGCAAAGAGCGCGAGCGTACCGGGATCAAAGCGCTCAAGGTTGGGTATAACAATGTCTTTGGCTACTATATCGAGCTCTCGCGCAACGTGGATGAGCGGCTGATTCCAAAAGATTATGAGCGCAAACAGACGCTGGTCAGTGCCGAGCGCTATATTACGGCTGAACTGAAAGAGTACGAGCAGATCATTGATCGGGCCAGGTTGCAACTGACCGATCTCGAACGCGATGCCTTCGGGCGGCTCTGCGAGGCGCTGAGCAAAGGCATCGAGCGGCTGCGCAGAGCGGCGCGAGCGCTGGCGCACCTCGATGCGATGGCCTCGCTCGCCGAGGCTGCGGTGCGCGGGCGCTATGCCCGTCCAAACCTCGAAGCGAGTACGCGCCTCCAGATTACCGCCGGACGCCATCCCGTCGTCGAGCAAGTCCTCGAAGATGCGTTTGTCCCGAATGATCTGCGGCTCGATACCGACGAGGCGCAACTGCTGATCATCACTGGCCCCAACATGGCCGGCAAATGTGTCGTCGGCGCGACCCTGGTCTTTAGTGAGCACGGCCTGGTGCGGATCGCCGATCTGATGCCATCTGAGGCTGTCGAGGGCGCATTTGCGCCCCTCGGAAGGGTAGTGCAAGGCCTTGAGCAACCCCGTGAGGCGACCCATTTTTACTGCGGGGGCCGTCAGGCGACCATCAGGCTGACCACCCAGCACGGCTTTACGCTTGAGGGCACGCCCGAGCATCGCGTGCGCGTGCGGCAACCCGACGGCCACGAGGTGTGGCGTTGCCTCGGTGACCTGCAACCCGGTGACAGGGTTGCCCTCGTCTGCGGCGTCAATCTCTGGGGGCGTGATCCAACGATCGCCCCGGCCCAGGCCTATCAACTTGGGCATGACCTGGGGAGTCGAGGCAAGATCCTGTCGGTGACGGGTGGGCGCTGTGTGAAGTTTGGTGATACTTCGCGCCCTGGGTGCGCGGGCGTCCCGCCCGCTGGTGCTCCGGAAGCGGGCGGGACGCCCGCGTACCCAGGCATGCCAGCAAACATAGTTGACAGACTACGCAATGCTTCACAGGTGGATAAGACCTTGCCTACGGCGGCTGATGACAGCCTTGCGCAAGCCCATCCAGAGCGAGCTTGTTGCACGGCGACCTCCTCTGCCGATTGCGTATGCACCCTGCCAACCGCGCTGCTCGGAGCGCCTCGCGAGACCATTGTCGCCTTTTTGCAGGGTCTCTGTGCAAGCAAATTCGCCTCATTCCAGCCCTCCGGCATACTTCAGTGGCTCATGCCCTCAACGGCAATTGCGCAGCAGGTGCAACTCTTGTTGCTCAACCTGGGCCTCATTGCGACGGTTGAAGGTACGATGGTCGGGTTACCGCTCGATGCGTTGCCGAATGACGTGCTCTTGCATCCCAAGCGCAGCCTCCGCATGCCCAAGCAACGCCCGTTCGACGACCCGGTCGTCAGCCTGACCCCCGGCGAGGCCGAGGTGTATGATCTGTCGGTGGACCACGATCACGCCTATCTCGCCAACGGCCTGGTGAGCCACAACTCGACCTGTCTGCGCCAGGTAGCCTTGATCGTCCTGATGGCGCAGATAGGCTCATTTGTGCCCGCTGAAGCCGCAACGATTGGCCTAGTTGACCGGATCTTCACGCGGATCGGGGCGCAAGACGACATCGCGACCGGCCAGAGCACGTTTATGGTCGAGATGACCGAAACGGCAGCGTTGCTCTTGCAGAGCACCCGGCGGAGCCTGATCATTCTCGATGAGGTTGGGCGCGGGACTTCGACCTACGATGGCATGGCGATTGCGCGGGCGGTCGTCGAATACATTCACAACGAACCGCGCCTGCGTTGTCGCACGCTCTTTGCAACCCATTATCACGAACTGACCGCGCTGGAAGCGGTGTTGCCCCGCCTGCGCAACTATCATATGGCAGCGGTCGAAAAAGAGGGCCAGGTCGTCTTTTTGCACGAACTCCGCCGGGGCGGGGCCGATCGCTCCTACGGCATTCATGTCGCACAACTGGCGGGCATTCCCCAGGCCGTGATCGCACGGGCAAGCGCATTGCTGCGTGAACTCGAAGGAGAGCGGAGCAAGCAACTGGGGAAAGAGTCCGGAGAGCCTCTTGCCCCCGGCGAAGCAGGTACTGAACAGACGCCTCCCGACCCGGCAGAGGGCGTTGCGTTGCCATCACGCGGGCGCCGCGACGACGCGACCATGCCACGTAGCCCAGCGGATCACGGCGACAGTGCAGAGCCAGGCGACGAGCGCGCTGCCCACGACGAGACAGCAGCAGCGCCAAGAGCACGGCACACGCCACGGCCCGTTGCAGCAGAGACTCTGGTCGAACCAGCGCCGGTCGCGCTCAACGCACCGCCCTTTGAAGGGCAACTGAGCCTCTTTGACCTTGCGCCGAGTCCCGTGATCGCCTACCTCCGTCGGCTCAACATCAACGAACTGACCCCGCTCGACGCCCTGAACCGGCTCGCCGAGTTGCAGCGTCTGGCTGGTGACGAGCATCGTTGAGAGAAGCAGAAACATTATTCTATGTTGCATGTCAAAATCGCTGGTCTTGGATCCTATCTTCCCGAACGCATCGTCGCGAATGCGGAACTTGAAGCCGCTTACGGCCTGGAAACGGGCTGGATCGAGCGGGTCACAGGCATCAAAGAGCGACGCCGGGCGACCCACGAGACAACGGTGCGCATGGGATCCATCGCGGGGCAGCGTGCGCTTGCTGCCGCCGGGCTTGCCATCGACGACGTTGACCTGATCGTCGCGGCAGCGAGCGGGCGGCAGCAGGCGATCCCCTGCACCGCCGCCTATCTGCAGCGTGAACTTGGCGCACCCGACGGAGGCAGCACCTGTTTTGACATTGATGCCACGTGTCTCAGCTTTCTGGTGGCCCTGCAGAGCGTTGCGCACCTGGTAGCCGCCGGCAGTTACCGGACAGCGCTGATCATCACGAGTGAGCGCACGGGCTACGCACTCAACCCCAAGGAACCCGAAAGTGCCGTGCTCTTTGGCGACGCCGCCGCTGCCGCTGTGATCGTCCGCACGCCCGCCAACGAAGCGAGTGCGGTTGTCTGGGAGCAATTTGCGACCTACAGCAGCGGGGCCGACCTGACGGCGATCCTGGGCGGCGGCACCCTGCACCACCCGAACGACCCGACGACGACCCCAGAGATGAACACCTTTGCGATGAACGGGTCAGCGATCTACAAAAAAGCCGCACGGCTCTTTGAGCCCTTCTTCGACAGCTTTTGTGACCGCACTGGCTGGGCGCGCGAAGAGATAGACGCCGTCGTACCCCACCAGGCCAGCGGCCATGCCCTGGAAATCCTCGCCCGGCGTTACGGCTTTCGGCGCGAGCAACTGATCATCAACCTGCCCTCACGGGGCAACTGCATTGCCGCCTCGATCCCGCTGGCGCTCGCCGAAGCGGTTGCCGATGGACGGATCGACCGGGGCAACCGAGTGGTTCTGCTTGGCACGGGGGCGGGGCTCACGCTGGGGGCGATTGGGCTGATCTTTTAAGACGATTTCAGATTGCAGGCCGCCCAACGTGACCTTTAGCCGCCCCACTGGCAGCCGTGTGAAGCGCGACGAGCATCGGCACCAGGCAGCACCAGCAAAAACTTTCGCGATTCTTGCATTTTCTCGCTTCGTGACCGCATGCGGTAGTATATCACAGCGACTGCGCTTGGCGGCCGTATCACGCAGCCGTGAATTGTTCATCTGGCGTTTCGTCTATTGACCTTATAGGACCGTGTGCGGGATACACCCGGGTAGCACCCTTTTCTCGGAGGAGTCTCCAGGTTGCCAGCGTGACAGGGTTGTCGAAGGCGTAGACTTCCGGCGGGAGATCCCCGGTAAAGACTGCTCCGTCATCAAGGAGAAGCGAGACACAATGATCAGAGTGGCCGGGCGTATGAAGGATTTCTCCTGCAATTCCGATCCGACTGAGGATCTGGCGGCTCTGCGCAAATGAGATGGTGACGTTGCCATTCGCTGTAATATCAACGTAGTTGTCCCATGGCTTTGTCCAAGTTTTCATGATGGGGATGGCTTCAACCTGAACATTGAGTACGAGGAGGGGAACGCCTTCCCTCTTCAATTCCTCTGCAAGCCCTGCATGGTCAATGTGATAGTGGGTCGCGAGTGCGTAGCGAATCTCACGGAGGGGTATCCCCATCTTCTTGAGGTTCGCCTTCATGGTGCCGAGGGTCCCTGGCCAGCCGATGTCAACAAGCAAGCGAGAAGCGCCCGCGCTTACAACCCAATAGTTGGTTGAGCGATAACCAACGTTCACAATCGTCACGGGTGTTACTTTATCCATAGTTCGCTGCGTGCTGCCGAACGCCCTGCCGTTCGGCGGCACGCCATTGCTGGCAGCCGCTTCTATTGGCGCAAAGGCAGATAGAGCATGTGTCCCTGCCACTCATCTTCGGTACTCGCCTCTGCTACCAGGAGCAAGTCCTCTATAACCTGACCAATCGGAATAAGATGTGTCCATGAGCTGTGGGAGCATTCCGGTCCAGAAGCTCTCGGGCAGCTCGGTATCGATCACCGACTCGGCGTAGGCCATCAGCCCGCGCGCCTCGACCTGGCGGATGTCAAAGTCGAAGGCCGTCTCGGGGCTGGCGGTATAGCGCCCGCGCAGGATCGACATAGCGTACCAGCGCCGCACCAACTGTTCGAGGTCCGCGGCGGGTACGTTCTCGGCGCGGCCGCGCAGGTACAGGATATAAGCGAAGTTGACGGCGTTCTGGCCACCGATCAGGTCGCTCGTGACGAATCCCGCCGAACGCAGGATCATCGTGATGCGGTCGAAGTGCGTCTTGTTGATGAAGCGCAGGACACCCTGCTTGAGCCGCCCGAACGACGCCTCGGCGATGGCGTCTTCGTACTGCTTGGTCTCGAAGTTACGACCCGAGAGCAACGCGACGAGGTCCGCCAGTTTGCCGCGCCCGAACTCCGAGGTGAATGCCACACGCAGCATGTCGGTATAGGTCGGGTCGTAGATGTCGTCGTTGACATCCTTCAACCAGCGCATGTGCGGCAGGAACTCGGAGGCGGCGAAGGCCTTGTCGCCCTTCTCAATGCGCCCCAGGAAGTCGGGGGCCACGGCGAGGTGGCAGAAGTAGTCGATCGCCTTGCGCAGCATGTTGCCACCGTAAGTCTCGTTGGCGGCGATCTTCGACATGGCGAAGTCGGCCTGGGAAAGCTCGGCCCCGGCGGAGTTCACGCGGATAAAGATTTCGGTGACCGGTTCGATGTCGAATTTCTCCGTCTGCGGGTTAAAGGCGATGCGGATACGGACGGTCTCGTAGTCCTTTGTCAGGACTTCACGCCCGAGCAGCCCAGCCATCAGCGCAGTGACTCGCTGCTGGCCGTCGATCAGAATACGCTTGCCCGCCGAAGGCGTGCCGTCCTTGAGCTTCACCGTCGGATTGCGCCAGGCGATGAGGTAGCCGATCGGATAGCCCTGATAGAGCGAGTCGAGGAGGTTCCGAACCTTGGTCGGCTCCCATACAAACGGTCGCTGGATCTCGGGGATAGCGATCTCGCCCGACTTGACCCAAGTCAGGAGCGTTTCGATTGGGTGCGGCGTGACGGAATAGCGTTGTGTGGACATGCTCAACGTCTCGTTTTCAGGAAGTCGTCCAGTTCACTCACAGCGTTTCTCTGGAGGCCTAACATGAAGTAGCCAGCGATTCTGCAGCCTCGATCAGCCTTACCCGTGCTCTGCCGCGATGATACCACCTAAACCCGCCCTGCATCGCCTTACGCCGCACGTTTGTCGCCTATCCACGATCCTGGTCGCTGCGAGGCCGCTTCTTCTGTGCCTAGGATACGACATGCCGTATCATTCAAGCTGATCAAATGGTATGCATCAGAGAAGTTTTTGTACACGTAGATTCATCTCTAAGCAAGAAGTACGAATGAATTTATTACCGAAAACACCCCGGCTTGCTCAATCAGGTATGCACCGCTGTCCACCGGAAACCCGATGCATTCCGCACCGACGAGGCCTCATCTCAATGCGGTTCAAAGATACTGTTGGCAAACTCGGTTTTTAACCATGTTGTCCCCTCTGAGGAGGCAAAACAGGCGTTGTGGCGCTGTCACTCCCCACTCAGGCCCGCAAATGGCCTGGCTGAGGAGCTTGCTTCCCCACCGACGCTCGTTTGCCAACAGTATCTTGCAAAGAAGCTCACGCGAAGGCGCGAAGAGTTCGCTCACGTACGCGAAAAACGTTGCGCCTTTGCGCCTTTGCGTCAAAACAAGCGCCTTCTTTGCGAGGTTTTCCATATCTTTGCGCCTCTGCGCCTTTGCGTCAAAACAACCAGTCTTTTTTGTGGCGAAGTGGCCCAGCGCGGTTCTTTACACCGGCGTGTTCAACAATTCGCCAAGGTGATGATCAACCTGCTGGATAAAGGTTGGGGCAACCCCGAACAGCCCCAGGTGGCCAAGCAGATCGTCAATCACGCGTAATTCACTGCCCGGAATCAGTGCTTGCTCAGCCTGACAATCGCGTACCGGGAAAAACATATCTTCGTTGATTGGCATCACGAAGGTTCGCGCCGTAATCCGCCCCAGGGCCGCAGCCAGATCACCGTTCGTATGACGTGCCACATCGCCGTGCTGCCATTTCCAGGCCATACACAGCAGCGCGTTGGGATCCATCGCCGTAAAGTACGGCTCGAGAAAGCCCGTCAGAAAGGCCTCCTTCGAGTCAAAGTCCATGCCGCGCCAGATTTCCTGCTTCCAAAACTCGGTCGAGAAGCCCATGACCGCCCAGAGGCGGGCCTGGCGCTTCAAACCGGTGATGACCTCGGTGTGTGCGCGATAGTTCCCCCCATTCCAGCCTGGATCAGACCAGATCGCCTCGTTGAGGGTCGCGGTAAACAGGTAGTCGTGGGGCGTATTTTGGGCTGTTCCGGCAATCGGCGCCGCACGCAGCACCTGGTCGGGAAAGCGTACCGCCCACTCGTAGGTCTGCTGTGCGCCCATCGATCCGCCAACGACCAACTGGAGCCGTTCGATGCCAAAGTGTTGACGCAACAGACGCTCTTGCGCCACCACGTCATCGCCAATCCGCACGCGGGGAAAGTTCGCCATGGCGATCGCCGCATTGGGGCCGGTCGCCGTATGCGGCGAGGTCGACAGGCCATTGCCAATTTGGTTGATCGCAACGATGAAATACTTTTCCGGGTTCAGGGCATGCTGGGGGCCAACATACACATCGCGCCAGATCTGATGGGTGCCGGAATACCAGGTGGGGATCAGAATGGCGTTATCCTTGGCGGCATTCAGCGTCCCCCAGGTCGTGATCGCGAGCTGACAGTCGGGAATGCTGCCACCTTCTTCGAGCTCAAGCCGACCAATGCTGACGAGTTCATACTCGCCGTGAAACTCCGGGCTATAGTACGCATTCTCAATCATGCTGCTCCTCCTTCGGCGCAATGGGAACGCGCACCTTGCTCGTCCCACCTGGCGACTCCCTCGTCATCCCGCGTGCGATAGCCATCCATCATCATACGTGCGTTCTCCTCATTGAGATGCAAAGAATCCCCCTTTGACAACCAAGAACCCCCTCGGTCGCACCACCTGCCGCCCCACCCACCGTCTTTTGAGCGAGGCAAAGAGCCTGGCCCTCAAGCAGGGCACAGAAACCATCCCCACGAGCGGGGAAAACCAACAACGCTTGCTTCGCACAGACTTGGTATTTTTAGTATACCATGATGTAGTGCCAAACGCCCTGCCTTCGTGCATAGGGCGCAGGGCGATTGCATCATACGAAACCGGATACAAAGAGACACTCTATCAGGGCACCCGCCAGGGGTGCCCCTACCGGCCGGGGGCTGGGCACCCGCAAGGGGTGCCCCTGCCGGCCGGGGGCCGGGTCCGGGGGATGCCCTGGCGGGGTGCATACTCAACGGTAATTGATAGAAGAGGCTATCTGAAACGTCGACGGGTTGCTCTGGGGTGCAGGCTTATGGTTTTCAAGCAATGAATCCGCTCAAGTGAGGCACTGCGTATGCCTATTTTCACCAACTCTACCGGCTGGATCTTGGCAACGAGGTCAACTGCGTATGCGCTCGGCTTGAATGACGCTGGGGCGCTCACGCATTGCTATTGGGGGCCACGCCTCCCCGATCTGGCTGACTATCCGCCGCCGCCGAGTCCTGGCGGTTGGAGTTCGTTTAACCTTCCGGCTCAATTGACGCCTGAAGAGTTCCCCGGCTATACCGGGAACACCTTCATTGAGCCATGCCTGAAAGTGACGTTTGCCGACGGTGTCCGCAATGTGGTGCTCGGTTATGTGGGGGCGACCATCCTGCCAGGGCCGGTGCCCACGTTGGCGATCACGCTCGAAGATGGGTTCTACCCGTTGCGCGTCACGCTCTTGTATCGGCTCTATGAAGCCTATGATCTGCTTGAGCGAGCGGTGCGCATCGAGAATCTCGGGACAGAACCGATGCTGATCGAGCGGATCTGGTCGGCACTCTGGCATCTGCCGCAGGACGGGCGTTACCGGCTGCGCCATATGGTCGGTCGCCATCTGGACGAAGCGATCCTGCGGCACGAGCCGCTCAGCGAAGGGGTCAAGCGCCTGGAGAGCCGTCGGCTGGCGAGTAGTCACCACCATAGCCCCTGGTTCGCGGTCGATCGCGATCCGGCCATCGATCTGGGGCAAGGGGCCGATGAAGGCACGGGGGAGGTCTGGTTCGGGGCGCTCGCCTGGAGCGGCAACTGGCAGATCGCGGCTGAAGTGACCGATTTCGGTTCGACACGCATCGGCCTTGGCCTGAATGATTGGGATTTTGCCTGGCGCCTCGGTGCCGGCGAAACCTTCACGACACCCGTGAGCTACGCAGGCTACACCGCGGCTGGCTTTGGCGCCATGAGCCGCTGCTGGCATACCTTTATCCGTGAGGTGATCTTGCCCGGTGCGCGGCAGGTGCAGAAGGTCTTTTACAACTCGTGGGAGGCAACCCACTTTGACGTTGATGAAGCGTCGCAGATCGATCTGGCCGCAATCGCTGCGTCCCTCGGCGTAGAATTGTTCGTGCTCGACGACGGCTGGTTTGCGGGGCGCAACGATGACACGGCGGCGCTGGGTGATTGGCGCCCTGATCCGCACAAGTTTCCGCACGGACTGACGCCACTGATCAGGCGGGTGCATGAACTGGGCATGGCGTTTGGCCTCTGGATCGAGCCCGAGATGGTCAGCCCGAAGAGTGAGCTCTACCGCACGCATCCCGACTGGGTGCTCCACTTTCCCACGCGCGCCCGCACCGAGAGCCGCCATCAACTGATCCTTAACCTGGCTCGGCCCGACGTGCAGGATCACCTGATTGCCCAATTTGATCGCCTGCTGACTGAGCAGAGCATCGACTTCATCAAATGGGATATGAACCGCAACGTCAGCGAGCCAGGCTGGCCTGCTGCGCCGGGCGAGCCACGCGAGGTCTGGGTACGCTACATCGAAGGCGTCTATCGGGTCTGGGGAACACTGCGTGAGCGACACCCACACGTTGTCTGGCAGAACTGCTCAGGCGGTGGCGGGCGGGTCGATCTCGGCTTGATGCGGTTGGCCGATCAGTTCCAACTGAGCGACAACATCGATCCGACGCGCTTCCTGGCGATGCAGGAAGGATTTTCGCAGATCTTTCCCGCGAATACGATGCACGCCTGGGTCGCCGATCTGCCTGCCTCGCATCTCTCACTGCGGTTCCGCTTCCATGTCAGCATGTGCGGCATCCTGGGCCTTGGTGGGCACCTGGCGCAGTGGACACCAGAGGAGCGGGACGAAGCGGCAGCATTGATCGCCCAGTACAAAACGATCCGCACGCTCGTCCAGTTCGGTGCATTATACCGACTACGCTCACCGCAGCGCCATGCCTTCGCGGCGGTACTGTACGTCGCACCTGATCGCTCCGAAGCAGTGCTGTTTGCCTTTCGCACCCACCTGCCGGCGCAGACGCGGCTACCACCGTTGCGCTTGCAAGGGCTTGACCCGCAGCGGCACTACACAATTGAAGGCCAACCCGAAGTACGCTCGGGCGCGGCATGGATGCACCTCGGGCTGCATCTGCATCTCGACGATTTTGCGAGTTGCGTGGTGCAGATACGTCAGGTGTGAACGACATAACCGTCGGCTCATGGTCATCCAGTACATCATCCGGTATGCGCGACACGGGCGAGACCGCACAGGTCTGCGAGACCTCATCGGGGCGGGAAGACCTGTGAGGTCTTTTCCTTGCAATCCTTGATCGGCACGGCGAGGCAAAGCAAGACCTCACAGGTCTGGACGAGACGTCACCAGGGCTGGAAGACCTGTGAGGTCTTTTCCTTGCAATCCTTGATCGGCACGGCGAGGCAAGGCGAGACCTCACAGGTCTGGACGAGACCTCACCGGGGCGGGAAGACCTGTGAGGTCTTTTCTTTGCAATCCTTGATCGGCACGGCGAGGCACGGCGAGGCAAAGCAAGACCTCACAGGTCTGGACGAGACGTCACCGGGGCGGGAAGACCTGTGAGGTCTTTTCCTTGGAATCCTTGATCGGCACGGCGAGGCAAAGCAAGACCTCACAGGTCTGGACGAGACGTCATCGGGGCGGGAAGACCTGTGAGGTCTTTTCCTTGCAATCCTTGATCGGCACGGCGAGACAAGGCAAGACCTCACAGGTCTGGACGAGACGTCACCGGGGCTGGAAGACCTGTGAGGTCTTTTCCTTGCGGTGATCCTTGATCGGCACGGCGAGGCACGGCAAGACCTCACAGGTCTGGACGAGACGTCACCGGGGCTGGAAGACCTGTGAGGTCTTTTCCTTGCGGTGATCCTTGATCGGCACGGCGAGGCAAGGCGAGACCTCACAGGTCTGGACGAGACTTCATCGGGGCGGGAAGACCTGTGAGGTCTTTTCCTTGCAATCCTTGATCGGCACGGCGAGACAAGGCGAGGCAAAGCAAGACCTCACAGGTCTGGACGAGACGTCACCGGGGCGGGAAGACCTGTGAGGTCTTTTCCTTGCGGTGATCCTTGATCGGCACGGCGAGGCAAGGCGAGACCTCACAGGTCTGCTCGTCCGCATTGGAATGCCCTCATCAAGACCTGTGAGGTCGCTTCTCGTCCTTCTTTGACGAGACCTGTGAGGTCTGGTAGAGCTAGCACAAGCAATTTTTCTCGCCGCTCGTTACTAAGAGAGTGAGTTCGATTGTCTTTCCAAGAAAGCGGCAGTGAAGGAAAATTCTTATGTCTACCCGTCGTGTTAGCACGCGCAGTCCACTCCTTATGATCATTATCGCCGTACTCGTGCTTGCCGGGCTAGGCGGCGGTGCATACTGGTATATTGCCCAGCAGCAAGCGACTGAGGCTGCGGCGACGGCAACCGAGGTTGCGCAGACAAGCGTAGCGCAACAGGCATCCCTGGCGGCGCAGCAGGCGACGAGTGAGGCGGAAACGCAAGCAACCGCGACAACCCAAGCCCTTGCCGCCGCCCGCGATGCCGATCTGGAGCGCCAGTACCAGGCGGGGGTGGACTACCAGAACGCGCAGGACTTCAGCCAGGCCCGAGTCGCCTTCCAGTCAGTGATCGCGATTAGCCCCGGCTACCAAGACACCGCCGAGCGCCTGCGCCAGATCAACGAAACAGAGGCCGACGCCTACTACCAGCAAGGGCTCGCCTCGTACCGTGCGGCGCAATGGGCCGACGCTATCGAGCAGTTTGACCGCGCACTGACGATCATCCCCAACTACAAAGACGCCGCAACCCAACGCGCCGAAGCGCGCCGTCGCTTCAACGCCACCCCGACCCCGACGCTCGCCCCGACACTGGCCCCGACTGCGACACCTAACCCCGATGCCACGCCAACCCCCGAGCCTCCCAGCGCGAGTGCGGAAGAAACAGCAACGACGGATCCTGCGCGCAGTGTGGCCTTCCGTGATGACTTCAATGCGACCATGCGCGAGGAGTGGGAGCCTATTCACAGTGGGTTGGCGGTTGTAGACGGCAAGCTCGTCGGCAGTGAGGGTTTACTCATCTACAAACCGAGCGGTGACAATCACATCATTACGACAAATGTTACGGGGAAGATGTTTGCCGTGATCTTTCGCTTTACTGACAACGAGGGCTATGCATTTTTCTGCGATCAGGGAGACTGCGAGTGGCGCAAGTTTATAAAAGCAGAACCTAATGTTCGGAATGTTTATCTTACCAGTTTCACTTCTCTTTCTAGTGTGGTTAGCAGTGCCGCACTCAAAGAAACCAAACCGCATACCCTGACGATTGAGGTTCGTGGCAACAACTTCCTTGCTTTAGTTGACGGCGAGCCGTTCAGCAGCATCCTGGATAACACCCACGCCACTGGCGGTGCCGGGCTGTGGGCTGGGCAGCCGAGTGTGTTTGACAGTTTCGAGGTCGAGTTACTGCCGTAAGCCTACGCAGATCTTCTGCACAGGCACCGACGCCGACACCATTTGTCATCCTGAGTACCACATGGCCCGTGGGCCCGCAGTGCCGCGAGCAACAGGGTGAGCACCCGTCAGACCGCACAGGTCTTGAAGACCTGTGCGGTCTCAGGCGGGTTTGTTGTTTCGACAAGATTTCAGCGTGCTGTACCGTTGACGCTCATTCGGAGTGCCGACTTATGGTTTTACAGGAAATGATCCGCTATGAACCCGATGCCGTGAGGCTGAAGCCCTCGGCTAGGGGAAGCGAAGCCCGCCTGCGCGGGCGAGAGCGGATTCATTTCTGGAAGACCATCAGTCGGCTGAGCGGGAAGTCGACTGAAGTCGGAACTCCGAGTCTAAGGTAAAGCTGATCCGGCCCTTCGGAAACCATGGCTTGGGAGCAGAGCCGGAGGCGGAGCGAAAGGTCGCGGGCGGCCCCACGCCCGTGATGCTTCGCGGCGCTCGTAATGCGGTGAAAAACGGAACCGTGGCCGAGTGAGTGTCTAAATTATTGGGTCTATTGTACTATCTGCAAAAAGCTGGGGTGGAGGCAAAGGGTGTGTTAGAATGCGTTCTGTTCGACTAACACGAGTGGCTTGTTGGGTGGGAAGTAATCCGCTATGGTTGATGTGAATATTGATCATCGTGTGCGCCTGGTACGGCTGAGAAGCCAGGTGCTCGGGGTGGTACGCTCGCTGTATGTCTATCTGCCACCTGAGTATGCATCCGAGCCGCGCCGTCGCTTCCCGACGCTCTATTTGCTACGGGGGCACGAGCGCGAATGGGTTAATGCGACCGAGGATGCAAGTCGCGGATCATCAACCGCGGTTGATATCTATGAGCGTCTGCGTGCTGAAGCACAGATTGGCCCAATGATCCTGGTGATGCCCGGGATGGCCAGCGATGATAATGCTGTGCCTGGGATGTTGACTGATTTTCATAGTCCCGAACGGGCACGGTCTGTGCCCGGCGTTGGCACCGGTCGTTTTCAGCGCTTTTTCTTTGAAGAGTTGGTGCCTACCGTTGACCGCCGCTTTCGGACACTGCCGCCCGCACGGAGCATCGTCGGCTTTTCGCTCGGTGGGTATATGGCGGTCAAGGCGGCGGCGTTGCACCCGGAACGGTTTGTCAGCGTGGGAGCATTTGACGGCTCATTTCCGTATGCTTCTGATGGAGGAACTACCGCCCGCAGCGCCGACGGCCTCTTTGCGCAACCAATGTTCGCCCCGGTCTTTGGGGCACCGCCCGATCTTGCCCATCTCAGCAGCAATAATCCGATCTGCTTACTCTTGCGCGCCGATCGGGCCGCCCTTCAGCGGCTGACCTGGGTGATCCAGTATGGCCCACAAACGCTTGAGCCGTGGGGTTCCAATTTTTACCGTGGTGAGTATCTGGGGCGAGTGTTGCAGAGCCTCGGGATTGCCAATGCGGTCGCGTCACCGGTACTCGAGGGCGGCGATCATACGTGGCATAGTGCCGACCGCTATCTAGCCGCGACGTTGCCTTTGCACTGGCACGCCATGAACTAGCTACCTATGCCAACAAAATCACAACCTCCCGATATGATTGTCGCCCTGCGCAGTTTGCGCTGGCCGCTGGCTGGGGTGGGCGGCCTGATCTTTGCGCTCACCCGTCTGGCCGAATCGCTCTTGATTGATCTACGCCCAATGCCGCCCGTTGTCCAGACGCTTGAGGCTCTCTTCTGGGGCGCTATGGCGGCGGGCGCAATCTATGCGGTTCTGAGTTGGGCCGCCCGTCAGGAGCAGCGCCGCCTGACGAGCGAGGCGAATATGCTTGACGAGTTGCGCTCGGCCAATGCCCGCCTCGAGTTGCTCTATGAGTTGAATCAGCGGGTCGCCAGTAGTGACTCACTTGATGCGGTGCTTGATTATGCGATGACCCTGCCGCCGCGCCTGCTGGGGGCACGTGCGATGGCGCTGGTACTCGAAGATGATCAAGGTGTCGCCCTGACAGCGCGTTGTGTCGGCCTTTCTGAGGATCAACTGACCCTGGCCCGTACGGCGTTTGGTGTGATGAGTGAGCCAGGACGGGTACGTACGCCCACGGTGCTGCTCCCACGGAGCAAACCCCCTCAAGGGCTGACCGGATGTGTGCTGGTGCCGCTTGCCGAACGCGATGATGAGCCGATCGGCTGGATCGAGGGGTATATCGTTGATGTCCAGCGCATTACCGGCGCGGCTCCCACTAGCATAGACCTCACGGCCCAGGCACAACGCGAACTTGAGCCAACCGTGACGACCCTGTTAATCACCGTGGCTGGTGAATTAACTGAAGGCATCAAGGGGAGTCGCCGCCGTGCGCGTGAGTTAGCCAGTATCGCCGCCCTCGAGCAGGCCATCACCGAAGAACGGACCCGAATTGCCCGCGATCTCCACGATGGTGTCGCCCAGAGCCTCGCCTTTCTCCGGATGCGCATTGCCCTCTGGGAAGACTGGCTTGACCAGGAACCCGAGCGCCTCGCCGAAGAGTTTGCTTCGGTCAAGGCGACGCTGCGCCGTCAGATCGAGGAATTGCGCCGGGCCATCTTTGCGCTGCGTCCAATGGAGTTGAGCCAATTAGGTTTTGTCGCGGCTTTGCGTCGCTTTGTCGCCGATTTTGCCGGCCAGCAGGATTGGGAACTGCAACTTGAACTGAGCAATCTGCCGCCCGATCTCCCCCATGTGCTCGAGCTCGCCGCGTTTCGGTTTGTGCAGGAAGCCTTGAACAATGCCGCCAAACATGCCGCCGCCCAGCACATTGCGGTCATGCTCAAAATCGTGGATAACGGTCTCCAAATTGTCGTGCGTGATGATGGCGTCGGCTTTGATCCGGGTGCGCAGGCCGAGCAGAGTGGGCCACACCTGGGCCTGCGCCAGATGCGCGAGCGGGCCGCCGTGCTCGACGGGCGCCTGACGATCCTCTCGCGCCCCGGCGAAGGTACCGAAATCCGCGCCTGGCTGCCAATGCGTTATGTTAACTAAATATATTTCTTTGCCGCTGAAAAACCAGCATAGCTGGTTTTTCAGCGGCAAAGAAATATATTAATGCACGAGTTCGGGATGCTCTTCGAGCGTCCCTGCAAGCAATGCCTGTACGGCGAACTCGATGGGAACGATGTCGGTAAGCACCGTACGCAGGTTGGCGCGTTGCAAGTTGTTGTACATTCCACGTCCCATCCCCCGCGAGAGCACGACATCGCAGTCGGCAATCATGCTCACCGCTGACGTATGCTGGTCAACGGGTGGCGCGGCGACCTTGCCAGGTTCACTCAGGTCAATTGTTTGGTTGGCGTGGTCGTGGTCGTTCCCGTGGTCGTGGTCATGCCCGTGATCATGATCATGGTCGTGATGATGCCCATGCCCGTGATGGCTATGGTCACAGGCGGTCTTATCGCGCACCTCGCGGGCAACAACGGCCCCATCCTCGACGGTCACAACAAGATACTGGCGTGCGCGGCCAAAATGGGCACTGATGGTACGACCATCATTCGTTACGGCGGCAATTTTCACCTTTGAGACTCCGTTCTAGATCTGTTGAGCACTGAGCTAATTATACCAGCAGGGACGCTTCTTTTGCTGGCCCCTGCGAGCGTGGGGCAGTGCCTCATCGGGCGGCTATCTTGTGCCAAGCCTAGGGCTGAGGCAACGTCAGCTCTCCGGGGTCGCCGTCAACGGCTCGGCTCCCGTCGACGAAGCCGGCCTTCGCCGACTGGATGAGGCCGCGCAGGCGGCCTTCGCGACCCGTAGCCGAGGGCTTCAGCCCGACGGTGCTCCGGTCAGGTGGACGTTGCCTCAGCCCTGAGTGCCAAGCCAAGCACAAGTTTTCGCGGCCATACCCTGTGGTATCATAGAAGCTATGCTGGATGATCAAACCACGTTGCATTTTCCACCGAGCGGCATCGCTGAACTGCCGTTGCTCTTTGCACCTCAGGTGATCCGCTGTGTGGCCGCCGGGCCAGGCGGGCATCCGCTGACGGTGCTCCTTGATACGGGCACTGATCCGTCGGCGATTGACCTGAGTCTGGCGCGTCGCCTCGATCTGCGCCTCGGTGATTTTGCCCTGGGTTCCGATGCAGCCAGTGATGCCGTGCATTTCACCGAAAGCGTCTTGCCCTGGCTGCGCCTCGGTGAGCTTGAGTTGCGCGATCTCTATGCGGTTGCGCTCGATCTGCGCCAGGCTCCGTTTAAGGTCGATCTTGTGCTGGGCTATAATGTCTTGAGCCAATTGACGCTGACCATCGATTATGCCGCAGGCCGGTTGCGCCTGTGCCATCCAGATCTCGAACCTCCAGCGCCGGGGCCGGGCGGGGCGGTTCTGCCGTTGCGCTTTTTTGAACATTTTCCGGCGCTTGATGGGGCTGCGTTGCTCTGCTTGAACCAGCCAGACCAGGCACATCCGGTGCCCCTTCCGCTGCCTCTGCTCACGATTGATACTGGTTCAAACGGGGCGCTCACACTGAGCCCGGATCTGGCAGATTTGGCTGGCTTGCGCCGCGGCACAGCCGAGGTGGACGAAGGGCGTGGGTTTGTCGAACGGGTGACGACGTTGCACGGGGTGGCCTCGGCCCTCCGCCTTGGTCCGTTTGAATTGAAAGCGATTGAACTTGATGCCCCCGAGAGCGGTCGCGGCGATTTTGGACGTGGGGGACGGGCGAATCTTGGCAATCGCTTGCTTGCCCGTTTCCAACGGATGACCCTTGATTATCGGCGGGCTGTCTGTGTGCTTGAGTCATCTAGCTAGCCGTCTAGGCGGGACCTCACAGGCCTCGCCCGTGTCATGCATAGCGGATTATGGAGTTGAAGAGTAATACGTAGTGTGTGAAGGAAGTTTCCTGGCGGCCTCAGCCGTCCACGAATACTGATCACAAATAAACGAAGATGGGCGTTGCGGTGCGGTATTCGTTTATTCGTGGCCCCCATTCGTGGTCAGCGGTGCTACCGGAAAACGTAGGTTACAGACGAATAAGCCCCGGGCTGCGTTGCCCACAGGCAAGCATCCGTGAAGAAGTTGAGCGATCCATTGTTACGCCTGACGATCATCATGACACTCTGCATGGTGTTAGCCGGGTCAGTGTTGCCCATAGCAGAGGCCCCTATGCATCAGCCACCAATCTATACACCATCTTGCCCCGAAGCAAGTTACCCTGATACGGCGGCCCTTCTGGCGGCTTTGTCAGGGGCGAATTATGCCTGTACGGAAGAACTCGCCAAGGCCCTGCAAACCCGCATTGGCGTCAATGACATTGATGTGCTGCTCACGATGATTCAGCGTGGAAGCCATGAACTTGAGCGCCGCAATGCCGTACGAGTGCTCGGGCGGCTAGCGGCGAGTCCACAGGCGAGCCGGGCGAGCGATCTAGTCTTGCGGGTACGGGCGGCCAGGGTTCAGTCGGTCTTGCATGAGTTGCTGGCGCACGCTGATGACAATTTTTTGTTGCAAGATGCGATCTGGGTGCTCGATAGCTATTTTTACCCAAATTTCAGTGCTGCGCCGGTTTTCGAGCGTATTGCCAATGCGCCAACCCTCGCCCCCGCCTTGCGCTATCGGGCAGCCGCAGCTCGCGGGAGGCTGACCCTCGCCCGTTCGGGGGTGCTTCACCCCGATGATCAGGCCTTTATGCTCCGCGGCCTTCGCTCGGATGATCCAGGGGTGCGGGCGGCTGCGGCCCATGTGATTGCCCGCCTGCGCACGGATCAGCTCGGCTTAGACTTGATCGCAACGCTGACACACGAACTTGCCGAAGCGTGGAGGGTCGAACCCCCACTCACGCTGATTGACGATGTGCCCGACCCGCGTGATCGCGGGTTGCTCGCAACGTACGAGAGCAGTCCGAGTAGCCTGACGGCCCGTGCCTCCCTCGCCCGTGCCCGTGACCGGCTCGAGGGCGGTACCACACACCTGACAAGCCTGCGGCAACAGTATGAGTTTTTGACCCTGACCGAGCGGAGCGAACACGAGGGGGTGAGCATTCGTGCCGGGCTTGCCGCTGATGAGATCGCAGCCTTGCTACGCGAAGTGACGTATGTGCGCGAGACCTTGCTGCACCTCTTTGGGCCAGACCTGGCCGAGCCAATGGACGATAAAGGTACACGGACGCTGCAGATTAAGATCTTTGCCCGTCAGGGCATCTATCGTGATTATGTGCGGGCCTTTACCCCCTTCACCGTTGAGGTAGATGGGCTCTATGACGATGCCAATAGCATCATCTATACGCATCAGCGCACCAGTGAGCAAAGTGCGAATAGCTTGGTCGAGAGCCTGCGTCACGAAGTGGCGCATCACTATGCGGCAACCCACCTCTTTCCGGGGCAGTGGCGCACGCCAGGCTATCATCGCGAGCCAAAAGGATGGGCTGATGAGGGCCTGGCCGAAGTGATGGCCGGGCTCACCGCCTCAGGGCCAGCGCCTCGTCCGGCCCAGTTGCGCCGCCTCTGTGAACGCACCCCACGGCCACGGCTCAAGGTGTTGCTCGCCCAGCGCGAAGGCTATGATCGTTTTGGCACCTTCGACTATGATGCGGCCTGGGCCTTTACCTACTATCTTGTGACCGAACAACCCGAGACGTTGCAGCGCCTCTATGCAGCCTATCGCGAAAATCAGTATCATCTGCGCGACTGGTCGCATCTTGCGGGGCTAAAGCTTGAAGAGACTGAACGCGGATGGCATCGGGCGATTGAGACCTGGTGTGTCGCGCAGCGAACAGGATCAGGCTAGAGTTAGGAGGAGTGAGGAGTATGGATACATTGCTTCCCGGTTCACCCTACCCACTCGGGGCGACCTGGGATGGGAGTGGCGTCAATTTTGCGCTCTTTGCCGAGCAAGCAACGGGGGTTGAACTCTGTCTTTTTGAACATGCGCATGCACCACGTGAGGCGGTGCGGATTCCGCTCGCGATGCAGACCGACCATGTCTGGCATCTGTATGTGCGCAACCTTCGTCCCGGTCAGCTCTATGGCTACCGGGTTTATGGGCCTTACCAACCCGAGCATGGCCTACGCTTTAACCCGCACAAATTTGTGCTTGATCCCTATGCCAAGGCGCTGCACGGATCGATCCGCTGGCACGATGCGACCCACGGCTACACGATTCTCCATCCTGACGAAGATCTTTCGTATGACGAGCGCGATAGTGCCCCGTATCTGCCACGCTGTGTGGTTATCGATCCACGTTTCGATTGGGAAGATGATCAACATCCGAATATTCCATTGCATGACAGTGTGATCTACGAAGCCCACGTCAAGGGCTTGACGATGCAGCACCCTGACATTCCCGAGGAACTGCGGGGTACCTATCTGGGAATTGCGCACCCGGCCATGATCGCGTACCTGCGCGATCTGGGCATTACCGCGCTTGAGTTGCTGCCGGTACACCAATTTGCCAATGATCGCCACCTTGAAGAGCAGGGCTTGAGCAACTATTGGGGCTACAATACGCTCAACTTCTTTGCGCCAGCGACCCAGTATACGCGCTGCGAAAAACCAGGTGGGCATGTCCGCGAATTCAAACAGATGGTCAAGGCCTTACATGCCGCCGGGATCGAAGTCATTCTCGATGTCGTCTACAATCACACGGCTGAAGGCAATCACCTCGGGCCAACCCTGAGCTTTCGCGGCATTGACAACCCGGCCTACTATCGCCTGGTGAACGACGATGCGCGTTACTGCATGGACTACACCGGCACAGGCAATACGCTCAACATGGTTCACCAGCGTTCGCTGCAACTCGTGATGGACAGCCTGCGCTACTGGGTGACCGAGATGCGGGTCGACGGCTTTCGGTTTGACCTCGCCGCCGCGTTGGCGCGGGGCCTCTACGAAGGTGGGCAGCTCTCATCCTTTCTCGATACCATCCATCAAGACCCGCTGCTCTCGCAGGTCAAACTCATTGCCGAACCGTGGGACGTTGGGCCAGGCGGCTACCAGGTCGGCAACTTCCCGGTACTCTGGGCCGAATGGAACGGCAAATACCGCGATACCGTGCGCCGCTTCTGGAAAGGTGACGAAGCGCAGGTCGCCGAACTTGCGTACCGCCTCGCTGGTTCATCCGATCTCTACGAGCGGAACGGACGCGCACCGGCGGCCTCGATCAACTTTATCACGGCGCACGATGGCTTTACCTTGCGTGACTTGGTGAGCTACAACGAAAAGCACAACGAAGCCAATGGTGAAGGCAACAACGACGGTGATAGCCACAACAATAGCTGGAACTGCGGAGCCGAGGGTGCGACCGATGATGAGGGGATCAATGCCTTGCGTGCCCAGCAACAACGCAACTTGCTCGCCACGCTGCTCTTCTCGCAGGGGGTGCCAATGTTGCTACACGGCGACGAATACGGGCGTACCCAGGGTGGCAACAACAACGTCTATTGTCAGGACAACCCGATCAGTTGGATGGACTGGGAACTGACTGACGAACAAAAAGCTCTTTATGACTGGACACGTCGCCTGATTGCCTTTCGCCAGGCGCACCCGGTCTTGCATCGCGGAACCTTCTTCCAGGGGCGCGAAATTCACGGCGAAGGCATCAAAGACATCGAATGGTACCGACCAGATGGCGCCTTGATGGGTGACAGCGAATGGGACGACGGCATGGTGCGCTGCCTTGGCATGTTGCTCAACGGCCAGTTGATTGCTGAACGCACGCCAGATGGCGAGATTATCCGTGACGATGTCTTGCTGATCTTGTTCAACGCATACCACGAAACCATCCCCTTCACCCTGCCAGGGAATGAAGGCGGCCCAGACTGGCGGCTTGAACTTGATACCAGTCACCCAGAGAGCCAAGAAGCCGAACCAATGCCCGTCGGGAGCCTCTACGCCCTTGAAGGACGCTCGCTGGTCATCTTGAGTCAGGATGGCGAAACGTGGGCCGCGCAGTACGGACGGTACGAAAGCAACCTCCGCCATGCCGCACTAGCTCCGCTTATCGGCGGACCGCCCCTGGCCAAGCGCACCATCACCGGCAACTTCGTCACCATTGCTGGGTTCTTTAGCCCAGAACTAAACAACTACCGCGACATTCTCGTCTACCTGCCACCGAGCTACGACAACGGTGGCCTTGAGCGTTACCCGGTGGTCTATATGCACGACGGGCAGAACATCTTTGACGCCACAACGAGTTACATCGGGGTCGAATGGAGGGTTGACGAAACGATGGAAGCCCTCGCCCAACAGGGCCTCGAGGCGATCGTCGTAGGCATACCCAACATTGGGGAACGGCGAAGTGACGAGTACAGCCCGTTTGTTGATGAAGCGAGCGGGGGTGGAGGCCGTGGCGACGCTTATGTCGACTTTCTCGCCAACACGCTCAAACCGCACATTGACCGTGCGTTTCGGACGAAACCAGAAGCCGAGTTTACGACGATCATGGGTTCATCAATGGGTGGCCTGATCAGCCTCTACGCCCTCCTTCAGCATCCTGAGAGTTTTGGCAACGCCGGATTGATGAGCGGGGCCTTCTGGTTTGGCGAACGGGCCATGTTTGACTACGTACGCCAGTACAAAGGTGTACCGGGGCGGGTCTACCTTGATGTCGGCACGGCTGAAGAGACCCAACTAAAAAAAGACGTCCGCAACATGGGCCAGTTGCTGATGGACAAAGGCTACACCTTTGGCCGCAAGCTGCGGTATGTTGAAGAGCATGGCGGCGAGCACAACGAAGAAGCCTGGGGACGACGGTTTGGCAAAGCGATCCAGTGGCTGTTGCTCCGCAGGTAGGCTTGGGGGCGGCTACGCCGCCCCCAACGATTTTGCTTCGTTGCGTTGTGGCGGCAAAGCCGCCACAACGCAACGAAGCAAAGATCATGGTGGGGCCGCAGGCCCCATGGAACAAGGCGCTCCTAGCGGACGCTGGCGGCTTTATCGCCAGCGTCCGCTAGAAAAAGAGAAATCCAGATGGAAATCAACAAACACACCTTTCTCATTGCCGGGGGCGGTTCGGGGTTAGGGGCGGCGGCGGCCCGCGAACTGGTCGGAGCGGGCGGGCGCGTGATCATCGCCGACATCAACGCTGCGGTGGGCGAGGCGACGGCGGCCAGCCTGGGCGAACAGGCCCATTTTGTGGCAACCGACGTCACCAGTGAAGCCGAGGTTAAACGTGCGCTGGCCGCCGCAACCACGCATACTGGCCGCCTGGATGGCGTGATCAACTGTGCTGGCATTGCCGGGGGCGCACGGGTACTGGGCAAAGACGGCCCAATGAGCCTGGAGCATTTCAGCCGGGTCGTGAACATCAACCTGGTTGGCACCTTCAACGTATTGCGCCTGGCCGCCGAAGTCATGGCCCAGAACGAGCCAGGCGAGAGTGGCGAACGCGGCATCATCATCAACACCTCCTCAATTGCCGCCTTTGACGGGCAGATCGGTCAGGCCGCCTATGCAGCCACGAAAGGCGGCATTGTCGCGATGGCCCTGCCAATCGCCCGCGAACTAGCCCGTTTTGGCATCCGGGTCATGACGATCGCGCCGGGCACCTTTGACACCCCACTGCTCGCGGGCTTGCCCGAAGAGACACGCACCTCGCTCGCGCAGCAAATCCCCTTCCCGGCGCGCCTGGGGCGTCCCGACGAATATGCCCGGCTCGCCCGGCACATCATCGAAAACCAGATGCTGAATGGTGAAGTGATCCGGCTTGACGGAGCGATCAGAATGCAAGCAAGGTAGCATAGACGGCAGGGTAGTTGGCCTCGCCCACCGCGTGGACAGCACCCTGCCGCACGATGCCCTCGCCAGTGTCGAGGCGGGCGTGAACCAGGCCGATGTCGCCCACCGCTACCTGGAGCCGATCTCAGCGCTTCAGGACGACGACCTGGAGTTCCCTGGACACATTGAGCTCGCCTACTAATAGTCTCACCGTCAGACCTGGCTCATGCCTCAGGGCGATGGCATCTTCGGTTAGTGCGGGTCGCGAGACCGGTGGATCGCCCCTCGCCGCCGCTCCCGTCGGCGTCAACGCCTCGGCTCCCGCATGCAAAGCCGGCCTGCGTCGGCTCGATCAGGCCACGCAGGTGGCCTTCGCTCCCAGGAGCCGAGCCGTTCACGGCCACGGCAGGAAGATGCGCTGGCCCTCCTTCCGTACGTTTCGGGGCTTGACAAACCACGGTTGAGCGATCTATCATGTAAAAATGAGGCATGGCTAAAGAGTGATTTCGTATAAGGTAAATAATTGAACACTTCGCCTCCAATTGGTGCCACAACCCTTGACCAGCTTTCGCTCGGAGCGACCGGACGGGTGCTAGCGCTCGGCAACCAGGGTGCTGAGCGTCGGCGACTCTTCGACCTCGGGATCACACCCGGCACCCTCATCCAGAGCGAGGTGCGCAGCCCGCTGGGTGACCCCGTGGCCTATCGGGTGCGCAATACCTTGATCGCTCTTCGGCGCGAACAGTCACAGATGATCATGATCACGCTCGATCTTGAGGAGACCATCGTATGAGTGATGAGCTTGTTACACCGCAGGCATCCTCACTGCCGCATGCAGCCTGCAACACCTGTCCAGCGTATACCAACGCCCAGCTCCGCAAGCTCGGCCTTGACGTGAGCGGCTGGGACTACACGGTTGCTCTAGCGGGCAATCCCAATACCGGCAAGAGCACCGTCTTCAATGCGCTCACCGGGCTCCGTCAACATACTGGGAACTGGGCTGGCAAGACGGTGACCCGGGCCGAGGGCGGGTTCCGCTTTCAGGGGAAGCGCTACAAGCTTGTTGATCTTCCCGGCACGTATTCTCTGCTCTCGACCAGCGCCGACGAGGAGGTCGCCCGCGATTTCCTCCTGTTTGGCCAGCCGCACGTCACCGTCATCGTTGCCGATGCAACGCGCCTAGAGCGCAATTTGAACCTGGTGTTACAGATCCTAGCGATCACAGACAGTGTCGTGGTTGCGGTGAACCTGATCGATGAGGCGCGACGGCACGGCATCATGATTGACGAGCGGGGCCTCGCCCGCGATCTTGGCGTGCCGGTTGTCCCGATCGTCGCCAGGCGTGGCGAAGGTCTGCCAGAGTTGCTGAGCACGATTGCCCAGGTTGCGAGTGGCGCGATCCGGCCCCGGCCAAGGCATGTGCCGCTGCGCGACGCCGCCCTTGAGCGTGCGGTGAAGCAGCTTGTAGCCCAGATCGAGGCGGTCTTTCCCAACCTGCCGCAGGCGTACTGGGTGGCCCTCCGCCTGCTTGACGGCGATGCGAGCATTGCGCAGGCGGTGCGCGAAGGCACCATCGGCGACCTGACACGGGGGCAGGCGGTTGCGCCGATTGCCCTGGAGGCTGCATAATGACTCCGGCACCCCAAGAGCAACTGCTTAACGCCGCTGCCGCGCTGCGCCGCGATCTTGGCCCCGATCTGCACGACCGTGTGAGCGAGGCAATCTACACCGAGGCCACGCAGATCGCGAACCGCACTATCTCGACCGATAGCCGCCAAGCCGCGTTTCGGCTCGACCGCACGGTCGATCAACTGGTGACGAGCCGCCTCTGGGGCTTTCCGCTTATGCTGCTGCTGCTCATGGCGGTGTTCTGGGCCACGATCGCCGGCGCGAATGTTCCATCGAGAATGCTCGCCGACCTGCTGCTTGGCACGGTCTACAATGCGCTGCACGCCGGTGCGGCCGCTATTGGCACGCCGGTTTGGCTCTCTGGGCTGCTGATTGATGGCGTCTATCTTGCCACCGCCTGGGTGGTAAGTGTCATGTTGCCCCCGATGGCGATCTTCTTCCCACTCTTCACGCTGCTGGAAGACCTGGGCTACCTGCCGCGCGTGGCCTTCAACCTCGACCGGCTCTTCAAAGGAGCGGGCGCACACGGCAAGCAGTCGCTCTCGATGATGATGGGTTGGGGCTGCAACGCCGCCGGGGTTGTCGCGACACGGATCATTGACAGCCCTCGTGAGCGCCTGATCGCCATCATTACGAACAACTTCAGCATCTGCAACGGGCGCTGGCCGACCCTGATCCTGATGGGCACGCTCTTCATCGGTGCCACAGCCCCACCAGCCTTGGCCAGTTTCGTTGCCGCCGCAAGCGTCGTTACCGTCGCCGTGATTGGCATCTTCACCACGCTGCTCGTGTCCGCGCTGCTCTCACGCACAGTGCTCACCGGCGAGGCGTCTACCTTCAGTCTAGAGTTGCCGCCCTACCGTCCACCTCAGGTGCTGCGCACGCTCTATACGTCGCTGATCGGCCGAACCCTGATCGTGCTCTGGCGAGCGATAACGATGGCTGCCCCGGCCGGCGCGGTGATCTGGCTCAGCAGCAACATCATGATCGGCGATGCCAGCATCGCTGCACACCTCGTCAATGCGCTCAACCCGTTCGGCTGGTGGCTCGGGCTGAACGGGGTTATTCTGCTGGCTTATCTGGTGGCAATCCCGGCTAACGAGATCATCATTCCGACAATTCTGATGCTGACCCTGACCCTCAACCGTTCGCAGCTGGCGCAGGCCGGCGTGATGCTCGAGCTCGACAACAACCTGGTCTATCAGACGCTGACCCAGTTCGGCGGGTGGACAATGCTCACTGCCGTCAACCTGATGCTGTTCAGTCTGCTGCACAATCCGTGCGGTACGACCATCCTCACCATCTGGAACGAGACAAAGAGCGCCAAGTGGACGGCCGTGTCCACCCTGCTGCCACTCTTGCTCGGCATCATCGTGACGTTTGTCACCGCAGCCGTTGCCCGTCTCGTCGGCTGGGTCTAGCCGCAATACTTTTCAAAGAAGCTCACGCCAAGCCGCGAAGGGTGAGCGCACCTAGCTTTTCCAAGAAACTTCCAAACGATTCGATCTATACTGAACAAACAACGCCGGATGCAGACGCGCTCATAAGCCGAGTGCGCTCGCCCGGCCCGCTTGATGAAAGGTTTTGCAATGGCTTCGTCTTCCACCACCTCGCCCGCCGCAGGAACGCCCCGCCGCTGGTCGCCGCGCAGGATCGGCACGTGGGCTCTCGGCACCCTGCTGGTGCTTCTGCTCGCCATCCAACTCGTGCCCTATGGCCGCGATCACACCAATCCGCCGGTGG
>NZ_RYFF01000133.1 GCF_004138165.1 Candidatus Chloroploca sp. Khr17
AGGGAAGACATGATGAGCACACGATGGATGCCCTGGCGCTGCATGCCGATGAAGGACGGGGCACCGCTCCGAAAAGCTCTGGGGAGCCGCAAGCAGGCGTTGAGCCAGAGATATCCGAATGAGGCAACTCACCCTTCAGGGGGTACCGCCGCAAGGCGGAGGGAACCCGGCCAACTGAAACATCTCAGTAGCCGGAGGAAGAGAGAACGACACCCGTAGTAGTGGCGAACGAACCGGGTGAGGCCTAAACCGCCGTGGTGCCAAGGCACCAGCCGTTGCCACGGCGGGGTTGGAGGGCGTGTCACGGGGGCCTGGTGGCCCCCACGCTGGGAACCGAACGGAGACCAATCGCGCTGGAAAGCCGAACCAAAGAGCGTGAGAGTCGCGTCGTCGCGTTCCTGCCCCGGCGGAGACGACCCTGAGTAGGGCCAGGCACGAAGAACCTGGTCTGAAGCTGGGCTGACCACAGTCCAAGGCAAGCTACATGCAGCGACCGATAGCGGACAGTACCGTGAGGGAACGGTGAAAAGAACCCCGGCGAGGGGAGTGAAAGAGAACCTGAAATCGTGTGCTTCCAAGCCGTCGGAGCCGAGCGCAAGCTGGGTGACGGCGTGCCTTTTGGAGTATGATCCGGCGAGTTACCCGGCGTGGCATGGTTAAGGCAGGGACAGCCGGAGCCAGAGTGAAAGCGAGCCTGCAGAGGGCGCAGGTCGCGCGGGGTAGACGCGAAACCACGTGAGCTTACCATGGGCAGGCTGAAGCGTCCCTAACAGGACGTGGAGGGCCGCACCGGTGTGGGTTACAAACCGCTCGGATGACCTGTGGTAAGGGGTGAAATGCCAATCGAACGTGGAGATAGCTCGTTCTCCCCGAAATGCATTGAGGTGCAGCCGTGGGACGTCGCGGCTGGAGGTAGAGCACTGTTGTTGTGCGGGGGCTTCACCGCTTACCAAGCGACGGCAAACTCCGAATGCCAGCCTGCGAGCACCACGAGTGAGACGGCGGGTGCGAACATGCGTCGTCAAGAGGGAAACAACCCAGACCGCCAGCTAAGGCCCCGAAGTAACCGCTCAGTGGGAAAGGTTGTGGCGCCGCGGAGACAACCAGGAGGTTGGCTTAGAAGCAGCCATCCTTGAAAGAGTGCGTAAGAGCTCACTGGTCGAGTAGCGCTGCGCCGATGCTTCACCGGGGCAAAGCGGTTCGCCGAAGCTGCGGGTCGTTGGGAACAACGACGGTAGGGGAGCGTCGCACCAGCGGCGAAGCGAAGGCGGAAGCGTTCGTGGAGCGGGTGCGAGTGCGAATGCCGGAATGAGTAACAGAGAAGTGGGGTGCGAACCCCCACCGCCGAAAGCCTGAGGGTTCCGCCGCACGGGTGCTCCGCGGCGGGTTAGTCGGGCCTAAGGGGTAGGCGCAAGCCGAACCCGATGGACAACAGGTTCATAGTCCTGTACTACCGACTGGTCGTTTGACGAATGCCGGATGCTGAGGGGGAGTCGCCGCGACGAGACGAGCGTCGTCCAAGCCGGTAGGGAGGAAGGTGCGGCAAATCCCATCTTCCGTTGACCGAGAGGCGAAGGGGAGTGGTGCATGCACCGCGACGGCGAGGCACCTGCGCAGCCAAGAAAG
This sequence comes from Candidatus Chloroploca sp. Khr17, assembly GCF_004138165.1. Classification (GTDB taxonomy): domain Bacteria; phylum Chloroflexota; class Chloroflexia; order Chloroflexales; family Chloroflexaceae; genus Chloroploca. Next base: position 1,627 of record NZ_RYFF01000133.1, read on the forward strand.
GCCGGCTACGGAGACCAGCGGTACCCGTACCGCAAACCGACACAGGTAGGCAGGTCGAGGAGACCAAGGCGGACGAGTGATCCCTAGTTAAGGAACTCGGCAAATTGACCCCGTACCTTCGGAAGAAGGGGTGCTGCGCTAGGGTGAAGCCTGTACAGGTGGAGCGCGAGGCAGCCGCAGGGTCCAGGCCCGGGCGACTGGATAACAGAACCACAGCTCCCTGCTCAAAGCGTAAGCTGACGTATAGGGGGTGATGCCTGCCCAGTGCCGGAAGGTTAAGGGGAGGGGTGCAAGCTCCGAACCGAAGCCCCGGTAAACGGCGGCTGTAACTATAACAGTCCTAAGGTAGCGAAATTCCTTGTCGGGTAAGTTCCGACCCGCACGAAAGGCATCACGATCTGGGCACTGTCTCAACTAGGGGCTCGGTGAAATTGCAGTGGCCGTGAAGATGCGGCCTACTCAGAGCGGGACAAAAAGACCCCGTGGAGCTTTACTACAACTTGCCATCGGGTGGATCGGTACGATGCGTAGGATAGGTGGGAGGCCGCGAACGTGCCCTTGTGGGGGTGCGGGAGCCGACGGTGAAATACCACTCTTCGTGACGGTGTACCCTCACCCGGAAACGGGGACGGTGGCTGGTGGGTAGTTTGACTGGGGCGGTCGCCTCCCAAAAGGTAACGGAGGCGCGCAAAGGTACCCTCACGCGGGATGGTCATCCGCGAGCGCGTGCAACGGCACAAGGGTGCTTGACTGCAAGGCAAACCGGCCGCGCAGGGACGAAAGTCGGCCGTAGTGATCCCACAGTGCTGCGTGGAAAGGCTGTGGCTTAACGGATAAAAGCTACCCCGGGGATAACAGGCTCAGACCTCCCAAGAGTTCATATCGACGGAGGAGCGTGGCACCTCGATGTCGGCTCGTCGCATCCTGGGGCTGGAGTAGGTCCCAAGGGTTGGGCTGTTCGCCCATTAAAGCGGCACGCGAGCTGGGTTCAGAACGTCGTGAGACAGTTCGGTCTCTATCCG
>NZ_RYFF01000046.1 GCF_004138165.1 Candidatus Chloroploca sp. Khr17
GCCGACCAGGATGACGGAGGCCGTACCGGGGTTTCCGTGTCAAGCGTTTCGGCGGCGGGAGCTGGCTGTTCAGGGCTGTGGGTAGTCATCACAACGATCCTCTCGTACCGCCCTGCATGCAACGGGTTTTTGGGAGCATGGTGTCCAAAGGTAGTCTAGCACATAGGGTACGACGCGGCCCGCCCGCTCTATGAACGCGCCTTGGCCCTCCGCGAGCGCGTGCTCGGCCCCGAGCATCCCAATACCGCCACCAGCCTCAACAACCTCGCGGCCCTGCACTATGCCCAGGGGAACCACGACGCCGCCCGCCCGCTCTACGCACGCGCCTTGGATATTCGCGAGCGCGTGCTCGGCCCTGACCATCCCGACACCGCCACCAGTCTCAACAACCTCGCGCTCAATCACTATGACCAGGACGATGTCCAGACCGCCGAGCGGTTGATGAGGCGGGCGCTGGTGATTCGCGAAGCCCGTCTCGGGCCTGACCACCCCGACACGCAGGGCTCACGCCGGAGTCTGGCTGCCATACAGGAACGCCTGAGGGGAACGGCCGCCCCGCCGCCCAGCGACGTCACCGCGCTCCTCGCCGCCATCGCCGCCGTTGCCACCGGTGACGATGCGCCACGGCAGGAAGTCACAGCGGCCCTGGCGCACCTTGAGCAGCAGGGCTGGAGGCTGCGCGAACCCGTCGAGCGCATCTGGGCGGGGGAGCGGGATCGCGCGGCGCTCGTGGCGGGTCTCGATGACCAGGACGCGGCGCTGATCGACCAGGTGCTGGCGTTGATCGAACGCCTTGAAGCACTGCTCAACAGCCTGCCGGAAACGGTGCGCACCGCGCTCCGTGAGGGCGATGCCGTGGCTCTTCAGGCGTCCATGGCCGCCCTGCCAGAGGATCAACGTCATGCGGTGCGTGCGCAGCTTCAGGAAGCCGGGATCATCGGTGGTGGCCCGGATATGAATGTGGTGCTACGCCAATTCGAGCCGCTGATGCGGGCGATTGCTGCGGTGGCGAACGGCGACAATGCGTCACGGCAGGACGTCACTGAGGCGCTGGCCCAGCTAGAGCAGCAGGGCTGGAGGCTGCGCGAGCCGGTCGAGCGTATCTGGGCGGGGGAGCGTGACCGGGAGGCACTCGTGGTGGGCCTCGACGACCAGGACGCGGCGCTGATCGAGCGGGTGCTGGCGCTGATCGCGTCGCCGTGATGATCATTGTTGCCCGGCCCTGCGCCGCATGCGTGGCGATCTTGCCACATACGCGGCGATCTCGCCAAGGGTAGGTTAATGGACTCACTGGGGTGCGGTGAACGATCAATGTGAGGCTCGGATGTCGTATCGCGCCAACGCAGCTTTTGAAAGGACGGCACCGTGTCCACGTCACTGCGCATGGATCCCCGCCTCGCCCGTCGCCTGGCGGAAAAACAGGCCCTCCTTGAGTCGCGACGCCTGCTCACCGACGCGACCCTTCGCCAGATCCACGCCCATCTTTTCGTCACGAGATACGGATGATTGTCGATAATTCGGCAACCAGATCAGCACCACGGCTTACATCAGCCGCCCGCAACTCCACGACCGTCCACGGCGGCTCGCCGGATCGTAGGCGCTCGCGTAAATGGGCGTCGCGGGCGCGGTTGGCACCGCGGTGGAAAGCCGCCCCATCAATGTAGATGGCGAGCCGCCGCTCAGGTACGGCGAAGTCGGCAACCGAGATCGCTGGCCCGCTGTCGGGGCTGACTGGTACCTGGCGCTCGGGGTGAAAGCCGTGGGCTGCGAAGAGCTGTAGGAAGCGCAACTCCAGCGGCGATCCCACGCCTGCGGTGTAGGCTTCCAGCCATGGGGTGGGGTCGTCGATGTCGCCCCGTTCGAGCGGGCGCACGACTGGCGGCGTCTCGGCCAGGGCTTGCAGATCGGCACTGATGCGCGGCCAGCGCAGCCGATCATGATGGCGCTGGTTTTCGTAGGATTTCAGGCAGCGATAACAGGCGGTCGTGCAGTTCGCGTGGTCGAGGTGCTCAATGGCACGCACGGCAACCAGGTGGAGTTCATTGGCGATGCGCGGGAGGTAACCACTGCCGCCTACGCTCGGGTCGATGAAACTTAAGGCCATCTGCTGGTAGGTTCGCCCCTGTTGGTTGACCTCCCAGGGACCCTCAAGCAGAAACTCGATTTCCGGGCCGTCCAGCATATAGCGGTGCCGCATACCGAGCCGCAAGGCGTAGCCCAGGGTCAAGCCCCATGTGGTCAGATCTTCTGTGTCCGCCCCGTCAGGTACGGGGGCGAGCAGGCGCAGCACCTCAGCGCGGGTAGTGGTCATAAGCGCCGTTGGGGTTGGCTCCCGCCCTGCTTCAGGACAGCCCTGGCGGTGACCAAAGGGATCCTGGGCGCTGTCGCCGACACGGGGTTGACGCCGCGCCCCCTTCACGGTTGTTGCCGCCATCGGAATGCTCAGGATGTTGCCACAGCTCGCACAGAGTCGGTAGCCCGCCGCGTCTTCGGTCAGAAGTTGGTTGCTGGCCCGTTCCGCTGGCCCGGGTGGCGGACCCTCGTTGAGCCAGCGCACCTCCTCGTTGCGGCTCAGGCGGAGTCCCCAACCCGGCCCGGTCGTCCAACGGCCCACCACGTCACCCCCCCACTGCGGATGGCCGCTTACCCGGTTGCTGACGGCATAACGATCCTCTTCGTCCAGGATCGGACTCTCGTCACGTATGGCAAGAAAGCCGCCGTACGCGACAGACGGGTAGGCCGGGCCAAGCTCTTGACTACCACAGCGCGGGCAGGCGGGCTCATCGGCATCAAAGCGGAGGGTGCAACGTCGGCATTGGCGGTACAACCAACTTGGTCCCTCGCTGCGCGGGTTCCAGGGCGAGGCGGTGTCTAGCCCGACCACTTTCCAGCGTGCGCCACGAGCATATACTGTCGCCTCGGGCTGAAACTGGGCGATGCCAAAGCGACGGGCCACGCTGATCGGGTCGTCCTCGTTGGCATCACCGCGGAGCCGCAGTGCCGCCGGTTCGGCAGGAAACTCGTAGCCTGGCAAAAGACCAAACTCGGCAAAGCGCCGCAGCGGGTAGCCCGACGAACGGTCATCCGCGTCGCCCTCGCCCATGTTGACGCCGAGCAGGCGGCGGACGAGATCGGCTGCACGCATGGCGTCCCGCTCGCGCTGAAGGTTCAGGTTGAAGCGCTCGACGGCGGTGCGCAGCTCGATCACCTGGCGCGCGGTGCGGTCGATCACATCCTGCATGCGGGCAGGGAGTTGCTCCAGATGTGCGCGGAGGTCGGCCTCGCTCAGGCCCGCCGCCGGGAGAATTTGTTCGCCCCAGGCAGTGCGAGCCAAAGCGAGGGCGTGACCGATCTGGGCCTGCACGCCCATCAGGAGCGCATCGACTTCGGTCTGGTTGATCTGGCCCTGCTGATTGATGTACTGCAGCATCTTGCCGGCCAGCCCCGGCTCGGCAGCGCCAATGGCGATCGCGCTCAGGTGGCGCAGGATGGTGTCGCGGTTGCCGAGGGCCAGCGCCGGGGCCGGTACCTCACCCGCGATCATCTCGGCGGGTTTGTCATAGAAGTACTGGTCGTGCGGGGTGCTACGGGCATAGCTCAGCACCAACCCGACCCGCGTTCGTCGGCCGGCGCGCCCGCCGCGCTGGGCGTAGTTGTCGGGCCGGGGTGGCACGTTGCGCAAGATGACCGCATCCAGACCACCAACATCAATGCCCATCTCGAGCGTCGGCGAGCAGGCAAGCAGGTTCAGTGGCGATTCGCGCAGCGTTGCCTTGAACTCCTGCTCAATCACGGTACGCCGTGCGGTCGGCACCTGCGCCGTATGCTCAGCAGCGACGAGCGGTACGATAGTGTTTGCCTGGATGCGTTGCACGGTGCGGTTGGCCGCAAGCTCAGCGGCAGGCCAGGGGCTGAGTTGTCCATGGCAGCGCGGACAGGGCAGGCCCGCTGTCGCCCCAAGAACCGGCAGCGAACAGGTGTTGCAACGGAGCCGCGCTGCGTCGTTGACCAGGCGCAGGCGAATGCTCTCGGCGTTGACCTGCAGGAGGCGGGTACGATCCCTGGCCCCGTAGAGGTCGGCGGCGATGAGGAAGCTTCCCTCCTGGAGGAAGCGCAGCAAGGCGACCATGGCCGTCTCGTCAGCCTGCGCTGCACCAAAGCCCTGGCAGAGCAACGTGAGCATGCGCTCCAGGCTCGGGCTGCGCCCACCGGTTTTGGGGCGACGCCAGGGGTTGTTGAGCCGCACACCTAGCGGTACGTCAGTCCGCTCCATGTAGGCGACCGGCTGCCCATCATCGCCTAGGGCGTAGCCGCTCGGCTGCTTCACCCGGCGTTCCCACTCGGCTGCCCGTACATAGGCCGGGCAACTCGGGTGCTGCGGGTGGTAGCGCAGCATCGGTCGGGAGAGACAGCCGCGTACCCGGATCTCGTCGAGCAGGCAGCGGCAGAGGTAGGTCAACTGGTCGGCAGTCGCAAAGCCGAGGGTCTGGCGGAGCGCAGCCCCATGGGTGGCGACATACTCCTCTAGGCGATCGTAGGCGATCTCTACGAGGCCGAGGTTGATCAGTGTCGCACGGTAACCCGCATTGAGCGCGATCTCATCGAGGAGGGGCGCTTCTTCATAGGCGCGCACCCGCTCAAGCTCATCAGCGGTCGCGAAGGTGCCGCGTGGGCGTTGCGGGGTATCGTTGGCCTCCAGCGCCCACTGGCCAAGCGCCTGCACCAGATCCTGGATGGAACGCGCTTCCTGCTGGCGCAACAGATCGACCACACGCCGACGCATGCGGTCGTAGCGCCCGGCAAAGGTGACGAAGCGGGCCTGGTGGGCGGCATCCTGGCGGCTATCGCTGAAGATGAGCAGCCGCTCTTTGCCGTCGTGGGTCGGGTCGGCACGGTGGCTCTCGGCCAGGGCTTCGACCAACCCTTCGGCCATGACCTTGACCGCCGCTGAGGTGCCCAGGGCCACCGGTGTGAGCACATTGCGATTGCCTAGGGTGGCACCGCAGCAGAGACATGCGGTGCGGGCCGGCGCAAGCGTGACCTGGAGCGAGAAATCGGTCTTGGTGCTGCTGAAATACAGGTGCTGCGGGTCGAAGGAACCCTCGCTGACGACACGCCCTTTGAGTTGCCTGGTCTGCTTGCGATTGCGGGTCGGCATCGGCGGAGCCTCGTCTTCCTCCTCGAGTGCGCCGACGGTCGTGGCGAAGCGGGCGGGTTCATACAGCATCCACTCAAAGCCATCGGTCTTGCTGGTGCTTGGGCGGAGCGGGCCGGTCGTCGGATCATGTTCGTCGTCGCCGACGAAACGCAGGTAGTGGGCCCCGCAGCTACGGCAGAGGTACAGCGGAGCCGTCGGATAGCCACAGGCCCCACAGGTCGCTTCGCCCATCGGGTAGAGGCACCCGCAGTCCGGGTTAACGCAGCGGTGGAACTGCCAGCCGCCGCGGATGAGCCGGTGGGCGCGCAGGCGCAGTGCGCCCGGGGTGGCATCGGGAAGGGCTGCGCCGATGATCAGGGCAGCCTCGACCTCGGCACGCACCGTTCCAAAGGAGGCGCTGGCGTACGTGGGCAGTTCAGCCTGGACGCGCTGGGCGATCTGTTCAAGGGAGAGCGGCTGGCGCACCAGCCAGCGATTGATCAAGGGGATCAGGTTCCAGATGCCAGGTTTCAGGTTCCAGGTGTCGGGTGTCAGGGTTGAGGTAGCGGCGGTGAGGGCGTGGGGCGGGAGGGAAGGCACAAGTTGCGCCCAAAGCGCTGCGGAAAGCCGGATCGGTTCAGGTTGCATGACTCCATCACGCTCAACCCACAGCTCCGAATCAGGGGTCAGGTGTGGGGTGTCAGGGGTCAGGGTCGATCCCCGATCCCCGATCTCTGCCCCCTGAAACCTGATCCCTGAAACCTGATACCTGATCGCTGGAACCTGTTCAAGTTCCTCGCCGATGACGCGAATACTGACTGGCGCGACCCCGGTCAGCTTGCTAAAGAATTCCTGCACCGCCTCATCGCGCAACTGAACCCGCTCTGCGGGGCTGATCGCGTCGTCAGCAATGCTCTTAATCGTCGCCGAGGTACCGACCGGCACGAGCGACGGGAAGCGGCGGGCGCGCAGTTCCTCGGGCGGCGTGAGCATCCAGTTCTGCTGAGCACCTGCGAGGTGGGCGCGTAGCCGACGTACCAGGAGGGCGATGTTGCTGCCCAGCGTGCCACGGTAGGTATGCACCTCATCGAGCACCAGGAAGCGGCAACGGTGATTGGCAAAGATTGCATCGCGGTCGGCTGGGCGCACCAGCAGGTACTCCAACATGACGTAGTTGGTCAGCAAGATGTGCGGCGGACGTTCGCGCAGCTCGCGGCGGCGTTGCTGGGTCGTACTGCGGTCGTACTGCGCGACGTCCACGGCCCCTGCCCAGCCCGACTCGTCAAGGTAGGCCTTGATGCGCTCGTACTGGTCGTTGGACAGGGCATTCATGGGGTAGATCAGGATGGTGGTCAGCCCAGGGCGACGGAAGGATGCGGCGTCAGCGATCGCATTCTGGATCACCGGCAGCAGAAAAGCCTCGGTCTTGCCGCTCCCGGTGCCGGTCGTGACTACCACCGAGGTTGGTTCGGCGGCGAGTAGGGTTTGGATCGCCGCCGCTTGGTGCTGGTAGGCCCGCGCACTGCCCGAGCGACGCTGCATCACACGGGCGAGATTCGGGTCAAGTCCAAGCTCCGCCCAGCGTTGCCCGGCGCGGAAGGGTCGGTGAACCTGGTAGAACGGATCTTGAGCGAGGAAGCGCGGCTGGGTGAGCGCCGTCTCAAGAGCCGCCTTGAGCGTTGGATCCTTGGCCCGAAACTCGGACTGCAGGTAGCTGCGGTACTCATCGGTGACCCGCTCGAGGGCCAGAATGGGGTGGAGCGTCGGGGTCAGGTGTCTGGTGTCAGGTGTCTGGTGTCAGGTGTCTGGGCCGCATAACCAACGTCTGGAGCCGTGGAGTCAGGTGTCTGGGCAGCATAATCAGCGGTCGGATCTGAAACCTGAAACCTGAAACCTGAAACCTGACGATCCTCCACCCAGGCGCTCAGTTGCTCAGCGACGGTCGGCTGCAGGGTGGCGGTATCGAGCACCTCGGCAAACTCCACGAAGCCCCAGGTGGCGGGCACGGCGGCGAACAGCGCGTCGAGTTGCGCGGGCGTGATCGTGGCCACCTCCGTCCAATCCAAGACGAAGACCTGCTGGGCCAGGGCTTGGCTCAACGCCTGGAGGGCGGCATCCCCTTTCGGCAGGATGTCAGCGAGACGCAGAGGAACACTCATTGATACTCCTTTTTTAGGGGTCAGGTTTCAGGTTTCAGGTTTCAGGGTTCTTGCTTGCTAACCCCTAACCCCTAACTACTCACATTCGGTCAAGGTTCTTGCTTCCTGACACCTAACACCTAACACCTAACACCTAACACCTGACACCTAACACCTGACACCTGACACCTGACACCTGACACCTAACACCTAACAACGTTGCCACAGCGGTTCGTTCAGCCCGGCGACGAACGGCGAGGGCGCGGTGGCGACGGCACAGACCAGCAGTGCCCGCATCGCCCGCGAGCAGCCGACATAGAAAAGCCGCCGCTGCTGGTCAAGTATGACCGCCTGCTCCTCTTCCGGTAGATGTTCGAGCTCATGCGGAAGGCTGCCCGCCTCCAGGCGCATGATCGCGACCATCGGGAACTCCAACCCTTTGGAGGAGTGCAGCGTCAGCACTTTGACCACCGGCTTGCGCAGGTCGATCTGCTTGCCACTCATGAACTCTGCCGCCACGCCCTGACGACTCAGACGGGCGGCGATCTGCTGGGCGAGCGCTTGGCTGTGGCAGAGCACCGCCCCGGCGTGCAGCGGTAGCCGCAGCTCGCGGGCGGCTTGTGCGAAGAAACTGCGGATCGCCTCCACTTCGTGCTGGTCATCCCGCGCCAGCAGGAGCGTCGGGGCGATACCCTGATGCGCAGCAGGCTCTTGGACGATACTCTCGGCGTCGCCCGCCTCGGTGCCAGCCAAGATGGCTGCGCAGGCGGCGGTAATCGCAGCTGTGTTGCGATAGTTGCGCCGCAAAAGAACGGTGCGCCCGCGCATGCTCAGGTCGCTATGGATCTGCTTCCAACTGAAGCCGCGCTGGTAGAGCGACTGCGAGGCATCGGCGGTGAGGTAGACGCCCTGCGGCGCGGCAACCGAGGCCAGCAGGAAGCGCAGTGCGACTGGCGAGAGATCCTGGGCCTCGTCGATAATCACCGCCTGGTAGGGCTTGGTCGGCTGGCTCAGGGCCAGTTCGAGCGCCTGGCGGCGCACGCGCTCCCAGGTGGTCAGACCCTCGCGTTCCAGCGCGGTGCTCCAGGCCACATAGAGCGCCCAGATCGCCTCGCGCAGGTTGGCCCGCAGCGGCAGCCCGCGCCCGCGTCGCTCGAGGGTCAGGTACTCGTCGCGCGTTGCTACCCCACGTGCCTCAATCACGCTGTTGAACTCGTCAAGCAGATAGTCGTTGCCGAGCCGGGCGAGCACCTCCTGACGCACCTTGCGGTCGAACTGATTGGGTGCGGGCAGCTCAATCGTCGCCAACACCTGCGCGAGCAGCGCCTCCTGCTGGCCAGCAATCGCGAAGTTCGGCTTGCCGTAGGCGCGCACGTACTGGCGGAAGATCACGGCGTCGACCGTATTGACTTCGACGCCGCGCTCCTTCGGCGGGCCGCCGAGCAGCCGTTCCAGCAACTGCTCGGAGTAGCGCACCAGGGCGTTGGTGTAGGTGGTGAAGAGGATCGGCGTGCGCCCAGCGGCGACCAGGCGCTGCACGCGGTAGAGCGCCAGCACCGACTTGCCCGTACCAGGGCCGCCTTTGACCAGCGCTGGCCCTTCCAGCGAGGTCTCAAGGATGCGCTGCTGGTCAGCGTCGAGGCGCAGCAGGAACGTGGTCAGTTCGCCCTCGACGAAACGGTCGAGATCCTCCGGCTCGTGGAGCACCAACTCGGGTTGGCGCTCGATCTCGGCCAGCGAGCGCGGGTAGAGGATATCGCAGATCCGGTCGAAGAGCTCGGTCGGCACGCCAGCCAGCAGCAGATCATCCTCGGTGCGTGCCGCGAGCAGCGCCGCCCAATGTGGTGAAGGAATGCGCCACTGACGCAGCAGTCCCTCGCTCATCGTGACGGGGAGCAGACGTGGTTCGAGCAGCGGAGCCGCCGGGGTCTCCACGCCGAGCAGGGCCGCATCGGCGGCGTCATCTTCGGGCAGACTGGCGTCCGTCGGCGCGGATACGTCAACTTCGTAAATGGCCGGTTCCTCGTGCAAATCGACTGCGAGCAACTCCGGCGGCGGCGCACCCTCGGGCACCACACCAGAGCTGAGCGCATCGGCGTAGGTGCGGTCATCGCGCTTCCGCACGCCAATCAGCTTCACCCAACCATCGCCGAAGCTATAGAACAGGCGGTAGGCCCCGATGCGCACGCGGTAGATCGGCGGCTTGTGGTTGCCAATCTTCTTGGCATCGCCCTGGGCCGAGATCGGGTCACGCTCGAGCACCTTGACCTTCTGGGTGACCAGGCGGCTCACCGCCGTGGGCAAGCCGATCAGCTCATTCATAAAGGTCGGCGGCGCGATCACATTCCATTTCTTCATGCTGGCTCCAGGGCAAGGATCTCCAGTTCGATGTAGGCGCAGTGCAAATACGGTGGCGAGCTGTAAACAAGGGCAAAGTGCGGAAACGACCCGGAACAGGGTCACCAAAAGGGGCACTCCCAGGTGCCGCTACACCAGGGGCTTGCGGCGCCGACAGCTCAGTTCAATCAGCAACTGCTTCGCCTCGAGGGCGCCGTGGGTCAACTCGTCCCTGGTGAAGCGCTGCTCAAGGGTCGCCTGGTTGCCTGAACGCCGAAAGACCCAGAGCCCCTCAGTCGCGGTGACGACAAATGAGCGGAGTTGCCTCGCTTTGGCATGATAGCGGATGGTCTGGGCCATCGCCAGCGCAAGATCACGCTCGCTGATAATGTGGGCCTTGTTTTCAAAGAGGGTGAGCACCGGGACGATCACCGTCTCCTCGAAGGAGAATTCTGGCCGACTACGATACGGCTGAGCGGATTGCCGGTCGGTGGCACGGTAGCCGTTTGGTTGAGCGGATTGCCGGTCGGTGGCGCGGTAACCGTTTGGCTGCGTGGCCCGCAGATTACAGCGCGGTGCCGCACGCTTTGGCGGCGCGATCGGCCCCGGCTCTGGCGCTGATGCTACGCCTACCGTGAAGAGCCTGCGCTTGAGATCCTGGATCGCCTCGCGACTCAGCGCCCCTTCAAAGCGCCAGTGGGCGAGGCCGCGCTGCAACAGGACCACTGCCGGGGACGAAATCACTCCGTAGCGGGCCGCCAGGGCATCGCTCTCGTAGGTGTCGACGTAGAAGAAGCGCACTGCACCCGCAAAGATGCCTGCGATAGCATCCATCTGGCGCTCGGCCTTACGGCAGTCAATGCTATCATCGCCGAAGAGGACGACGGTGATCTCCTCGCCGTTTAGGGTGAGTTGATCGAAGTTGTGGGTGGTGAGCATGCGCATCGGTTGATAATCCTGCACATTTGTTGCATTGGTAGATCGGAAGCTAACACCAGTATACGTGGCAAGGCTTACGGCACCATTACCTGATCAGCGCTAGTCACCATGCGGTGTCGTTCTCAGTATAGTTGCTCGGAAGCTAACACCAGTATACGTGGCAAGGCTTACGGCACCATTACCTGATCAGCGCTAGTCGCCATGCGGTGTCGTTCTCAGTATAGTTGCGTGGGCAGGAATACATGCGCACGGCTTGGATAGGCAATCAGCATACGTAACGGCATAGTGAGGCCCGCAACGCTTGCGCCTGTGCTACAATCATTTTGCAATCACGAGCATCGAGAATTGGGGAACGCCGAAACGATGAGTACGTTAGCTACGCTTGAACAACTCCTTCAGCATCTGACCCGCGCCGAGAAGGCCCAGGTGCTGCAGTGGGTTGTGCGCGATCTGGGCGACGCCTTCCCCGGCATCGAGAGCAACCCCGGCGTGAGTGGCGGCGAGCCCTGCATCGTGCGCACGCGCATCCCGGTCTGGGTGCTCGTCCAGGCGCGTCGGCTTGGCTCGAGCGAGATCGACCTGCTGCGGGCCTACCCAGCGCTGCGGGCCGAGGACCTTGCCAATGCCTGGGCCTACTACCGTTCGCACCCTGACGCGATCGAGGCCCAGATCGCCGAAAACGAGGCAGCGTAGGCAATGGCACAGCTCTACGCGAACGAGAACTTCCCCCTCCCCGTCGTCGCAGAGTTGCGGCGGCTCGGCTACGACCTGCTGACCAGCCAGGAGGCCGGAAATGCTGGGCGAGCCGTCCCCGATGAGGAGGTATTGGCCTTTGCGGTGGCTGAAGGCCGTGCCCTGCTGACGATCAACCGCAAGCATTTCATTAGGCTCCATCGTGCGACGCCGGCCCACGCTGGTATCATCGTCTGCACCTACGACCCGGACTTTGTTGGCCAGGCGGCCCGCATCGCTGCCACCCTGGCCGAGCAGTCGGCGCTCGACGGCCAGTTGCTGAGGGTCAATCGGCCTGCGTAACCCCCACATACCTTGTCCCCCGCTTCTCGCCCTCCACCCGCGCCAACCCCTCGTCCACTAGGCGCCTGAGCAGCGCCCGTGCCGTGGCTACGTCAACCTCCAGCGACCCCTGCACCTCGCCACTGCTCAGGCTGGCCCGCTCGGCGAGCAGCGCCTTCACGCGCTCGTAGCGCTCGGCCTCGTCAGCGCGGTACCCCTGCCGTACCTCCGCCGCCTTGCGCATAGGTCGCGGCGACACGCGCTCGGCTGCCGCCGCAAAGTCAATGACCTGCTGCGCCGGCGGCGACTCTTCCCCGAGATCCAGGGCCAACTGCGGCTCGGCGTAGAGCGGCGTTGGTTCCTCCACGCTGGCCTTGCGCCCGCGCCGCCCGCCCTGCACCCCTGACCCCTGACCCCTGACCCCTGACCCCTGATCCTCCGCCCCTGACCCCTGACCCCTGACCCCTGACCCCTCCGGCAGCGGCAACTCGATCACCGGCTCCGGCAGATTCTCATTGAGCGGGATGTCCCAGTAGGGGTCGTGCTGCTTTGTGAACGCCTCCAGGCCCAGCGCCTTCAGCTCGTCGAAGGCCGCCAGGCAGCGCTCCGGCGCCTGCGGGTAGCTTTTGTGGCTAAAGGTTGAGAGCACGTGGGCGTACTGCTCGCGGCTCAGTCCGTAGGCCTCGGCGACCACCGCGTCAATCGCCGCCCGCACCGCCCAGCGCGCGTCGTCATCCTTGAGCACGGGCCAGTCGAAGGGTGCCCGCTCTTCGCGCCACGCCTCGCCCACCTGCTCGCGCCACAGCGCCGCGTACCCGGCGTGGTTGCAGGTGAGGCGCAGGGCTGAGTGGGCGAGGAAGCGAGCAGGTGTCAGGTGTCGGGTTTCAGGTGTCAGGAGGGCGCGGGGCACCGGCAGGCGGTTGGCGATGAACAAGTTGACGTTTGCCGAAACCATCTGACGGGCCACAAAATCGTAACTGAATGAGCAACAAATAGATAGCAAAAGTAGGGAATATGCGGTTGAATGATTTGACGATTCTTGATCAACAAATGTACTATCACCAGTTAGCACGCCTGCAGGTAGCAGAGCCGTTACAAACGTCCGCTCATTGGTTGAGCTTGCCACTTTTCGGAGTGCCAGTCTCCAAAAAACAACAGACTGCAACCAAGTGGCTCGGCCAATCTTTTGAGTGTGCAATAAATACTGGGGTCTTGCCTCCCACATGTCGGTGTACTGATGAAAGGTCTTGCCCTCGTGCAGCACCAGGTAGCCCTGTTCGCGCAGCGCAGCCGCAACCTCAGGGTCACGGGGATCTACGCCGTTGGGAAGCACCTGGCTGGTGGGGGTGAAGCGCCAGGCGTCATCGGTCATGTGTAGCTCACGACCCAACCGGATGCCAAGCTGCTCACAGACTTGTCCAAAGGGTACGCCGTTAGCAAAGCAGATCCGGGCCACTTCTGCATCAGCAGGCGAGCGTAGCTCCAAGAGGCTCAGATACTCGCCACCGGTGCGGCGTACAAAATCGAGGCTGTAGCGCAGCGGCGCTTGACGCTGCTGCTCAAAGAGCCAGGCATCGTCGTGAAGATAGAAGGCGCACGGGAATTCAGTCGTTGGCCCCTGTCGGGCCGCAACGACCGGGGCAAACTTGAAGCGTGAGTCAATCTCAAACAGCTTGTTGCGGTTTTCAAAGGAGTAGCAGCAGCGTGTCGCCATCTGCTCAAAGTAGAGGCGACGAATGCCGGTCGCACCCTCATTGGCGTGGAAGGCCGAAGGGACGACGACGCCAGTCAGTCCAGTTGGCCCCAGCACCTGGGCGTTGCGCTCCATGAAGGCACGGAAGGCGTCTTGCTTGCCAATCGTTTTCTCGCCGTCGATTTCGACCACCTGATAGGTGTACAGCCGATCCAGCACACGTTCTACGCCACGAAACTCCTCAATGTACTCAGCATGCGCTGCCGCAGCCTGTGGGTTGCTCATAATCCGCCGCTCGATGGCCTCACGCTCACGTTTGGTTGGCGCATCAAGCACCGTGAATTCATAGGCGGCAAAGAACTCTTTATCCGCAGGCAACATGCGATCCCACGGCGGATTCCCCACCACCACATCAAAGCCGTGGCGCGGCAGTTCAGGTGTTAGGGATCGGGTGTCAGGTGTCAGTCCAGGTGTTAGGGGTCGGGTGTCAGGTGTCAGCTCCGCCCCCGGCTCGTCCGCCCCTGAAACCTGAAACCTCACACCTGAAACCTGAGCATAGAAGACTTCCGGGAAGGCCAGGTCGTAGGGGAAAGCAGGGGTCAGGTTCCAGGTGTCAGGGGTCAGGATGAGCGCAAGGGCATCCTCATAGCTCTTGATTGCCTCCGGCAACTCGCGTAGCCCCAGGCCCCGCGCAAGCATCCTTCGCAGCGTAGGGGTCAGGTTCCAGGTGTCAGGTGTCAGTCCTGCATCGTCCTTACCTGACACCTGCGTAGGGGTCAGGTTCCAGGGGTCAGGTGTCAGTCCTGCATCGTCCTCACCTGAAACCTGAAACCTTACACCTGACACCTGCGTAGGGGTCAGGTTCCAGGGGTCAGGTGTCAGTCCTGCATCGTCCTCACCTGACACCTGCGTAGGGGTCAGGTTCCAGGTGTCAGGGGTCAGCCCTGCATCGTCCTCACCTGACACCTGACACCTCACACCTGACACCTCACACCTGACACCTGCTCTGACACCTGACACCTCACACCTGACACCTGCTCTGACACCTGACACCTGACACCTGACACCTGACACCTGACACCTGACACCTGGCGCGCCAGCGCCACATACGCGTCGTCGTCACAGCCGCCGCCCTTGCCCGTGCCGAGCATCACGCCGCCGGCCCAGGCAGCGGCGAGCAGGCGGAAGGGGGCCAGGGCGGCGTCGAGGCGGGTCTTGGCGGCACGCTTGCGCTCGATGTCGGCCACGTCGATGCCGACGCTCTCTTCGAGGGCGGCGACGTGGCTCAGCGCGGCGGCAAGGCTCTGCTGGAGCCGGGCCTGCAAGCCCTGGTTGAAGATGTCGTCAAGTGGCTGTTGGCTGCCAGGGTAGCGGGCCAGGTGCTCGGCGAAGGGCCCGGTGAGCGAGTCGCCCAGCACCAGGCGGTGGTCGAGGAAGGTCAACGGCAGGCCCTCGGCGTGGGACTCGATCCAGATCGCGACGCGGGCCAGGGCCACCGCGAGAGGGTTCTTATCGACGCCGTAGAGGCAGTGGACGGCGGCGAGGCGTCGGCAGAGCGCACGAGCCTTCTGCTCGGAGAGGCCGGGCTGGTCGCCCTCGCGGGCGCGGCTGGGCAGGTAGGCCACCAGGGCATTGTCAGGGTCAGGCAGCGCCTCAACGCGCTGGCGTAACTCTTCGGCACGGGCGGCGGGGCGCACCGCCGCAGCGGGATCGCGCACCTTGAGCTTCGCAGCCTGCTCTTCAGCCACGCTCGCCAGTTCATCACAGCGGCGGCACGCCTCATAGAGCCGGTCGCCCAGGAAGCGACAGGCCTCGACCAAAAAATGCCCGCTGCCCATCGCGGGGTCGAGCACACGCAGGGCCAAGATGCGACCGGGCTGTGGATCATCTTCAGGGCTACGCTCATCACACTGCGGGCCGACCGTCTCTTGCACCAGGAAGCGCACGAAGGAGCGCGGGGTATAGTAGGAGCCGCTGGACTTGCGCCCGAGGCCCACGCGCAGGAAGAAGCGGCCAGGCGGGATGGCTTCGATCCATTCCACGTTTGTAGGTTTCAGATCAGGTGTCCGGTTTCTGGTGTCAGGTGTCAGGCCGGAGTCGTCGGTATCAGAGCCATCTCCACTGATCTCCGAACTGTGCCCACTGACACCTGAAACCTGAGACCTGAAACCTGACGTCAGCTCGTCTTCGTCCTCAGACTCTTTATCAGCCCATTCAGCATCTTGCCAACCTCCGACGTTTGTGCCAGTAGCGGAGCCAACTCCCGATCCTCCGTGTAGCCCAGCCGACCCGCGATCAGCAGGTGCGTCTCCAGCTCCATGAGCGAGCCGTTCGCGATCGAGAGGTGATGGAGATATTCCTTGATTGCTTCCCTCCCCTGCCCCTCCGCAATGTTCGCCGGCACTGAGACCGCTGCCCTCCGAAGCTGGCTGCTCAACCCGTACGTCTCGCTCTTGGGGAACCCCTCTGTCAGCCTGTAACACCCGACTACCAGATCCATCGCCTTCTGCCACACCTTCAGATCCCGATAACTGCTGACGCTCATTGGTGCTCTCCCTAACACTAGGTGTGAGGTGTGAGGTGTCAGGTGTCAGGGCCGAACCCCGAACCTGGACATCTGCCCCCTGAAACCTGAAACCTGATACCTGACACCTTGCGCAATCGGAACAACCACCTCGAGCTTCTGACGGCGCAAGCGACACATCGGCTCGGCGGCAATCCCAGGCTCCAGCTCCAGCAGGGCCTCGTAGACCCGCCCCAGGTCTTCGACATCGAGTGCCGCATAGGAGACACGTTCACGGGCGGTGCCGCCCTTACCACGCGGCGTCCAGAGCAGCCGGTCGAGCAGCAGGGCCACGGCGCGCTCGCCCCAACGCAGCCCGGCGAGCGTCGGCGTCGCGGCGGGATCAAAGAGGCCGCCGGCCAGCGGCTTCACGGTAAGCTCTTGGCTCTCAACGCCCTCGGCGAAGAGGCGGAAGAGCTGGCGCAGGCCATCTTCAAGCATGCGCCCCGTCTCGGCACCCTCGTCAAGCACCGCACGCACAATCGGTGCCAACGCCGTTCCGGGGGCATAGGTGCCGCGCCAGATCGCCGAGTCGGCGAAGCTAAAGCGGCGGGCCGGGTCATCGCTTGCGGCTAGCTTGAGGATGACCAGCAGCCGGTAGACGATCACCAGCCCCTCGCGCCAGAGGGTTTCAGGTGTCAGGTGCCTGGTGTCAGGTGTCAGTTCAGGGTTTAGGTGTCTGGTGTCTGGTGTCAGTTCGTCATCTGTGCCCTGTTCTGAAACCTGACCTCTGACTCCTGAAACCTGCGCTCCGGCCCCCTGAAACCTGACCCCTGAAACCTGACCCCTATTCTCCGGATGATCAAGGATCGCCTGAATAAAGCCCTCAATCGCCTCACGGGCCTGGCGGCGCAGGTCGTTGGTAACACGAGTCTGCTGGAGGCGGGCCTGCTCGATCAGCTCAGGGAGCTTGCGGAGGCCGGCGGGCGAGGCCAGGGCGAGCAGCAGGCGATAGGAGTCGGGGACGATGCGGCGCTTGCGCCACTGCGTGTGGATCGGGATGATCACCTGCGAATCGGTGCGGGCGGGGTCAGAGATGATCAAGCGCAACTCGACGCCATTGGTCAGCAGGCCCATGCGCTCGCGCTCGGCGAGCAGCACCCGTTGGGCAACACGTAGCGGGCTATAGCGCGCAGCGGCCCCGCGGCGCCCAGGCGCATCAAGATCGGCCTCAAGCTCGGTGGCCCAGACACGCAGCCGCGAGCCATCCGCAGCGACAAGTAAGCGCCCGCCGTCCTCATCCTCCAAACTCGTGCGCACCTTACCGCCATCCGCCGGCTCAACGTAGCCAAGCCGCGCAACGAGCGGCAGCAAGACATGGTTAAAGACCCGCTCGGAGCCACCGCGCACAACTAATTCGCGCAGCTTGCGCTCATAGCGCTCCCAGGACTCCTGCAACTCCCGGCCCTCCGTGCCGGAGGCCTTGGACAACAGGCCCGCCTTGGTGAGCGCCTGCTCCAACTCCAGGCGCACGAAAGGCTCCGGCAGGGCCGGGCCGGTGAAGATGCAAGCTGGTAAGAGGTCGAGGGGCATGGATCTGTTCCTACTACTTGTTCCTGTAGCGCTTCCACTCAGCCTCGGAGGCATTGAAGTCGAGGTAACGCTCGGAGAAGGCGTTGAGCCAGGTGCGCGTTACCGCATCAATGTCCAGCGCCAGCCAGTCGGCAATCAGCGTGTCAAGGGGAATGGCGCGGGGCGGCGGGGTGTGCTCGGCGAGCGTTTGGCAATACTCGCTAAGGGCTGCGGCCATTTTTGGATCATCAGGAGCATAGAGCACGATCAGCTCGCCGATCCCATAATCCGGATCGCTCGCGCTAAGGGCCAGCGCAAGCATGTGGTTGCGCCAGAGCTGCTGGTAATTGGCGCCCAGGAGCTTATCGTAAGTATCAGGCCGCCACCAGCGGTCGGCATGATCAAACCAGTAACGATAGCGAGCCTTTGTGCCTGCCCCCTTTTTCGCCGAGAACGGCTCGGAGTACTTCGTCTCAATTCCGACAAACCTGCGCTCCTGGCCCGATCGGTACCTAATCATGGCGTCGAAGGCAGTGTTGTCTTTCAACACCTCGTGTAGATTGGAAACCTCCAGGGCAATCTCGATCACCTCGTCAACCGGATAGTCAGGTATTAGCGAGGAGACCAGCTTTCGTGCAAGGTCAGGATTGTCACGCAGCTGGCCGAAGAGATTGAAGCACATTGGCTGGCTGGAGAGCATATTGCCGTAGAGACGGTTTTTTCCAGCCGCGCCTGGCTTCGGAGGAAATCGCTCCCTGGCGACCTGCGCAATCGCTGGCGTCAGGAAATTTCTCCCCTCCCACGCATCGCTCTCGCTGAGATAGTTTCCGTGACCTGGCGTAGGAGCACAGTCGGCACGCAGTACATGGTGGCGGTACCAGCTCTGGTGGAAGCGCTTGCGGGCGACCCATTCATCGTCGCCGGCGACGGGCTTGCCGTAGACAGCCTGAGGGTCTTCCTGATCACGCCACCAGAGCCCGATGTGCAGATGATTGCCCAGTGCCGCCACATCGTTGCGATGAAGGCGCAGATCGACGATGCGGTCATCATTGGGGCTGTATGGGCGGGCCTTATGAAGGGTTCCCAGGAGGGGACCAAGCGAGTCGCCAGTCGGCTTCCAGAGGTTGGACCAATTACGCGTGGGTGCGGCTCCCCACACCAGTTGGAGCGCGAATGGCCCCTGAGCCTTATGGTCGGCTTTGGCTTGTGACGCGATTCGTGCCTGGAGTTCCTTTTTCCACTCGGGCTGCTCAGAGCCCGGCCCCATCGCTACCGTCACATGCTGCCATCCCGCATTGGGCGCATCGGTGCATGCACGGGCACGACCGATGCGAATGCTGGCTCGTGGCCGCTCATCGTACGGCACTGTTGGGGGCGCATCAACAGCGACATACTTCCTCGCCCTCGCGAGTAAAAAGCGCTGGTGGCCCAGCCGGTTAATCAGTGGGTAGAGGTAATTCTCCAGGTCGTATTCCTTGTGCAGCCGCTCGCGGGCGCGTACATCGATAACCATCTCCAGGTATAGGTCCGTGTGATCGCCAAGATATGGCCCAACCTGCGTCGCAACCGCATCCAGGTACGCCTGAAGTTCTTGCTGGGCGCGGCTAGTCTTTGCATCCCAGCTAGCTAGGCGCGGCTGCACATCGGGCAGCTCGCAGAGTAGCTCACCCGGCTCGTAGAGCGTCCATGCGGCTGCGGCAGGTGAGGCAGGCACCAAAGGCGTGGTTGGTTCAGACATAGAGCGATGCTCCTTTGCAATCCGCGTCAGCAAGACTCGTGCGCCAATAGGCAATGATGTGGGCAGGGTTGTGCATCCGGCATCCATCGTTATGTGAGGCTGGTTATTACGGCATGCTTGGAGGCAGCAACATCAGCACGCCAAGCGGCAGCACTTCGGGCGGGCGCAGCGCCAGGCGGGCGTCTAGGTCGGCACAGCGCTGCTGGTAGATGCGCAGGGCGTGTTCGGCGTCGCCACGCAGACGTGGCGGAGCTGTGCGGTCATTGTGGAAGGCCGCTAGACGCTCAACCGGATCGGCTAGCGTTTGCCATGCACGCGCCGGCTGTGCCGCTGGCGCTGTGTCGGCGGCGAAGAGATCCATCTGGAGCGCGGGCACAGCCCCTTGCGGCGCGATGCGCTCAGCAAGCTGGCTCAGCCAGTCGTCGAGCCGCCCGCGCTCTGCCTCAAGGCTACGGCGGCGCTCGGCGCTGAAGGCAGATGCCGTGGCGCCGTGACAAAACTCACGCGTGATCAGTGCCTGCGCCTGCGTCAGCGCGTCGGCATACCAGGCAGCAAAGTATTGATCGTACACGCCGGTGGTACGCACGGGCCTGGCCTCTTCCACAAGCGGCAGCCAGTCCGACGGATTCAGCAGCACCTGGGCAGGTATCAGGGGTTGGGTGTCAGGTATCAGGTCAAGTCTGCCGTCATCGTCATCTTGACCCCTGAACTCTGAACCCTGGGTAGGTGTCAGGGGTTGGGTGTCAGGTGTCAGGTCAAGGGTGCCATCATCGTCATCTTGCCCCCTGAACTCTGACCCCTGAACTCTGACCCCTGAAACCTGAAACCTGAAACCTGACCCCTGAACCCTAACCCCTAGCACCTGCTCCAGTTCGCGGCCCGCCTTGCTCTCGATGCGGCCCAGGAAGGTGAAGAGCAGCGTCGGCACGGGCACGGCGGCAACGGCGACACTACACCGGAGATCCTGGCCGCTGTCGGCGGCTTTGCCAAACGAGAGATTGCGTACACGGTCGAGCGCCCGGCGCACCAAGGGGTGTGCGCGACCCAGGAAGCCCACTGGACGACCGAGCGCGTCGTGGGTCAGGTTGAGGTCAGTCGTGAGGCGGGTCACGCGGGTCTCGGCGTCATAGCCAGGCAGGTCGCTCAGGCCGTGGGCCCAAGCAGCGGGCAGCAGCGCCTCCTGAACGCGAGGGTCAGCGCCAGAGCGCACGTCGCCGCCGTCAATCCGGATCGCATCGCAGACAAACCCCGACAGGTCGGTAATACTGGCGCTGTGGCCGCGCGTGCGCGCGGCCACAGCGCGCTCCATGCTCTGGGTATCGGCGGCAAGCCCGGCGTCACCTAACCAGACGTGGGAGCGGGCCGCCTGCTCGAAGCTGCGCAAACTGCGGTCGATCTCATCCAGCAATTCGCGATCTAAGGTTTCAGGTTTCAGGTGCCAGGTTTCAGGCGTTAGTGCTGCGTCGTTGGGTTGCTCAGCCGCATCCGTACTCGGCGGCGCCGTGTTGGCGTGCGCGAAGATTTCAGGTTTCAGGTGCCAGGTTTCAGGCGTTAGTGCTGCATCGTTGGGTTGCTCAGCCGCATCCGCACTCGGCGGCGCCGTGTTGGCGTGCGCGAAGGTTTCAGGTTTCAGGTGCCAGGTTTCAAGCGTTAGCGCCGCGTCGTTGGGTTGCTCAGCCGCATCTGCGCTGGGCGGCACCGTGTTGGCGTGCGCGAAGGTTTCAGGTTTCAGGTGCCAGGTTTCAGGCGTTAGCGCCGCGTCGTTGGGTTGCTCAGCCGCATCTGCGCTGGGCGGCACCGTATTGGCGTGCGCGAAGGTTTCAGGTTTCAGGTGCCAGGTTTCAGGCGTTAGCGCCACGCCGTTGGGTTGCTCAGCCGCATCTGCGCTGGGCGGCACCGCGTTGGCGTGCGCGAAGGTTTCAGGTTTCAGGTGCCAGGTTTCAGGCGTTAGCGCCGCGTCGTTGGGTTGCTCAGCCGCATCTGCGCTGGGCGGCACCGTATTGGCGTGCGCGAAGGTTTCAGGTTTCAGGTGCCAGGTTTCAGGCGTTAGCGCCACGTCGTTGGGTTGCTCAGCCGCATCTGCGCTGGGCGGCACCGCGTTGACTTGCTCATCGGCAGCTTGCCACGGATCGTTGTTAGAAATCGGCGCATCTTCACGCAGAAACTCCAGCGCAAGCAGTGATGCCTCGGCAAACCCTGACCCCTGACCCCTGACCCCTGAAACCTTTCCCAGGGTGTTGGGCACGAACGTCAGCCGGGTGCGCTGCCGCTCGTACTTCGCGATGAGGCGCAGCAGGATGCGCTCCTCGAAGGTGCCCCGCAGGTAGAGATAGCGCACGACCGGGTCATGCGTCTGGCCAAAGCGATCGATGCGCCCATTGCGCTGTTCAAGCCGATTAGGGTTAAACGGCAGCTCCAGGTGAATGAGGTGGTGGCAACGGTAGTGCAGGTTCAGGCCCTCGGCGGCCGCATCGGTACTGACCAGCACGAACCCATCGGCGTTTCGGAAGCGATCGGTGGTCGCGCTGCGTTGTGCATCATCATGCTCACCGCTCATGGTCAGCACCGGCCCCAGCCCGGCGCACTGAAGCGCCTCAACAGCGGCGCGCTGGCTGTCAATGTACTCGGTATAGATGAGCACATTGGCCTGTGGCTCCTCGGCGCGGATAGCCTGGAGCGTGGCAACAAGCTGGTCGAGCTTGGGATCCTGGTTGAGCGCCGCCTCGGCCAGATCGGCGAGCGTGCCCAACTGATCGACCACCTCGGCCTCACGGCGCTGGCGGGGATCGTCGGCGCGAATCTCCCGCTGGACATCGATGAGCAGGCGCACGAGATCCTCGGCCTGGAGCTGATGCTGAAGCAACTCCTCCTCGATGCTCAACGCGCCAAAGCGCTCGAGGCGCCGCTGGATGTCGCGCAGCGCCTTCCGCCGCTGCTGACGACTCTCTTGACGCTCCGCAATCCCACGCACGATCTCCTGACGTCGGTCGCCAATCGCCATGAGGGTTTCACGGCATGCGGCCACGGTCGAGACACTGCGCTTTAGCAAGGCAAAGAGCGAGAGCACATCGCTGTAGGTTTTGGTGCGGAAGGCGCGGCGCAACTGCGGAGCGATCAGGTCAAGCAGGGCACGCTGGAGGGCGATAAAGGCCGGGTGACGATCTGGTTCAGCGGTGACCGGGAGCGGCAGCACCACACGCTCGCGGAAGCGCGCGACCCCCGTCGTGGGATCAACGATATGGCGCTTGAGCCGACGCACGACATGGGCACGGTAACGGTCGCCGCGCAGATCACCGGCATGATCCACAAGCGACGGGTCAAGCAGAGCGCAGAGCGAGGCGAACGAGCGATCATTGCCATCGTGGGGCGTCGCGGTGAGCAAAAGCAAGGCATCACAGCGCCGGGCAAGCACATCGGCGAGCCGACGACGCTGCGAGTCTTCGCGGTCACCGCCACTGACATCCATGCAATGGTGGGCCTCGTCAATCACGATCACATCATAGCTGGTACGATCAAGCAGATCGACAATATGATCCTGCTTCAAAAAGTCAATTGAGGCCAGGCCCAGGGGCAGGTGGTCAAAAGGATTAGCCCCGCTCTCGGTACTGCGGCGCACCTCATCGAGAGCGGCGCGGTCAAGCGTACGCATACGCAAACCAAAGCGTTCCGCGAGCTCAGTGCGCCACTGATCGAGCAATGGCCCGGCGGGGGTGACGACAAGGATGCGGTGGGCCAGGCGGCGAGCGATCAACTCGGTCAGGATGAGGCCAGCCTGAATGGTCTTGCCAAGACCAACCGCATCGGCGAGCAGCAGACGCACGCGACTCATCCGCAAGGCACGCACCACCGGCACCAACTGGTAGGGTTCGAGCTGCAGGCGGCCAGGCTGCACGGCGAGCAGAGCATCAGGGCCAAGCGCCTGCTCCAGCAGGAATGCCTGGTGGTAGACGCGCCAGTGGAGGAGCGGGGCAGCGCGTGCGGGGCGCAGATCGCGCACGATTGGCTGAATGGATTCGAAGGGAGCAAGCAGATCGAGCTCGCGCCCACGGAGGCCGCCGTCGATGCAGCGCAGGCGGTAGAGCGTCTGCTGTCCAAGGCGGTCAGCGAAGACCACCTCCCAGCGCAGCCCGCGGGCTTGCACCTCCGTGCCAGGGAGCAGGGTTGTCATAGGGAACCTGCTCGCATAAGCAAGGGCGTGGGTACGATAAAGCGGTACATGAACAACCTGACTAACTCACATGACCCAGCATCAGAATCACGCAAACCCTGACAAACGACCGCGCACGGCGCGTCGGTGGCATCTCATGCAAAGCTACGCACCCGCTTGAGCAACAACAGCCGGTGACAATGTGCTCCCCAGGAGATGCAGGAACACGCGGCACAGGCGACACTGCATGCCCCAGCATCATCTGCGGCAACGTCGCACCCAGCATCTCACGCTCATTGGGCGTAAGCACCCGCAGCAACGGTAGCGCCCACGCCGACCAGCCGAGAGACCCAGATCTACTCTGGTGCAGCAATCAGAACTGACATCTGCGCCGCTGAGTATAGTTTACACTAACAGATGAACAAATGCATTACCATGTGGATTAGGATTCGTTCACGCTTGTGCTGAGCCAACGGAAAGGTTCATACGATGCAGACGCTGCTGTTTCTCTGTACTGGCAACTACTATCGGAGTCGCTTCGCTGCGTACCTGTTCAATGCGCGAGCGCAAGCGCTTGGTCTCCCCTGGACAGCCTTCTCGCGCGCCCTGGCCCTCGAACGAGGCAGCGGCAACGTTGGCCCCATCTCACCGCTCGCCCTGGACGGCCTAGCGCAACGTGGCGTGACAGTGACGCCCCCCATCCCCGTGCCCACCCAGGCCAGCGAGGAGGATTTCGCCAGGGCGCACCGCCGCATCGCGTTGTACGAGCGTGAGCATCAACCGCTGATCATTGAGCGCTTTCCCGCGTGGACAGAGCGAGTCACGTACTGGCATGTCGCCGACGTCGGCGATGTCACGCCGGAGGATGCCCTTGCGGCGATTGAGCGCGAGGTCACGGCCCTCCTGTCACGCGAGCATCTCCTGGTGAGCGGCGGCGTGTCGGCGTCGGAGTTCTTGGATGACCTGGGATAATTTGACGTTTAGACTATCCAGCCACATCGTCCAACCCGCTTTCGGGGAACAAAGAAGAGCAAACACCGCTTTTTTGACGCAAAGGCGCAAAGGCGTAAAGCACCGGGGGTGATCATGGCAATGGGCCTTGATGCTCGCCCTCGGCAGGGCGCAGCAGCGATGGGGACGACGATGTGATCGACAGACGCGCAGGGGCTGCTGCGCCCCTACCGGGATGGTCGGTGCAGGAACCAAAGTGTATTGCCGCGCTCTTCCAATATCGGCAAGCTGCTGCGCCCCTACCGGGATGGTCGGTGCAGGAACCCGTCTCGGCATTGGGGGTTGAGGGCGAACAGAAATCGTGTTTGTTGCCGCAAAAGAACGCAAAGAACGCAAAAAATGGGGGTGCCATCGCCCGCAACATAGCCAATGCGCACCACCGGTAGGGCGCAGCAGCGATGGGGGTGATC
The DNA here is from genome assembly GCF_004138165.1 of Candidatus Chloroploca sp. Khr17. Classification (GTDB taxonomy): domain Bacteria; phylum Chloroflexota; class Chloroflexia; order Chloroflexales; family Chloroflexaceae; genus Chloroploca. Next base: position 24,640 of record NZ_RYFF01000046.1, read on the forward strand.
ATGGCAATGGGCCTTGATCCTCGCCCACGGCAGGGCGCAGCCGCGAGGCACCTCGTGGTGACTAACCGATGCGCAGGGGTTGCGGCGCCCCAACGGTGTGCGTTTGCCGCAAAAGAACGCAAAGAACGCAAAAAATGGGGGTGCCGTCGCCCCTCGCCCGCAACAGAGGACAGGGATAGGGCGGGCACCGGGGGTGATCATGGCAATGGGGCTGGATCCTCGCCCACGGCAGGGCGCAGCAGCGGGGGTGATCTTGGCAATGGGCCTTGATCCTCACCCCCGGCAGGGCGCAGCAGCGATGGGGACGACGGGGTGATCAACGGACGCGCAGGGGCTGCTGCGCCCCTACTTTTTTGACGCAAAGGCGCAAAGGCGTAAAGCACCGGGGGTGATCTTGGCAATAGGGCCGATCCTCGCCCCCGGCAGGACACAGCAGCGCTGGGGGCGACGAGGTGATCAACGAAGGTGCAGGGGCTGCTGCGCGGAACGGTTCCCCCGTGTCCTGGGAGCGCGGGCGGCACGCCCGTGCTCCCAGGCTTGCCTGTTACCCCACATGTGAACCCGTATACTACACAACGATCCCCTGGTGGCACGGTGGCCGGCGTGGTGCGGCGCGAGGCGGCGCTTGAACGATGGCCCCGTTGATCGCGTGGGGTGTTGGCGAGGCAGGGTGCGTTGGGACAACGCGCCGAGAGGAGGGCCGCACCAGCGGCGTCGGGTTGCACCGCCTGGTGAGATTGCATGGTGAGAAGGCTTTTAAATGGAGGTTAAAAGACCGCTTTTTACAATCGATTTTGCTCTTGCACCAGGAGTCTTCCCAGGTTATGAAAGTGCTCATTTGTGATTCCATACGCGACAGGATGTGGTGTGATGGCGAAAATCGTGTCATTATTATGAGTTATATGTACTTTATCTATACTTTTCCATTGAGTCGCTGATCCTGTAATTTGCTTCCACCAAAACTTATACTCCTGATTGCTGCTATAGAAGACAACATAACGTGGCTTGTGGATTTCAATGAATCTTCGTATTGCTGCCGACCGTGGTTTTGACCATGTTTTTTTATACACATCACGGTTTATTAATTCGGGTATGCTTGAATGCTCATTATATATCCATTTTTTTATTGACTTAGAAGGAAGAGGAAGAAGTTCTAAAATGCAATTATTGCCGGTATGGACGCCAAGTTCTTCGCGCTGAAATTCTCTAACCATTTCCCTGTCAACGTTATGGCCTTCTGCGCTTAATAGAATACGGATTAATTTACTCCAGGTTGGTTGTAATCGCGCCTTTGGTCCGATAAATTGCTGTATTCCAAACTGTTTATGTTGGGCGTTCAGGTCATCTATCGTTACTTTTCCTCGTACTTTCCAGTGATTCAGGCGGTGAACAACTTCTTTGATCGTTCCATCACTCCCGTCTTCCATCCCAATAAACCAGTACTTCCCATTAAAATTTCCGTATCCGAAAAAATTGTTCATGTACTCGTATAGGAGAGTGTCATCTAGTTCGAAATTAGTAGTCATACCAGCCATTCTCGTTCGTCGTAGAGCATTATCAACAACGGCCTATCGGTCGTCATCATAGCGACCGCTTGCTGAGGATTGATGCTCGTGGGGGCGGTCCAGGCGACTCCGCTCGTGGCGTCGGCCAGGGAGCATACATACCGTCTGAGCTAGGATACCACGAAGATGGAACCGATCCATTACCAGGCCTTAACTGGCTGTGACAAACCAGCAAGAAAGGCTGCGCAAAAGCCGATCCGCGTAGCAACGCTTTACCCCCGACAGGGCGCAGCAGCGCTGGGGGCGACGGGGTGATCATGGCAATGGGGCTTGATCCTCGCCCACGGCAGGGCGCAGCAGCGAGGCACCCCGTGGTGACCAACCGACGCGCAGGGGCTGCGGCACTCCTCATGTGTTTGTTGCCGCAAAAGAACGCAAAGAACGCAAAAAAACGGGGGGCCGTCGCCAGCAACACAGCCGATGCTCACCCACGGCAGGGCGAAGCTGGGCACCGGGCGTGATCATGGCAATGGGGCTGGATCCTTACCCACGGCAGCAGGGCGCAGCAGCGAGACACCCCGTGGTGACCAACCGACGCGCAGGGGCGGCTGCGCCCCTACTTGACTCTCAGCGGCGCAGCAACTACCATGGGCGCACGAAGCAATGCCGTGCGGAGTGCAACGAACGCAATGTCTGGCGACGAACTATCCCCTGCTGATTCCATCGACCCGCTCAAAGTCGGTGAGTTGATTTCGCTGACCGAGGCCATCGCCTATACTGGGTTGACCCGCAATTCTCTGAATGGCTATATTCGGCGTGGGCGCTTGAAAGCAAAAAAACTCGGATCAGTCTGGGTCACGACCTACGCTGCGCTTGATGAATACCTCGCCTCGCGGGACATGGAGAGCATTCCCAAAAAGTATCGTCAGCGCTCTTGACCGTAGACGATTATTCTTGTACCATAGACCCTATGAAATGACGCAACCGCCAGGTGCTAGGAACACCTGACGGCTGCTAACCTCACCACCTGATCGTAGCAGGCGGTGCGGCTGGGCTGCATGGTACCACACTGTGCGGCGTCCTCCAGCAGCACCCCGTTGCCGCGTTGCTCCGCAACGTAGCAGGCGTTGAGGTGCTGTGTTCGTTCCAGGGGCTTGTCATTTCTCTCCTGGCTCGCGCCGGAGGTCGCCGTGTTCTCTGCGGTTTGTCCCCGTGGCGCTCGTGCGCGGCCTCCGGCGAGGAGGTCGCCGGGCGTCCGTGTTGTGCGCTACCCCAGGGCGGGTGCGCTGCGGCCAGCAGCGGCATCCTCGTCCCCCCGTCATGCCCTCGCTCCCCCGCGCTGGCGGCAGCCTGCCGCCCCCGCCCTGGCCCCCTGCACCCGTGGCCGAGGTTCGCCCACCTCGCTACGGCACGTTCGTCGTTCCCGTCCGGTCGCTGGTCAGCCCCACCCTGGGCTGGCTGGCAACGCCCCCCTGGATCGGCGCTCGCCGCCTGCCCAGGGGGGCGTTGCCATACGACTCCCCTGGTCGCTCGCTCGTTCCGCCCATCCTGCCGCTGGTCAGCCCCACCCTAAGCACGGTCGGCCTGACCACCCGCCTGCCCAGCGGGGCGTTGCCTTGCCCCACGCCTGGTCGTTCGCTCGTTCCGCCCATCCTGTCGCTGATCAGCCCTACCCTGGGCACGCCCGGCCTGACCCCCTGGCTGCCCAGAGGGGCGTTGCCTTGCCCCACGCCTGGTCACTCGCTCGTTCCGCCCATCCTGCCGCTGGTCAGCCCTACCCTGGGCACGCCCGGCCTGACCCCCTGGCACCCCTCACCCGTCGCGGAGGTGCGCCCACCTCCCTGCGGTCGCTCGCTCGTTCCGCTCATCCTGCCGCTGGTCAGCCCTACCCTGGGCACGCCCGGCCTGACCACCCTCCTGCCCAGGGGGGCGTTGCCCGATCATACCCTTGGAGGCGCTCCTATGCACCATGATCCCGCCGCCCGTCTGCGTCGCGCCCCGACCGCGACGCGCATCCTTGACCTCGCCGCCTGGTTGGGCCTGCTCGCCGGGTTGCTCTGGTGGATGCATTTCTTCTGGCTCATGATCACCCCCGTCATGCTTACCGAACTCGTGCTCGTCGCCGCCTTTGCCATGGCCTACGCCGTGGTGCTGCCCATGCTGATCAGCATGCTCTTTCCCGGCACGCCCGCAGGCATGCTCTTGGCGGAAACCCGCTGGCGCACCTTCGGCCACGCGATTGCGCTGGGGGCCGCCGTCTTCATGGTTTATCACGGCTTCGTCGCGGTCTGGGCCTGGTGGCAAACCCGGCCCGTGACCGTCGCGGCGGGCCAAGACCTGCCGCTGGCGATGGGCACGATCATCGTCTTTGTCGTCGTGCCCGCCTTATCCTGGGTGCAAATGGCCCCCGACCAGTGGGTCGCGGAGATCGTCCAGGCCCAGCAGGTCAAGCGCTTACGCGCCGCGCAGCAGGCCAATCTGATGGCCGCCCGCATCCAGTACGCCCGCGCCATGCACCTGCTCAAGCGGGGCCTGGCCAATACCACCGCCGCCGAACGCGCCGAGTTAGCGGGCACCTTGATCGCGATGCAACGCGCCGAAAACGAGGCGATCAGCCAAGTCGCCGACCAGATGCGCTTGCTGACCGGCATTGACACCGGCACGCCGCTGCTCGACGACGACCACCTGCTCGACCAGTACGACCGCCTGACGGTGGCGATGGAGCAACTGGTGACGCCGGTCAACGCGGCCTACGCGGAGGCTCCGGACGCGGTGGCTCCACCGCCTGCCGCGCCGCTGACCGTGCCGCTGACCGCTCCTGAACCAGCCGCACCAGCCGCACCGTCCCCCCCGGCCCGCCACGAACCGCCCCGGCCCGCGTCCAGCCCGCCCGCGTCCAGCCCGCCCGCGTCCAGCCCGCCCGCGTCCAGCCCGCCCGCGTCCACCGCCACCGCGCTCGCCGTCGCCCAACGCGAACTCAGCGGCGCATGGTCACGCGCCCAGCTCGAAGCCGTCTTGTCCGTGCAGAAAACCAAGGCCACCGCCTTGATCCGCACCTGGCGCACCGAAGGCCACCTGATCGAACTCAGCGACCCCGCCTTCCACTACGCCTGGGCCACCCCCGAAAGGAGCGTCTAACATGGGCTATGTTCCCCCCCGCGGGGCCGATGGCCGCATCATCGTCGGCCCCTTGTTTGGCGACAGCGACGCGCCGCCGCCAGAGGCCGATGCCCCGGTCGCGCCGGACGCGCCGCCGAGCGCCCACGCCCCGCCTGCCGCGCCCGCCGCAAGCCGTCGCCAGGACGCGCCCACCCCCTTCGGCATGCTTCGCCCCGAGGCTGGCCCGCTCAGCCCTGGCCCGCGCCGCTCGGCCCGGCTCGTCCTGGCCGTCGCGCTCGCCTGCCTCCTGCTCGGCGGCGGCCTCTGGGCCACCTGGCCGCGCCCGGAACCCGTGGCACTGCCCGACGCCACGAACCCGGCCCCGCCGACCGCCGCCACCGCCGCGCGCCCCGTCCTGCCCCGCGCCGTCGTCGCCTTCGCCGCCCCCGACGGCGTCGCCGTGGGGGCGTTGGAACCAGGCCGCCCCTACACCACCCTGACCACCCAGGACGGCTGGCTGCGCATCGCCGCTGACGGCTCCGGCACCGTCTGGATTCGCGCCTGGGAACTCACCGGCAGCGGGCCACCGACCGCGACCCCGACCGCAACCGCGCTGCCGACCGCGACGCCGCGCCCGGCCCCGCCGCCGCCAGCGGCCCCCGTCGCCCCAGCGCTCACCTGCGTGCCGGTCATCGACGGCAACTTCGGCGGCACGCTCGGCGAAGCGTGCGGGGCCACCAGCGCCGAACGCCAGCAACGCGCCCTGGAACTGCTCCAAGCGGCGGATCAGGCCCGGAGCGGGGAGTGAGGGCGTGGCCGCCAAAGAACGCAACGGAACGCAAAAAAAGGTCGCGCCATGCTGCCCCTCGCTGGCAATGCGGACGAGGGGGAGCAGGGCACGGCAGCGCCGTGCCTCGACGGCGCTGCCCGTGCCCCACGCCGCATCATGATGCCGATGATCATGCCCCGCGTACGGGCACGGCAGTGCCGTGCCCCCGCCGCCGCATCATGACGCCGATGATCATGCCCCCGTACGGGCACGGCGCCGCCGTGCCCCACGCCGCCATGCGCACCCCATGGCCGTAAGGCCGAAGCACGCGCCTGCGCAGAGATGGGGTGGCGGCACGGGTGCGGGGCGCGTGCTTCGGCCCTACGATGCTGCCATGCCCCGCGCCGCGCCGCCGCCGTGCCCCCACAAAAAATCGCGGATGTGGCGGGGGCAAACCCTTGACACCATTGTCGCCCCAGAAGGAAACAGCAAGGCAGCAAACAGGATTCAGAACACAGAATTCAGGACATTCGTGCGAACAAGGGGGGCCGCCACCACCCGAAAACCCCGGGGGTCGTCCGAGTCGCTGGGAGGGTGCCAGTTCCGCGCCCCGCAGCGAACATATGTGCTATAATTACGCCACGACCCACCTCGCCACGGCACGTCTCCCTCATCAGTTGTAAAGTCTTTCCGCTCCTGCGCGGCCTCGGCTGGGTAGGCCTGGTAGCTGCTGCTGGCCCACTCCCAGACGTTGCCTGCCATATCAAGCGCCCCACACGCCGCCGCCCCTGCGGGACAACAGCCCACGGGGGCGGCACGATCCAACTCGTTCGCGTCAGAGATCGCCAATTCCGGCGTGGGCTCCGCGTCGCCCCACGGATACGGACGCCGCTGGCCCTGCGCGTCATAGGCTGCGGCAACTTCCCATTCGGCCTCGGTCGGCAGGCGTAATCCATAGCCTGCCGGCAGCACGTCAGCCAGGCGTTCGCTCAGCCACGCACAAAAAGCCGTCGCCTCGTACCAGTTCACCCCGATCACCGGCTGATTGAGCCCATTGAAACGAGCATTATCCCACTCATCTGGCTCGGTGCGCTTGCGTGCCTGCTTCCACTGCCAGCCCTCGGGCGTCCACCAGCGTTCCGCTGCATCACCGTAGCCCTCAGCGACAAACAGGGCGTACTGGGCCACCGTGATCGGAGCGCGGGCGATCCAGAAGGCGGAGAGGGGTAGCGTGGCGGAAGGTTCACCCTCATCCCACCCGCCGATCTGATAGCTTCCCCCTGGCACAGCGCACCAGTAGCCCTGTGGTTGCCCAAAGGTGGTGCTGCGCTGCGCCAGTTCCGCCTGCCACGCCTCGACCGTCACCGGCATACGCGGATCATCACCCAAATCACCCAGCAAGAACCCCGCCCGCACCCGCCCAGCCACCGGCAGGGGTTGGTCGCGGTCGGCCAGCAGCGTCACCAACCCGTCACGCAGATCAGCCTGTAACCCAGCGACATCCACCTGTTGCTCAGCCAGATACGTCCAGTCGCGATCAACCCCCAACTCCGCCGCCAGGATCAGATCCCGGTACCACCGCGCCACGGGCTTCGCCACACCCTGCTCGCGGCGGTCAATCAGCACGCGCAGCACCTTCTCGACCAGAAACGGGTTTGTCGCCTGCACCACCCCCACTCCCAGGAAGAGCGGCTCCCGCCAGCGGTCATCATCGCGCCGCGCAAGCACCTGCGCGACCGGATCACGACTGAGCAGCATGTGCCGCCCGGCACAGTGTTCCTGCAAGGTCAGGTGGGCAAAGACATAGCTCGTCGGCCCGTCCGGGGTCAAAAGGCCGCTCCGGTGTTCGATGTAATCGAGACAACGCCCGGCGGCTCCCCAGGGTTCGGAGAGTTTTGCCGCTTCAAAGAACTCGATCAGCGCATCGCGGATCTGGCTTTTGCCCAGCCGCCCGCGTCCATCTTCCGACGACCCCGCCGCGTGCGCATCGTAGGAGAGCCGGTCGAGCAGCGGGCGCAAGCGGGCCGTTGTCCAATCCGGCCGCCCCAGCGCATCGGCCAGGTTCTGCCCGTCATGCACTTTGTCCCACTCGCCGAGCAGCAATTCCAGGATCTGCTCGTAGAGCGTCGGGCGGTCACGGGGCAAAGTACCGCGTCGAAACAGCAACAAGGCCATCAAGGTCACGAGCAAGGGTGAGGCCGCCATCGCCCGCAGGCGCGGGCTCTCCGCAATCGTCGCGATCAGATCGTCGCTCAGGCGCTCGGTCTCAGTGTGGGCCAAATGCCCATGGGCGACCAGTTCGCCATACCACGCTGGAACAAACGCCCGTACCTGGCCCAGCGTCAACGGGGCCAGCGTCGTCACCGGCCAGCCGAGCATGGCCTGCAGGTCGTCGGTGAACGCCCGCGTGCGGCAGGTCACCACCATGCGCACCTGCGGATAGCGGGTCGCAAAGGCCTGCACCGCCTGCAGCGTCGTGGCCCGATCTACGGCCTGCGCGGTCGGCTCCAGCAGCACTTCATCCAACCCATCGAGCAACAGGATCACCGCCCCGCGCACCAGCGCATCCGTGAGCAGATCGTTGGGCTGCGCCACCCCGTGCGCGGCAAGCGTGGCACGCAGCAACGTCATCACCGCCTGCACTGGTGCCGCCTTCTTCGCCAACGCTCCGGCCAGCCGACGCAGCGGCAGCAGCAGCGGCAGCAGCGGTGGGGCGGCGTCCCATCCTGGCAAGGCCGTCGCCGGGTCAGCCTGATCCAACCCGCGCCGTGCCAGTGCCCAAGCCAGATGGCGCACGAAGGTACTCTTGCCGCTGCCCGGATCGCCGAGCACCACCAGGCGTGGCTGATCAGCCAGGGCCTCGGTCGCCGCCTGCGCCCGGAGCAACGTCAGCGGTGCCGCGTCATCCGCACGCCCACGCCCACGGGCACTGCCGTCGGCCTCGTCCACCCTGGTCGCCAGCACCGCTGCGACCGGGAGCACATGCTCGGGATCGTACGCTTCGGCAGGCTGGGTCAGGTTGTCATCGGCAAAGTAGGGCCGCAACGCTTCCCGCGAGCCGGTCGCCAGCGGCAGGAGCATCGTTGTCGCCAGCAGCACATAGACCCGCGCCAGATCCAGGCCCTGCGCCCCGGCCAATTGCGTATCCAGGCCCCGCAGCGGCAGGGCGCGTAGATCATTCGCCAGCGCATCGAGGTACCAGTTCAACCGCTGCTGCTCGTCATGACTGGGGACACGTTGGTAGATGATCGTGCCAAGGTTGAGCCCTACGACTGGGGCATCAACCTGCCCGCCGCTCACCGTCGCCTGGCCCTCGGTCGTGGCCGTGGCCCCTTGGCCGATAGCAACGGTGCTCTGGGTGAGATTGCCTGCGCTCAGCGTATCACCGCCGCCAGCGGGGGGCGCTGGCGGCGGCGTCTCGCCAAAGACCTGCGCCGCGACGAAGGCGGCTTGTTCCGAGGTAAGTGCATCGCTTTTCTGCGCCAGCGCAGCGCGAGCGATGGTGTCGTCGAAGTCGTCGCGCAAGGCGCGAAGACGGGTGATCAAGGCGGTCAAGTCAGCGTCGTTCATAAAACCTCACGAGGGCTAACCAGGCGCACCTGCGCAGGCAGGGCTTCAGCGACCACACGGCACTGCGGCAAAGGATCCCAGCCGATGTCACGCTGTTGCGTGACATCGTGTGATGGGCGCTGCTTGTTCCCGCGCGCGACGCGAGGCGGTCGCAGCGAAGGGGAGCATGGCCTGATGCTCAAGCCTGTCCACCATTGCAACATCATCGTCCATCCTTGCCATCATGTTCATCACCGGTACGACGGGAGGGCGCGTCGCACGTGTTCAGGATGCGCCTGGAAGCGAGGGCGGGATGCTCTCGCGCCCAGGCTTGGCCCCTACCACAACGCTGAACCGTTCCGGAGCGTCGCGCCCGTGCGTCACGCTTTCTTCCCAGCGCGTGGATCATCGGCGTTTCCTTGCCCCGTCCATGTGATGTCACCCGTACTGATCCCAGCTACCGGGCCATAGGCCTTAGCATTATCCTTGAGATTAACTTCACCATGCATCCCCGCAGCAGGGGAAGCCAGCTTCACCTCGTCCGCCAAGTGCCGCAACCGTGCCGCGAACGGCTCTGAACGAGCAGCCAGTTGCGTCAGAAGCGTTTGCAACGGAACCGCAAAGAGAGCAGGATTGGCCTCAAACAAAGGCAGGGTCTGTTGCACGTCCGTCGCGCCGTGCGTCGCCACCTCTGCCGTGATCACCTGGGCCACCTGTTCGCCCTTGCTCACCGCCTCCGTCTTCGCCGGAGGCTCGTGCTGCTCAAGCCTCGCCTTCTCCACCACCGCACGATAATCGGCATACGCCTTATACGCCCCAACCAGACCCGTGATCACCACGCCCAAACTCACCGGATCAAGCATCGGTCATTCCTTTCGTGTCAACCGCCCCTGCCCACCCTCACGCCCATCACAGCGGCCCGCAACGGCCCTGCCCACCCGATTGGCCCCCGCCACCTTCGCGCCGAAGCGCCTGCGCCTGGGCCCCCGCCTGCATCGCCACAAAGCATGATCGCTGCGACGCAGCGCAAGAAGCAGAGCTCAGAGTGTCTGCACTAACAAGGAGGGGCCGCCACCACCCGAAAACCCTGGAGGTCGTTCCAGATGTAGGGACGAGACCTGGTCCGCGCCCCGCAGCGAACATACGTGTTATTTTGAAGGAACAATCCACCGCGGTACGGCACATCCCGATTATTAGGTATAAAGTCTTTCACTTCCTGCGCGGCCTCGCCTGGATAGCCTGAGTAGCTGCTGCAGGCCCACTCCCCCACATTGCCCGCCATATCCAGCGCCCCGCACGCCGCCGCGCCTGCGGGACAACAGCCGACGGAAGCTGGGCGATCTAGGCCACTCGCGTTAGAGATCGCCAGATCCGGCGTTGGTGCTACGTCACCCCACGGGTAAGGACGCCGCTGGCCCTGCGCGTCATACGCCGCCGCCACTTCCCACACCGCCTCGGTCGGCAGGCGTAGCGTCCAGCCTGCCGGCAGCACCTCAGCCAGGCGCTCACTCAGCCAGGCGCAGAAGGCCGTGGCCTCATACCAACTCACCCCGCTCACCGGCTGATTGGCCCCGGTGAAGAGAGCATTATTCCAGTTATAAGGCTCTGTTTTCTTGCTGGACTGCTTCCACTGCCAGCCCTTGGGCGTCCACCAGCGTTCCGCCACCTCGCCATAGCCTTCAGCGACAAACGGGGCGTACTGCGCCACCGTGATCGGATACCGCGCGATCCAGAAGGTGGGGAGGGGCAGGGTAGCAGCGGCTTGCCCCTTGTCCCACCCGCCGATCTGATAGCTTCCCGCTGGCACATAGCACCAGTACCCCTGTGGCTGCCCAAAGGCCGTGCTCCGCTGGGCCAGTTCCGCCTGCCATGCCGCCAGCGTCACTGGGATACGCGGATCGCCCAGGGTGCCGACGATCTCGGCTGCACGTCGCCGCACCGCGAAGGGGGCGGCAGGTGTTTCAATGATCTGCGCTCCCACGGCAATACTGGCAGCATCGGTCAGATGACCCTCCGCCAGGTAGTCCAGCGCCTCGCTGAACGCCCCCCGCCGATAGCACGCCTGTACCTGCTGCGCACCACCTTGCTGGGCAACGCCACGCAGCCGCTCGACGTCTGGATACGATGCAGCATCGTCGCCCAAGGCCCGCAACGCCGCGAGCGCCGCAGGCCACGCCTGCTGTTCCAGCGCGGTGAGAGCCGCCTGGTAGTGGTGCTCAGCTTGGGCACGCGCTGCAACCCAAGCGGCATGCCCCTCGGGATCGGCATAGTCCGGGGCCAGGGCACGCATGGCGTCAAGTTCGTCCTGCACCGCTTCCCAGGCATCGTCGCCCCGCAACGCCGCAAGGGCGGCATAGCGCTGCGGCAAGGCGTGGCGCTGACGCGCCTCCGTCAGGCGGGCTTGCACCTCCTGATCAGTAGGTACCAGCGCAGCGATCTGAGCGAAGTGTGCGGCAGCCTCGTCCCAAGCACCAGCCACCGCAGCCGCACGAGCGGCGTTCATCAGACGGCGGCGGGTCACGGGATCGAGCGCCGGGGGCAAGCCTGATGCGTCAGGCTTGCCCGGATCTGGGGCTACCGGCGCATCGACCAGCGACTGGCTGGGCAAGGGCCCAAGTGCATCGTCGTCGTCAGGGTGATCCTCAACCGTCACCCCCCACCGGCGCAACGTCTGCTTGAGCTTCCTAATCTCGTCGCGAGCCGTCACGATACCGGCGGGCACCTCGGGACGCACGTGCGCTTTCCCTGTGATGGCGACCTGCTCAAGGTAGGTGGCAAGGGTTCGGCGATGCGCCGCAATCCGCTGACGCAGGCGGTCAATGTCGTGGTCAGATGGCATCACACGTCCCCTTCGCATCACCCATCATCAGGATGATCCGCCACCATGATCCCCCACCCACGTAAGACGGCTTTGGCCCGCGCAATGCCCTCGCGTGCCTCGTGCAAACCGTGGCTGATTTCTGGACGGGCATGAGCCGAACCCAGCAGGGCCAGTTGCTGGAGGTAGTGAGCCAGGGTGCGGCGATAAGCGGCCAGCCGATCCTGCTGCTGCGCCACCTGGTCAGGGGCGACCGGCGCTGGCGGTGGCCCCAATGAAGGCGGGGAAGCCATGGGGCCAGGCTGAGAAAAGGAAATCGTCCCTAGGTTCACCCCAATCACTGGCCCAGCGACGGTGCCCGACACCTCGACCGTGCCGGTCGTTTGATCGCGCCCGGCCAGGTGGCCGGTGGTCAGCGCACCAAGCCCATTGCCATCACCAAACACAAGCAGCGCAAGCTGTTCACGGTCGTTCGGAGCAAGCGTGGCCCCCTGCTGCGCCCAAGCGCTGCGGGCCGCCGCTTCACCCCATTCGTGGGCCAGCGCACGGAGCCGTGCAGCCAGCGCAAGGATGGTCGCATCCTCAATGTCGTCGTTCATCGTGCCTTTCTTCCGCGCTCCATTTCAGTCCGACAGCCAGCGTGAGGAACCAGCCGCCGGTGTGCGGCGCTGGACGCCACGCTCATCGCAAGCGCAGCCTCCTGAGCCAGCGTCCCCCAGGCCCCCCACACCAGGCCAGAGGACGTTCCTCTCACCCTGCCTCATACGGAACCTCAACGATCAACAGCCGATATGCCTCCGCAGGCGACACCTGGGCATGGCGGGCAAAGGCATTTGCCAACTTCCACGCAGTCGTACGCTGCATCCCGCCGATGCGACCCGGCTGTTGCGCAGGATTCACCAACGCCTGGATGGTGGACACGGCAACCCCCGCCTCGCGGGCCAGCGCCGTCAACGACAACTCGGCCTGGGCAACCGTTTCGCGAAACGTGGGAGCCAGCTTTCTCAGCAGCCGGGGTGAGGGCTGATGGATCGAGGCAGTTCGCATCGGCGATCCTCGCATTCAAAGACGATTCGAGATGAGTATAGAGGGAAGGTACGCCGCGTGTCAAGCAGGCCGCGCAGCACAGCATGCGACCCGGCACGCTCGCGCTGCGCCGTGCGTCGGCCTCCAGGATCAACGCGGGCTGCCCAGCTCACCCCTCAGCACGCCACCACTTGCGACACCTCGCGACACCTGACGACACCTGACGACACCGGCACGCAGGAAGCTCCAACGGTCAGCCACCCGCCTCACGCCACGCTACCGTCACCGAGAAACCACGCTGACGCTACTGGGACAGCGCATGGAACCCAGTGGGGGGCAGCGCCGATCATCGGTGACAGGCAACGAGCCAGAGGCGTACCTCCCCCCGGTGAGCCCTGCCAGATGCCCTATCGGTAGTCGCCGCCCCGAAGGACGTGCGCTTCATCGGGTGCGCCAAGGCTGCTGACCGCGCACCCTTCGCACCCTCAACCAACCATGCCCAACAGCACCAGATGGCTGATGAAACGTGCATGCCTCCTGCATATCCTACCGACAGGGACAAACCAAGATCGCTCGGTATGCAGCCATCATGCGCATCCTAAAACTTGACCACCTCGCCCAGAAGGCTTGGGTTTGTAGGGCTATGCCGTCATATATGGGTATGTAGCGATAGCGATGGTTACGGTGGCGTGGGATGGTGGCAGCGCAGAGCTTGGGTCGTACCAGGATTCCATCCCCAATGCGCCGTCAGGTCGTTGAACCTCACGGCGCATCTCTCCTGCTAACAACTAAGCCGATTCGACGGTGGATTCACCGCCTCCAGCCACCCCTTCGGCGAACAGCCGTACCCTTGGCGGCTCTGCGGCTTGCGCTTGATCAGTGTCCCCACACCAGGCGCACACTCCTTCATGATGGTTCGAGACACCGTTATCTTCGAACCATCGGGAGATACACGTGATGCCCTACGTTGATTACCGGCACACTTGGGAGCTCCTGGGGTTCTTTGGGATCCGTTGCGATTGCAATGGTCAGCGGTAGCTCTAAGGTCATTGGGGGCACGGCGGCACTCTGCCTGGGTGCCATCTCAGATTCGGTTATGACCACCCGAAGCATATACGTTCCTGGTGCAGACGACGTTGGAATATACACATAAAACAGCAACAAGGTGTTCGTAGAAAGAAATTGCTGCCCGAGCATACGGAAATCCGCCATCCCCGGCTCAAGGATCGAAATGGTTGCGTGTGCGTTCGATGGCACATTGCCTACCGTGACCAGAAACGTGCTCCCAGGCCCCCCAATCGTGTAATCACTCTGGATATATGGCTCCGGTGGCGTCGCTGATGTGGTTACGGTAAAACTCCAAACGCCTGTCCACGCGCTCTCGTCGCCCCCATCAAACGCTTGGACTTGCCACGTATAATTTCCATCCGCGAGTTCAGGAGCTGTCCACGTGGTGTCATTGAGCCATCCCGTCTCAGCAACGGTGTTTCCGGTACTGCTCTGAAGCCGCACCCGGAACCGGCGCACCGCCTCAGGGCCATTATCAGGATCACCGCCATCAGCCCACGTAAAGGTTGGGGTTGCGCTTGTGAGCGTGCTAGCGGGTTGTGGGCTCAGCATATTTGGCTGATGAGGCGGATAATTTGGTGTTTGGGGTGGGATCTTCGTTTCGTCTGTCGTAAGATCAATACTGCCCCCCAGATCAATCCAGTCTGACCACGTACTCCCCTCCCAGAAGCGCTGATGCAATCGGTTGTCCGTCCCTTGGATGAAGCAGTCTAACCGTGAATTGTTTCGCCAGGTGAAACAACTCGGTGCTGACTGAAGCCCTCCGCCTAAATCAACCCAGTCTGACCAATTTGCCCCGTTCCAGAAGCGCTGGTGAAGCCGGTCATCCGTGCCCCGTATAAAACAATCCAAGCGCGAGTCGTTTTGCCAGGCGAAACAGGTCGGCGCTGACTGGAGCCCGCCGCCTAAATCAACCCAGTCTGACCAATTTGCCCCGTTCCAGAAGCGCTGGTGAAGCCGGTCATCCGTGCCCCGTAT
>NZ_RYFF01000134.1 GCF_004138165.1 Candidatus Chloroploca sp. Khr17
GTGACCGTTAGGGTTTGGGGACTACTTCTGCCAGGCTCTCTGGGGGCCAGCCGAGCAACTGACCTCGACAGAGTTGCGCCATCGGCAGCTTGCTCACGTCGTAGCCGGCCAACTCCAGCGGGCACTTGCCCCGGATACGCTGCTGCGCGTCCTGGGTGAACGGCGTCAATCGGTAGCACCACTCGAACACCACCAGGTAGCGCTCCGCCGTCTCGATGCTGTGGAAGCCGCAGAAGTTCTGGTAGTGCTGCGCGAAGCGCCGGATCACCAGCTCCGTCGTGTTGTTGGTCAGCGGGATACGCTCGCTCTCGATGGCGTTCACCAGCTTCGGCCAATGGTGCTCCAGGCTGGTAAACACCGTCGCCACCTCCGGCTGCGCCGCGACGTACGCCTCCCGCAGCGCCAGCACCCGTGCGTAGCGCCGCTCCGCCGTCCGTTTCGTCGTGGCCCAGAAGATCCGCTTCAGCTGCCGCAGTAGCGCCACCGCCTCCGGGTGCTGCTCGCGGTAGTCCTTCCCGTAGGCCTTGCGCACCTGGGCTTGCCAGTTCTGCAACGCGTGAAAGACACACTCGTGGTGCTCCGCCTGCGGGAAGACCGCCGCAATCGCCGCCCCATACTCCTGGTTCAGGTCGGTCACGATGACCTGCGGGCGGTAGCCTTTGGCCTTCAGCGCCAGCAGAAACGCCTGCGCACTCGCGGTCCCCACCGTGGGGGCGATCGCGATGTGCAGCAGGTCGTAGCTGGAGCAGTCCACCGCCACCGAGACGTACATCCAGCGAGAGCCACGCTTCCCCGGCACGTGCACGCGCACCCACTTCTCGTCCACCCCGACGACCCCACTCGATTGCACCACCCCAAACAGCGCCGCCACCGGCAGCAGCTGCCCCCCAAACTGACTGACCCAGCGAGCGGCGGTCGCCGTCGAGACGCCCAGCCCGCTGGCCACGCGTCGGTAGCTCCCGCGCCCCAGTTCGTAGGCTCCCAGCGCCGCCAGCTGCACCTCGGCCCGCCAGGGCGAATACGGCAGCAGGTCGGGCGGCAGGTTGGTGAAGGTCTGCTGCGGGCAGGCCGGGTTCTGGCAGTAGTAGCGGAAGACATCGACGGTCTGGAGCTGGCCTTCGGCATCGTAGAAGCGTTTCTGGCGCGGCGTGCGGCTCTTGCGCCGCACCTGGCTGCCGCCGCAGTGCGGACAGCGGATGGGCTCGTCGTCGGCGGTCTGCCAGTCACCGCAGAGCACCTGCTGGAGGTGATAGGCCCAGGGCAGCGGCCGCTCCAACTCGCGGCCCGAACCCAGGCCGAGTTCCTTGCGCAGCGCCAGCAGCTCGCGCAGATCGCCCTGCTGTTCGAGCATCGGACGCGTGCCAGCCTCCAGATGCGCCTGGAGCTGGTCAAGCTGGGCAAAGAGCTGCGAGACCAGCCAGTCGTCCTTGGGGCGGAGCGTCGTGGCACTGAGCTGGAAGCGCTCGCGCAGGACGCGCCGCGCCGCGAGTAACCCGCTGTCCTGGCCGATCTGGGTGATGGCGTCCTGGCTGAGGGTGACGCCTTCCGCTGCGGCGGCAGCCTGCACCTCAGCCACCGACCACCAGAGGTGGCGTGCCCAGTGCTGAATGATGGCCTGCTGCTGGTCGCGTGGCAGGAGCGGGCCGTGGTGGCGGCTCATCAGGCGGGTCCAATCGCCCGCCTCGCGGTAGTCCTCCCAGCGGCTGATCAGCTCCTGGAGCGTGCCGAACCACTGCGCCAGCCAGACCTGGCAGACGAACGGACGTTTCGACGGGTGATCCACCAGATGGATGTTGCGCAGCGAGAGCAGGAACATGCGCCGGTCAAACTCGTCCACCGGCTGGTGGCGGATGACGAACTGGTCGCCGAGGAAGACCTCGTAGGTGCCATCTTCCAGGATACGTCCGCTGGCGGTGGGTTTCGGCGAGCGGGTGGGTGTGGCGGCCGCCCCGAGCAGGGCTCCACCGGTCAGGCCGAGGATCTGGCCGAGCAGGTGACCGCCGAGGGCAAGCAGGAGGGCGAGGTGGAGGTCGGCCCCGACCTGGCGGAGCCAGCGGCAGCTGGGGCGCTGGGCCCAGGCGGGCCAGACGAGGGCGCTGAGCGTGAGCAGCCAGCGGAGCAGCGGCAGACTGGCCAGGAGAAGGAGCGCGGTGGGGGCGCGCCCGCCAACGAGGAGCAGCAGCAGCAGGCTCGTTTGGCCCAGCACCGGCGGCAGGGTGCGCTGCAGGAGCGCCCCGGAGCCGCGGAGCGGCGGGGCGACAGGAGGCCGACGACAGCAGCGGCGGCGGATCCGCCGCACTGAGGTGGCGACGGCGACCGGCACGGGGAGCCGTTCGGCCGCGTACCCGGTGCTCGTCACGAGCAGGAGGGGCAGCAGGGCGAGGGCAAGCAGGCGTGTGATCTGGCGCTGCTGCCGACGGGTCAGTGGGGCAAAAATGGTATGATACACGCTTGCCAGCCTTTCGCGTGGGATGCACAAGGGTTTGTGGTAAAGCTCCATGTACACCCATCCGCGAAGGCTGGCAAGTCTATACCCAAGCAGAAATGGCGGTCAGGCCGAAATAACGAAGCGCCCTGGTGACGGGGCGCGTCCTGATGCCACTGCGTAGTCCCTAATGTGTAT
>NZ_RYFF01000047.1 GCF_004138165.1 Candidatus Chloroploca sp. Khr17
TTACGTTGCGGCCATGGTCTCCCGGATCTGCTGGAGGCGTCGAAGGATTGCCGTGATCTGCCCGCTCTGGAAGCGTGCGGCAAGCGTACCTTCGGAAAAGCGGTCGGCGCGGACAGAGGCGGTCATCAACTTGCGCAGAGTATCGAGATCAGCCGTCGCTAGTGCCGCGCCGCCGTCCTCATCGTAACGCTGCGCCTCCGCAGCCCATGTCACCCAGTCAAAGGTGATCAGGAACTGCTGGTGGTACAGCACCTGGATGAACTCGGCAACTTCGGGACTCTGCGACCAGAAGGGCAAGACGCCCGGATCGGCATGCCATTCGCCAAAGATATATCCCGGCTGCGCAAAGATGGGCAAGAAGGCGAGCAGAGCATCAAGTTGCGCACGACGAAGCGGGGGAGGATGAGGTGTCATCTGATGGCGCTCCACTTACATGAGTCGGTCGGCCTGCCCTGCATAGGTATCCAGCGAGGTGCGGTGCCAGAGCGCATCGTGCAGCCACGATCCACCGAGGCCACGAGCCAAAGGTAACCATATCATAACATAAATGATCCTGTAATCATAGCTTGATCTGATAATAGACTCGGTGGTCAGGGATCGGGGATCGGGGGTCAGGGTTCGGTCGCATACCACAACTGTGCCTGTCTTACTTGCTTCTTCAACCGCCCACGTACCTGCGCCCCCCGATCCCTAAACCCTGGCCCCTAAACCCTGGCCCCTGAACCATAAACCCTGGCCCCTGGCCCCTGAACCCCGAACCCCGAACCCTAAACTCTAAACCCTTTCGCTTGAATCGTGCATGGCATATGTCCTGGGGGAATCAGTTCTTATGCATACGCCCGCGCAACCTCTTCACGAAGCCACTGGAGGTGGGGGTCATTGCCAAGCTCTAATTCGGCTTCTTCAATCCACTGCTGGGCCACATCGTAGCGAATGCTCCGAGGCCAACTCCGCATTGTCGCCAACAGGTCACTGGTCGTAAGCAAAGGGGCCTGAATTTCGGTCGCTTGGCGAATCGACGCACGGGCTGCGCTATGCACCAGCGCCTTGATATCGGCGGGGGTGTAGAGCGGGCTAGCCTGAGCGAGTTGGGCCACATCAATCTGGGCATCGGCGGCAAAGCCCTTCAGCCGTGGAGCCGTCAGGTAGTAGTGAAAGATAGCGGCACGATCCGTTTCGTCGGGAGGAAAGATGGGCAATTTCAGATCGAAACGTCCACTGCGTTGCAAGGCAACATCAATACCGCGTACGTAATTGGTGGTACCGACGACGATAACGCCATGATCCGCAATCCGACTGAGTTGTGCCAACAACTCATTGACCTGACGCTTCTCGTCAGTATGCATGTTATGCTCGCGACGCTGGGGCGCCACGGCATCCAGTTCATCAAGCACCAGCACACAGGGAGCGTGTGCCATCGCCCAATCAAAGACAGCCCGGATCTTCATGACCCCTTCCCCAAGCCACATACTGGTCATGTCACTAGGCTTCAATAAGCGACAGGGAAGGTTGGCTTGTCCGGCGATGACGTGACCAATAAGACTCTTGCCGCATCCTGGTAGGCCATAGAGCAGAACCCCATTGGCCGCGACAATACCGAACGAGGCGTACCGTTGACGATGAACTAATGGATCAAGGATGTCCTCATGGAGGCGCTGCTTAATATCTTGGTAACCCGCAATGTCATCCCACGTTAGTAGTTGACTCACTGGTGGCTCACGGCGCAAGAGAACTCCAGAGATACGCATGGGTTCAGCAAGCGGGGCACGGCCCTCTTCCAGAAATATGGGTTCACCGGTGAGGCCATCAACAAAGCCGCAGCGTACGGTTGTTGTTTTCAGCGCTTGATTGAGATTACGCGCAATCGCCGTCACTTGTTCGGTTGCGAGGGCCGCTACATCGCTAGGAACAAGCAACCAGACGGTGTTGACACTGGCCAGGTTGTCAAGTTTCTGACGCAGCTTGGCTTCAAGGGCAAAGAATGGATTCGAGCCATACAAACTCAGGCTGCGCAAGGTTTCAAGTTCGATCCAAAGCTCATTACCTACCTGGATATCTGGGCGATCACGCCGATTGTGGATATGCTGCCCATCCGCATCAAGCGGTGCGAAGACCTTTTCCACTCTGATCTGATCTGGCGGATACTGCGTCTGTAGATAGCTCAAGACAAGGCTTTTGAGGACGATATGCTCAGTACTCTCGAAACCAGAACGCAAGGCGCTATCGGAGGGCTGCAGCATCCGACGATCAAGCAGGAGATCACGGGTACGCACCGCATCAGCGAGCAGACCTGCCACACTCATCGGGGGTTGGATCCCCGGTCGAACAGCCTGCAAATGACCCGTAAAGGCGGCAAACCATTGGAGAAGTGCGGGGAGACAAGATTCACCTGATGGTTCCGCAAGCCCGCGTAACTGCGCCCCCACGTCTGGTCGCTCCTGCAGAGTCAGCGTATGGGGTACGAAACTATCCCGTAGTGTCTGCACCAGTTCATCATCCTCGAAATCTTCTGGATGTTGACGGAGCAGATAGACTGCCCCTTGACTGGGGAAGGTCTCCATCGTCTCTGTATCCATCTGTCCCAGCCCTTGCCGTAAGCGTTCACCCGAAAGAATGGTTGGTGATCGCGGTACCGACAGATCACGAAGCATCAACGCCCGACGGCCCATCATCGCGGTTCCATAGCCACAGATGAAATGAAAGAGATCGTCAGACGCCTCGACAAAGAGGCAGACCGGGCGCAGTGCCCAGATGGCGCTATGGAGGCTTAACAGGCGCAAGCGAATACGCGCATCTTCGTGCAACCCATCAAGCGTGAAAAGGTGGTACAGCGGGGAGGTAAGCGACAGCGTGGGAAGGGTTGGCGCAGCAGTTGGTTGTTGTATCACGGGCGCAGCCCGAAAGAGCACAATCTCGTCATAGACTGAAGTGCCACCGGGTAATTGAAAAGCCACGCCCCACTCCGCCAAAAGCTCGAGCACTCGTTCGAGCGACGCCTGATGGACACGGGATACTGCCTTGTAGCCAAACAACTGCATCAGATCAGGGATAGTTGTACGCCACTGGCCGCGTTTGCGCCGATCAATCTGGGCAAGCACCGTGGTACATCCAACGTCCAAGATGTCTGTTTGTTCCATCATGCACTCCTTCGTACGTGATTGGGACTGGGGTTCAGGGTTCGGGGTTCGGGGTTCGGTCGTGTACCACAATTGTGCCTGTCTCACTTGCTTCTTCAACCCCCCACGTACCTGCGCCCCCCTAAACCCTGGCCCCTGGCCCCTAAACGCTGATCCCCGACCCCTAAACCCTGACCCCTAAACCCTGACCCCTAAACCCTGACCCCCGATCCCCGACCCCCAAACGTTCTTGTGCTTCCATGCGGTCGAAGTGATACAATACGCGCAGTTGGTGCGTGAGACCAAACCAGAGGAGCCACGGATGCCACGTGTAACCCTAACCAACGACCAGGTGGTCGAACTGGTTCGCCAGTTCTCGCCAAGCCAGAAACGTGAGGTGCTACGCTCGCTCGCCAGTGACGCGCAGACCCGTCGCGCTGAGCGCATGGCATTTGCCGAGGAGCGCCTCCGTACGCTGGCAACCGCCCGTGGTCTGGTCTGGGATGATCTCGATGAGGATGCCCGTGAGACGTTCGTTGATGATCTGCTCCACGAGGATCGCTGATGGTGACCATGGGTAAGCCTCGCCACCAACATCGTTGTCGCTGCCAGTGGTACAATGATCACCATAGATCGATATACTATCATAAATCTTCCAGTTCTTGTGGTGTTATGATGAGCGATTTTCTATTTGAATGGGATCCGTTCAAGGAAAAGATAAATAGACAAAAACATGGCGTGTCTTTTGAAGAAGCATCAACCGTGTTTGATGATCCACTGGCTGTTATTTTTGATGATGAAGCACACTCGACTTATGAGCATAGAGAGATTATTATTGGAACTGGATGATCTTGCACCAGAGTATCAGTTTGACTATACAAAGGCAAAACCCAATCGTTTTGCGCGTCGGCAGGCCGATGGGAGCCTCGTTGTTGTGCTGGAACCCGATATTGCTCAGGTGTTTCATACGCCGGACGAGGTAAAAAGGGTCCTCCGTGCTCTGATCGCGACCATGCCGCCCGTCCCACCACCACCAGAACCGTGATCGATCTGCGCCACGAGGAACGCTCACCATAACCCTGGGAGGGCTGATGAACCTGAATTTGGAAAGCTACTTTGACTACCTCGCCCCCGATGATATTCGGATCAAAGGGACGCGCATCGGCATTGAGAGTGTGCTCTACGAGTATGTGCATCGGGGCCAGGCGGCTGAGGCGATTGCGGCCCACTTTCCCACCCTGAGCCTCGAACAGGTCTATGCCACCATCCTCTGGTATCTCCGTGACCGTGAGCGTCTGGATCCCTACCTCGCCGATTGGCTCGCGGCCAGTCACGCTGCGCGCGAGGCGCAGGAACTGAACCCGCCACCGATTGTGCTGAAGCTGCGTCAGCTCAAAGCTGCCCGCCAGGCGTCGTTGTAGGTTCTGCTGATGCGCTACCTGCTTGATGAACATATCGACCCGGTGCTCCGTCGTGCGTTGCTGCGTGCTGACCCAGCGCTCGAAGTGTGGATGATCGGTGATCCCGGCGCGCCGTCGCGGGGGACTCTTGACCCGGATATTCTGATCTGGTGCGAGATGAATGGCTTTTGTCTGGTTACCAATAACCGTAAATCTATGCCGCGTCACCTTGCCGATCATCTTGCCTTGGGGCAGCATATGCCTGGTATCTTCGTGGTGAACCTTGCGCTGAGTATGGGTCACCTCACTGATGAGTTGGTGCTCATTGCTGGGGTGGCTGCCGATGATGAGTTCCGTGATTTGATCGTGTATCTCCCGCTAAGTTAATCACAACAACCGCCCCTGCCCCTCCTGCTCATTTGTCGGGACTCTCGGGGTTAGGGTTCGGGGTTCAGGGTTCGGGGTTCAGGGTTCGGTCGCGTACCTGCGCCCCCCGATCCATGACCCCTGACCCCTGACCCCTGACCCCTGACCCCTAGCCCCTAGCCCCTAGCCCCTAGCCCCTAGCCCCTAGCCCCTGACCCGCAAATAGCGTAACCCTTCGCGTCTTCGCGTGAACTTCTTTGAAAAGTATTGCCCCTAACCCCCGATACCCAACCCCCCGATCCCCGATCCCCGATCCCCGATCCCCGATCCCCGATCCCCGATCCCCGACCCCCGACCCCTTTCCGCTTTCAAGAGCGCCCCGGCACCCGCGCCCGCACCACTGGCTTGGTCGCCGCCGAGACTTTCTGCTCCAACTCGGGGTCGGCGGCGAGCAAGCGGCGCAGCAATTCGTCCGGCGTAAGCTCCGGCTCGCTGACCTCGGCCTGGGCGCCCGCGACGATGACGATCACTGCGGGCGGCGCGGGTGCAGCAGGGGCAGGCGTGGCTGGCTTCGCGGCGGCGCGCTGCTTGAGTCGCTCGGCCAGCGCACCGGCAATCGGCGCAGCCACGCCGGTGATCAGTGCCAGCACGATCTCCTTGTTCGCCGCCGCGCCTTCGGCCACCTGGCGCACGATCTCGTAAACATCGCCGCCCATCGCCCCGGTGTAGGCCGGTTGCGGCTCAAGGCCCTGGGCGCGCAGGTCGGTCAAGGCCGCGTCGGCAAGCGCCGTGACCGCCGCAGGGTCGGGCCGGGCCGGGTCGGCGTCAACGAACTCGATCTGGATGGTGAGTTGCAATAATTCCGTCATCGTTTGACTCCTGGTGCGAACAAGATCAGAGGATCTGTTGCTTACGCAGTACGTAGAGTGATAGTAGTATACCTATCAAAACGCCAAAGAGGCCGCCCCAACCTTTGGCCGACGCTCCGGTGAGCCACTCGATGATGGCCCCCACGAGTGTCCCAAAAAAAACTGGGATTAACATACTGTCAATTGACCGTATCAGTAGTGCTGCAGGACGCCAGAACAGGCTGAAAAGTGCACATAGGAAAACCCCTCCAAGAATCGGGAATAATGGTAAATCTGGAATGAGCCACCTGATTGCCCAGAGCAGTGCTGTACTAAGCATGATCTGGATGATAAGTGTGCCGCCATAAACTATGGTGAGATGTAAGCTGGCAGATCTAGTGAGTGGGTGTTTGAGTGGCAGTGCTTGTCTTGAAATTTTCAAGGCTTCTCGTGCAAGCTTCCTTGATTTGCTACATTCCCCCTCAACATAACTAATCTGGCTTAGCGTAAGGAGGGAATTTGCATAATCAATCGTCTCCTGGTAGGGCGGTTGTGAGAAGAAATTGACCGCCTCTTGTGCATGTATACGGGCATTGGCGAACTCTTGTTGACGCATGGCAATCTTACTGAGCATAAGCAACAACGTCATGACTTCTTTGTTCTGTCGACCATTAATCTGCTCGATTACGGCAATAGCTTCTCTGAATAATCTATGAGCTTTAGTTAACCTCCTTTGCTGCAAGGCAAGACCTCCCATAGCAGCTAAGACCTGGGCCGTGTCTTTATGCTGGCGGCCCACGGATTGGTCGAGAACGGCGAGCGCCTCGGTCAAGTAGTTTTCGGCGTCGGCAAGCCGCCCTTGTTGTAGGGCAAGTCCGCCCAGGCCAGCTAAGACCTGGGCCATGTCTTTATGCTGGCGGCCCACGGATTGGTCGAGGATCGCCAGGGCCTCCTGGAAGAACTGGCGGGCGGCGGGGTAGTCGCCTTCGGCATCCGCGACCCTGCCCAGGGCATGCAGGGTGACCGCCGTCGAGCGGTGCTGGCGGCCCAGCACCGCCTCGTGGATCGCCAGGGCCTCCTGGAAGAACTGGCGGGCGGCGGGGTAGTCGCCTTCGTCCTGCGCGACCCGGCCCAGGGCGTGCAGGGTGCCCGCCGTGTCGCGATGCTGGCGGCCCTGCACGGCCGTGTGGATCGCCAGGGCCTCCGTGAAGAACTGGCGGGCGGCGGGGTAGTCGCCTTCGTCCTGCGCGACCCGGCCCAGTTCGTGCAGGGTGCCCGCCGTGTCGCGATGCTGGCGGCCCTGCACCGCCTCGTTGATCGCCAGGGCCTCCGTGAAGAACTGGCTGGCGGCGGGGTAGTCGCCTTCGGCCTGTGCGACCCAGCCCAGGGCGTGCAGGGTGACCGCCGTGTCGCGATGCTGGCGGCCCAGCACCGCCTGTTCAATCTCCAAGGTCTCTTGGAAATAGCGGCGGGCGGCGGGGTAGTCGCCTTCGGCCTGTGCGACGAGGCCCAATGCGAGCAGGGTGTCCGCCGTGTCGCGATGCTGGCGGCCCTGCACGGCCGTTGTGATCGCCAGGGCCTCCTGGAAGGACTGGCGAGCGGTGGGGTAATCGCCTTCGGCCTGTGCGACCCAGCCCAGGGCGTGCAGGGTGCCCGCCGTGTCGCGATGCTGGCGGCCATGCACCGCCTCGTAGATCGCCAGGGCCTCCGCCAAGTACTGGCGAGCGGCGGGGTAGTCGCCTTCGGCCTGCGCGACGAAGCCCAATTCGTGCAGGGTGACCGCAGTGTCGCGATGCTGGCGGCCCAGCACCGCCTTGTAGATCGCCAGGGCCTCCTGGAAGCACTGGCGGGCGGCGGGGTAGTCGCCTTCGGCCTGCGCGACGTTGCCCAGGGCGTGCAGGGTGACCGCCGTGTCGCGATGCTGGCGGCCATGCACCTCAATCCTGATGTCAAGTGCTTGCCGAAAATACTCACCAGCGCTGGCATAATCCTTCGCATCATAGGCGATTAGGCCCGCACTATGGAGCAGCGCCGCTCCCTCACGGTCGTGTTCGGGGGCACCAGCATCAAGAAGGTGCGTGATGTGTTCGCGGAAGAGGCTCCCCTTCAACTCGCCCTCGTCGTCAAGGCGCTGGATCGTTTGGGCAAGCCCACGAGCCGCCCGCCGCCGGTCGTTGGGTACATCCTCGCTGACGCTGTGTGCGTAGGCGATCATCAGGCGATGGAGTTGGTAGGTGTCTGCGCTGCGCTCGATCAGGCCCAGTTCGCGTAGGAGCCGCAGGGCACCCTCGCCGTGCTCGCGTTGTGATTCGTCCGCCGGATCCAGCCCCTCGGCCCGGAGCAGCACCTCAGCCGGGATGGGTTGGGGGGCGAGTTGCGCCGCCGCCAGCCAGAGCATCCGGGCGCGGGCATGCTCCGCTTGCACCCCCAGGCGTCCGTAGCTCAGCGCAAAGGAGGCGACAATGCTGGCCTGGTGGCCCTGCGGCAACCCCTCGGCCAGTTCGGGGCTCAGCGAGCGGTGTCTGATGCTTTCGGCCCGCAACTGCGCGAGGTACTCCCCCAGGGTTGCGGCACTTCTGGCCAGATAGCCGCCGCAGAGCGTTAAGGCCAGGGCGTGACCACCCAGTTCGCCCACCAACCCCGCCGCTGCCTCGGCCTCGCGTGGATCTGCCAGCATATCCTCGATAGTACAGCCCCGCTCAAGCGCCCGTGGGCCAAGCAACAGCGCCTGACTCGCCTCGTCGAGCAGGACGCCCAGCGGGAAGGGGCGCACGCTGCTGCGAGGTGCCCAACTTTGGCGGCGCGTGGTGATCAGCACCCGGCTGCCGCCACCCCGCGGCCGCCACAACTCCAGCAACGCCGGGTCCTCGAGGTTGTCGAAGATCAGCAGCCGTCGCCCCGGTGTTTCCCAGATCGCTCGCACTTGTTCCGCCTGTTGGCGCAAGCTCAGGCGTGTGGTGCGCTCGATCCGATCACTCAGCCCGTCGCTCCCGAAGCTGCGGCTCATGTTCATGAACTGCTCGTCCTGCTCAGCGTCAAATAGTTGAAGGCCGCGCTGCCCACCGCAGGCCGCGACCTGGCTCACGACACCATCAGGGTTCTCCATGCTCAGCCAGAAGATGCCGTCGGGAAAGTGTTCGCGGTAGCGATGGACAAACTCGATGGCGAGGCGGGTCTTGCCGATGCCGCCAATGCCGGCCACCGCAGGCAGCAGGGCCGCACTGGTCACGTGCTCGCCGGTCAAGGTCATTGCCAGTTGCGCTAACGCTTCTTCGCGCCCGACGAAGCCGGACATGGGCGGATGCGGCATCACGAAGGGCTGATGCACGGGGGTCCGGAGGCGGGCGCGGTCGGGGTAGTAGGCCAGGGTCGCCCCCGCCGAGCGGTCAAACCCATATTCGCCACTCTGCGCCTCGGTGAGGTCGTTCTGAAGATAGGCGTGGAGGCTCTGCCAGGTCACGCGTCCGTCATCCATGACCGCCGTACCATGCAACCCACGCAGCAGCGCCGCGCTGTACGCGGTGGTTCCGTCGCCTTCATAGGCTTTGTGCAGCGGGCTGACGGCGGCGAGGGCCTTGCGCATCGTCGCTCCTGTCGCCCCGTCGGCGCTGCGCTGGAGGTTCAGGGTCTCCTCGAGGCGCTTGACGAGATTGACGACGAGGGGATCGGGCGCGGCCTCGCTCACGGCACCGGCGAAGCAGCAATCGAGCACCAGCAACAGGCGATCAGGATCGTCGTGGCGCAGTACCGTCTCTTGGAGCCACTGCATCGAGAGGTGGGCGCTCGGGTCGTCGCGGGCGTCGCCGGGACGGAAGTTGTGGGTCACCAGGAAGACGTCGCTCCTCGAACGCCCAACCTCGACATAGCGCCCGTGACCGATGTAGTAGATCAGCAGCAACCCCGTGCGCCCGGCAGCGCGGCGGGCGTCGAAGATCGCCCTGCGCACCGCATCGGTCGTCGCCGCAGCGCCCAGCAGCGGCCCCTCGCCGTGCAGCGTAAAGCCGCATGCGGGCGCGACGAAGGCGCGAGCCACCTGCTGCGCCGTCTCCTCAGCAAAGCGCAACGGGGCCAGCCCCGTCTCTGGGCCGCCGTTCACGCCGATTACCAGGGCGATGTTAGGTGGTGGTTCGTTCATAGCTTTTTTCGCAATCAGCTTTCAGCTTTCAGCCGGGCAAGCTCGCGCAAAGCCGCAAAGTCGCAAAGCCGAACATTTTTTAACGCAAAGTCGCAGAGCCGCAAAGCCGAACATTTTTTAACGCAAAGCCGCGAAGCCGCAAAGCCGAACATTTTTTAACGCAAAGCCGCGAAGCCGCAGAGTCGCTAAGGAAGGAAGATCTCAAAACCTCTGCGCCTTCGCGCCTTTGCGTCTCTGCGTTAAAGCTGCCCGGAACCTCCTCACAACAACCGCCCCTGCCCCTCCAACTCACTCCCGCCCTGCTTCTTCCGCCCGCCCTTCGCCGATCCCCGACCCCCGGCCCCCGACCCCCGATCATGCAGCCCTGCCTCCACCTCCTCCTTATACCGCTGATGATTCAACGCCAGCAGCCGATCCAACACCACCCGCCGCGCCGCTTCGCTGATCGTGTACCGCAAGCCCTGCTTCGTCTCGTGGAAGCCGTGCCCCAGGTCGAGATCCTCCCAGCCATACGCCGCCGCCACCGCGTTGTCCATCGCGACGTGGAGCCGCCGCAACTCGGCGATGTCGGCGCTCTGCTCGTCGGGGCTGTGGAAGCGGTTGTAGGTCTTGGTGAGGCCTTCGTCGCGATCTGCCATGATCGCTTTCCTATGGGCATGGTAGGTTTCGCCTATTGAGGCTAGGGGATTGGGGTTCGGGGTTCGGGGATCGGGGTTCAGGGATCGGGGTTCGGATGCGTGCCCTCCCGATCCCTGTTCGCTGATCCCTGATCCCCGATCTGCGGTGAAGGGGAAGGTTTCGAAGCAGTCTGTCAGCGTATATCTCGTATCCATTTTCATGGTAGATGCAAACTCTCTCACCCAAGTTTTGTACAGTGAGGACTCTACAGTGCTGAAATTGCCTCCGGTGTAATCCATTAAGACATTGACTGCCACATCAAAGATAATGTCTGTAGAGAAATATACATGAGCAACATATTTTGTAACACGTGATGCTACTAAAACACTTTTCTTCTTTCTGACTATTTTATATTGCTCAACACGACCACGTTCGTGCTGCCACCAATTTTCAACAGCGGCCTTACTGTAGGTTATTTTGTCCCTTTCCGGCTTTACCTTCTCCTTCACAATCGCCATCAGGTCAGGATACGTTTCAGCCTGTTCCAACGGCCAGTCGTGAAAGTTGATCACCCAGCGGCTCGGTGATTGATCCGGGCGACTGTTGAGATCTTCGCCGTTGAGGTAGGGGAAGAGCGCCTCGGCGTTGCGTGGATCTTTGGCGATCAAGGCCTGGGCCTCTTCGGGTTCGAGGACAAAGCCCATGCCCAGCACAATCGAGCCTTGAAAGGATTTGCCCTCATTGGCCTTGAGCTTGTAAGGATTGCCGACCGCCAGACCAGGTTCGCTCAAAGAGGGCGTGATACCGCTAACGGTCGCCTCATTCAACAGATAGCTACTGCGCCACGCGCCCTTGCGTACCCAGACATGGGCCACCTCGACGGCAGCTAAACCAGGCCAGGGGCGGCTCGGTACGGCGCGGGGAATAGCAAACCCAGCGGCAACTAACTGATCCAGCCCTACCTCACGTGTATCACCTTGAGCGATGGTATTGGTGGCGATCAAGCCGGCCTGACCATGCTGCTGCAACATGCCGCCCGCCCGCAGAAAGAAGTAGGCACATAGGTCTGCCGACCCACGCTTGCCATGTGCCAAAAATTCCACAAGGTAGTCACGGTATGGAACCCCAAGCGCACCGGTGATCTTCTGCCCACCCTGGAACGGCGGGTTGCCCACAATCGCCGCAAAGCCAGCATCTCGGGTCTCGGATATCGGGTCTATCGGGTCTAGGTTCCCAACCCGAGCTGCATCCAGAACTTCGTCAAACACCCTAGCGTCTTCTTGCTCCAGACCCGAGACCCGAGACCCGAGACCCGAAAGAAACACCTCTGGAAACTCAAGGGGCCAGTGGAAGGGCTGCCGTCCCGCCAACAGCGCATCGGCCTCACGGCGCAGGGCTGCTAACTCTTCGCGGTTGGCGTCGCCCCTCGGGGCACCGGCACCACCACGCTGCACGCTCTCCCACGCCTCCGCTGCCAGCGACATACGATACTGGAACTCATCGCTCAGCTCAGCGCGGCGCTTCTTCTCGGGGTGGAGCGCGGCAGCGACGAGCAGGTCAGCGGCCAGACGCACCAGACCCAGCGCCTCCTCAGCCTCGCGCAGCCAACCCGCCTTGCGCTCGGCGTCGCGCACATCGATCACCGGCGTCTCGCGGATCTTACGGCGCAGAGCAATGGCCCGCTGCAACGCCCGGCGCAGCGGCTCGGTCAAGAACGTCGCCGTCGTCGGCCCACTCGTCTTGCCCAGCGACCAGTGCAGCAACTGATCGATGTGGGCGAGGCCCAGCAGCGAATCGCCGACGCGCAGCGCGTGGTCGAGGAACGAGAACGGTCGCCCTTTGGCAAGCGTGATCAGCCAGAGCGAGAGCTTGGCCATCTCCACCGCTAGCGGGTTCTTGTCCACCCCGTAGAGGCAGCGATCGGCAATGAGACGGCGGGCTTGGGCGAGGCGTTCCTCGGGATCTCGGGTCTCGGGTCTCGGGTCTGGAGGGCTGGTGCTCGGGGCTGGGGGCTGGGGGCTGGGGGCTAGCCCGCTCCGTCGGGTCTGGGCGACAGTGAGACGATCAGTCGGCGAAGCATCTTGCCGACTTCCTGCATAAGGTTCCAGGCCTTCTTGACCTGCTCGCGATCCACATACTCCAGCCGCACCATAATCTGGAGTTGCGTCTCCGCCTCTTGGAGCGACCCCTGGGCGATCGAGAGGTGATGGACGTACTCCTTGCGATGAATCCGGCCGTAGCCCTCGGCGATATTCGACGGGATTGAGATCGCGGCCCGGCGCATCTGACTCGTCAGCCCAAACAGCTCGGTCTTCGGCAAGTGCCTGGTCAGCAGGTAGATCTCCTCCACGAGATCCATGCTCCGCTGCCACACCTCCAGGTCGCGATACGACTGTAGCGTCATCTTCAGAACCCTCCTCCCCCAGACCCGAGCCCCCAGACCCGAGCCCCTCCTCCGCCTCCCACGCCTCCGCCAACCGCTCACTCATATACCGACAAACCTGCACTAAAAATGCGCCACTGCCCATGGCCATGTCGCATACGTGCAGAGAAAGGATGTGCTCGGCAGAACGGAGGGTCCACGCTTCGCGGGGCAGGCCTTCAGCGGGGCCATGATAGACCAGGGGATCGAGGGTGTGCTGGACGATGGGCTCGGTGAGCGAGCGGGGCGTGTAGTGGGTGCCGCTGGTGCGGCGGTCGGTGCCGCTGGTGACATAGAGGCTGCCTGTGGTGATGACGACCGGCCGCCCAAAGGTGTCGCGACGCAGCAGCCCGGCGAAGGGCCGCACCCGCTCAACCAGATCCGCATCATTGTCACAGGCAGCCCGCAAAGCGTCGAGGTCGCGGGGTTCCAGCGTGATCGCGAGCGCCTTCTCCAGCGCACTGGCGGAGCGGCCGGTTTCCTCGCGGAGGAAGGTGAGTAGGGGATCGGGGATCGGGGATCGGGGATCGGTTTCCGACGGTGCTGATGGCGCACCATCAAAGAGCGACGCCTGCGCAAGAGACGCAGCTCCCCGATCCCTGGCCCCCGATCCCCGATCCCCAAACAGCGCTTCCAGGCGCGACAACGCCACCTCCGGCTCACGATCCTTACTGCCGACCAGCCCAAGCACCGACTCAGCGGCACGCTTGGCCGTATGATCAAGCAAACCCTCGTAGACGTGGCCGATCTGCTCGATGTCGAGGGCACGGAAGGAGAGCCGCCGCGGCTCGGCGGGGCCGCCGCCAGGAACTTTCACCCGCAGGATCTGGAGTGCCTCGAGCAGGTGGAGGACGGTGCGGTTGTCGACCGACAGTGGGTGCGCAGGCACATCGATCCAGCGGGTATCTGGGGCACGTCCTTCGAGGAAGGGGAAGCGGTCGGGATCGAAGAGGTGGCCGCCATAGGCCGGCAGGCGCAGATCCTCGTGCTGCACGCCGCCAGAGACAGCGCGGAAGGTAGCCAGCAGACGGCTCCAGGCGTCATGGCGGCGCTCCAAAACCTCCTCACCGGTCTCGTCAGCGGCGGCGCGGAGCTGGGCGCGCAGGGTTGAGACGGCGTAGTGCTGGTCGTACATCGGCTTGCCGAGCAGCAGCAGATCGCGCTCCTCAGCCGAGAAGAGGAAGACCAGGCGCATCATGACCGTCAAGGCTGCCTCATAGATCGTCGCCTCAGTGACGTTGGCAAGCAGCGTGCGCCCGCCATCTTTATCAATGCGGTCGAGGGTCTGGACAAGCATCTCGACGGCCTCGCGCACCTGGTAGCCAAGCTGATCGGTCACTTCCTGCTGGTTGGCGGCGCTCTCGGTCAGCAGCGCCTCCAGGGTGTCGGGGTCGGCCACGCCGAAGAGCCGCTCGACACCGAGCAGCGAGCGGAAAGCACGCAGCGTGACCGGCTCATCAAGCCAGAGCGAGGCGTACCACGAAGCGAAGCCGGCGGTCTCACCGGGCTGGGCGTGGACAAGCATCCAGCGTTCACCATTGGTAAGCAGGCCAAGGCGCACGCCCGTGCCACGCAGCAACTCCGCCATGCGCGTGGCAGGCGACGCCTTCCAGCGGTGGTCTCTGAGCGGCTTATCGAGATCCTGGGCGGGCGGCACCACCTGCACGAGCAGGCGGGCTGGCTGCCCTGAGCGTAGAATTACTAGGTCGGGGCGCAGGATCTCGCCGTGCTCCGCCACCGTCGCCCTGATCGACTCGGGGATGGCCGGGCCGCTGGCGAGCAGATCATCAGGGAAGCCCAGCACCTCACGCAACACAAAGCGCACCCAGGCCGTGTGGATGGCCGGGTCAGGGCGCAGGCCCTGCTGGTTATTCTGCCACTCCTCCAGCGCGCGGCGCACGCCTCGGCTGACCTCGGCGTCGTGCGCGTCCAAGCCCTGGGGGAAGACGCGCAGCAGCACCGGCATGCTCAGGAACGGGCCTGAGACCTCTACCAACGAGAGCCATTCGGCGTGGTGGCGGGCGATGGACATGGGCGCTCACAATCTGTCACTGCGCAATGATTACTCAAGGGATTCGGCAGTCTGTCGTCGGAAGAAGAGCTTGGGATGTATTTTCTGTCGGAGTTCATGGAGGGTTGGTGTGTACCTTTCGGCTACTGCCTGGAATGGCGCAGGCTGGAGAATTTTTACATCTTTGTTCAGATCCTTTGCTTGTTCGGCGAAGCTGTTTCTCTCTGGGGTTTTCTCATACGATTCAAACAGATTCTGATCTTGGAGCCGTGTCTTCAGTTTACTCATCGGGTCGGGTCGCCAGCGGTCTTTCTTAGTGATGGAGAGGATATGCAGGTACTCCTTCATCGGCTCACCAACCTGTAAATCGACGCAGTAGGCAGCCTGTGTTAGCTCGGCCACATGCTCTGGATCATGCTGCTTGAGGACCGGCAACGAGCAATCAGTACGATAAAGCCACCGAGCAGATGTGATGTCCGCTTGCCCATGCGCTAGTTTGGCTATATCTGTCTGTTGAAGGCTAACTGTACGAATGGTCGCCTTATATGGGTGTATCTTGCCGCTCTGTGAGTCTCCAACCACGAGATAGACCGGGCGGTTCACATGAACCCCATCGCTATCAGTGAAATCTTCTGCATTACCCCCAAAGAGCAGCAGACGCTGATCACTCAACGCCTGTACCTGCTTACCCTCGCACTCAAAAAAGAGATGCTCAGGAACCAACCCTTGAAGCCACAGATAATAACCGGCCTGCTCGAGATCGAAAGCATCGCAGCAGCTGCGCATATACTCTAGCTCGGCAAGAGCCTCAGCGTAGAGCGGCGATTGGCGAAGAAGGTGAATGACGATCGTTGCCTCGAAGTTAAGCCCACCGATCGCGCGCTTTGTCCAGTTGTGGCTCCCGACCCAGAGCTCAGCAGTCTCATCCCTCCTATCGATGAGAAACATCTTTGGGTGTAGCAGATGCTGTGGCATATCTCGACCAGCATTGGTCACCTCGGGCTGACCTTTAAATGAGCGTAGGTGGAGGAACAGGTGCGGATCGGTGAGCGATTGACCACTGGCTTTCGCCAAGCCGGCCAGCATAGCAACACTAGTTGGCAGCGCGAAATCGATACAGAGAAAGCTATTCTCTCGACCGAGCAGCTCAGGAAACACATCTGAGACATATTGAGGCCCAACCGTCCAGTATGCGATTGCACCTCGGTAGCAGGTCGCTTCTGATAAGGACATGCGCAGACGCTCCGCGAACCGTCCCGGGTCAGTCGCCGAAGACAGAAGTGCGATGCTAAGCAGCCCTTCGCCCGCTGTCCACATGTGGTTTATCATAGCAGTCGCTCCGGCACAAGGAAGGTCACCGCCACCGGAAACAGCCGTGGACTCGGGTTCGCGTAGCGGGCGCGGATGGCGGCAGTCTCGCCCGCGAGCTCGCCGGGGATCTGGGCTAGGCGGGCGCGCAGGCTGTCGCGGTTGCGGGCCAGTTGCTCACGTTCGGTGTCCGAGAAGTCGGGGAGCATCAGCTGGCTGATGGCCGGCTCGTCCAGTTCGGTCGCGATTGCCCGCTGCAGCTCGCCCAGGATGGCGGTGATGTCCGCAATCTCCTTGTCACGCCGCTCGGTAAGCTGCTTTTCTAGGCTGGCCGCCCGCTCGCGCATGCGCGCCTCGAGCGCCGCGAGCAGCGCGTCCTGGTGCTTGGGCCATTGGGCTGCCAGGCGCTCCTGCACCGCAGCGGGGACGGGGCGGTCGGTCGCGGCAGCGAGCACGCGCTGGGTCTCGGTCAGGTTTATACGGGCGAAGCGGCCCTCGCGCAGCTGGCCGCCGGCGACAATCAGTTCCTCGTGGAGCCGCTGGTGATCGGTGCCCAGCACCAGGAGTCGGGCGTGGCCGATCAGGGCTGGTCGCTCTAGGGCGTCGTTCGGCACGATCCGCGCGGTGACCCGGTACAGCTTGCCGCGCCCGCCCGGCGCCCAGACCTCGGCCCGCAGCAAGCGCAGCGCCATCGCCACCAGCCGATGGTTCAGGTGCGCCAGCACCACATCGTCGCGCCCATCAACCAGGGTGTGGTCGAAGACAATCGGGCGCGGCACGCCGGTATGCGGGTGCGCCAGGCCTGCGCCGCACGTGGCCCAACTGCCAGTCAACGAGGGAACCTGGAAGGCCGCAAGCCCGTTGATCGTGGTCGCCCGCAGCGGGGGCTGGCCGGCGAGCGCCAGCGCGATCTGCACCACCGTCTGCACGCGCGTCGGCTCCAGCTTCAGGTCGCGCCGCGTCTCCTGGAGTTGCTCGTGGAGCTTGGCGATCTGCTCGCGCAGCTGCCGCTCGAACTTCAGCAGCCGACGCACCGGCTCGGCCTCACGCTCGGCCGCCGCTGTCTCCAGCCGCACCCGCCGTCCAAGCATGGCCTCCTCGACCTGCGTGGCGATCACCGGCCCAACCTTGCCCAGGTCTTCGCGGATCGTGTTGACCTTCAGGGCGGCCCGCATCAAGAACTCGAGGTCGGCGGCGAGCTCGTTTGGGGCGAGCGTATCGCGCACCTGGCGCTCGCGCCAGCCCTTGCTGACAAAGTGGAAGATCTGTACCTGGGCGGCGCGCTGACCGTGGCGGTCGATGCGGCCATTGCGCTGCTCCATCCGGTTCGGGTTCCAGGGGATCTCGACGTGGATCAGCCGGGAGCAGTGGTTCTGCAAGTCGATGCCCTCGGAGGCCGCGTCGGTGGCCAGCAGAATACGCACCGGCGCGACCTCCGGGCTGGCCTGGAAGGCCGCCTTGATCCGCTCGCGCTGGTCGGTGGGCATCCCGCCGTAGAGGCTCATCAGGCGCTCGCCGCCACCCAGTCCGGCGCTGGTCAGCATCTGGAGCAGCCAGCGCTGGGTGTCACGGTACTCGGTAAAGATGATCACCCGCGTGTTGGTCCACTGGCCGTCGGGGGTGAGCAACTGCGCCTTCAGCCAACCAATCAGCTCGCGGGTCTTCTGGTCGGGTCGGCCACGTGCGGCCTCAGCCCATGCCCGCAGCTCGTCCAGCAGCGTGCGCTCCTCCGGCGTCAGCTCGCGGAACAGGCGCGTCGCCGTATCGAGGGTATCGTCGAGCGCCGTATCGGCCGCCTCATCGTCGCCAAACTCCTCATCCGCCTGCTCCAGCTGGGCGCGCAGGATGCCCACCGGGGTGCGGGTCGGGCTGGCCCCGCGCTTGCGGGCCGTCTCCAACGACCGGGTATGCTGGGCAAGCGTGCGGGCAAACGCCTCGGGCGAGGAGAAGAGCCGCTTCTTGAGCAGCTTGAACACGAACTCACTGGCCACCTGCTCGGTCTGGTCGCTGGCCCCCTTCAGGCGCGACTGCGTATACTGGCGCAGCACCTGATGAACGCGCAACTCCTCAGGGGTATAGGCGACCTCGATCGCCTCCAGCGTGCGCGCGGGAAAGCGCGGGGAGCCGTCCCAGCGCGGCGGCAGCTCCGACTTCATCCGGCGCACCATCACCGCGAGCAGGCTGGTGCGCTCCGGCGCCACGCCACGCGCGAAGCGCTGCGGGTCGAGCAACTCCAGCAAGGCGGTGAAGCTCTCAGGATAGCCGTTATGCGGCGTAGCCGAGAGGAACAGGCGGTGCTCGAAATGCGGGGCGATCGTACGAATGGCCAGGGTGCGCAGCGAGTCGGTGGCATACTTGCCGCGGCCCGAGGGGGCCACGTTGTGCGCCTCGTCGACAATCAGCATGTCGAAGCGGCGCGGGTAGGCTGGCTCATCGGGGCCAGGCAGCACCTCGCGAAACAGGCGTATCGGGCGCTCGCGCTTGAGGAAGTCAATTGAGGTGATCAGGCGCGGGAAGTGGGTCCAGGGGTTGACATGGAGCCCACGCTCACGGCGCAGCACGCGCATCAACTCGGTGTCGACGATGCGGAACTCCAGTCCAAACTTGTCGCGCATCTGGTCGCGCCACTGGATCTGGAGCGCGGCGGGGCAAACAATCAGCACCGCACGGGCGCGGTGGCGCAGGATCAGCTCCTGGACGACCAAGCCAGCCTCGATGGTCTTGCCGAGGCCGACATCATCCGCGATCAGTAAATTGGCGCGGGGCATCTGGATCGCCCGCACGACCGGATCGAGTTGATAATCCTCGATCGTGATGCCGGAGCGGAAGGGGGCCTGGAGGGCGCGCAGATCGGCGCTCGCGATGGCACCCCAGCGCACGGCATCGAGGAACGCGTCGAAACGCTGGGGGTCATCGAAACCCCTGGGCTGGGGCAGCGCGGCGCCCTCAACCGCCTGG
This sequence comes from Candidatus Chloroploca sp. Khr17, assembly GCF_004138165.1. Lineage (GTDB taxonomy): Bacteria > Chloroflexota > Chloroflexia > Chloroflexales > Chloroflexaceae > Chloroploca. The sequence goes on from NZ_RYFF01000047.1 coordinate 19,183, forward strand.
GTACCCGGCTCGATCTCCCAGATCACCTGGAGTTCCTCGCCGAGCGCATCATCCTCGACCGAGGCGAGCGTCACCCGATGCTGTGGCGTAGGATCATAGGCCGCCAACGGGTCGGGAGGAAGCGTACTCTGCCGCACCTCCGTGACAACGTAGCGACGTTGGCGCACCTCGACCAGCTGGCCTTGCTCGGGGATAGACGTGTGGCTAACAGCAGGCATGGTAACTCGACGAACTCATTGCAGCGGATGATGCACGAAATGCCCGGCGATCAACATTTGTACTGCTCAAGAAAGCTATCCTCGAGTCTACGCTATGAGCCGCATGATGTCAATGGTTCTATGTGGTCATTTCTATCATTAAGGATAGCCGAAGGATAACCTGTAAAATCCAGAGGCGTTAGCCCTGGAAATCGCTGCACCTGATTGGGCTGCGTGTTGGCATATCTCTTTTTGTTCGGCGCCTCCACCTCCCCGAATCCTCAATGCCTTGATTGTGTTCAGGTACGCATGAACTCCTCCACGTGCGACAGGTGATGAGGCGCGCTTCAGCGCCTTCGTCCTTGTCCTGCTTGAGATGCCATCGCTCTCCCCTACCCCCCAAACGGCTCATCCCCTGCGTCAGCATTGCCATACCAACTGTAGGCCAACCGCTGGGCCGGGTCGCTGAAACGCACCGCGGCGGGGTCGAAGCGGGCCGGGTCATACCCCTGCGGCAGCCAGGCGCGGAGATCGTCGTCCAACGTGTCATCGGCAAGGTCACGGAGGATCTCGGCAAAGCGATACATGCCTCCACAATCCTCGGGTGGGCAGGCCCGTGCACCCCCAACGCAGCGTGGATACCTGGCGGTGAAATCACGGCGGAGCACGTCGACCAGCCGGACGGTGTGCTGCCAGTTGTCGCCGAAGTCGTACTCGTACCGGGCCGTGTCGTTGCGGAGGGTGAACATCGACGCAACCTGAGACGCCCAACTCGGCGGGTCATCGCAATCTTGGCTCAGGTTGTGGATACCGAAGACGCGTTCCTGCTTCGTGCGTGGATGGGGGATGGTGAAACGGTGCAAATGATAGTCGAGCCAGCCCATCGCATCCTGAATCGCCACGTGCAGATCCCAGAAGGTGTAGTCGCCGGGCACCTCAAGCTCACGCCAGATCAGCGGCTCCGATCGCTGAAGCTCAAGGCGAAAGCGGAGCACCAGCGCCTGGGTCGGCATCAGCAACTCGCGCCCGCCCCGCTGCAGTTTCGAGCGTCCATCGGTGGTCGTCATCATTGCTCCTGTCGTTTGGGAACACGCAGATTATGCTGTTGCCACCCATGATACCTCATGCCCACGCCGACCGCCGCAGCGAGGACAGCGTTCCAGCGAACTGGCCTCGTCGCCGAGCCACACGACCTTGCAACGAAGCTCACGCGAAGGCGGGAAGGCGCGAAGCGTTCGCGCACCTCCGCGAAAACCTTTACGCCTTTACGCCTTTACGCCTTTACGCCTTTACGCCTTTACGCCTTTACGCCGTTGCGCCGTTGCGCCGTTGCGCCGTTGCGCCGTTGCGCCGTTGCGTCAAAAGAACCGCCTTGCGTTGCACGGTCGTGCGCCGAGCTATGCGTGCCCGTTATGCTGCCGCGCCCCCAGCCCGCAGCTGAAGGAGCAGGTGACGCGGCAGTTCCGGCGTCTGGTGCAACGCGAGACTAGTGAAGTGGCGCTCGCAGACCGCGCCGGCGTCGCCATACCGATAGATCCACAGCCCGCGTGGCGCGGCGATGACAAACGACGCGAGGGCCAGCGCGTGCGCATAGGTTGCGGCCTGCCTGACGGCCTGCTGGAGATCCTGGGCATGCCTGATCTGCCGTTTGCTCTCGATCAGGGTCACGGGCGGACGCGAGGGGTGGTCGTACACGAGCAGATCGATCCGGCCGCGTTGCGCGGTGGGGTGGCTCGGCAGCGCACACGGCACCTGGCGCTCGACGGTGAACTCCCACTGGGCGAGCAACGGGATGATCACCGCCGTTTCAAACCGCTCCTCGCACGGGCTCCAGCGCGTGTCGCCGCTCACCGCACCGTGGCACACCTCCTCGGCAAGCACCTGAACCAACCCCTCCGGGATGAACCCGACGACCTGACCCTGGCGCTCACCGTGGTGGAACACCCCCAGCGTTGGGGAGGCCACGATGCCATACTGCTCGGCGAGCAACGGGGCATCGTCAAGCAGCACCGTTGCGACCCGGAGCTGTCCCTGGAACGCGACCGCGATGCGCGTCAGGATCGGCAGCAAAGCGCGACGGGCAGGACACGTGCGCACGCCAAAACAGACGAGCACCGGACAATCGGCCCGGAGGATCTGCCGGGCAAAGGTCGCTTCGGTCGTCGCAACCAGCGTCGTAGCCATCAACTCCTCCCAGCGCGCCGGACGTTACCCGTCCACGCCATATTTCGCGGCCAGTCGGCGTACCGTGGTAATAGTGCGTATCGTTGCGGGCATCCCAAGAGCCTGCTCCAGGCGCGCACCCGAGAAGGTCGAAGCACTGACCTTCGTGTGACAGCGCCAGTACACCTCACGCCCGAAGACGTGAAGATCGTCGAGCGCGGTCTGGAGTGCCAGCAGACGTTGCTGTGCCGCCTCATCGGGCACGGTGGGCAAAAACGCCACCGATAACGCATGCTCGGTGCCGTCTGGCTCGGTCGGTGGAAAGGGTTGATGGTGGGCAATGGCCGTGATCTCAGCTGGCGAGCGGAGAAAGGTCGCCACGGGGTAGCCAAGGGCCTGCTGCAACTGCTGCGCAATCTGCGCCTCCAGCGCGGACGCGTCGGCAGAAGGAGCTTCCAAGATCACATTCCCGCTGGCGAGCATGGTCTCGACCGCCGCAAAGCCCAGGGCCTCTATGTGCCGACGGAGCACGGCCATCGTGACGGTGTGACCGCCAACATTAATGGCGCGCAGCAGAGCGATCCAACGCTGCATAGACGGTGATGTATCGATCATGGGCGCGATCTCCTTACGTCTGTAGCTTCACCCGCTCATTCGCAATCTTCGCCCGCTCGACATACCGACGCGGCATGGCGAGCGACGCCCAGCCACCGGCCTCCTGGAGTGCGAGCAGGTCGGTGCCGCTGGCGATCACCGCTGACGCCCAATAGTGGCGCAGGTCATGCGGAGAGAGGCGCGTGAGTCCGACGCCCACCCCGAGCACCTGCACGCGGGCCTGGATCGAGCGAACGCCCAGTGTGCCGTGCAACGCGCCGCCCCTGCGACTGCCAAGCAGCAGCGCCTCCTCGGTCGCCGCGCCCGCACGGTCATGCCGAAGATAGGCCAGCGCCGTGCGGAGGGTCGCCGCCGAGAGCAGGTGGATCTGCGTCAGGTCAACCTTCTCGCGGTAGAAGGTCAGCGTGCCGGCGTCGAGATCCATTGACCCAACGGTGAGCGCAGCCAATTCACCGACGCGGAGGCCGTGATCGAGTAGTAGGCACATCAGCAGCGCATCGCGGCGACCCTGCGGCGTGGTGGTGGGCTGCTCCTTGAGCGCCCGGGCGTGGGCAAGCGAGAGCCTGACCGCCTGGGCTTTCTTCGTGCTGCGCCGGATCTTGGCCCGCTCGGCGTCGAGATTGCGCCCCTGCTTGCGCCCGTAGCCCTTCACCGCCGCAATGAGCGTCGCCTGCTCAGCGGCGAGCGCCCCGGCCTGCGCGGCGAGCCGCGTGTAGGCCTTGATCGTTGCCAGGGTCCGGTTGAGCGTCGCCAGCGCAAAGCCCTCGCGCAGCATCCAGCGCTTGAAGCCCTCGACCAACCCCCAGGTGAACCCGGCCCAGGCCGCTGGTTCGACGGCCAGCGCCCCAACGCTCACCCCGACATCAGCGAGGTAGAGCGCACAGCGGGCCAGATCCTGGTCGTGGGCGGTGCGCGTGCGGGCCGCGAGTTGCTGGCGGTACTCGGCGAACAGCGCCGACGACGCAGCGCGGTCAGCGGCGGCGGCGGCCTGGCTGAGTGCGGCACCAGTCGGCTCACGCGGAACCAACGCCGTCATCTGCGCCTGATCAACGGGTTCCACTGCATCGTCCATGAGCATCTCTCCCCACCATCAGGAATAGAACATGTGTAAGGTAGTATACACGATGATGGGGAGGGTGGATAGACTCGTATAATCAAAGGTTATAGGAGTCTATCCAGCTTTCTGAAAGTACGTTGAAAGACAAAGAGAACTTGTGTTCGATTTTAAATTCCTGCCGTATTCTCATATGGCAAAGAATGACACAAACTTGATCCGAGTGTTATACTAGTGACTTAGAACCGAGGTGGCTCACTTAGGAGTGTCAGACGCCTTTGAACAATTTAGCATAGCTAGGATGAAGATGCGACCGAATTGCGCAGGGCCAAGATATTTCAAGCACAGTGCTCATGGCACAATAGCATGCGGCGGAAGTTCTAAAATCTGGCGAGGAGTTGCTCGGCTTTTGTCATGACGAGGGGGCCGTTGAGGAACTATCCGGAGATCTCAATCTGATCGCGTTTGCGGGAGCATAAGCTAAGGCGATCAGAATACGCCAAAATTCCGCATTTGTAGTCCACTCTAATTCTTCAGATGATAGCTCTAGCAGATAGCGATCTAATTATTCTTGCCGGGACATGGCCATGTGCAATAGCCTCTGCGCATGGGTTACCCATGCACAGTTCTATGCAAGGGCAAACGACATGACCTTTACAGCGAACTCATTCGTCACTTGGCTTCTTTCCCGCTCATATGGGCAAGGTGGTACTGTTGCCCTGCCCAACTCAACTCCAGAAGGTGACGTGCTCGGTCAATTTCCTTCCGGAGTCGAGGATGTTCTGCAAAGACTTAAGGATGTATATAGCCTCTGGCCACTTTCTCAGGGTGACGACCTGGAATGGTGTTTTCTTGTGGGAGGGCCTGGCAACGGTAAGTCAGAAGCGCTCAGAGCCTTAGCCAAGTCGCTGAATATCCAACTTCCACCTAAGAAGGCTGGCGAGCCAGCACCACGCTCTATCCCTCATGACTGGCCCCGAAGTGCCAAGCAAGTTGCACCTGGCCTTGAGGCTGTTTTTATTAATGACGCATCGATTCCACGAGATGATCTGGGTGCAAACACATTTAGTGGGTCGTTACTTCGTGATTTAGAGGATACTATTGGTCGATTCTTGGATCATCAAACACCAGTAGTGCTATTCGGTAATGTTAATCGTGGTATTCTGGTCGAAGAGTATGCTCAGTTGCCGAAAGATGTAAAGTCAGATACAGCAATTGGCTTGGCAGGTAATGTTATTCGCTGGCTTGTCAATCCGCCGTTTTCAAATACGCCCTTGGAAGTTAAAGGAATAACTACTCTCGTTACTCTGAACCCAGCAACTCCATATTACGGCCAGTTTCGCATCAATTTTGTAAATTACGGTGCTAACTACAATGTTATTGTTCATGTAGTTTTCTTGGATGTATTGTCGCTTCTTGAACCAACGCCAGTCGGAAACGAGACTGTTGTTGATTTTTCTGTAAACCCTCCTAGCCCAGCACCGTATCAACCGTTCGGTAGTTTTTATGATGAAGGAGGGACACGAGATCAGACTATTGCAGGTGAACTATTGACCTCATTTATTGCACCTGACAGATGGGATCAGGGGGGGTGCACGATAGAAAACGGCGTACTCTGTTCTGCATTTAAGAAATGCCCCTTTGCCCAAAATGCTAGATGGCTACGGAATGCTGTACTTCGGCAACGATTCCTCGATATTCTGCGCGGTGCGGAAATTGCGGCGGCACGCCGCCTAACATACCGTGATTTATTGGGATACTTCTCCCTGTCAATACTGGGCCAACCAGAGCGTGCTTGGCTTGAGAATCAACATCCTTGTGATTGGATAGCTGAAGGTATCCGTGACCTTGACAATGGAAACCTAAGTGCACCGGTACGATTGATAAGTCATCGTGTTTATTCAAACTTATTCCCCACACCTGGTGCGTCTAGTCAGAAGGATGAAATTGCCCAAGCACGCCTAGGGAAAAATCTCTATGGGGCTGTGCGTGATCTGCTTACGTCACAAAATGGCATCACATTTACACGTCCATTTAACAGTTCGTTAACTGACATTGACCCCGCACACGATATTGATCCGTGGGAAGATACAGATTCTAAAGACAGTATTCGTTCCAGAGTGTTTGATGCAGTTGAGGCCCTTGATGAGATAACACCGTCAAAAGAAATTGAGACCTGGAGCTTTATTCCTCAAGAGGCGCTGAGTGAGATAGAGATAGATGTTGATGCAGCATTGCGTGATGAGATTAGCACAGAACTAGGTAAAGGGTCACGCGAAGCTTCGCTACGCGCCCAATTTCTCCGCAAGTGGCGGACAGCGCTCCTTCTTCGTCAAGTTGGGGTGGCTTTAGGACGCGTCGCCTTTAGGTCTGCTCTTATGGCCTGGTTGGCACAGCAAGAGAGCGCTTTGCGGGGTGCTGATCCGCTTGAACTCGGTAGAGGGATTAGTGCTTTAATTCTGCCTTCGCAATCAATCTCGCAATATCTTCTTGCACCTTTTCGACCACGAACCTACGAGTTAGACAGCGATCTACCCAAGAATACAGTGTTTGTAAGTGGCAACGCTCGTGACCTTTGGGTTGAAATAGTGTCACGCGGTGATACCCTGCTAGCCGAGGTACGCGTTCTCAAGGCGAAAAGTTCTCCTCCTGAAACGATAGCCTCTTTGGTTATAGACCTGGCAATAGCGCGAGAAGCACTGCTTCACGCAAACGGTTATGCTGCCTCGTTTACTGAAATTGGAGCCTCTTCTTTTGCCAGAATAGAACGTGCGCGTGCATCACTGGTTTCACGCAGCCGAACGAAAACCTCTGGCGTGTACTTTACCGACCATACGGGAGAACTCTTCCAGGTAACCAACAATCCAGTTGGTTCGACACCATTGCGTATTGTACGTAGGGAGAGACCATGACAACACCAAATTTTTGGGTCGTAGACTTATTTACTTTATTCAGGCCAGAGTATGCGAAGCAAACCGAGGCATTATTAACTGACCTCATTTGGCGCTCAAAAGGTTCTACGCTTTATCGTATGCCGAGCGCACAAGAGAGTTCGTACCTAGAGGGGTTAGCGGGTCTCGAAAGAAATGATCCTAAGCTTCCATCCATGCAGCGTCTCATTCCACGGCACGCTGGTAAAGGCACATCGCGTGTGGTAGAAACTGTACCGATTGCAGAGCAGGCACAAGTGAGCAATCTCTTTTTGTCGCAGGAAGGAATACCTACCCCTACCCGCGCATTACTTACATCTATTCTTGCTCCACAATCCCGTAGTATGAGCTCATTCTCCTGCGTGCCAATACATCCTGATGTTGTCGTGCTTCAAACACTGCATGGTCTCGTGAATAAGGATAGACCACCAAATCTCGCAGAGATTATCGAGACAATAGGATGGTTTGGCGGATCAACTTACGACGGACAAGTGGCACAACTGTTACTACGGGTATTTTCGCAGAAGTCCGGGGCAAAAGAGGGGTTAGCTGGGCTTGTAGACGAACTGATGCCATTGCTGGCGCAGCACACCTGGAGTGCATTTCCAGACGTGTCTGGTATGTCTTCGCAAAGCCTACCAAGTTGGCCAACCCCTTGTGTAGGACCACGCGAGACAGCCCAGAAAGATCAAACAGCAATTTCATCACACATTTGGACACCATTCTCGTGGTTCTGGGAGAAATGGTCGACACTCTGTTTGCCTGCCAATGGCTGGTATGATGCGCTTCCTACACGCCGCTTTGTTGACTGGGCAATGTGCTTGTTGCGTACTGGTCTCGTCTTCAGCTATCTCTGGGAGGCGGACTTCTATACCAAGCTTCACGCATCAATTGTGGAGCGCGTATATTTCTCCGGCCAGACCATAGCGGCGGCATCTCTCCAATCAATGCTTGAGATCTCCACCGTACTAGCGACGATTGAGTCTCCGCGGCTCCCATCTGCACAGAAACATGCCTGGACTGCAATAAGTGCGTTGCTTGCAAAGGGATATGAGGCCAGAAGGTCGTTCGAGCACTATATTACAGACAACTTCTCAGTTCCCGAGGGAAGTACCTTCTACACAAGCGTCGAAGCCTGGCTGGATTCTATTCCTACCGAAGACCTGCGTCAACTGGCAACAACATTGCCAGCCGACTCGCGTGAGATCGCAAAGAACACCAAATACTTTGTTAAGTATCTACTTCTGCCACGTTCGTCTGATGATGCTGCTGCCGATCAGGCGGATTTATATTACTTAGCAAGGTCGAATACTAGTGATAAGTTTTGGTTTCAACCCGGCCCTGAGTGGCTTGTGGTAGTAACAGGGCTTCTCGGCACCCAGCCTGGCGGCCAATGCACACTTGGCGCTCTCATCAGGGACTTGAAGCGGCTTGGTATTAGGGTTGAACGTTCAGTATTAGTAGGCATGCTAGAAGAAGCAGGCTTAACAACTGATAGCCCTGATGCTGACGACGCTATTATTATCCATTCGGGATTCTAACGATACATCATGTCACGGAGACATCTGGTATGCCGATACTTGGCCTTGCAATCGCAGAGCACTTGTCAAAGCTCAGTGGGCTCTACTCTATAGAGTTTCCCGCCGAACTCAAGAGCGAAGTGACGGATCTTCTGACTGTATGTAATAACGCTACAGAAAATCGAGCCTTATTTGTCGCCGAAGAATCTACATCAGAGAAGGGGGTAATTTCCTGGTCAGAGATTCTTAAATGGCGGACTGATGATGATCGCGTGTTCGTTTGGGTTCGCGGTTCGGGAGAGCCGGATAGTTCTTTTCGAAGTGTTGTAAAGCCTTTTCTGTCCAGCCGTTTTCCTGGTGATAACGGGGGAGATTGCAGTTTGGGGTTATTTGCGGAACTAAGCATCCGCTTTTTATGGCAAAAATACGATCTACCATTTACAACTGAATCGTTTGAGGCGTTCCAGCAGACCGCACGATGGGTTGCGAATGTACTGCGATACTCCTTTGAACAGCAAGGAAGCACTCCAAGCGCCCATTGGAGTGACGAGTTTCTGACTCATTGGGCAGAATTGCTGAAACTATTAGATCAAGGCATGGCGGCCCTCGGCGAGATCCCGCGCCCATTTCATGCTTGGGAAATTGTCCGCCTTGCAGGATTACCCATTCCTTCTATCATTGCCAGAAACGCAAATACGGTGTGGTTCCCGCCTAATGATCTTCCAGAACAGAGGTGGGCTCAATATGCAAAAGATTGGCAGACTGTTATTGAGGAACACGTGCTGCCTGATGGAGAGATAGCAGTTTTACTGGCAGCCCTTGATCGTCAAGTTAGAGGAGCAGGAGATACAAGTCCTTGGCGTAATCTCGACTGGGAGCATCGAATCCGCTTGGTACAAAGTACAGCGGCTCCCGTTATAGGTAGGCTAGTATTCACATCGAGTTCTTCACCGAGCATCCTGACTAAAAGTTTTCCAACATATCCACCACCACTTCCTTCCTGGTGGGGAGTTACTGATGGTGACCTCAAGGAAGCTATTAAAGAATTGCGAGCAGCGAAATCTCTCCAAACTCATCCTGCATGCGGCTCTTTGTGCCCATTGTATGATGGTGAGACGGACAACTATGTGCTCGACCTGTCCTCGGCAACGATTAGCTATACCTCTATCACGAGCAAGAAGAAGAATTACTGGAAAGCCACTGCTTCTGTTGATGATCTCCATATAATATACCGGGAACCCTGGGGTGACCTCTTTATCGACTCTGCCAAACCGGTGAGTGGAAAAGAAAAGGATGTCTGGATTAAGCCAGAGAGTGTAAAAATCAAGGTTAGTGGAACAAAAATTGACAACCTAATAGGCGTAACCAATGCAGTGGGACAATTAGGAATTCAATTCAGTATCATCATTGAGTATCAGGCAGGTCTGGAACACGATATAGCTTCGGGGAGTTGGAAGGCGCTACGCTCGCTCCAGTTCGAAGCCATGGTCTCTGACCATGTAGGTGGAATCTGGGGACCTTCACGGAGAATTAGTACATCAGTTGGTTTGGTTATCCCTTCGCCATTTAGTCATACAATAATTGTCGCACGAACGGACAAAAAAACGAAATTAGTAACTTGCCCAAATGAAGACGATATCTTCAAATCAATACTCACGGCAGAATCTCGCTGGGCACCTGAAATCACTCCCGACATCTTATTGAAAGAGGAAGGACAATATAAAATATGCGTCTATGACGGTCGTCTGAACCCAGAGAACCCAAGACTAGCATCACCACTAGCTCCCAGCATTAATGGAGTCCCATTTGACCTTAGTAGTGCGTGTTCCAGGTTATGGCGAAAAACAACCCATCTAGATGAGGATGACACTATTACTGCATCGGGTTTTGGTGTTGAGTATGATGTAGCTGTTGTGAAAGTAGAGGAACGGTCTGGGGCCTTGTCATCAGGTATTCTATCTGTTATCCGCGGACTACCATCTGCAAGAAAGCCACCTTCTACCCAAACTCGACAGAGTCTTTTAGGGTCGTATCAAGACCAGATTGTACGCACCCTGGTAAATCCACCAGATGGTATCCATAACTCACTCTACCAATACGTGGTTTCATCGACCGAGGCCCCGAAGAATTGGGTTGCACATCGAGGAACAGCTTCACCCGATTTCCTGCCAGACACTATGCAGGCGTTTCCCTTACCAGGTGTTGGCAATGGCCCGAGCCCTCGGCTTATCTCCTGTCCCGCATGGACAGTGTTTATGGAAGTTCTGGGTGAAGTATGTGTGAAGATAGGGCTGCAACCGGGGCGAAGCGATTTCTGGCTGTCAAGTTTTAACCCTGCCGCTATAGGAGCGCGGACAATCAAGGCCTATCTAGACTCTCATCGCGATTTAGTACAAGCAGCCAAGCAATTCAGTCTAGTCGATGCATTTTGGGCTTCATACCCTTTCTCACTCATAATAGTTCAAGGCACTCCAGGCGCTGGGCGCGGTAATCTCCTGGCAGTACTCTTATCACCACTCCACCCAGCGAGACTTGCTTGGGCATTTGCTGTTGCTTTTGTTGCAAGTGAAGGAAACATGCCACGGGAGTTGCTGGGCTTTGCTGAAGGGTGGAATGTGCCATTCACTGGTCAGGCGGTCAATCAAGCTGGTCAAGTGCTGCAACTCGTAGCAGTGCCAACAGACCCAGGCCCTGAACAGGACTTTGCCACATGGAGTGCGCTTGCGGTATTAACTAATAGGGGTATAGCAGAATTACCCCCTTCAGCAGCCAATCTTCCGTTGCCTTGGGGAGGAAGAACAGGTATTAACCAACGTGTCGTTGAACGGGCAATTAAAGATTATCTCCGAATCCATCAGCACCATAATTCTCTGGAAGTTGACATACGGTCTGTCGCTCCAGGTCCCAGGTCACAAGAAATTGATGACGCTGTGCTCCGGTTTGTTGGAACCGGTACGCTTCGTGAAGTCAGCCGCCTGAGTGGGGGAACACGTGTTTGGGATTCTGCATACCGCATTGGTACGCCTCCTGGTCGTGACAAACTCTTTATGATGCGCGAAGAAGATGAACGCAGCAAGCCGTTTGAATGGAGGGTTTACCAAGCGCAAGATATTCCAACAAATACAGATGTAGCGTTTGTAGAGAACGCCAGTGTAAATTTGGCAATTACGCAGGGCACGACAGCGGGTATTTTGGGTCCTCTTCTGCTTCGACGTTTCTGTCCCACAGCTATTGGTAATACAACGTTTGACCAACACTACGCTGCTAAGCCAGATGAGGATTTACTGGGCCTTGCCAGCCTGCTATCCGAGATAGAGTACGGAGGCGAGAATGCTGCCTTGCGATCATCTCCACGACCGGAGGAACTTGGCATTGGCATGGGAGCCAAATGGGAAGTGCTTGGTACATTCAATATGGATCCATCGCTGTTATCTTCAGTAATTGCTACAGCGCAAGCGACAGGCAAAAGGTTACTGTGGGAATGGCGCCCGTCTTGGTTGAGGCAAGGACGTCAAGAAGAAGAGCAACTTGCGCGGCGCCCGTACTACGTAGTTGCAAAGATCCCAACTCCTTTGCTTACCATCCTCCAGCAACGGCAAGGATTGACGCCCAGTGAGGCTGCCGAGATGCTTTCAGAGCTAGGCACCCGCGGAATTGGCCTGTCTGCCTTATACGCTGCTGGTGGCTCTCAGGAAAGTGCTGCTGCTGGTTTCTTTTATGCATTACGACTCTTAATGCCTTCTGATGGGTTAGCTTTGCCCGCTGCATGGATTGCGAGTGATGAAAACACCTCCATCTACGGACTCATTCCAATTGATCCAATCGAGTCAATTCTTGAGGGTCTTGTAGGGAGAAATCTCCAGTATCGGGCTGACTTGCTCGCCCTGCGCATTGAACATGGTAGTGACAACTTCGTGCGCATATGTTTTATTCCTGTCGAGGTTAAGCACCACGGGAACCTCCAGGAGCCTAAGCCCTTTCCTTCGGAGCAAGACCAGGAATATAACGAGGTGAAACATGCACGCCAGCAACTTGCCCAAACAACTACTGTCATCAAAGAGATTGCGCGCGAAATCCACCCCAGTGCGAATGTAAGCCCTGCTGCTTGTTATGCGAGGCGAATCGCATTCGCCATGCTTCTCGATCTCGCTATGAGCCTCGTCCCAAAACCTCCTGTGGCCACGAAGCGAGCGAATATTCTGCGCGACATTCTTGCGGGACGAGTAGCTGTCGGTGCTGCATCACCCGTTCTGATGTGGTTTGCTCCAGGGTCTATGACGAAGAGCGGCGTTGCATGTTTACGTGACCCGCAGGGCGTGGTGATGGAGGAGGGGCATCGGATATTCGAAGTAAGCATTGACCCGGCTGCAACGTTAGGTCTCTGGTGGGCGAGCAAACCATTGGGGCCGGATGCTCAGCAGACGAGACAAATCATTGACGAGCTTATGATGGAAGCGTTGACACCTTGCTCGCCACGTATTGATCTAGTTACGACAGATCTGAAGCCAGAGTTGGCGCGAGCGCTTGGGCTCGACATTCCATTTGGCACCGATACACTGGAAAGCAACTCACCGCCGAAAGAGAGCGAGGATTCTGTTTCTCCGAGCACTCACGACCTCGATGCCCACAGCGATAGCGATATTGATATTGATATTGATACGCCCCCTGTCTCCCCAAGTACCAGCAAGCTGTCACAAGTGGACTTTACGCGTCCCAGTGAGCCAAGCTCATTAGAATCCGTGCAAGTAGTTCCTATGGAAAACGCGGGGCACGAGGGAAAGGAAGAATTGCCAGCGAAGCAACAGGACGTTTTGGAATTGGCTTGGCGACAAGCGAAAGCACGTGACTTGGAGCGAACTTTGCGCCAATACAACGTACAAATATTCCCGGTCGATCCGAACATAGCTGATGTTGGCCCAAGCATCGTACGGTTCAAGTTACGTCTCCGCCCGGGGGAGCAGCTCACCAAAATCCAACGCACAGCCAATGACCTAGCACGCGAACTGGCTGTAACAAGCGTGCCACTTATTGAGAATATATCTGGCACAAATTATGTAGGAGTGGATTTACCGAGGCCTGTGATAGAAACAGTCCACCTGCTGCCGCTACTACAGACACTAAAGCGCCCCGCAAAGGGCGATTTGCCTGTTATTCTGGGTATAACTCCCGGTGGTCAAATCATTATCGAAGATATGTCTGAATTTCCCCACTTGCTCGTTGCAGGTGCAACGAATTCGGGCAAGTCAGTTTTCTTACGAAGCTTAGTGCTGTGCCTTATTACTCAGTATTCACCATCGGAACTCCGCCTGCTCATAGTTGACCCTAAACGCACTGATTTTAGCTTTTTCGAGGATTTGCCCTACCTAATGGGCAATAAAATTATCACATCAAGAGAAGAGTCGAGAGATATGCTGTTGGAACTTGTCCGGAGTGAGATGCCCCGCCGGCAGCAGCTTATGGCTGGGAAGAGTTTGCGCGTCAAAGACTTCAACGTGCGCTACCCGCAGGATGCGCTTCCTCCAATCGTTGCTGTTATTGACGAGTACGCCCAGTTACTTAGTATCATGGCCAAAAAAGATCGCGATGCATTTGAGCGAGACCTGATGAGCTTGGCTGCAGTAGCGCGTTCGACTGGTATCCATCTTGTATTAGCAACTCAGCGGCCCAGTGCCGACGTTGTCACCGGTACTCTCAAAGCCAATCTTCCGGCAAGCATTGCCTTTAAAGTGGCTTCTGGTCTGAACTCGCGAATAGTGATCGACCAGAATGGTGCCGAGAACCTTCTCGGTCGTGGCGATATGCTCTTCAGGCGACCAAGTGGCGAAGTGATACGCTTACAGGCTGCATACATTGACGAGATAAGCATCCAAGATTATCTCAAGAAATTCAAGGATAGTCCTGACACACGCAAACCATGAGTTCGCTCTTTCCCTTGAAGTGTATTATATTGAGTTTCTGGGGGGTTGTGCTAGTTAAAATCGCCGATGGCTCTGTGATACGGTCGAAGATTCGGCACGCTGCAAAGCCCTTTTCGCTACTCCGCGTTCTGATGCGACGAAAAAAGAACTAGCACAACCCCCGAGCGCTTCCTTTTAGCAAGGTATGAGCTAAAATCTCTATTACGCAGGACTAAATGACAGATCTGTAAGCTCCGTGATGCTAACTAGGATGGGGCCTAGTTCTTTGGTGAAGCCTGCTTGCTGATTAATGGCGCGATTGCCATTACCTACTATCGCTTTCTCTCCAGTACCTTCCGGAATAGCTTGTTGCTTATACTGGCCTAGCTCATCAGGTACGACGTCTGGTGCTTTTTCAGGTGCACATGAGGACAAGGCTGCTTGCGCTAATTGAAGCGATGTATCTTTCCATTTGCAGTGGTAGTATTGCACATTAGCTGCATTTGGAAAGCCCGGGGGTAGTTCATTCCACTGACACTTTGTTTGAAGGCGAAATTGAAGTGCGTTCCAAATCTCTCGAAGATCAACCTGTGTTTGTGGGCCACGCATGTTTCTGCGTCGCAGCAGTGGTTCGATAATCACCCAGTCTACATCGGAAACATCCGATCCGTATACCTCTTGCCGCTGCCTCCGAGCAAGTTTCTGTGAGCACACAACCTCATGCACTTTGCGCAGTGTCAAACCAAGAGCCTCTGCCAGCAAGGGCGGTACGGCATTCGCTGCTTGAGTATAGCGGGGTACCTCAACTCGGCGCCGATCACCTCCTGTTGTGTACTTTGACTTGAACTCAAACCAGTCAGGAAACGACTGTATACGGGCATACTCTCGAACGGTAAGAATACGGGGTTCACTATAATGAATAAGGTCATCTGGTAGACTAGTGAGAGTATGACACGCCTCATTAGGTGCAAGTGGTGCTATGCGATGCTTGTTGATGTTTAGTTGCTTTAGTTCTTTCTCACTCAATTGTATGCCTGGTCGAAAATCACGAATTATGCGCTGGAATCTCTTAATAATATCATCCGTATGATTTGGAAAACGGTGACTGTCGGCAAATTCACCCTCAGAAATAGGGTTGCCGCTGCGGTCTTTACGCATTACCCTCTGATAAATACTCGAAATACCTCCGTACTTGCCGTGACGGAATGATTTCATCTGAGGTTCCCGGAGTATTCTGTATCCGTGGTGCAGTTCGAGGTCTGATATGGCCTCTTGGAGTGTCACCTCTCTTTCAACGAGCAGGTCATATCGTGCCAAGAAGGCCCTACGCAGACCGTGTAGTATCTTGAATGGCCTAACATTCAGTTCGGGAAGAGCGTCAAGCAAATCCTTGCGAATAGCAATAAGAATATAGCGCGGTCTTAATTGCGGTACACCGAAGTCTTTCGCCATTACCGAGTACTCGCTGAAGGGGGTGAATTCCATTTTAATAAGGCGCTTTTGTAATTCCTGATCTGCATTGAAAATATCTTCCTCGACTTCGACGCCTTTCTCTCCCTTTTCGGACTTTGTAAAGGATGTCGCAAAGCCTCGTACATTCTCGATTAAGATCATTTTCGGCTTGACGAGGGAAACCAGTTCAAGATACTTTTCAAATAACAAGTTTCGCTCATCATCATGCCTTCTTCGACCGGCAGCAGAAAACCCTTGACAAGGAGGGCCACCTGCAAGTAGATCAATATCCTTAAGTTTGGTCTGTATATCAGGTTTATACTGTTTTAGGAATTCTTCAATACCAATGGGTTCAGCAGGCAACCATTCTGGCCAGTCAAGATGCGGGCCAGTTGTCTGGTCAACAAGATTATGCTTCAAGGTCTCGAATGCCATAGCGGATTTCTCGATGGCAAAGAGCCCATGCCAACCTGCGTGGAGTAAGCCAAGCGATAATCCGCCGGCACCGGCAAACACATCTACAAATGTAGGCTTCTCGCTTGGAGAGATGGGTGGCGGATCAAGGGTCATCGCACCAAATTTCTTTCTACGCGAATTCGAGTTCAGAGCCTACAAGACATGTCGTTATGAATCGAAAAAGTGGGCTGCGACTGCCAACTAGCATCGTGCATCGCAGCCACTTTCTATAGGAAGGCAGAGTAATCTCATTATACGATCATGCTAAACCGAGTATAGCATGGGCCAATATTGGCTGTCAATAACCGACCGCGACCGTTATAGGGCGATTGCATCTTACATTCCGAGCACCCGTTCGAGATAGGCGTCATTGAGCGCGGCGCGAACGCGTTTGGTCTTCACACTGCCTTTGCTCGGCTCCTGGCGTAAGAGATTGCGTGCGATGTAAGCGCACCACACCCATATGCTGTGGCGCATCGCCCGTCCGAATGCGGCTAGCATCTTCGTGAACGATGACGTCGAGTACCCAATGCACGCGGTTTTCGATGCCCCAATGGCTCCGCACCAGCGTGTTCACCTCACGCGGCGTACGCACCTGATCCAGCAGGTAAGAGCGCTGTTCGGTGGTTGTCTGCCCATCAACGGTGCGTTGGGCCTCGACCAACGCAACACTGGACAGATCGCGCCAGCGGTTGCCCGGATTCAGAGAGGCCATCACTGCTGGGTTGCTGATGACAGAGGCGGTACGGGTTTCGATCCGCCCATAGCCACTGGTCATCTCCGTCGCCCTGGTGATGCCATCTTCCGGCTGTTGGGCCGCCCGCGCATCGGCGAAGAGGGCCTGGACATCGGCATCCAGCGTCGGCTGATTGGCCTTCAATGCGAGCACGTCGTGCCCCTGTCTATCACGAATCTTCGCCGCAATCGCGGTCTGACCGCCCATCGCATCCAGGGTCACGGTACCGCCGCGTATGTCAAGCAGGTCAAGCAACTAGGGGATCGCCGTCAACTCATTCGATGGGTCGTCCACCGCAATCTGGCCCAACACCACGCGGTTTTCTGTGGCCCAGGAGCTGACGAGGTGCAGCGCGGCCTTCCCGTTTGGGCGGTCGTGACTACCCCGATGGGTCTTCCCATCAAGCGCAATCACATCCGTGCGCACCGTTTGGACGGCCTGAATCCACGACAGAAAGCGCTGCTGAAACTGCTCCGGGTCGATACGCGCAAACACCCGTCCAAACGTAGCGTGGGAAGGAATGCCGTTGGGAAGTTCCAGACATTCCTTCAGCCACGCCTCGTTGCTCGTGCCAAACTCCTCGACACCGACCCAGTCATCGGCACCGCCGATCACGGCACAAAGCGTGATGATGATGTTATCGAGCAGGTTGTGCGCCTTGGTGCGCTCGATCCGTGGGTCGTCGACGGTTGCGAAAGAAGACGCCAGGGCAAGCGCTCGAACTGGGGGCATGCGAAACCTCCAAGCACCAAGCGGTTTCGTATGGCCGTATCATGCCGCATTCTGTGCCCGAGCGCAATGAAGATGCAATCGCCCTGCACCTGATCGGTCATCACTGCTGATGCAGCGCGATGCCGCTGATGCTAGGGTGACTCCACCGAGCGACGCCTCCAGCAGCCCCTCAATCCACTGTCTGAGAGGCTCCCCGCCTGCCGGGGAACGCGGAAATCGGAACGCTGAAAGCTGAAAACGGCCCAGCGATCATTGGGTTCGCTGCCCCTTTCCGCTTTCATCTTTTTGCTTTCTGCTTTCCTCCCCGGCCCCTCATGCGCCGCTGGCGCCCACCACCTGCTCGTGGCGGCCAACCGCCGCGTTGTCTGCAAGCAGCCGCGTTTGCGCCCGCCGCCCGCTCTTCGTCGCCCGGTCTAGCAGCCCCAGGGAACGTTGAACGCTGAACGTCGAACGCTGAACAAGCCGTGCGGTCAATGCGATCGCTGAGCCTTTCCGCTTTCCGCTTTCTCTTTTCAGCTTTCCCTGCGCCGGGCTGTGTGATTTTGTGTAGCCTCAGGAGGAAGAGATGCCACCGACGTTCTACTTTGCTCTGGGCGCTCGTGCCCGCCCCTACGATCTCGCGATCGCCCTGCATGTCGGCCAACGGCACTACCTCGTGCCGGCTGGCTCGTCAACCGAACGCCTGCTCGCCCGCACGCCGGGGGTGCATGTCGTCCTCGACTCCGGCGCGTTTCCTCCTGGGAATACGGCGCGCCTGTCGCTGCCGTACTATGCCCACCGCGTCGCGAACTGGTGTACGCCGCCCCCTATCAGCCCATCAGTGCCTGCCCCCGCCCTCGCTTGGGCGCTCAGCTACGACACGATGGGGAATCCGCTCGCCAGTGAGCGCGACGACGTGCGGCTCACGGCCTTGCTCCAAACGATGGGGCACGGCCCCGATCCGCCGATCGTGCCGATCATCCACTACCCCGGCCCTGGGGCTGCCGCGATCATCGGCGACCTGCTGCGCGACCGCGAGGACTGCTTCGACGACGAGGAACGTGCCCAGGTGCGCCAACGCGCCGCGTGGGGCTTCCACGACGAGCCCGATGGCTTCGTTGATCGGCCCGCCTGCGCGATTGGGGGCCTTGTCCCAGCCCGCTATGCGCGTGGCGCAACCGCATGGTACGCGCAGTTGATTATCGATCTTGAAGCCGCCGCTGAGCTCGACCCATTCCAACGCCGCATCCATCTGCTCGGGATCGGCAAGCCTTCGTGGGTCTGCCGTTCGCCGCTGGTGCTGAGCTTCGATAGCTCTGGCCCGGCGAGGATGGCCATGATCGGCTTTGCGCGCGGCATTGGCACGGCCTACACGGCGGATTACGGGATCTCGATTGCCGCCCTCAGGCGATCCAGATCAGCCCGCCTTGCCTACCACCTCATCCGCTACCGCGCTCAGGTCGGCCTGCCCTGGAACCCCATTGACGAGGCCCTGCTGCACGCTGACCGCGAGGTCGCCGCGCTGCCGGAGCGCGCCGATGAATCCTGGGAGCAGCCCGAGCTGCCGGCAGCGGCGCTCTATGCAAGCCACACATGAAAGGAGGCCATCGCCACACAACTGCTGAACCGATCTGATGAAACGCGCCGCTGTGGCACAGGGCCGTGTGCTGATGCCGCGCACACGGTCTTTTGTGTTGCCTGAAACCACAAGGAGACGACCCATGAGCACGCGACCGACCACGCCCACGCCCGCGCCGAGTGGCGACGACCTGCAGGCCCTCATGGCCGAGATCATTGCGACCACCGGCGTCTCAGCAGAGACCGCGCTACAGCTGGCGATGATCCAGCGCGTGGCCCTCCGCCAGTACGCCTGCCAGTGGGACGCGATGGTGCAGCGCCTTCGTGCAGCCATCGCGTCCCCGCCGTCCACGCCCGACGCGGACGACCCTGCCAACCCTGCCGACCCCACACCCGCCTGAACGCGCCTGGCCCGGCAACAAAGGGCAGGCAGAACCGACCAATGTCGCCTGCCTTCCCCTTGTTGCCCACCGTGTTTAATCAACAAAGGAATGACGATGGATGCCCCTGCTCAGCCCACGGCGCCGTCCAGCGCCGAACCGACCACCCCAAGCGGGACGGACGGGGCAGGTGCGGCGTGTGGCACACACCGCACCGCGCTCGCCGTTGCCTTCCCGCGCCGGCTGCTGATCATCGCCTGCACGGCGACCCAACGTCCCGATGTGCGCCTGCTTCCCGCGCTCGAGCGC